>JAVERC010000006.1:0-117466 GCA_034007295.1 Desulforegulaceae bacterium | reverse complement strand
TTGTTTTGCTCGTTCCAAAGCTCCTGCTTTGGAATGTAGTATTTTAGTAATAAAATTAGAGTGTTAAATAGATATTGGAAATAATAAAATTGTAAAAAAGGACTTTGTGAATAAATAGAAAATGCTCCCAAGGTGACCTTGGGAGCAAGTAGTTTGATTTTACTCGTTCCAAAGCTCCTGCTTTGGAATGCAAAGAACATTAAAATTTATAAATCCTTAGCATATCCGGTAAGTTCAACATATCCGGTCCCTGAAATTTTATTACCGTTTTTAAATCCCAAAACTTTAACAGCACCTTCAAAGTATCGGATAAAAAAATCAAGTTCCTGGTCTTTTATCAAAGGTTTTAATTCAAGCTCAATTTTGTATTCAGGGATTAAAATATTCCATTTTGAAGGATAAATGCCGCCACGGGGACTTTTCCATTTGTCCTTTACTTCAATTATAAAATCATCTGAATCAAGTTTTTTATAATTGCCGTTTTCAAAAACAATTACTCCCTTGCTTAAGGGGTCTTTTTGTCCTGATTTTTGTCTTAAATTGTAAATCATTATTTCTGAAAAATCGTCAAGCTGAATTGAAAACCAGTCCCAGCCTTCCTGATTTTGTGAAAGAGCACTTGTGCTCCATTCTCTGTCAAGCCATGAATTTCCGCTTACAATGTACTCATTTTTGTTTATTTTTATTTTGCCTTTTGTGGATATTCTTGTTGCGGAATAATAATAAGATGCATTTCCAATGCCTTTTCCTTTCTGGCTTAAACCTTCATCCCCCTGAAATACAAAGGGTTTTACAATTTTTAAATCAAGGTCAAGTTCAATGTTTTTTTCTTTTGCAATAATTTTTAAATTTTCAAGTTTTTCAAACTCATTGTCATTTTCAAAAACCTTCCATTGGTCAATTTTGGCTATAAAGGGGTTAAGCTTAACAAATGTATTTTCTTCATTTTCACGGGAAAATTTATCAAAATAATAAAATTTGTTGTTTTCAGCGTCTGTAAGAGCAAGATGAGCCATATAAACTGCATTTGAGGCAAAAGAGGCGTTTCTTTTTTCCTTCTTTGGTTTTAGCTGGGAGCGAAAAATTGTAAACTGATATCCAAATAATTTATTGTCATCTGTTTTAAGATTTCCTGTAAAATACCACCATTCGGTCTGAAAACCTTTGTGCAGGCCATGGTCTTTTGGGAATTCAAATTTTATTTTTTTCAAAGCCTTTAAAAATCCGGTTGTATCATTTTCTTTTTTCATAAACTGAGCAAAATAATCAATTGAGTTTGTTTGCTCATTTTTTTGTTTAAAAATAAAAAAACCTGAAATTAAAATCACTATAAGTATGGGTATAAGTATTTTTTTCAAAATTTATTCCTCTCTGAGTGCAGCTGAAGGAAGTGTTTTAGACATTTTAAATCCGGGATAAATTCCTGCTGCAACAGCTCCCCCAACAGAAATAAGACAAGAAACAATAATTATTTTTATTGAAAAGGAAAAATCAATGCTCCATCCAAAAGCTCTTTTATTAATTACATTTATTAAAAGCCATGAAAAAACATGGCCAAGAGGAAGAGCTAAAAAAGCTGCAATAAGACCCATAAAAAATGTCTGGATATAAATTTTTTGTCTTATTTCACTGGAATGAAAACCAATGGCTCTTAAAATTCCTGTTTCCTTTTCCTTTTCAAGCATGATTGACATAAGAGCTGAAACAATTCCTGTAAATGCAACAATAATTGAAATAATCTGGAGAATATCTGCTACTGCAAATGTTTTGTCAAAAATTTCCATGGAATTTTTTTTAAGGCTGTAATTTGAGTTTATAATCAGTTCTTCGCCCTTTGAAATATTTGTGATTTTGGTTTTAATTTTTTGAAAATCGCTGTTTTTTTCAAGAAAAAGAGAAATTCCGGACAAAGTATTTATGTTAAAAAGTTTTGAAAATTCATCAAACACAATGGAAACCCTACCCTGGTCTGTGGAATAATCTGTGTAAACTCCAAGAATTTTGTATGATTTTGTTTTGTTTTTGTAAGGGAAATTTAAGTTGCCGCCTGAATCAAGATTGTGCCTTAAAGCAAAAGGCTCTGTAATAAATATTCCTTTTCCTTTTAAAAAATCATCAATTATATTTTTGGAAACTTTACTTTTAAATTTAAAGCCTGAAAGGTCTTCTCTGTCAAGGCCGTAGCCTGTTACAATTATTTTTTTATTATCTGAAAATATCTCTTTTTCCCTGTAAAAACTTATTTTTCTTATTCCCTCAACTTCTTTTAATTTTTCAAGAAGATAAGGCTCAATAGGATTGTCGTTTTTCAAAGAAACAAGTCCTGGTGCACTTATAAAAACATCTGCCTTAAGTCTTTGGTCAAGCCATTCAGATACTGTGTTTCTAAAGCTTTTTACTGTAATTCCTATTCCAATTGTTGCAGCAACTGCAACTGCAAGAGCTGTAATTGGAGTAATTGTTCTTGAAAGATTTTCTGTTATTGATTTAAGTCCCATTTTATAAATAAGCCAGGATTTTGAAAAAGAAAAAAACTTAACAAGATAAATTACTGCAAGGGGAGATAAAAGAGTAAATCCTGCAATAAGGGGAACAAAGGTAAAATATCCCAAAATTATATTTTTAGTATTTATAGAAGCAATTAAGCCGGCAAAAACAAGGATTAAAACTCCGGCAAAAGAGTAAGCAGCAATTTTTTTTCTAATTGTTTGTTCTTCAAAAGACCTTTTCATGGAAAATGCAGCCGAAAGTTTTAAAGCGTCAAAGGATGGTTTTATTCCTGCAAAAAACGATGCTCCCATTCCAAGTAAAAGTCCTTTGAAAACTGAATAAATGTCTGTTTCAACGGAATTTACAGTAATTGCAAAATAAAGGTCATTAAGGGTTGAGGAAACAATTAAAATCAGGCCTTTTGCAAGAAAAAATCCCATTAAAATTCCAAGTATTGTTCCAAAAAAGCCAAGAAGAACTGACTCAAGAATTATAATTGAAAAAATTTGTTTTGAAGAAACTCCGACAGCCTTGTAAATTCCAATTGTTTTTTTACGTCTTACAACTGAAAAGCTCATTGTGTTGTAAATAAGATATGAACCAACCACAAGAGCAAGAAGGCTTACAGCTGTCAGATTAATCTGAAATGACTCAACCATCTGCTCGGTTGTTTTTGATTTTGACTTTGATTTTATTATTAAATGATTGTCTTTAAGATGATTTTTTATTTTTGCTTCATCTTTTTTGTCAAAAATATCAATTCTTGAAATTTTATTGTTATTTTTACTTATTTCCTGAGCAGATGAAATGTCGGTTATTATTATATGGTCATAGCTTGAAGCCTTTGCATTGTTTTCTATAATTCCAATTACTTTTACCTTTGTTTTTTCAGGGAAAGTATCAAGCAAAAAACTTTCACCGTTTTTTACCTTTAAAAGTTCTGATGTTTTTTTGCTTATTATTACGCTTCCTTTTTCTGAAATAAGGGAGGAAATATTTGTATTTGTTTTAAAATTTATTCCTGAAAATCTTTTTTCAAAATTGTTTGAGGCAAACGGGTCTGTTCCATACAAAATAAAGGTGAAATTTTTTGCCTGAACAGGAAGTTCAACAACAGGAAGAATATTTGTAAAACCTTTTTGTCTTAAATTAAAATAAAAGCTTGAATCTAAAAAAGAAGAATTGCTTACAATATGGGAAACAGCACTTCCTGTAACAGCATTCATTGAATATTTAAATCCGTTTAAAGTGCTTTTGTTTACAATGTCAATTCCATTTGAAACAGAAATTCCTATTGCAATTCCAAGGATTGAAAGAAAAGTCTGCAAAGGATGGGAAACAAAATATCTTATACTTGATTTAATAAGTAAAATATTCAAGCATCACCTGTCTTTTATAAGTTTATACCTGAAAACTTTCAAATTTTTTATCTTTTATAGAATAAACCTTGTCAGCAATTTTTATTAAATCGCGGTTGTGAGTTACCATTACAAGGGTTTTATTTTTTTGCCTTACAAGTTTTTCAAATATGGAAATTATTTTTGAACCTGACTTTTCATCAAGGTTTCCGGTTGGTTCATCTGCAAGAATAATTTCAGGTTCATGAATTAAAGCTCTTGCAATTGAAACCCTTTGCTGCTCACCGCCTGAAAGACGGTCAGGATAGGTTTTTTTTCTGTTAAAAAGTCCAATTTCATTAAGATACCAGTCTGTTTGTCCTGTATTTTTTATATTGTTCAGACTTAAAACAAGATTTAAGTTTTCTTCAACATTTAAGGTGGGAATAAGATTGAAAAACTGAAATACTATCCCAATATTTTTTCTTCTGAAATCTGTAAGTTCTTTATCTGAAAATTTTGAAATATCTTTTCCAAGAATTTTTATTTCACCTTTATCAGGCCTGTCAATTCCGCTTAAAAGATTTAAAAGAGTAGATTTTCCTGAACCGCTTTTTCCAATTAGAAGCGTTATATCACCTTTGAAAATATCCATTTTGGCATTTTCAAGAACAAGTCTTTTTTCTTCACCTTCCAAATAGCTTTTTTCAAGGTTTTTTATTTCTGCAAGTACTTTTTGTTTATTCATAAAATCTCCGTAATTCAAATCAAACTAAACCCTAAAATTTTTTTAACATTATCATTGTATGAGAGCTGAATTGGTTACTTATCAGGTTAAAACAAATTATTCAAAAAGGAAAACAAATGAAGAAAATCAAGCCTTTTATTTTTTTGCTTGCTGCTTTTACCATTATTAATGGATGCTCTGACAGCAGCAGTGACAAAAAACCTTTGTCTGAAAACGGCCTTTTAATTAATGAGTTTAAGGCAAATATACCCGAAGATTTTCACTCTTTTCAGTATATTGAGTTAAGGGGAGAAAAAAATTATACAATTGAAAATACTTACCTTGCAGTAATTGATGGTGATGAAAAAGAAGAAGGGATTGTTGACTATTGTCTTGATCTAAATGGAGTAAAAACAGGTGCAAACGGTCTTTTGCTCATTAAAAATATGGAAGAATATAATGACCTTGTTGATCCTGAAACTGCTGTAATAAATGAGCCTTTGATTAAAACCTATGATGATGAAGACCATGAAGACGGTATTTTGGAACACGATGCCATAACCTATGCACTTATAAAAACAAAAGCAGAAATTAAAGCAGGCGATGATATAGATACTGACAATGACGGGAAAATTGATCTGCCCCTTGAATATGAAATTATTGATTCCATAGGTAATTTTAATGGTGGAGACGGGGTTTTATATACAAGTGCTGTTTTGAGTCAGTCAGCAAGTGATCCTGACGCTGCAACAAGATTTTTCAATGATTTAACTCCAAATTCGGCAAAAGCCTGGGCAAACGGAGATATTTATGAAGACCCTGAAAAAAGTGATGAAAAAGAGCTTGCAGCAGAAGTTTTGTATGACACGCTTGAGGCAAGTTCAAATCTTCCTCCAAATGCAAGGCTTAGTCCTGGAAGTCATAATTTTAAAAAAGCTCCATTTGTTGTTCTTAATGAAATTGTAAGTTCAGACAATAAATATATTGAGCTTTTGTCCAATTCCTCACAATCCCTTGATTTTGTTTATCTAGCTGTAATTTCAGGTGAAAACAATAAAGCTTCTTTAATTGATCTTTCTGGAAAGCAGGCAAAATCTTCAGGAATTATTGTTGTTAAAGATTTATCGGCTGTTATTTTAAGACATTTGGAAACAGAAATTATTGAAGGTGACTTAAGTATTCTTTCTCCGGATAAATCAAGCATTTTACTTGTTTATTCTGCTGAACCCATAAGTTCAGATTTTAAATTTATTGAAGGTGAAACTCTGAAACTGCCTGAAAATTCAGTGCTTCTTGACAGTATTGGATGGGGAGACAATTGTTATCTGGATTTAAAAATAGTAAAAGATTACAAAATTGACGGAGCAACAAGATATAAAGACAACAGAATGGCTTCAAAAAGTGCCTGGACCTATGGAAGTCTTGCAGGAAACGATTATATTCCCGGAAGCTCGAAAAATCTGCCTGCAAACGGTTTTGTTACACCTGGGGAAATAAATATTTCTGAAGAAACCTCAATGCTTGTAAAGCCTGCTGTTGAAACAGCACGGTCAACAATTCAAAGTCCTGATGCTGATGATATGGCCTTCTGGATTCACCCGTCAGACTCTGAAAAAAGCATGGTGATTGCAACCCAGAAAAATGCAGGATATTCAATTTATGATGTCAGCGGAAACACTCTTCTTGATAATCTTCCTGATACAAACAGATTTAATAATGTTGATGTAATTTACGGAATTGACCTGAATGGAACTCAAACAGATATTGCACTTTTTACAGACAGAAATACAAATAAATTTGCAATTTATAAAATCACAGAATCAAGTCCATATATAATTGATATAACTGACCCTGAAAATTCAGATGAACTTTTTGATGCTGAAGAGCCTGGAGAAGATACTGCATACGGAGAAGGTGTTTACAAAAGTCCTGTTACAGGCAAAGTCTATGCATTTGCAACACAAAACGGAACCTGGAACACTGCCCAGTTTGAACTTGTTGTAAATCAGGATAAAATAGGGTGGAAAAAAATAAGAACTATTACTCTTGAGGCAGACGATGATGACGAGCATGCAGAAGGAATAGTAATAGATCAGGAATACGGCAAGGCATACATTGCTCAGGAAGGAGTCGGGGTTTATGTTATGGATGCTGAACCAGGAGCTGAGCCTTTTGATATTTCCCTTGATGAAAATGATCTTATTGCTGAAGAAGGCGACTTTAACCTGAAAAAAGATCTTGAGGGAATGACTATATATTATAAGGCTGACGGAGCAGGCTATGTTTTTGTTTCGAGTCAGGGAAACAATACATATGCAGTTTTTGACAGAACTCCAAATGGAGTAAAAAATAACTATATCAAATCCTTTGCAATTGTTGACAATATGGAAGGTATTGACGGAACTCAGCACACAGACAGTATTGACGTTACAAATATGGCTGTTGGATCAAAGTTTTTAAATGGAGCATTCATAGCCCAGGACGGAACAGACACTTCAAATACTATAGGAGATACAGGTACAAATTTTAAATGGGTAAAATGGGAAGATATTGGAACAGGTCTTGGAGATATTGATTTTAGTTCAAATTATAATCCAAGAAATCCTGTAAACAGAAGATAGCTTAAATTTTTTGATTAATTTACCCGGTGTTTTATTGCCGGGTAAAAAATTCATTGTACACTAAATATTCGGGCATCTGACAATTACGGTTGAATCTCGGTAATATAACAAATAAGGTAGGGTGGATAATAAAACGGAAATTAATGAGATATATGGAAACAAATATTCAAATTGCAGAAAAAGTTCAGAAAAAAGCATTGAAAATAATTGACGATCTTAAAATTTTTGAAATCTGGTCTTCAATTGGTGCAAAAATAAATCTTGTCGGCTCTCTAAAAACCGGACTTTTGATAAATAACAGGGATATAGATTTTCATATTTACACTTCTCCATTCAGTCTTTCAGACAGTTTTTCGGCAATTTCAAAGCTTGCGGAAAATAAAAGAATCAAAACAATAAATTATTCCAATCTTCTTGAATGTGAAGATAAGTGTATTGAATGGCATGCTTTTTACGAAGATGATGAGGCTTTTTTATGGCAGATAGACATGATTCATATTTTAAATGAATCCCCATATGCTGGATATTTTGAAAAAGTTGCTGATAGAATTTGTGCTGTTCTTACACCTGAAATCAAAGAAGATATTTTAAAAATAAAAAATTCCGCTCCGGATAATGAAAAAATAGTAGGAATTGAGGTTTATAAGGCAGTAATTGAAGATAAAATAAAAGATTTTCATTCTTTCAGAGAATGGCAAAAGGAAAATGCTTGTCAAGGAATTTTGATGTGGATGCCTTAATAATTAGTTGCTGAACGAAAACGGCCTTTTTTGTCCATTCTAAAGTCAGATTCAAAATTTAATCCTCAAAATACTCAATGTATCCTAAAGGTTAAATTTTTTATCTTATGAATCAAATAATCAGAAAAAATGATGTTTAGAAATAATTCAGTGACTTTCTAATTTAAACTGAAGAGTCAGTGATTTTTTTTGGTTAAAGATTCACACCTCATTTGAAAAAGAATTTCTCCTGATTTTTTATTGAGTCCTTTTTTTTCTTCTGGAAGTTTGGTCTTTAAAATTATTTCAAGATCATCTTCTGCAAGGTTTAGATAATTTATACCTTTGTCAGCCTGGGTAATAATAAAAATTTCTCTGAAAAATCCTTTTTTATAAAGTTCAGTTAAAAGCTTTACTCTTGTTGAAGGTTTAAGTTCGTTGTATCTGCCTGTTTTCATATGGTATTTGGCAGAAATTATTCCGCCGTTTATAAATTTTAAAGGAAGCCTTAATCTTTTTCCAAGTGTTTCTGCAAGTTTTGCTCCTGTTTTTTCATGTCCGTGGTGTGAGGGAAGAATATTTTCTGGAGTTTTTGTTTTTCCAAGATCATGGCAAAATGCCATCCATACAAGAAGTGAGGAACCGTAAACCTTTTTCATGCAGTTTTCTGTATGCTCAAAAACTGTGTTTTTTCCATGAAATTTTTCAGGGCCTGCAGGAATTTTATCTGCATTTTCAAATTCTTTAAACCAGGGATTTAAGTTTTGTGTATCATTTAAAAGGCGTATAAAATTTTCAGGACTTCTGGCTGAAAAGGCTTTTCTAAGTTCGTTTCCAACTCTTTCTGGAGAAATATTTTTTGTAAGACCTTTTTTTGCAATTATTCTCATAGCTTCAATAAGTTCATCAGATACCTCAAATTCAGGGAATACTGCAGAAAATCTTGCTGCCCTGAAAACTCTTAAAGGATCATTTATAAAATTATTGATAGATACAGGTCTTAAAATTTTTTCCATGATATCTTTTTTTGCCTTTGGATGATAAATAATTTGTTTGTTTTCATCCCTTGCAACTGCATTGATTGTAAGATCCCTTGATTCAAGGTCTTTTTCAATACTTTCATACTCTGAAATTGTATATTCATTTCCATTTGAAATATAAACAGGCTTGTTTTTTCCAACTTTTTTAAGATCAGGGTATTTTTCAAAAAGTTTTTTTTCGTCTGAATCAAAAACAATATAATCAGAATCATAATTTTTTATGCCAAGAAGATAATCTCTTATTTTTCCGCCAACTTCATAAATCTTCATTTGTTTTTCATTCTTTTTATTTTTAGTTTGTTTAACTATAGTCACTATATCAAAACTTCAAAAATATTTAAAAAATTGTTTTAAAATTTTTGAAAATTACAGTTTTGTAATATTAATTTTTAGAAGTTGTCACCAAAAATTATTATGCTATATTTAGCTGATTTTTTTTTAAATAACTTCAAAGGGGGCTTTTTATGAAGGCAGTTCTTGCCCTGGAAGACGGAACAATTTTTCCGTGCAAGAGTTTTACCGGTTCAGGAGAATCTGGCGGGGAGCTTGTTTTTAATACAAGCATGACAGGTTATCAGGAAGTTTTGACAGATCCTTCCTACAATGGGCAGATGGTTGTTATGACATATCCTCTTATTGGAAATTACGGTGTTAACGAAGAGGATGTTGAGTCAGACAAAATTCAGGTTTCATCATTTATAGTCCGTGAATACCAGGACTATCCAAGCAATTACAGATCAAAAAAGAGCCTTGCAGATTATCTTCAGTCACAAAATATTATGGGAATTCATGACCTTGATACAAGGGGGCTTACCCTTCATTTAAGGGAAAACGGCTCAATGAGGGCTTTTATTTCCACTTCTGAAATTGAGTCTCCAGAAAAAGCTGTTGAAAAGGCAAAAAATCTTCCTTCAATGGCAGGAAGTGATCTTGTAAAAAATGTAACAACAAAAAAACCTTATTTTTGGGAAAATAACAAAAAAAAATTTATAGATTCCCTGGATGAGGGTGAAAAGCTTTGGAAATCAAAAGACAAATACAGAATCTGTGCCTTTGATTTTGGCGTAAAGTTTAATATTTTAAGACTTCTTGAGGCACAAGGCTTTGAAGTTCTTGCTGTTCCTGCCTTTACAGGTTTTGATGAAATAAAAAAACTTAATCCCGACGGAATTTTTCTTTCAAACGGCCCGGGAGATCCCGAACCTGTAACCTATGCAGTTGAAACAATAAAAAACTTAATAGGTTTTAAACCAATTTTTGGAATATGTCTTGGAAACCAGCTTCTTGGTCTTGCAATGGGAGGAAAAACCTATAAGCTGAAATTTGGCCACAGGGGAGCAAATCAGGCAGTAAAAAGAGAAGACGGAAGGGTTGAGGTGACATCTCAAAATCATGGATTTGCAGTTGATCTTGAAAGCCTTGACAAGGATAAGCTTGAGATAACCCACATAAATGTAAATGACAATACTTTAGAAGGTTTCAGGCACAAAGAAATTCCGCTGTTTTGCGTTCAGCATCATCCTGAGGCATCTCCAGGCCCCCATGACGCTTCGGGTCTTTTTTCAGATTTTAAAAAAATGATAGATGATTTTAAAAAAAAAGAACAATAAAAGGAAAAGTTAAGGGTTATGCCCAAAAGAACTGATATTAAAAAAATTTTGATAATAGGAGCCGGTCCCATTGTCATAGGACAGGCATGTGAATTTGACTATTCAGGAACCCAGGCCTGCAAGGCTTTGCGTGAAGAAGGATATGAAGTTATTCTTGTTAACAGCAACCCTGCAACAATTATGACTGATCCTGAAATGGCAGATAAAACCTATATTGAGCCTGTTAATGCAGATATTTTGGAAAAAATTATTGCAAAGGAAAGACCTGATGCAGTTCTTCCCACAATAGGAGGACAGACCGGACTTAACACTGCAATTGAAGCAGCCAAAAAAGGTGTTTTTGAAAAATACAATGTTGAGCTTATAGGTGCCTCTGTTGAAGCAATTGAAAAGGCTGAAGACAGGGAAAATTTCAGGGAAGCAATGAATAAAATCGGGCTTCGGGTTCCTGAAAGCGGATTTGCCCACTCAATGGAAGAGGCAAGACAGATTGCACAAAAAATAGGGTTTCCGGTTATCATAAGACCTAGTTACACACTTGGAGGAACAGGAGGAGGAGTTGCATACAACCCTGAAGAGCTTGAAGTTGTAGCAAAATCAGGCCTTGATGCAAGCATGATCCGCCAGATAATGATTGAGGAATCTGTTCTTGGGTGGAAAGAATATGAGCTTGAGGTTGTAAGGGATAAAAATGATAATGTTGTAATAATATGTTCCATTGAAAATATTGATCCCATGGGAGTTCATACAGGAGACAGCATAACAGTCGCTCCGGCCCAGACCCTTTCAGATAAGGAATATCAGATCTTAAGGGATGCCGCCATTGCAATAATAAGAGAAATAGGTGTTGATACAGGCGGTTCCAATGTTCAGTTTGCAATAAATCCTTTAAACGGTGATATGATAGTTGTTGAAATGAATCCAAGGGTTTCAAGAAGTTCAGCACTTGCTTCAAAGGCAACAGGCTATCCAATAGCAAAAATTGCTGCAAAACTTGCAGTCGGATATACAATGGATGAGCTTAAAAACGACATAACCGGTGAAACAATGGCAGCCTTTGAGCCTTCAATAGATTATGTTGTTTTAAAAATTCCAAGATGGACATTTGAAAAATTTCCTGAAACCAAAGATGTTTTAACAACCACAATGAAATCTGTTGGAGAAACAATGGCAATTGGAAGGACTTTTAAAGAGTCTTTTCAAAAAGCCTTAAGATCCCTTGAAACAGGAAGAGCAGGCCTTGGTTCTGATGGAAAGGATATTGAAATTCCCGAAACTGAAGAGCTGATGGCAAAACTTGTTACTCCAAATTCCCAAAGACTTTTTTACATAAGGTATGCTTTTAAAAAAGGCATGACAATTGATGAAATCTATAAAGCAACTTCAATTGATCCCTGGTTTTTAAATCAGATTAAACAGATTGTGGATTTTGAAGAAATTTTGCAAAAAGCTGGTTCAGATTTTGATAAAGACCTTGTTTATGAAGCCAAAAAAATGGGATTTTCAGATATTCAGCTTTCAAATCTTCTTGGAAAAAAACTTGAAGAAATTGAAAATTTCAGAAAAACACACAATATTTTTCCTGTTTATAAACTTGTTGATACATGCGCCGGAGAATTTCGAGCTTCAACCCCTTATTTTTATTCAACCTATGAGCAAATTGATGAATCAAGGATAAATAATTGTAAAAAAGTAATGATTTTAGGCGGAGGCCCAAACAGAATAGGCCAGGGAATAGAATTTGACTACTGCTGTGTTCATGCCTCATTTGCTCTTAAGGAAGAAGGGGTTGAATCAATAATGGTTAATTCAAACCCTGAAACTGTAAGTACAGATTATGACACTTCAGATAAGCTTTATTTTGAACCCCTTACAAAAGAGGATGTGCTTCATATTGTTAATACTGAAAAACCAGATGGTGTAATTGTTCAGTTCGGAGGACAGACTCCCCTTAATCTTGCCCTTGCACTTGAAAAGGCAGGTGTAAAAATAATTGGCACAAGCCCTTCAAGCATAAATAAAGCAGAGGACAGGGAAGAATTTCAGGCAATGTTAAATAAGCTCAGTCTCAGACAGCCTGAAAGCGGAATTGCCTTTTCTGAAATTGAGGCAATAAAGGTTGCAGAAGAACTTGGTTATCCTGTACTTGTAAGGCCTTCCTATGTTCTTGGCGGCCGGGCAATGAGAATTGTTTATGACAGGGAAGAACTAAAAGAATTTTCAAAATACGGATTTGCGGTTTCAGAAGGTCATCCTGTTTTAATTGATAAATTCCTTCAGGGAGCTGTTGAAATTGATGTTGATGCACTTTCAGACGGAAATAAGACAATTATTGCAGGAATTATGCAGCATATTGAAGAGGCCGGGGTTCATTCAGGTGACAGTGCCTGCGTTCTTCCTCCATACAGTCTTTCAGATAAAATAATTGAAGAGATAAAAGTTGCAACAAGAGCCATGGCAAAGGAACTTGATGTTATAGGTCTTATGAATGTTCAGTATGCAGTTAAAAATAATGAACTTTATGTAATTGAAGTAAATCCAAGAGCTTCAAGAACTGTTCCCTTTGTAAGCAAGGCAACAGGCGTTCCTCTTGCAAAAATGGCCACAAAAATAATGCTTGGAAAAACAATTGACGGTCTTTGCCTTGAAGACTGCCATGAACTTTCACATTTTGCAGTGAAAGAAGTTGTTCTTCCCTTTAATAAATTTCCTGAAGTTGACCTGATTTTAGGCCCTGAAATGAAGTCAACAGGCGAAGTTATGGGTATAGACAAAGACCTTGGAAATGCAATGGCAAAATCAATTTATGCAGCAGGACAAAAACTTCCTGAGTCAGGAACTGTTTTTATAAGCGTAAGAGATGAGGATAAAGATAAGGCTGCTGTAATTGCAAAAGATTTTATTGAGCTTGGATTTGAAATTATTGCAACAAGGGGTACTTCTGCTTTTTTTGAAGAACAGGGTATAAAAAATAAAATGGTCAGAAAAGTTTCAGTTGGAAGACCCCATGTTATTGATGAAATAAAAAACAATTCAATTTCACTTATTTTCAATACTCCAAGCGGAAATTCAAGAACTGAAAAAGACGGATATCTCATAAGAAGAGCAGCCCTTGGTTTTGGTATTCCATATACAACAACAATTGAAGGTGCGGCAGCATATTGTCTTGCTGTAAAGGCCTTAAAGAAAAGCGAAATAAAAGTAAAACCCCTACAGGAGTATTATTAAAAAAATGTTTGAATTAGAAAACAGGCCAAAAGAAGCCTGCGGAATATTTGGAATATCTGATCACAGCGATGCTTCCCAGCTTACATATTTTGGACTTTATGCTTTGCAGCACAGAGGACAGGAAAGTGCCGGAATCTGCGTTCTTTCAGAAGATAGAAAAATAAAATGCAAAAAAGGCATGGGACTTGTGCCAGATATTTTTTCAAAGGAAGACCTTAATTCCTTAAAGGGTAATCTTGCCATAGGCCATGTGAGATATTCCACAACTGGTGCTTCAATGCTTGAAAATGCACAGCCGTTTTTAGTTCAGCATAAAAATATGTCCTTTGCACTTGCACACAACGGAAATCTTACCAATGCACATATTCTTAAAAAAGAGCTTGAAGATGACGGTTCAATTTTTCAGACAACAATGGACAGTGAAATTGCAATCCATGTATTCATAAAAAATCTGAAAGGCAGAAATCTTGAAGAGGCTCTTGTAAAAACTGTTGAAAAACTTGAAGGTGCGTATTCATTTGTTGCAATGACAAGCCATGGTGAGCTTATTGGAATAAAAGACCCCCACAGTTTCAGACCTCTTTGTCTTGGGAAACTAAACGGGAAATATGTTCTTTCATCTGAAACCTGCGCCCTTGATCTTGTTCAGGCTGAATTTGTAAGAGAACTTGAGCCCGGAGAAATTGTAATTATAAATGATGACGGAATAAAAAGTATAAATACAGTAAAAAAACCTAAAAGAGCTTTTTGTATTTTTGAATATATTTACTTTGCAAGGCCTGACTCTACTTTTTTTGGAAAAAATGTTTATGAAATGAGAAAGGCCCACGGAATCCAGCTTGCAAAAGAAGCCCCTGTTGATGCTGATATTGTTATGCCTTTCCCTGATTCAGGTGTTTATGCTGCAATAGGTTATTCCCAGGAATCAAAAATACCCTTTGAAATGGGAATGATAAGAAATCATTATGTAGGAAGAACCTTTATTCAGCCAACCCAGGAAATGAGGGAATTTGGGGTAAGAGTCAAGCTTAATCCTGTTAAGGAGGCTCTTAAAAACAAGGAAATCATAATAATTGAGGATTCAATAATAAGAGGAACCACGGCAAAAACAAGAATCAAGGCCTTAAGGGAGCTTGGTGTAAAAAAAATTCACATGAGAATAAGCTGTCCTCCCCATAAATTCCCCTGTGCATATGGAATAGATTTCTCAAGCAAGGGAGAACTTATTGCCGCACAAAAAACTGTTGAGGAATTAAGGGTTTATCTAGGTCTTGATACTCTTCATTATTTAAGTATTGAAGGACTTCTAAAATCAACAGGAATTTCATCTCCCAAAGAAGGTTTTTGTAAAGCATGCTTTGACGGAAAATATCCTGTCCCCTTTGATATGAGCGTTTCAAAAATGTGTCTTGGCTGATTAAGAGTTGAACAAAAAAATTCTCGTTTTCGGCCAATCACTAATTAAAACTCTTTATTGGACATAAGAAAAAAATAGTTGTAGCTTATAAAAGATTTGGCTGTTAGGTTTATTTTTAAAGATTTTTTCTTTAAAATTTCTATAAAGGAATTGTCATGAAAGAGACAAAATATTTAAAAGACAATATTGAAAATATCCAGAAATTAATGAGAATACCTGCTCTTAGAAATTTTGAACTTGATAATCTTTCCAATCTTTTAAGACTCAGCAAAATAAGGAAATATAAAGACGGTGAAGTAATTATCAAAGAGGGTGATACAGACCCCTGGCTTTATTTTCTTCTTGACGGAGAAGTGAAGATTGTTAAAAACGAACATGAGATTTCCCGAATTAAAAGAATGGGGGAAATTTTTGGTGAAATGAGGCTTATTGACAAACAGGACAGGTCTGCTTCTGTTGTTTCTGTTAATGAATCAATGTGCCTTGCTGTAAATACAGGTGCAGGCGACCGAATCATGTCCGAAGACAACCGCGAAGAAAGGCTTGATTTTCTTTTGCTTTTATACAGGATTTTTGCTGAATATCTTTCTGCAAGATTAAGGCTTGCAAATGATGAACTTATCAAGGCAAAAGAGGATATTGAATATTATAAATCCAAATTAAAATAGCCTGATATTAAAAATTTTTTAAATTAGATGCAATTAAAATGAAACGAACTGTAGATTTTAAAAAAAACGCAACAAATATTTTTTTCCATATTTTAACTCAATGTAATCTGAAATGCAGACATTGCTATATAAATCCCAGCCAGCATGGAACAAAAACCCTTGGTAAAGAAGAAATTTATGACTGGCTCAAGTTTTTCTCAGATAAAAACAAAGAAGCCAATGTAATTTTTCTTGGCGGAGAACCAACCCTGAATCCAGATCTTTCCTATGGAATAAAAAAAGCAGGAGAGCTTGGATATTCTTCAATTACAATAGATACAAACGGATATCTTTTTAATGATATATTAAATAAAATCAAGCCTTCAGAAGTTGATTTCATAAGTTTTAGCCTAGATGGTGCATCACCTGAAACAAATGATCCAATAAGAGGAAAAGGTGTTTTTGATACCTGTACAAAAGGTATTAAAAATGCGGTAGATAAAGGTTTTACAACAAGCCTTATTTATACAGTAAGTTCTGAAAATATTCATGAGCTTGAAAATATGTATGATCTTGTTAAAGATCTTGGAATTTCAAGATTTTTTATTCAGGTAATAGGAATAAGAGGTTCTGCCGATAAAAAAGGAAGCTCGCTGCAGCTTACAAAAGAATTATGGGAAAACACAGTTCCAGACATTGCAGATAAAATTGCAAAAGATCATAAAATTATTGTAACTTATCCCAAAGTTTTTTTAAATGAGGGTGAAAAATTTGAATGTGCCGGCCTTGTAGCTGATAATTATTTTCTTTTCCCAAATAACAGGATTTATAAATGTCCTCTTTGTGAAGACTATCCAATTCATTCATATGAATTTAAAAAAGACCATCTTGAAAAAAACAGCGGAATAACAGAAAGCTCTCTTTTTGATTTGGATATTCCAGAAGGCTGTGTTTTAAACAAAATAATCCAGCCAGGAAATTTAAGTTATGATAAGGAAGGCAGACCTTTTTATAAAATTGCCTGCTGTATGCTAAAAGAAGAAATTTCATACTTATAATCAGGTGCTATTAATTGATTGAACAAAAACGATGATTTTTTGTTCAATCAATTAAGATGAAAAATTTAACCTCTAGGATACATTGAGTATTTTGAGGATTAAATTTTTAATCTGACGCCGAAATGGACAAAAAAGGCCGTTTTCGTTCAGCAACTATTTATAAATATGGTTTTTCAGGTTTCAATTGAGTTGATTTTTCTTTTAAGCTTGATGATTTCATTCTTTAAACCATCACAGCCTTCAGCCTTTTTTTCAAGATTTTCTATGTCGTCTTTTAAAGATTCAATATAATTTGAAAAATTTTCAAGAACCTCATTAACATTTTCGCTTTCCTGTGTCAGAAAATCTTTTTTTCTAAGATTTATCCTTGCTTTTATATTTCCTTTTTTAAATTCATCTATGCTTTTGTTAAAGCTGATTATTGGGCCGCAGATTCTGTGTGTCAAAATGAGCATATGGACAAAAGATATGGTAAATAAAGCAAAAATTGCAGGTATTGTCCTTGCAGAAATTTTTATAAAGTTTGTTGCTGCGTGGTATTTTTCTATATCAGTTACAGAAGAAGAATTCATTTTTAAAATTTCAGGAAACAGTATGATAAGAGCAGTTATAACTGCTGCTGAAAAAAGGTAAATAAAATTATAGAATATTATTTTAAACTGAAATTCCTTGTTAATAATAAGATTTTTAAATTGTCGTCTGTTTTGATTCATTTTTGTCTTGATCCGATTTTAAGGATAAAAATAACAGAGGATACGAAGATAAGGCTTAGAACTAAAATGTATAAAAAGTATTTTAAAAATTTAACTATGATAAAATCACTACATTTTTTTTGTTCGGACGTACTTACTACCATATTTTTTTTAAGATCAAAAGAAATTATTTTTTTGTTAATGGAAGCTTTCACAATAAAGGGCATATTTCCGTAAGGATTTTCTTTGTCCATTTCAATAATTTCAATTTTTACCCCTTTGCTCAAATTAACTATTTTATTTGTCTCCCCAAAAATATCTCCTTTTGAAAAGGGCAGGTTGTTTTTTTCTGAATAATAAACAATAAGACTTTTAGAGAAGTTGTTTAAATCGTGTAAAAGAATAATTGAATAAGCTTTTTCTTTTTGAGAAAAAAATATAAGTACTGCAACAGCTGTAAGTATTGATATTATACAATTTACAATAATAAGTTCAATTATAGTGAGCCCTTTTTTTGAAGACAAAAATAGATACAAGATTTTCTCCGATTTATTAGGTATTTTGTACGAAAATCAATAAATAGTTGTTGAACAGAAACTGAATTTTTTGTTAATTCTAAAGTTAGATTAAAAATTTAATCCTCAGAATACTTTATATATCCATAAGGTTAAATTTCTCAGCTTTCTTGAACTGAACAAAAATTTCTGGTTTTCGGCCAATCAATAAATATTTTGTCAATATAAAATATCAAAATGCATCAAACATAATAGAATCTTCTTCTACTCCTTCATTTAAAAGCATTTTAATAACAGACTCTACCATTATTGGAGGGCCGCAAAGATAATATTCTATATCTTCGGGTGCATCATGCTGCTTAATGTAGTTGTCATAAAGAGCCTGGTGGATATAGCCTGTCATTCCATTCCATTTTTCTGATTCAATTGGCTCTGAAAGTGCTACATAAAATTTAAAATTTTCATGTTTTTCTTCAAGGTCTTTAAAAACATCATAATAGAAAAGTTCCCTTACAGATCTTGCTCCATACCAAAAAGTGATTTTTCTTTTTGAATCCAATGTATTTAAGAGGTGAAGAATATGACACCTCATTGGAGCCATTCCAGCTCCTCCGCCTACAAAACAAATTTCTTTTTGCGTATCCCTTACAAAGAAATCTCCATAGGGTCCTGTAAACTGAACTTTATCTCCTGGCTTTAGACTGAATACATAAGAAGATCCAAGGCCTGGTTTTACCTCCGGTTTATTTTCAGGAGGGGTTGCTATTCTTATGGTGAGCATAACATCCTTTTCATAGGGAGGATTTGCAAGTGAATATGCTCTTATTACTTTTTCATCTGACTTAACGCTAAGATTGAAAAGACCTTCTCTTTTCCATTCTTCAATATAATCTTCGGATATGTCAAAATCTTTAAAATTTATTTTTTTATAAGGAGGCACTTCAATCTGGATGTAAGCTCCTGCCTTGAATTCAAAATTTTTTGAAGGGTCGACTTTTAGAACAAGTTCTTTAATATAAGTTGCCACATTGTCGTTTGAAACAACTTCAGCATCAAAGGTTGAAATATTAAAAATTTCGTCAGGGATTTGTATTTTGAGGTCCTGTTTGATTTTAAGCTGACATGCCAGTCTAACATTGTCATTTTTTTCGCTTCTTGTGACATGAGAAAGCTCAGTTGGAAGTATTTCTCCTCCACCTTCTAAAACTTTTAGTTTGCACATTCCACAGGTACCTCCGCCTCCACAGGCTGATGGAAGCAGAACTCCCTTGTTTACAAGTGCATTTAAAAGAGTCGCACCGCCTGAAGCTTCTATGCTTTTTGATTTGTCTTCATTTATTATTATTTTATTTTTGCCTGATGGAGTCAGCTTATTTTTGACAATTAAAAGAATAATTACAAGAAATAGTGTTACTCCTGTAAAAACAGAAAGGCTAACTATGTATATCACTTTAATTCTCCTTAAAAATACCGGTTACAGGGAAATACCTGAAAAAATCATAAAGCCCATTGACATAAGACCGGCAACAATCATTGTCAGACCATAGCCTTTAAGGCCTTCAGGGGGATCTGCATATAAAAGTTTTATTCTAATGGCAGCAAGGGTAATCATGGCAAGAAACCATCCAGTTCCTGCCCCAAATCCAAACACTATTGTTTCTGGAAGTGAATACTGTCTTTCCACCATAAAAAGAGAAGTACCAAGTATTGCACAGTTTACTGCAATAAGAGGAAGAAAAACACCAAGGGAAGTGTATAAAGGCTGTGAAAACCTGTCTATTATCATTTCAACTATTTGAACCATTGCTGCTATTGATGCAATAAAGGTTATAAATTTTAAAAAACTTAAGTCCATGTTTGGAAGCCCTGCCCAGGACAAAGCTCCAGGTGCAAGCAGGTAGTTGAAAACAAGCCAGTTTACTGGTGCTGTTACAGAATTAACAAAAATAACAGCAAATCCTATACCCATTGCAGTTTTGTAATTGTTTGAAACTGCAACAAAGGAACACATGCCAAGAAAATATGATAAAAGTATATTTCCAACAAAAACTGAATTTACAAAAAGACTTAATAGATTTTCCACTGATCTGCCTCCTAAAAGCTATGATTTGAAAAGAGTTTTTTGAAGCCATACAAGAAGGCCTATTATAATAAATGCTGCCGGAGCAAGCAGCATAAAGCCCATATCAGTATATCCGGCATTATATAAGAACTGTGGTACTATTTTGTATCCTAGAAGACTTCCTGAACCAAAAAGTTCTCGTATAAAAGCAACAAAAATTAAGACAAGTGAATATCCAATTCCGTTTCCAAGGCCGTCCATCATTGAAATCCCAGGGGTATTTCCCAGTGCAAAGGTTTCTGCTCTTCCCATTACAAGGCAGTTTGTTATTATCAGCCCTACAAAAACAGAAAGCTGTTTGCTTATTCCAAAAAGATATGCTTTTAAAAATTCATCTGCAAGAATTACAAGGGAGGCTATGACACATAATTCAAAAATAATTCTAATGTTTTCAGGAACAAATTTTCTGAAAACTGAGACAATAAAATTGGAAAAGGTGACAACAAAAGTTAGTGCAAGTCCCATAACTATGGCTGTTTTAAGCTGAACTGTAACTGCAAGTGCAGAGCATATCCCAAGCATTTGAACATTTATAGGGTTGTTTCCTATAACAGGTTCAGACATTGTTTTGATATATTTATTATTTAAAAGTTTCATGACCTGCCTTTAATTATTGAGTATCTTTGTTTTGGTTTTTAAGATTAAAGTCAATATTGTCAGAACGGAATTTCTCAGACACAGGCTCATATTTTTCAAGGGTTGATACAATTCCTTCACTCAAAAAACGGCCGGTCAGAGTTGCTCCGCTTATTCCGTCAACATAGTGATCCCTTTGATTTTTGGGTATGGAATCTTTTACCTTTCCTTTTGCTACTTTTACACCTGTGAAATTTTTGTTTGTATCTACAATTTTTTTATTTTTAAAATTATCAAGGAATTGATTTTTTTCAATTTCTGCACCAAGGCCTGGAGTTTCCTGATGCTGGTAAATACTTACACCTGATATTGTTTTTCCGTCCTTTTTAATGGCTATATAACCATAAATTTTACCCCATAGACCATTGGACAAAAGAGGTACTATATAGCCTGAAACATTCCCTGAATCGCTGTAAGTAAGATAAAGCTCAAGTCCTGGATTTTCAGGAAAATTGGCAGGAATAATTTTTTGTTTGAAGATTTTTTCTATTTTTTCCGGTGCAAGTTCCTGGTCTTTTACATAACCTGCTGCCTTTAAAATATTGGTCTGTTTATTTGTTTCAATGTTTTTTTCCTGAAGAGGCTTAAGCCTGGATGCAGCAAGAGTCAGTAAAAGGCTGCATAAAAGGCAGAGTACAATAGTGAAAAAAATGGATTTAATATTCTCAGACATTTATTACCCTCTTTTTTAATCTGAATTTTATTGCATAATAATCCAGAAGCGGTGCAAACAGGTTCATAAAAAGGATTGCAAGCATTGTGCCTTCAGGATATGCAGGGTTGAATACTCTTATTAAAATTGTAAGCATTCCGATTAAAAAACCGTAAATCCACCTGGCACTTCTAATGCCTGGAGAGCTTACAGGATCGGTTGCCATAAAAACTATTCCAAAAGCAAATCCTCCCATTACAAGATGATAAAGAGGATTTAGAGTCAGATACGGGTTGTCTGAAACTCCGGTGAAAAGATTTAGAAATATTGCTGTAAGAACTGCACCAATAATTCCTCCGATTATTGTCTGAAAGCTTGCAACCCCTGTGATTATAAGAAAAATTCCGCCTATCAGGCAAAGAAGTGCAGATGTTTCGCCAATTGAACCTGGAGTAAATCCCATGGAAAGATTAAAAAAATCGTATCCGTTTTGATTTAAAAGATTTGTAAGATCAGCACCTTTTTCAGCAGATGCCGAAACAGCAAGTGCAGTTGCACCTGTAACTGCATCCGGAGAAAAATTTTTGATCCAAACACTGTCGCCTGACATGCTTGCAGGATAAGCAAAAAAAAGAAATGCTCTTGCTGTAAGTGCAGGGTTTAAAATATTTCTTCCTGTTCCCCCAAAAATTTCCTTGCCTATAATTACTCCAAATGAAATACCGACAGCAGCCTGCCAAAGAGGCATTGTAGGCGGCAGAATAAGAGGATATAAAAGCCCTGTAACAAGAAATCCTTCGCTTACTTTGTGTCCTCTTATGACTGAAAAAAGTCCTTCCCAGAAAAGTCCTACTGAATAGGATACAATTA
Source organism: Desulforegulaceae bacterium (assembly GCA_034007295.1). GTDB lineage: Bacteria > Desulfobacterota > Desulfobacteria > Desulfobacterales > JACKCP01 > JACKCP01. Next base: position 95,085 of record JAVERC010000006.1, on the reverse strand, counting down.
AAAGCGGAGTAAATATGACAAGTCCTTCCAAAAATGCCGAAAATATGTTTTCCGGGATTCCCTTTGCACTCAGTGCAAGCCTTCCGCTGTTGTAAATTCCAAAAATCATGCAGGGTATGATTGCAATAATTACAATTGACATGAATCTTTTAAGATCTAATGCATCTTTTACATGAGGTGAGCCTGAAGTCGTGTTGTCTGGAACAAAAAAAATTGTTTCAAAGGCATCGAACACAGGTTCAAATTTGCTGAATTTTCCGCCATGCTGGAAATGTTTTCTATTTGAATCAAAAAAGTTTTTTAGAAGATTTTTCATAGATAAATTATGCCTTTTCCTCTTTTAGATAGTTGTCTTTTGCCTCTTTGAAGATTTCTGAAAGAGAAATTTTTGAAGGACATACATAAGAACAAAGTCCGCACTCAGTACAGTCAAGAAGACCATGCGAAAGTGCTGATTCAATGTCATCTCCGTATAAAGCCTTCATTGTAAACTGGGGAAGAATATTTACAGGACAGACCTGTTCGCAGTATGTGCAGTTTATGCATGCTCTTTTTTCTCCATGGGTATTGCAGTCTGTTTTTGTTTGAGATTTGAAAAGAGCAGACAAAAATGTTTTTGAATAACTTTCTTTTTTTGTGCCTGGCTTAAGAAAACCCAAAAATTCCTTTTCGTTTCCTTCAGGCAGTATAGTAAGTGCAGATTCATAAAATCCGGTATATCCATCTGCAGATGTTTTGAGTCCTTTGAAAATATCTCCTGAAATAAATCTATGGTTTTTTTTAAATTTATAATCAGAGCCCAAAAGAGATGACACAGGAGCACCAATTCTTGATTTGACATGATATGGACGATCAAAAGAGCTAGAGCCTACAATAAAAATTTTATCTGTAAAAAATTTTCCATGTGCAAGAGTTTCTCCAATATTTATAATAGATTGACCATCAATATACCATGCTTTGACATTTGCTTTTTCTTTGATCCTGTAAAAAACAACTCCTGGATCATAGGCAGGGTATTTCCCTGTAATTTGATAATCTATGGATCCGGCACATTCTCCAATGCTGTGGTTGTTTTTATCTGCATATACAACCACGGATTCTGAAAATTTTTTCAGAACTGATATTCCATGGTTAAAAGCTTTTAGTCTGTGTTTCAGCCATGATTCTGGAAGAGGATAAAACGGCACATTGTCAGACATTTTAACAAAAATAATATCTGGTCTTTCGCAAGGGTCTGGAATTGTGTTGAATGGAAGAGATCTGAAAAACGGCCAGAGCCCGTCTTTTAAAAATACTTCAGCTAAATCATCAATTGAAATGTTTCTAAGGCTGCTTTCTGTAACACTGTGGAGCTCTTCAAAATCTTGTGTTTCATCTAATTCGATCTCAATTTTTTGAATTATTCTTTTTTGACCGACTTCAATATTGCTTATTTTTCCGCAGCCAGGGGAAAGAAACACAAGTTCTGAATTGTTTTTGTGATGAAACAGTGGGGTTCCGGTTTTGACAAAGTCATTTTGGTTTACTAAAAGTTTTGGTCTTATTCCTTTGAGAGCAAAGGGCAGAACAGCAATTTTTTCAGGTTCTTTTAAATTTGTTTGAAAATTTGCTGTAATTTTTAATTCTGATAGTGGGTGGTTAAATCCCTTTTTTATGCGAAGTATTTTCATTTTTTTCACATTCAGATGGTTTGGGGTGGATAAAGATTTAAAAAAAATTATCATACTAAAATTACTATTACAAGCTGATAAATAGTTATTAAGAAAAATTGCTGTTTTTTATAAGCCTGGCAGGCAGATGCTTGAAAAAGGGAGGTTCTGATTTGCGGAAAATCAGTTTTTTGCTTGACATAAAAGACATGGCAGGCATATAAGAAAATCAAAAAATATTAAAGGCACGTAGCTCAGCTGGCAGAGCGCTACCCCGACACGGTAGAGGTCTCCGGTTCAAGCCCGGACGTGCCTACCACATTAATATATGGGGACATAAAGGGATTTGTCATCCCTTTTGTAATTTATATGAAAACACTTCTTGTCCAGCTTCCTATTCCAAAATTAAATTCAGGCCTTAAAACGGGTAATGTCCCTCTTGGAGCTGCCTGTCTTAAAATTGCTGTTCCTGAAATTTATCATGACAAAATAGAAATTATTCCTGAAAGTATTATTTCATATCTTGGAGATGGTTCTGTTATAGATCTTATTTTATCAAAAAAGCCTGATATAGTTTTTTTTACATTATTTTGCTGGAACGTAAAAAGAAGTATTTATATTGCTGAAAAATTAAAAAAAGAAAATATAAGGATTGCTTTTGGAGGCCCTGAGGCTTGTTCAGACAACAAACTTGTTTTAGACAGTTGTGCTGATTTTGTGGTTTTTGGGGAAGGGGAGTCTTTTTTTAAAAAATTTATCTGTCCTGAAATATTTGGAAAAACAGACAATGACGATTGTTTTTTGTTTAAAAATTTATCAAGTCCATATGTAAAAGGTATGTTAGAGCCAAAAATTCAGGATTCAATTCTTGTTGAAACCCAGAGGGGATGCCCATATTCCTGCGGATACTGCTATTACAGCAAATCAAGAAGCAAAATCTGCGTAAGGCCGGCAGACAAAGTTTATGAAGCAGTTGAATATGCAATTTCACAAGATATTTCAGAAGTTTATTTTCTTGATCCATCACTTAATTCAAGACCTGAACTTAAAACTTTTTTAAATGATCTTTCAATTATTAACAGGAATAGAAAAACTGTATTTCATAGTGAAATAAGAGCTGAAGCAATAACGCCTGATCTTGCTGACCTTTTTTTAAAATCTGGTTTTAGAAGTTTTGAAATAGGTCTTCAGTCTGTAAATCCCCTTGCTCTGTCTGTGATGAAAAGGCCTACTGACCTTTCAAAGTTTTTAAGAGGTGTAAGTCTTTTGAAGGAAAGGGGAATAAGCCCTTGTATTGACCTTATTGCAGGCCTTCCAGGAGATAGCCCCTCAGGCATTAAAAGTTCAATTGATTTTATTTTGGAAAACAATCTTGAAGAAGATGTTCAGTTTTTTCCTTTAAGTGTAATTCCTGGAACAGATTTCAGGCTTAATTATAAAAAACTTGGCCTGAATTTTAATCCTGAGCCCCCTTACAACATAATTTCTAGCCCTGGGTTTACAAAAGAAGAACTTCTTATGTCTTTTGAGTATGCAGAGGATATGATTGGAATTTCTTTTTTCCCAATGCCAGATATTGATATTTCCTTTAAATCAGAAAAAAATATTGATTTCAGGGTAAACCTTGGCGGTGTTGAATATGTTTCAAGGCTTGTTTTTTTGGAAAAAAGGGATTTAGGAGAAATAGAATTTTTGGCTGATAAGATGGCATCTCCATATCAGATTTTTTTTGGAAGCAAAATAAATGACAAAGACTATATTTTGAAAATAATAGAAATATTATCTTTAAAAAATCCTTTTACTCCATTTGAAATTATTTTTTATGAGCCCCAATTCAGGCCCAATCAAAATGAAATTTTATCAAGGTGTAAAATTGAAAGACCTCATTTTCTAGACGGTGACTTAAGATATCTTTACCCTGAAGAAGGAAACAGAGCAGTTTTGTTCACTATTGCATCCTGTGAAAATTATTATAATTTCCAAGGACAGATGGAAAGAGAGGTTTTTATCTGGAAAAATACTATACTGCCTGATATTGATTATCTTTATTCTTTGGAAGACTATGATGGAATCCTTATTTATTCAGATACTTCTGATTTTGAAATTGAAAAATGGCAAAATGAGCTTGCACCAATATCAGATGATCTGATCCATATTACATTTGCTGATTTAAAACATCAGAAAAGATGGATAAAAGTCAATAAGTCAGATACTTACAATAATTATTTCTATGATTTAATTTTTTAAATTTAGTTAAAATTCAGCTTGATTAACTTTGCATTTTAAAAGTAGTATTTTTTAAAAAAGATTCAGCGTTCATTTTTGTTTAAAATATTTAATTTTATAAGAGAATTATGAATTTTAAAAAATATCACCCCCAGAATTTGAGCTTTGTATTTAAAATTTTTTTTGGGTTTTTTATACTAGGAATTTTGCCCTTATTTGTTCATTTTGTATATACAATGAATAATTTTGATTATGTAAGAAAGCAGGTCGCTGCTGAAATAGACTCATGTAACGATTTAGTTTTGTTATCTGCTGATAAAAAACATTTAAAAAATCATAATGTTAAAGCCAAAATGGATCTTGCAAAAAAAATTATTGATGAGCAGATATCAAGATTTAAATATTATTTTCTTTTTCTTTTTTTTATTTGCGTTTCAGCATTTCTGTATTTTTCCATAAAAATTGTGTCTAGAATTGTTGGATTTTCAAATGAGCTTGAACGGGTTATTGAAAATGCTAAAAACGGAGACTATTCTGCCAGAGTTAAGGTTGATTTTAGAGATGAGTTCGGCCGGCTCGGAAAAGCTTTTAATGAAATGGCAGAAGCTTTATCCCTGTCCCATGAAAAGGAACTTCATTATTTAAAAAAAGAAAGAAAAATAAATTCTGTTTTAAAAAAAACCGTAAAAAAGAGAATTGAAGCTGAAAAATCTTTGATTGAAAATCAAAGAGAACTTGAAAATATTGTAAAGGAAAGAACTGCTGCACTTAGTAAAGCTAATCAGTCTCTTGTTGCAACAATAAGAGAGCTTAATTATAAAAGAAGAGCCTCATCTACACTTTCAAAAATGTCAGATAATTTATACAAATGTGATGATATAAATTCTACTTTTAATGTAGTTGGAGAAGCTTGTTCAGACCTTTTTTCGGAATTTTCAGGTGCAATTTTAGCGTATGATGATTCAAAAGGTTATTTAAAGCCTGTTTACCAATGGAATTCAAAAGGAGTTTTACATGGAGCTCTTCCAGTAAAAAAATGCCCAGGGATGCTTTACCGTGAAAAAATAAAAAATGAAAAATCAAAAAAAGGATCATTTTGTTCTCATATTAATAGATATGAAAACAGATCTTTTTACTGCGTTCCTGTATTTAACATGGGCGACAATATTGGAATGATTTCAATTAATGCACCAATGGATAATAGTGAAATAAATGATAGAAAATGGCAGGAAATGGAAATTACACTTTCTGCTGTGACCGATTATTTTAAAGCTGCTTTCATAAATTTGAGTCTGAAAAACAGGCTTACAAAAGAATCAATTCAGGATAAGCTTACAGGTCTTTACAATAGAAGATTTATGGAATCATCCTTAAAAAAAGAAGTTTCCAGGGCCAAAAGAACCAATAGTTTTCTTGGAGTTTTGATGTTTGATGTTGATTTTTTTAAAAGATTCAACGATGAATACGGGCATGAATCAGGGGATAAAATTTTAAGGGAAATAGGTAAATGGCTTTTAAATAATTTGAGGAAAGAAGATATCATTTGCCGTTACGGGGGAGAGGAATTTCTTGTAATACTCCCAGGCATTGTTCCTGAAAATATGGCAGTTCGTGCAGAATCGATTAGAAAAGGGATTAAAGAAAATGTTAAAGTTAAGTATGAAAATAAGGTGCTAAGCGTTACTGTGTCAATCGGAGCTTGCTGCCTTAAAGGAGAATATCTTGATGAAACTTTAGTCTCAATTGCTGATGATGCACTTTACAAGGCAAAAAAATTAGGAAGAAATAGAATTGAAGTTTGCGATAATAACCAAATTTAAAAAAAGGCAGAGAACTGATAAGAGTCGATAATATTATTAATTTTAAAGGTTTTAAAATGGCGGTAATAAAAACAAGCAATAAAAAATCTGAACCCCTTGCAAAAATTATACTTGATAAACTTTTTAATGAGGGATGTCTTGACTTAACTTTTTCTAAAATTGATGAAATTGTTTCTAAAGGAAACAAGATAAGTGAAGGCGATTCACAGTCAATATCTTTGATGCTTTTTCTTGAACTAAGGAAAAATAAATCTTGTGATAATTGGTTTTGGGTACGGGGGATTAAAAAAATTAATGAAAATCAATTCGTTTTTCATTCATGGCTTGAGTATGAAGGCTTTGTTGTAGATCCTCTTCCTTTTTATGAAATCTCAAAGGAAAATTATATGCCAGGGGACATATTGGTGGCCAAAAAAGAACAATATCGAAAAGTATCTGGATTTAAACAAATGTCTTTAAAAAATGAAAAACAGGTTTTAAGGTGGATTGAAAAAATTAACAGAAGATATTAATGGCAAATATTTTATTATTTAGTGGATGAACGAAAACTGTTTTTTTGCCCATTTCGGCATAAGATTCAAATTTTAATCCTCAAAATACTAAATGTATTCTTAGGATTAAATTTTTCTTTTTTATTAAACTGAACAAAAAATTTTAGTTTTCGTCCAACCACTATTTAAGTTGGTTATAAAAATTATAGTTATTATTCTTCAATTTATTCAGTTTAAAATAATAAAAAATATTTGGGAGGAGATTATGAAAAAAGGATTGTTGGTTTTAATTTCTGCAGGTTTGGTTTTTTGTCTGACTTCATGTATGGGAATGGCACCAGAACCTGTTGATGAAACAAAAAAGGCGGCTGTAATGGAAAAGGCAAAAAATTATATGTCTGATTCTAAAGTCAATTTAAGGCCTTCTTCAATTAAAAGAAAAAAATTTCAAAAAGGCCAATGGGTTGCAGAACTTACAAAAAATAAAAAAGGCTCAATGGATCTTGTTTTGATAATAAAAAAAGTTATAGATGTTCAAGGTTCAAGAGTTACACTTGAAACAGAGTCTTATTCTGCTGAAGGCGGATGTGTGCCTTCTGTTAACCAGACAGTTTTTTTAAATTATCCGGTTGAGGGAAAACTTGTTTATTCAGCTGAAGAAGCACAAAAAGATATGGATTCCGTAAGCCTTGTAAGTTCTAAAAGCAGGCAGGGTGATGGTGAAATTGTTGAAATGCCAGCAGAGCTTATGATGATTTCAGGTAAAATGGCCTCGTCTTTTATAAAAAACAATGTAAGCATAAATCCGCCCCAAACTGCTGCCTGTGAATCTGATTATTTAAAATCAGGTAAATGCTATAAATTTAAAACTAAAATAAGTATTCTTGGGTTTTCAAAGGAGGCTGATGTAGAAGCAAACAGCAATATTCCACTTACAGGGCAGTTTCGTCTTGAAAGTGATGATATGTTAGTTGAAACAATTGGATTTGGATACAGCGGAGCAAAACCATCCTTTTGATTTAACCTGGATTGAGTGATTTTCAAACTTGCTCCATATATCAGGCAAATTGTACCAGTCTATTTGGCAATGCGTGATGCTTTGGCCTCATGTTTTTAGCATGCAATACAATTAAATTTGACTTTAGAATGGACAAAAAAGGCCGTTTTTGCTCAGCAACTAAATAAAAAACCCTGCTTTTTTAAATTAAGTCAGGGTTTTTTATTTAAAGTTTTCTATAAATTTTTTTGAAATTGAGCGAAACCCTGAATTTTGTTTCAGTTTAAGAAAGATGAAAAATTTAACCTTGAGTATACTAAAGTATTTTGAGGATTAAATTTTTAATCTGGCTCTAGATCAGACCAAAAAAAGAATATTTTTGTTTGGCCCCTGAAATTACAAAAATCAGGTTTTAGTTTAAAAGCTGATTTATTCCTGGTCCGGCGGAGGATATACTCCTTCGCTGTTGTGGTCTTCATCTCCTGTTAGTGGAGGATTGAATACACAGATAAGTCTTAAATCTTCAGATGCTCTTAAAAGATGTTTTTCATGTCCGCTGAGTGCATACATGGTTCCATCTTCAATTTTTATTATTTCATTGTTGTCAAGACGTTCAAGTTCGCCTTTTCCTGCAACGCAATAAACAGCCTCTAAATGATGTTTGTACCATATCAGTGTTTCTGTCCCTGCAAATATGGTTGTTTCATGGAAAGAAAATCCCATGCCGTCATCTTTTAAAAGAAATCTTCTGCTTACCCAGTTTCCGTTTTCTGCTTTTTTGTCTCTTTTGGTTCCAATAATTTCCTTAAGAGTTCTTACTATCATAGTGAAAATTCTCCTGATATTTTTTCCTGTTTATCATTTAAAATTTCCTGAATTGATTTATCTATAATTGATATTCCTTCTTTCAAAAGAGCTTCATCAATAATAAGAGGCGGAAGAAGTTTTACTACCTGGTCTTCAGCTCCTGCAAGCTCAATTATCATTCCGTTTTCAAAACATTTTTTTGAAACTTCGGAGCCAAAATTATGTTCAGGTATTTCAAGGCCATAGATCATTCCGCGTCCCCTTACTTTTGCTTCTAGTTCAGGGTATTTTTCTGCAATTTTTTCTAGCTCTTCCTTCATAATTTTTGACTTGTATTTAACAGATTCGCTTAAATCGTTGTTATCCCAATAGTCAAGGCATTGAGTTGAAGCAATGAAAGCAAGGTTGTTTCCTCTGAATGTACCTGTATGCTCACCTGGTTTCCATTGGTCAAGATCAGGTCTCATGAGAACCATTGCAAGGGGAAGACCTCCGCCTATTGCCTTTGATAGTGTTATAATGTCAGGTTTTATTCCTGCTTCTTCAAAACTGAAAAAATCACCGCTTCTTCCGTTTCCCACCTGAATGTCATCAACAATAAGAAGAATATCAAATTCCCAGCAGATTTCGGATAGTTCCTTGAGCCATTCAGAACTTGCAACATTTATTCCGCCTTCTGCCTGAATTGTTTCAAGAATAACAGCAGCAGGAAGATCAAGCCCGCTGCTTTTGTCTGTCAGTGCTTTCCTGAAATAATCAAGGGTGTTGAAATCAGGTCCTAAATATCCGTCAAAGGGCATGAATGAAACATTTGATCTGCTTATATGAGCTTCATCACGGTAAAATTCATTTCCTGTTATTGCAAGAGAACCCATGCTAAGACCGTGAAATGCATTTGTAAATGCAACAACATTGGATCTTCCCTTGATTGTTCTGGCAAGTTTTAAGGCACTTTCAGTTGCATTTGTTCCTGTAGGGCCTGTAAACTGAATTTTATAATCAAGGTTTCTTGGCTCAAGAATGGTTGATTTGAATTTTTGCAGAAATTTTTTCTTTGCAGTTGTAGCCATGTCAAGGCCGTGAAGAACACCGTCTTTTTCTAGATATTCAATCATGGCTTTTATTACATGGTCATTATTGTGGCCGTAATTAAGAGTTCCTGCTCCTGCAAAAAAATCAATGTATTCCTTTCCCATTTCATCTTTTAAAATTGCCCCTTTTGAAGTTTCAAATATTACAGGAAAAGATCTAATATAACCTCTTACCCTTGATTCCAGAGTTTCAAAAATTCTCATGATATTTCCTTTTTTTTAATATTTTATTAAAACATACTGTAATTATTTGGTATGTTGATATCAGCATTTCTAATGTAATGGTCTGTATGTAAACCAGCTTAAACACAATTTAAAAGAAGCATATAATTTGGATTATATGTTCAGAGTATTGGGCCTATATGAAAAAGTTTTTCAGGTTCATGGCCGCTCTTGCCAAAAAAAGTTTCCGGGTAAATAATTTCATCAAAAGTGTAATTACAATCAAGAGCCTTTGCAGTTGATGTAAAAAGGGCTATCGATGCCTTATTTGAAGGAGTAATGGTTGCATCAAGATATTTTATTTTTTGGGATAGCTCTGATCTGACAAGTCCTGTAAGCATTGTTTTCCCAAGACCTTTGCCCTGAAATTTTTCAGAAACGCAGACCTGCCACACAAAAAGAGTCTCTTTGTTTACTGGTGGGAAATAGGCTGTAACAAAACCTGCAAGTTCGTTATTGCTGAAAGCCGCGATTGAAGAATCGCCAAAATGATGTGCCATTAAAATATAGTGATAAAGGGAATTCAGATCAAGTGATTTAGAATTTTTTACAAGCTCCCACATTGATTTTCCGTCAGAGGGGACTGGTTTTTTTAGGTTAAACGTGCTGTCTTTAGTCATCACAACCATGCTGTTTACCGGCTTTCAGCATGTTTTCCTCCTTGTCCTTGAGTTGAAAAACACATTTGCACAATTTTTTAATGCAAAAAACACCCTATCAAAGTGCCGGATTTTTATTCTATTATTAATTCATACATTAGATCTTTTGTCAAGTGAGCATAAAAGTAGTGGTTTTTATGAAAATTAAATCAAAGAATTTAAGCTCATTTATTTTATATTTAATCTGAGGTAACTATTACACTAAGGCTTAAATATTTTATTGGTCAAAAAATTTTTACCCGGAAGAAAAATATGGCAACCCCAATAGCCCCTAAAATAAGTATTTCAGAAAAGCAAAAAGAAATTTTGATAAAAATAACCAGACAGACCACTGCCGATTTCCGCGAAGTAAGCCGTGCGAGTTTACTCCTTGAAATTGAAAAAGGTAAGCCAAATTCAGTGCTTTCTAAAGAAATGAATTACAGCATCCCAACAGTCAGTAGAATAAGATACAAATGGCTGGATAATCAGGAAGTACTGAAAAAAATTGAAACTGATTCTGAAAAGAAGAATGAACTTGAAAAATATATTCGGAAGCTCATTGGGGATAACCCTTGGAAAGGAGCACCGCCCATTTATACATCGGCCCGGTACTGCCAGATTTTATCGGTAGCTCTTGAACCTCCTGAAAAAAGTGGTCGTCCCATTTCTCAATGGACGGCCCGTGAGTTGGCAGATGAATGCAATCAACCTCGAAACGAATATGATTTTTGTGAGCATATCAGTAAACTTATATCAATTTCCCCACAGACTGATGAATGGTTTTTTGTGACCGATTAGTTGAATACCCATCAATCAGAGTCTCTATTATGGCGGAACTTTTTTACTTATAGAAATTTATGGGAATGGATTGGTGATCCATTTAAAGATTATTGACAACTATCCTGACACAGGAGGGAAACGGCAATATATAGTTACTGAACGAAAACTGCCAATTTTGAAAAATTTGCTGTTCTCGTTCAGCAGCTAAATATGAAAGCAATAAGTTTATTTAGTGTTTAAGTGCTTTTAGGATGGCTCTTCCTCCATTTTCAAGAACATATGATGCAAGAATTTGCCCCGCATTCTCAGGACTGTCGGATTCAACCTCTTTAAAAACAATCACTTTACCGTCAGTTGATACAACACCGCCCTTTAGCAGTATTTTATTGTTTTCAATCCTGCCGTGGCAGAAGGCAGGTATACTGCATCCGCCTTCAAGAATATTTAAGAATTTTCTTTCTGCTCTTAGAATTGTTTCAGTTTTATCTGAATTTAAAATTTGCCTTAAAGTCTTTTTTATATCGGAAGGAAGATTTTTTGAGGCTTCAACTGCAAGACAGCCCTGTCCAACAGGAGGAATAAAAAAGTCTGGATCAAATTCATATACAATCATATCTTCATAACCCATTCTCAATACTCCTGCCTTTGCAAGAACAAGTCCGTCACAATGGTTATTATCCATTTTTTCAATTCTTGTCTGGAGATTTCCTCTCATATCTGCAAGTTTTATATGGGGAAAATAATGTTTTATAAGAGATGTTCTTCTTACAGAAGAAGTCCCAAGAACAAATGAAGATGATCTGTCTTCGGGATTGAGAGGTTTCCTGGAAATGATTACGTCATGGGCCTCTTCTCTTTCAGTAAAGGCAATGATTTCAAAATCTTTACCAAGATCAGACTGGAGGTCCTTTGCACTGTGTACAGCAATGTCTATTTCAAGACTTAAGAGTTTTGCTTCAAGTTCTTCTGTAAAAACTCCTTTGCTGCCTATTTTGGCGATGGACTTGTCAAGAATTTTGTCTCCCTTTGTTTCCATTGGGAAAAGTTTTGCAGTGATATTGTTTTGAGCCAAAAGGTCCTTTATATACTCCGCCTGCCACATGGCGAGCTTACTTTTTCTTGTTCCTATTTTAATTTCCATTTATAATTCCTTTAAAATTTAAATTTAAAAATGAATTGAACAAAATTTAAGTGGCTGGTCAATCAATTTTTTTAAATATTCAATCAAATATAGGAGCAAAATTTGAATACATATCAAGATTATAATCTTCCTTCTCCCCCTGATCTTCCTGTAAAGAAAAAATTAGAGTTTAGGGAAATTTCTGTTTATATGGTTGTATGTGTGTTTATTTTTTTTGCTTTTTTTAAACTGAAAATATTTGAGGCTTTGTTCAGTTCGAAATGGTTTAAGTCCTTTGCGGATTTTTTTATATTTAAGGGTATTTTTCTTTTTGTACTTTTTCTTTTTTTTCTTTTTGCTTTTATTAAATATCTTAAATTTAAAAATATTGTTTCAGATCTTCCCACAAGCAAAATAAGGTCTGCTTCAATGGGAATGGTTGAGCTCAAAGGAACAGCAAAAAGAAAATATAATCTTTTGTCTCCATGTGCAAACCTTCCCTGTATTTATTACAGGGTTAAAAAATACAGGAGATCAAACAAAAGTGAGCAGTCAGGATGGACCTGGTATGAAACTCAAGTATCAGGTAATGTCCCTTTTTATCTTGAAGATGAATACGGAAGGGCAGAAGTATATCCCGAAGGAGCAGAGCTTTTTCCTTTAAAAAAAGAAACCTATACTAACTCGGGCAGCTTCTATACCCAGGGAATTCAATGTATGGTTCCGGTTGGGCAGAAATGGGAGGAGGAGATTATTTTAGATAACAGCCCCCTATATGTCCTTGGCTGGGCAGAATATCCACTTCAGTCTGATAAATCAGAAATAAAAAAAATCCGTCTTGATATTCTTAGAAAAATAAAAAAAGACAAAAACCTTCTTTCAATTTATGATACAGATAAAAATGGTAGAATTGACCCAAACGAATGGGAACAGGCCGTAGCTGATGCCGATAAAAGGGCTTATAAGCAGTATCTTTCAGGAGGGGATAAAAAAAGAGAATGTTTTATTGTTTTAGAGCCGCCATATAGAGGTTTTCCAATGATTATTGCACCTACTAAAATGGAAGATAAAATTTTAAAAAAATTTTCTTTTTATACTTTATTTAATTTTATAGCAGCTGTTGCAGCCTTTGTTGCAGGAAGCGTAATGTTTTTTTCAAACTGAAAACAGGAGAATTTTTTATGTCTGTAATTCTAATTGGTATTGCTGCCGGGATTCTTGTTCTGGCTTCCCTTGTAATAATATTTATTATTGTTACATACAATGGCTTTATTCATTTAAAAAACAATATTGACAAGCACTGGAGTAATATTGATGTTCTTTTGAAGCAGAGATATGATGAAATTCCAAAGCTTGTTGAAGTCTGCAAAGGTTATATGACCCATGAAAGGGAAACTCTTGAAAGGGTAATAAGAGCCAGAAATATGCTTGGAAGCGTTCCAAAGGATTCAAAGGCATTTCTTGAGAACCAGACCATGCTCACAAGTGCATTGAAATCTTTGTTTGCAGTTGCTGAACAATATCCCGAACTTAAGGCAGACAGCATGTTTGCAAGGCTTCAGTCAAGAATTACAGAACTTGAAGATTCCATTGCAGACAGAAGAGAAATGTATAATGAAATTGTTACAATTTATAATATTAAACTTCAAAAATTCCCTGACCTTGTTGTAGGCTCAATGTTTAAATTTGATCAGGGCATTTTGTGGGAAATTAATCCTTCACACAGGGAAGATGTGAAAATAAGTTTTACCTAAGTTGAGCGTTTCATATTTTTAAATTAACAAATTCTGAATGAATACAGCTTATTATTTTTAAAAATATGAAACCCTGCGGGCTTTCCAATTTTGCTGCATCTACGGCGTTAAATTGCATTACGCATAGCAAAAGTATAGCCTGATACAATTTGCCGTTATATGCAGCAAACTTGAAAATCGCTCAATTTAGGTTTTAGTTAGTTGCTGAACGAAAACGGCCTTTTTTGTCCATTTATGAGTACTTCAAAATTTAACCTTTAGAATACTTTAATATTTATTTTAAAGGTTAAATTTTTATTTTTTTTGAATTAAGCAGAAAATCCTTATTCCCGGCCAATCATTAGTTAAAGTTTAAAAAAGCAGTTATATTTTCAAAAAAAAGTTTTTTTTTAAAAGATTCAGACAAACAGTTTTCATTAATTTCTCTGAAATATCTTTCAGGTGATAAAAGCGGCCAGTCCGATCCAAATACTACCTTATCCTTAAGCAGATCATGGCTTAAAAATTCATATATATTTTTTTTGTATATAAATGGTATTGCAGCAGTGTCAAAAAAAATATTATCCATTTGAGGAGGATTTTTTAAAAGATTGAAAAATAAAATTCCTCCTCCAAGGTGGGCCAGCAGAATCTTATTTGACTTAAATTTTTCAATAAATTTTAAAATACCAGAAGCTGTTATTGGTGCTTTGCCTGGATAATTATGTCCTGCTTCTTCATTTGTATGGAAAATGAGTGGAATAGAATTTTTTTTTGAAAGCTCCATTATAGGGTCAAGTTTTTTAATTATATATTCATCAAAGTCATGGGTGTAAAATCCAAGTTCTCCAAAGCCTGTGAATTTTGACCTAAAAGCTCTTTCTGCTTCTTTTTCTGCGTATTCCATTTCAGGATTAAAGCATGCAAAAGGAATAAGTCTATCTTTAAATTGGATTGATTTTTCCATGACATAATCATTGTTAAATTCTGCATTTTCTTTATTATTCCATGGAAATCCAAATACAATGGTTTTATTTATTTTGTTTTTATCCATTGATTCAATAAGTTCTTTTGCAGTGCATAATTTGGATTTTGGATTTTTATAAAGCCATGAAAATTCTTTTTCTTTTTCAAAATACAATTCCCTGTTTTTTTTAATTTTTTCAGGGAAAATATGTGCATGGCAGTCAATTATCATTTATACATTCCGTTTTAGTTTTAAATTTTAATAAAAAATAACAAAGGTTTTAATTTATGGAAAGACATATTGTATTAGTAAGTCCAGATGTCCACTGGAACACTGGAAATATCGGAAGAACCTGTCTTGGAACAGATTCAGTTCTTCATCTTATAAAACCACTTGGATTTTCACTTGATGACAAACATCTTAAAAGAGCTGGTCTTGATTATTGGAAAAATGTAGAGATTTTTTTGTGGGATGATTTTGAAATTTTTTTAAAAAATACAAATCCCAAAAAAGAGGAACTTGTATTTTTTTCAAAGCTTGGGAAAAAAATTTATACAAAAATGCCAAGGCTTGAAAGACTTTTTCTTGTATTTGGTTCTGAAACAAAAGGTCTTTCTTCTGAAATAACAGAAAAGTTTAAAGACAATCTTTATTATATTCCTGTAAATAAAAAAATAAGGTCTTTAAATCTTTCAACTTCTGCAGGAATAGCCTTGTATGAAAGTTTGAGAAGTGAATCTGATTTTCATGAATGGAAATAAAAAAAGGGGAGAAAAAATTTTCTCCCCTTTGAATTCTTTTTAAAAAAGAATAAAAATTACTTCATGTTGTCGCCGCTTGCAGCACCATGGGTCTTGATAGCAACTTTTTCTGTAAGACCTTCATAGTATTCACGAAGAAGAGCAAGAACTTCATCACGTCCAAAGTGATCTGGAATTGGTGTACCTTCAGAAAGACCTTTTCTAAGCATTGTACCAGAAAGGATAACTCTGTACTGCTTGTCATGAGGACATGTTCTAAGAGAAGCCATACCGTCACATTTTTCACAGTAGAATGTCCAGTCAATTTTTAGAGGCTCGCACTTAAGAGCTTTGCCTTCTTCAGCTGGATAAGGAATTCTTTCAAAAATTTCCTGAGCTTCAAAAAGACCGTAGAAGTCGCCAACGCCTGCATGGTCACGGCCGATGATCATTTTGTTTACGCCGTAGTTCTGACGGAATGTTGCATGAAGAAGAGCTTCACGAGGACCAGCATATCTCATATCAAGAGGATATCCGCCCTGTACAACATTTTCTTCAACAAAGTGATGCTTAACAAGAGCGTCGATACACTTAACGCGTACTTCAGCAGGAATATCACCAGGCTTAAGGTTACCAACTAGAGAATGAATAAAAGTACCATCGCAAACTTCAACACCGATTTTTGCAAGATATTCATGTGAACGGTGCATTGGGTTTCTAAGCTGAAGAGCTGCAACAGTTGCCCAGCCTCTTTCATCAAAAACAGCTCTTGCTTCGGCAGGTCTCATATAGATTCCCTTGTACTTTGTTGGGAATTCACCTTCAGAAATAAGCTTGATAGGACCGGCCAGGTTAACGTCTTTTTGTGCAAAAACCTGCTGAACTCCTGGATGATCATCTTCAGCTATTTTCCAGAATTCATCAGCTGTAGCTGTACCTGAGCCCATGAAAACTTTTTCGCATTCCCATTTTTTGTCAGCAGCTGTCATTTCAAATTTTTCAGTAACTTTCATTGTACCCATGATTTCGCCGGATTTGGAAACAAGAGCTACTTCTTCGCCTTCCTTGATTGCGTCAGCATCGGCTTTGTCAGCTGAAAGAGTAACAGGAACAGGCCAGAATGTACCGTCAGCAAGAAGGAAATTTTCGCATACGCCTTTCCAGTCAGCCTTGGTCATGAAGCCTTCAAGCGGGCTGAAACCGCCTGTACCGATCATGATAAGGTCACCTTCTTCTCTTGAAGACATGACAACTTTTTTAAGACCTTCTGCTTTTTTCAATTCAGCTTCTTTTTCTTTTCCTTCAAGAAGTTTGTTGATAAGGCCTTTACCACCATGAGGTGCTACTAATTTTGACATAATAAGCTCCTTAAATTTTAATATTTTATATCTTCGAAGTTGTCCTCTTGACAACATCATCAGTTCAAATTAGTTGAAAAAACTTAGAAATTGCTTATAAAGGATATTGGTTTTTGTCAAGTTATTTTACCCTTGCAGGCAAATAATAAAATTGTTTAAAAATATGCTAATATATTGAAAAAATTAAATTTCTGAAAGGAAGTCCTATGCTTGAACATTATAGAAAACATTTGGAAGAAAGAGAAAAACAAGGGATTCCACCAAAACCACTTGATAAAAATCAGGTAAAAAAACTTATGGGGTTAATAAAAAAACCTCCAAAAGGGGATGAGGATTTTATAGTCCGCCTCATAGAAGAAAGAGTGTCTCCAGGTGTTGATCCTGCTGCTGCTGAAAAAGCTGCTCTTCTTTATGATATAGCTCTAAAAACAATTGAATCGCCTCTTATTACCCCACAAAGGGCTGTTTTTCTTTTAGGAAACATGAGAGGGGGGTATGCACTTGATTTTTTAATTGAACTTTTAAAAGATGATTCCCTTGGAAAAGAGGCTTCAATGGCTCTTGGAAAAACCCTTCTTGTTTATGATAGGTTTGAAGTTATATCAGAGCTTTCCAAAAAATTTGATACAGCAATGGCAGTTATAAAGTCCTGGGCAGATGCAAGTTGGTTTGAGTCTCTTTTGAAAATTCCTGATGAGATTCATTTAACAGCATTTAAGGTTGACGGTGAAATAAACACAGATGATTTCTCTCCTGCATCAGAAGCATGGAGCAGGCCGGATATACCTTTGCATGCTCTTTCAATGCTTCAGTCAAGAATTGATTCACCTCTCCAGATGATTGAAGATCTGAAAAAAATTGGAAGACCACTTGCTTTTGTAGGAGATATTGTAGGAACTGGTTCATCAAGAAAATCAGCAGGAAATTCTCTTATCTGGCATATTGGTGAAGATATTCCCTTTGTTCCAAACAAAAGAAAGGGAGGTTTTGTAATTGGAGGTAAAATTGCTCCTATTTTTTATAATACAATGGAAGATTCAGGAGCTTTTCCTGTTGAAGCGGATGTAAAAAAAATCAAAAACGGGGATCATCTGATTTTAAGACCCTATGATGGAAAAATTTTAAACGGAACAACTCTTGAAGTTGTTTGTGAATTTGAAATTAAAAACAAGGTTATTTTTGATTCTTACAGGGCAGGCGGAAGAATTCCTTTAATAATTGGAAAAACACTTACAGAAAAAGCAAGAGATTTTCTTGGGAAGGCAAAGGCGGATTTTTTCCAAATACCTCCAATGCCTGAAAAAACAGAAAAAGGATTTACCCTGGCCCAGAAAATAATTGGAAAGGCCTGCAGCAAAGAAGGAGTAAGGCCTGGAGAATATTGTGAACCCTATACTGCAACTGTAGGCTCCCAGGATACAACAGGGCCAATGACTAAAGATGAGCTTATGGAGCTTTCCTGTATGAAATTTTCCGCAGGGCTTGTAATGCAGTCATTTTGTCATACAGCAGCATATCCAAGGCTTTCGGATATTGAAATGCATTCTTCACTTGCAGAATTTATAATTGAGAGAAAAGGTATTGCATTAAAGCCGGGCGATGGAATTATTCATTCATGGCTTAACAGGATGATTCTGCCTGATACGGTTGGAACCGGCGGTGATTCCCATACAAGATTTCCTTTTGGAATAAGCTTTCCTGCAGGATCAGGCCTTGTTGCCTTTGCCGCTGCAATGGGAAAAATGCCCCTTGATGTACCCGAATCTGTTCTTGTTACTTTTAAAGGGAAGAGAAAAAAACATATAACAGTAAGGGATATGGTTAATGCAATTCCTTATTTTGCAATTAAAAAAGGCCTTCTTACTGTTGAAAAGGAAGGCAAGAAAAATATATTTTCGGGAAGAATTCTTGAAATTGAAGGAACAAAAGATCTTACAGTTGATGAAGCATATGAACTTACAGACGCATCAGCTGAAAGATCAGCAGCAGCAGCAACAATAGAGCTTTCAGAAGAAAGTGTTGCACAGTTTCTTGAATCAAATATCTGTTTTTTAAGGGAGCTTGCGGATACAGGATATTTGGACAAAGATGCACTGATAAAAAGATCAAGGGAAATGGAAGACTGGATTGAAACATGTGAACTTTTAAAGCGTGATGAAAACGCAGATTTTAAAGAAATGCTTGAAATTGATCTTGGTGAAATAAATGAGCCTGTTCTTGCATGCCCCAATGACCCGGACGATGTCAGGCTTCTTTCTGAACTCTCAGGAACAAAAATTGATGAGGTTTTTATAGGTTCGTGTATGACCCATATAGGGCACTTCAGAGCTTTGGCAAAAATACTTGAAGGCAAAAAAACAAAATCCAAATTATGGGTCTGCCCGCCAACCGGCATGGACAGGGATATTTTAAGAAAAGAAGGGCTTTACAGCGTGCTTGGTAAGTCCGGTGCAAGAATTGAAATACCAGGATGTTCTCTTTGCATGGGAAATCAGGCAAGGGTTGACTCTGGTTCAGTTGTTTTTTCAACATCAACAAGAAATTTTCCAAACAGAATGGGTGATAATACAAAGGTCTTTCTTGGCTCAGCAGAATTAGGTGCTGTTATTGCATTACTTGGAGAAATTCCTACACCTGAAAAATATGAAGAAATAATGCAGGAAAAAATTATTCCTTTTAAAGATTTAATTTACAGGTTCATTCGTTTTGATTTTGAAAAAAATGGTGAAATAAATTAATGACCTGTGATATTTTTAAATATATTTAAAAATATCACAGGTTAAAATAGAAAATTTTCCTCCAGATTAAGTTTTTTTTGGATTTGGAGAGAAAATTATAATGTTGAAATGTTTCAGCTCTTTTGCTAACGGTGTATCGATATATTTATATATACTTACTCATAATTAATTTTTAAGTATCGGGGAGGAGAAATTATTATGGCTTCAAGAGAGAATTGGGGCACTAGAACAGGGTTTGTTCTAGCAGCAGTCGGGTCGGCCATAGGACTCGGCAATATCTGGAGATTTCCTTATATGGTTTATGACAATGGCGGAGGTGCATTTCTTATACCTTATTTTTTTGCACTTATTACAGCAGGTATTCCTATCATAATAATGGAATTTGGTCTTGGCCATAAATATAAGGGTGCAGCACCAAAGACTTTTTCATCAATCACTTCCAAATGGGAGTGGCTTGGATGGTGGCAGGTTCTTATTTCTTTTGTAATTTCAGTTTATTATGTGGTCGTAATAGGCTGGGGTGTTAATTACCTTAAATTTTCTTTTACCCAGTCCTGGGGAGAGAATACAAAAGCATTTTTCTTTGGAGATTTTTTAAAGCTTTCTGACTCTGCTTTAAACCTTGGGGGAATAGTATGGCCTGTTTTTATCGCAACAGCACTTGTATGGGCTGTTACATGGTTTGTACTTTTCAGCGGAGTTAAAAAAGGAATTGAAGTTGCAAACAAAATTTTCATGCCGGTTCTTTTTATACTTATTCTGCTTTTGATGTTTAGAGCTGTTACTCTTGACGGAGCTTTGAACGGGCTTAACTATCTTTTTAAGCCAGATTTCAGCAAAATTTTTGAACCTAAAGTATGGGTTGATGCTTACGGTCAGATTTTCTTTACTCTTAGTATCTGTTTTGCAATCATGATTACATATTCAAGTTATCTTCCAGAAGACTCAGACATTAATAACAATGGCATGATGACAGCCTTTATCAACTGCGGATTCAGCATGCTTGCAGGTATTATGGTTTTTGGTGTTCTTGGACATATGGCTGCACAGTCAGGTCTTGGCATTCAAGATGTTGCAGGTGCAGGTGTTGGTCTTGCATTTGTTACAATTCCAAAGGCAATAAATTTTCTTCCTGCTCCATGGTTTTTTGGGCCGCTTTTTTTCTTATGCATAGTTTTTGCAGGCCTCTCTTCAATGATTTCAATTTCTGAAGCATGTTGTGCAGCAATAATGGATAAATTTTCAGTAACAAGAAAAACAGCTGTTACAGGATATACTTTTATAGGTTTTCTTGTAAGTATTGTTTTTATGACTGAGGGCGGTCTTTATGTTCTTGATATTACAGATCATTTCATTAATAATTTTGGTATAATTTTTGCCGGAATAGTAGAAGTCCTTTTCATTGGATGGCTTTTTAGGCTTGAAGCTGTAAGAGAACATGTAAATGCCATTTCAGATTTTGCAGTTGGAAAATGGTGGAATTTTTGTCTTATGGCTGTAACACCTATTGTACTTGGATATATGGGGGTAAGGAACCTTATGAGTGATCTTGCAAAACCATATGAAGGATATCCTTTTCAAGCTCTTTTAATGTATGGATGGGCTGTTGTAATAGGAGTTTTTGTATTAGGGGTAATAATTCATTCAATTACTAAAGAAGACTGATATAAGGGGGAAAAATGGATTTTACAGCTATCTTAATGATGGTTTTTGGTCTTGGAGTTACCTGGGGCGGAGCTGCAATATGCATCAAAATTGCTTTGAAAAAAGGTAATGAATAAAATTTTGTTTTTTCATATTGCTTAATAGCAATGTTTTTAAAAAAGGGTCGTTTAACGGCCCTTTTTTTTGTTTCAATCCTTTAAATAATGTGCAACCCTCGATTAATATCAAAAAAAGTATAAAATCAGGTGGGAAAAATGAGAGTTGGGATTGTAGTAAAGGACAGCGATTTGGATGTAAAAAATATTTCCAAAGATTTTGGCAACTGGCTCTTAAAAAGAGGTGTTGAAGTAATTTTTAGAGAAAAGAAAGATCATCTGACCCCGCCAAATCCTATTCGAGCTCCAGAAAATCTTGATATTATTTTTGTTCTTGGCGGGGACGGAACCTTTCTTTCAGCTGCAAGATGGGTCGGAGAAAAAAAAATTCCGCTAATGGGAATAAAGTTCGGTGAGGTTGGATTTCTTGCTGAAACTGAAGGATCAAGGCTTTATGAAGCAGCTGAAAAAGTTATAAGCAAAAATTTTTCTGTTGAAAAAAGGATGAGATTTAAAGTTGAGCTTATAAGAGAAAAAGCCGCTGTTTTTTCTCAGCTTGCCTTAAATGAAGCAGTTATAGGGAAAGCAGGGCCTTCTGGCCTTTCAAGAATTGACATGGAAATTGATTTTCACCCTGTTACAACATATTCAGGCGATGGTCTTATAATTGCTACTCCAACTGGTTCTACAGCATATTCCCTTGCCTCGGGCGGGCCTGTTGTTCATCCTGTGATTGAGGCAATGCTTTTAGTTCCAATTTGTCCGTTTACTTTAACTAACAGGCCACTTATAATACATGATAAAAGTATAATTTGTGCAAAGCTTGGATTAAAGTCAGCTTCGCCTCTTAAGCTCAGTGTAGATGGACAAAAAGAAGCTGAGCTGTTCCACGGAGACTGTGTAGTTATAAAGAAATCAAGTCCTGTTTATCTTGCAACTCTTCCTGATCAGTCTTATTTTGATGTATTAAAAACCAGGTTAAAATGGAGCGGAGAAAGAATATGAATAATGAAATTTCATTTGCAGATTTTTCACCTAAGGCTCAGCTGTCAGCATTAAGTTTAATCCATCCGGCATTTGAATATGCCATAGACAGGCTCCAGAGGACTGCTATAATAGGCAGCCTTTTGAGAAGACAAAGTGCACTTTTTTTTAGAGATCTTGAAAATAATCAGCCTCCTGTTATTTCCTTTAAATACGAAATAATTATGGACGGTAGAAAATTTGACAAGCCGGTTAATTATGCACTCACTAAAATTGTAGAAAGAAGAGGGGATGAAAAAAGAAGAAAGGCTGCTCAAGATAAAATTGAAGAAGATAAAAGAAGGATTGCGGAAAGAAGAAATCTTGAAGTTACTCCTCTTGCTGCATCCGATGAAACAGATAAAAGACCTATAATAATTGTAGATCCAAGATCTGGAAGTGCTCCTGGTATAGCAGGGTCTAAAAAAAATTCCGAAATAGGTATGGCACTTCAGGCAGGGCATCCTGTTTATTATATTATTTTTTTCCCTCAGCCTGAAAAAGGGCAGACACTTGAAGACGTAAAAAATGCAGAAATTAAATTTATTGAAGAAGTTAAAAGACTTCATCCTGATGCTCCAAAGCCTTCAATTATAGGTAATTCTCAGGCTGGCTGGGCACTAGCAATGCTTGGAGCTGAAGAACCTGATCTTGCTGGGCCCTTGGTTTTAAACGGTTCTCCCATTTCCTATTGGTCTGGTGTGGAAGGAAAGCACGTAATGAGATACAGAACAGGGATAATGGGTGGAAGCTGGACAGTTTCTTTTTTAAGCGATCTTGGCAATGGATATTTTGACGGAGCCCATCTTGTCAGTGGCTATGAAGCTGTTGACCCTGCAAATACCTTTTTTCGCCAGCCATATAAATTGTTTGCAAATGTTGATAAAGAGCATGGCAATTATCTTAAGTTTGAAAGATGGTGGAACAGCTATTATATGATGACTGAGGAAGAAATAAATTTCATAGTAAATAAACTTTTTATTGAAAACAGCCTTGAAAAGGGCGAAATAGGCTTTAAAGACGGGAAAAAAATAGATTTAAAGGATTTAAGAGATCCAATTGTTCTTTTTTCTTCTGGAGCTGATAATATAAGTCCTCCCCAGCAGGCTCTTAACTGGATAACAAGGGTTTGGGGCTCTGTTGATGAAATAAAAAAACAGGAACAGATAATTGTTTATCTTCTTCACGACAATATAAGGCATATGGGTATTTTTGTTTCTGACAGAGTTGCAGTAAAGGAACACAAGGGAATAATAGAAAGTGTTGATAAAGTAGGTTATCTATCTCCAGGGCTTTATGAAATGGTAATTGAAAAGGGCGATCCAAGATACAGTGAAAAGGAATATGATATAAGGTTTGAAGAAAGAACCTTTGAAGACATAACTGATCTTGATGACTCGGATCAGGATGAGCTGGCTTTTTATCCAGCCTTATCTGTTTCATGGTGGAATGAGAGAATTTATACTAGAACTATGCGGCCCTTAGTAAGAAGTATGGTAAATAAATGGAATGCTCCTCTTATAAAGATGCACCATCCTCAAAGGATTGTAAGGTATATGCTGTCAGATATGAATCCTATTATGTATTTTTTCAAAATATTTGGAAAGGCTGCATATAAAAACAGAATTCAGGCTTCCAGGGAAAATCCCTTTGTTGTAATAGAGGAAAAGTGTGCAGATTTTATTGGAAGTTATCTTGATTCTCAAAGAGACCTGAGGGACAATTTTCAAGAATATCTTTTTAAGCAGATGTATGGAAACCCTTTTGTTCGTGCTATGTTTCCTCCAGCTCCTTCTGCAAAAGAAGATAAATCTCAGTTTTCTTCATTTCAGACTGAAGACAGATTTAAAAAATTTAAAGGCGGTTTTGAAGAAGCTGCAATAAGAATGATGGTTGCTGTTGCAAGGATAGACAATGTTTTTAGTGAAAAAGAAATAAATGCAATTATTTCTGTTGCTAAAAAGAATCCAAAACTTGGTTCAATGTCAGACCGAAGCATAAAAGAACTTATAAAAGAGCAGTCTTTGGTTTTAGATAACGATTTTAAAGGAGCACTTGAAAGCCTTGCTTATCTTATAAAAAACCATGAAGACAGACTTGAAGCAGTTGAAATGATGAAAAAAGTTGCAGATTCAGATTTTATTATAGAGCCAGAGGAAGATCAGCTTATAATTGAAGTGATGGAAATTTTTGATATTATTTAGTTGCTGAACGAAAACGGCCTTTTTTGTTCATTCTTAAGTGAGATTCAAAATTTAATCCTCAAAATACTAAATGTATCCTAAAGGTTAAATTTCTCATCTTCCTTGAATGAAACAAAATTCTCGTTTTCGGCCAATCGCTGTTTAATTTTAGTTGCTTCAGTTTTTTTTTAAACTGAGGTAATTAAATTTATATGTTTATTATTTATCGAACAGACTTATATCCTCCCTGAGTCCCTCCTTTTGAAAATATAATCTGCCATAAAGAATTATCCCTTGCCTTAAAACCTCCGGCACACATAAGAAGGTAATATTTCCACATTCTGTAGAATTTGTCGTCAATATTTTTATTTATGTCTTCAGTCCAATATTTATGAAAATTTTTAAACCAGGCTTTCAGGGTTTTGTAATAGTCAAAGCCGAAATTATGCCAGTCTTCAAGAATAAAGAGCTTTTCATTTGGTTTTGTTATTTCGCTTGCCCTTGGAATAACACCTCCAGGGAAAATATATTTTAAAATCCATGGATCTCCTCTTCTTTGATCTTTTTGAGCTCCTATTGTGTGAAGAAGAAACAGGCCTTCATCCTTAAGTATGCTTTGCATGATTTTAAAAAATTTTTTGAAGTTTTTGGTGCCTATGGCTTCAAACATCCCAACTGAAACAATTTTGTCAAATTTTTTTTCCATGGGAATATATTTTTCAGGATACCTGTAATCACAAAGACAAAATTTGACTTTATCACCGTAATTATTACAGGCATATTCATGGTGTGATTTTGAAATATTTACTCCTGTAACCTGGCATTTGTATTTTTCTGCCATGTATTTTGAAAGTCCTCCAAATCCGCTTCCCATATCAAGAACTTTTTCATTTTCCCTTAAATCAAGTTTTTTGCAGATTAGTTCAAATTTATCATTTTGTGCCTGTTCAAGGGTTTCAGCATTTTTCCAGTATCCGCAAGTATAGCTCATAGTCTTCCCAAGCATTGCTTTAAAGAGATTAACATCAATATCATAATGTTTTTTTGTAACTCTTTTTGATTTTTTTAAGGTTTGCTGGTTAAAAAGTTTGGCAGTTAAAAGGTTAAATATTAATTTTTTATCTCTTTGAATTTTGTTTCTGACTTTTGCTTTAATGATTTTATAGAAAAATTCATCAAGCTGTTCACAATCCCACCATCCTTCCACATATGATTCTCCAAGTCCAAGGGAACCTTTGCATATAAGCCTTTCGTAGAATTTTGGGTTGTGAACTTTTATATCCCATGGATTATCGCCGGTAGAAACTTTGGCTAGTTCTCCGAGTTTAAGAGTAAGTGCTTTATAATCCATTGATTCCTCCCTTTAATTTTTTAGATTAACAGGCAGCTGGATTAAAGTTTTTTTGTTTGGATGATAACAAGATATAAAATTTTTTTGATTCTGTTTAAAAAAATAATACTCCCAGTTTTAGTGCTTTGCAAGGGAGAAGAAAGATTTTATGAGTATAACTCCTTGAGTTTAAAATATTAAATTTGTTTTTTTAAAACATTTTCTGCCATCTTAGAAATGCTGATAGTATTAATATCACCTTCTTCATAAAGAATAAATTTTTCATTATTTTGAAGAAGATTTTTTACAATAGGTTTAAGATCAGAAATATTTTTCATATTTGAAGCAGCCCATAAAGCATTCCCTTTTACCTTTGGATCTTTGTGTTGAAGAAGTATTTTAATTACATAATTTGCATAATCCCCTTTTTCAGGCTCTTGCTTTAAAAGTCTTCCAACAGCCCAGGCAGCACCAGGGTGAAGATCTTCATGATCCAAAAAAGACGAACTTTCCGGATCTGCATAGGAAATTATTATTTTATAAAATTCATCAAAAATTTTTTTGTTTTGTGAGGCTGTTTCAGCCATGGCTTCAACACTGCCCCAGCCTATACCGCCAGATTCTTCATTGAGATTCCACATTAGCTGTCTCATAATATCTCTAACTGGTTCAATATTTTCCTTTGCAGCTTCTTTAGAAATAAGACCCATAAGTTCAGCTGCACGAAAACTTATCAAAGGGTCTAGATCAAATAAAAGCCCTTTTACAGGCCCTGTCAGCTGTTTGAATTTATATTTTTTAAGGTCTTTTAGTGCATTCTCAGGTGTTTTTGTCTGAATTGTGGTTTTTATAAAATTTTTTAACTTTTTATAACTCAAGTTAAGCCTCCTTTTTAGTATGCAAAGTAGTACACTCTAATTTTATTAAAATGGATTATATAAAATTTAAAATGCTCATTAAAAAAAGATAAGAGGCAAAATAAAAAATACAATTGGAACTTTGAAGTTTGTATATGTAAAATGGAGAAATTAAGAAAAATTTGGAGCGGGAGACGAGGTTCGAACTCGCGACATTCAGCTTGGAAGGCTGACGCTCTGCCAGCTGAGCTACTCCCGCTCAAACTTTATGGAGCCAACGGAGGGACTTGAACCCCCGACCAGCTGATTACAAATCAGCAGCTCTGCCAGCTGAGCTACGTTGGCTTAAAATTACGGATTAAGTCTTTAGCAAAATATTTTTTTTTTGTAAAGAAAATGAATAATTTTTTTTTAGGTAGTGATTGGCCGAAAATGAGGTTTTTTGTTCAGTCCAAGGAAGATGAAAAGTTTAACCTTTAGTATATATTGAGTATTTTGAGCATTAAATTTTAAATCTGACTTAAGAATGGGCAAAAAAAACCGTTTTTGTTCAGCAGAGAGGCAAGTTTTTTGCAAAATTTTTTAAAGCGATGTTCTTAATTCAGGTGCTTATAGAAGATATCTGTGCATGGACAATGATAATTATTAAAACCTAAATTGAGCGATTTTAAGTTTGCTGCATATAATGCCCGATTGTATCGGGCTATACTTTTGCTATGTGTGATGAAATTTAATGCCTAGATGCAGTAAAATTGGAAAGCCTGCAGGGTTTCATATTTTTAAATATAATGAGCTTAAATCATTGAAAGTTTGTTAATTTAAAAACATGAAACGCTCAATTTAGGTAAAAAATTAAAATGTAATAATTTCATATCCATCTTCAATATACGATGCCATTGAAGGGTGGCCGCTCATATCACCTGTTAGAGGAAGATTTTGTTCCTTTGCAGCATCAAGAGCACCAAGTTTGTATGCACATGCCTTGCATACAGCATCAACTATATTTTGGGATTTAACTTTTTCCCATAAATCAGGAATGGGTTTGTCAAGTGAAGAAATTTTTGGAATAAGTCCTGCTGAAGCTCCTTCTATGACAAGTTTTATGTCATATCCTTTTTCTTTCATGTCAAGACAGTTTAAAAGAACATGGACAAAACACATGGGATCTCCGTTAAATACAAAAAAAGCTATTTTTTTCAAAATCTTTTCTCCTTTTAAAAAAAAGCCGGATCAACCGGCTTTTTAAGTTGTAAATTTTTTAAATCTGGAATTTAGAGATTTTCCAGTTTTTCGGCAATTTTCAAGCCAAGTTCCCTGCATTTTTCAAAATCTGATTCATCTGGAACATATTGAACCTTAAGTCCTGGATCAGCAAGCTCGTAACCCATTTCTTCAATGTATGAGTTTAAAATTCCTACAGCTTCTCCGCTCCAGCCGTAGGAACCAAATGCAGCTCCAATTTTGTTTTTTGGCTTAAGGCCTTTCATATATGTTAGAATATCTGAAAGTGCAGGAAAAATATTGTTGTTTAATGTTGGTGAACCAAAAAGAACAGCTCCGCAGTCACAAACCTCAGTGATTATGTCGCTTCTATGGCATTTTCTTGTATTCATTGAAACAACAGGGATGTTTTTTGAGGCAATGGCATCAACTATTTCATCAGCCATTTTTCTTGTGCTTTCCCACATTGAATCATAAATAACCACTGCTTTTTTTGAAGGTTTTTGTTCGCACCATTCTTTATAGGCATTTATAATTTTTAAAGGGTCTTTTCTAAACATTACACCGTGGTCAGGACAGATTGTGTTTATTTCAAGTTTCATGTCCTCTACATCTTTAATAAGCTTTTTTACAAGTCCTGAAAAAGGAAGAAGAATGTTTGCATAATATTTTTTTGCATGATTAAGCATTTCTTCTTCGCTTATCTGATCGTCAAATGCAGCAGGGCCTGAATAATGCTGTCCAAAGGCATCACTTGAAAAAAGTATTTTGTCTTCTTTGGCATAGGTAAACATGCTGTCAGGCCAGTGAAGCATTCTTGTTTCAAGAAAAGACAGGGTTTTTGTTCCTGTGCTTATTTCTTCGCCGGAGCTTACAGTCTGAAGATTGAATTTGCCTTTTCCAAAATGAGCTTCAAGATTCTTTTTACCGGCTTTGGAGCAAAGAATTGGTTTTTCTTCTCCAATATAATGCATTATGTGGGGAAGAGCTCCTGTATGATCCATTTCTGTATGGTTGCTTATGACCATATCTATTTTTTTTGGATCAACAAATTTTTTAATATTATTGAGAAGTTTTTCAGTAAACGGTTTTTTAACTGTATCCATGAGCACAATTTTTTCATCAACAATCAAAAATGCATTGTATGTTGTACCCTGGTATGTTGAATAACCGTGAAAATCCCTTATTTCAAAATCTCTTACGCCGACATTATAAATGCCTTTGCAGACTATGGTATTATCCATTTTAAAAAACTACTCCTTTTCAAATTCTTCTTTGCCTACTCCGCATACAGGACAGACCCAGTCATCTGGAAGATCTTCAAAAGCAACTCCTGGCTCAATTCCGCCTTCTGCATCTCCTTGTTTTGGATCATATGTATATCCGCATACTGTGCATGTATATTTATCCATTATAATTTTCTCCCTGGAAGTTTTAATTAATTTTTAAAATAAAGATTATTCTACTTTTTCAAAATATTCTTTTTCTGCTCCGCAAAGGGGGCATACCCATGAGTCAGGAAGATCTTCAAAGGCTGTTCCAGGCTCAATATTGTTGTCAAGGTCACCTTCTGCAGGATCATAAACATAACCACATGGACATTCGTACTTTGACATAATTTTCTCCTTTGTTTGTGTATTTGCTAATTAAAATTTTTTATCTCAGGCACATAGAATAAAAGATGAAGCAATTATCCTCATATGAGCCTTTTCTTCCTGTGCAATTGTAAGAAAAGTTTTTTTAGCAGACTTTTCCTTTTCAGCCATAACTTTGTAAAGATCATAGGCCATAACTTCCATTAAAACCAGAAATTCAAGAAGGCCTGTGCATATATTTTTTTCAATTGACTCAATTCTTTTTAGAGCCTCGTCTGTTGAAATTCCAGATTCCATTATGTCTCCCTCAAGGGAGTCAAAATATGAGTCAAATTCTTCCATTGGTCTGCCAAGTCTTTTAAAAAGAGTTTTTGCGTGTGCAGTTTCAGCTTTTTTGAGCATATTGATTGAATCAATATATGGAAGATTTTTGTATTTTTCTGAAATTGAGGAATAAAGTTTGAATGCACCTTTTTCAAGTTCCATCCCCCTTATTACAAGGTCTTCAAGTGTATTTTTTCCTTTGAAAAGATCAATTTCAGGTATTTCAAAAAGCTCTGCTCCGTCCCATCCAAGCATTCCAGGCTTGAGATTGTATATTTTTTCTGCTGAATTTGAACTTTTTGATTCAAGAAAAAGTTTTGCTGCCACCATTGATCTTGCTCCTGAACGGCAGTAAAAAACCACTTCCTTTGCATCTGGAACAAGGGAAGGGTTTTTTTCTAATTCTTGAAGCCTTATCCATGAAGCACCAGGTATATGGCTCTCATTATATTCAAACTCTTCCCTTACATCTACTAGAGCAAAGTCCTTTTCCTTTTTTTCAGCAATAAATTTTTTAAGTTCATCAGAGCCAAGTTCAGAAATTATTTTCTGATTCATTTTTTGTCTGCTCCAGTCATAGTATTTTTGTCAGCATGATATTTGGTAAGGCATTCGTGACATTCAAGTTCAATGTTTGGAACATCACCGTATTTTTCCTTTAACTCTTTTTCGCTGATATTATTTACATTTGAACATCCGCACTGGGGGCAGGCTGTCTGGATTTTATGTTTTTTTTCCATTTTAATACCTCCTTTTGCTTTTTTAAATTGTACACTGCTCTGGATTATCCTGGCAGATTTTTTCAGACCTTTTCATTTCAAGCCTGATTTTTTTTCTGTATTCAGCTTCCTTTGCTCTTCTTTTTTCATCTTCAGTAATTGGAAGAACAGGCGGTACTTCAACTGGCTTTCCTTTGTCGTCTACTGCAACAAAAGTAAGATAAGCTGATCCCACATGTCTTACTTCGCCTTTTAAAAGGTCTTCAGCTTCAACCCTTACTCCTATTTCCATTGAAGATTTCCAGGCTTTGTTTATTGATGCTTTTATTGATACAAGATTGCCTATGAATATCATGTTGTGGAAATCAACCCTGTCAAGAGAAGCTGTAACTGCAAGATTTCTTGCATGTTTTATTGCAACAGCTCCTGCTGCGTTGTCAATTTCCTTCATAATTACCCCTCCATGGACTATTCCACCTGGGTTTGCATGTTCAGGCTGCATGAGATGACAAATTACAACTTTAGAATCATTTACTTTTTTAGGTTCCATTTGAGTATCCTGTATTTAATTTTAATGTGTTTCATTAAAAATCATCATCAAAGATTGTTATGTCAATACTTAAGCAAAATAAATGCCAAGGTGCTAAAGTTGGCTTGAAAAGTTTAAATTTTTTCTAAAATTTTTAAAAAAATTCCAAAATTAAGTTTTTATTTAAAGTTTTAAAGCTTTTTAACACATATTATTAAACATTTTGAAATATGGATTTGAAATTTATTTTTTTGATGAGACAATATTGTATCATTTTTTGATACAATATTTTTAAGGGAGGATTAATCCTCCCTTAATTATGGCTTTAAATTTTGTATGATTTTATCATTTTATTTATTGATGCTGAAATTTCCATCAATTTTTTTGCATTGGAATTTACATTAATACATTTTTCATTTGTGTCTGCTGCATTTGAATTTACCCTTGCTATGCTCTGTGCAATTTCAGCAGCTGCCTCGGATGCCTGGGAAGTGTTTTCGCTTACATGGTTTGTGCCTTTTGATGCCTGGAAAACATTTTCAGTTATTTCAGAAATATTCATTTTTTGTTCTTCCATTGCTGCTGTAACTCCAACAACAATGTCATTAACTTCCTGAATTACACTGGAAATATTTTTTATGCTTTTTACTGTTTCACCTGTGGTAGATCTTATGTCAGCAATTTTTTGCTTAACTTCTTCACTTGCATTGTATGTCTGCTGTGCAAGTTTTTTAATTTCATCTGCAACAACTGCAAAACCTTTTCCAGCTTCTCCTGCTCTTGCTGATTCTATGGTGGCATTAAGGGCTAGAAGATTTGTCTGCTCTGAAATTTCAGTAATGAGTTCAATGGCTTTTCCAATTTCCTGTGCAGCATCTCCAAGTCTGTTTACCTGAACAGATGCTTCATTTGCCTGGCTTACTGCTTCATTGGATATTTTTTTGGCTTTTTCAGTATTTGATGCAGTTTCAGAAATTCTATGATTTATTTCTTCTGCCGAAGAAGAAACCATTGAAACATTTGTTGCAGTCTGTTCAATTGCAGCAGCAACAGATTCCATGTTTGAGCTTAATTCCTCAGATGCAGCAGCAACGGATTCACTTTGGACTGTTGTATCTTCTGATGATTTGGACATATCAGATGAAAGTTCTTCAAGATGTCTTGCTGAACTTTCCATCATCTGGGATGTGCTTGAAAGTGAATTTATGCCGGTTTTTATGAAATGCTGCATTGTTACAAGTTCTTGTGAAATAAGTCCAAGCTCGTCTTTAGAATCATGATCTATTTTTGTGGTCAAATCTCCGGATGCTATTTCATGAATAAATTTCTTTATTTTTTTAACTGGATTTAAAATATTGATTTTCATAAAAAACCATACAAGGAATGCAGCAATAATTATTACAAAAAAAGCAACAATTGAAGTGTTTAATATTGATTTTTTAATGGCTTTTTTCATGGGCTCAAGAGATGAAATAATTTCAAAGGCACCGTGAATTTCACCTGTTTTCCATCCTTCCTTTATTCCTCCAACAGCATCTTTTTCTCCTTTTGGGTCTCCATGACAGTAAAGGCAGTCCCTGGTAAGTTTGATTGGACGAAAATAATGAAGGTTTTCATCTTTTTGAACAAATTTTTCGTAAAGATTTTTTTCCTTAATCTCATTAAGAATTTTAGCTTCAAATTCGTTGGGGGTGTTTTTTTTGTTTCTTGGGCTGAATTTTGGAACTCTGAATTCATAATCAGAATTTTTAGCATTTTCTTCAGCCATTTTTATTGCAGTAATTACAGGAACGGCTTCAATTATAACGTCTTTGCTGATATCTTCAAAATTTTTTATAATTCCAATATTGATTTTGTGGGCCATTTCATCCCTTGCAGACTCTGCCATCATTACAACAGCCTTGCTTCTAGCCTCTATAATTTTTAAGTTATCATCCTTGATTGTTTTTATTTCAATGATTCCCATTATAACAGAAACAAGAAGAGGGCCTGCTATTGCAACAAAAAGCAGTTTGTTTTTTAAAGATATTTTTTTTAGCATAAATTGTTCTCCTGAAATTAGAAAAAAAGTCGGTTGGACAATATATCAAATTTTCTGTAATTATAAAAAATGCAGTTAGATTAATACTTATCATTTTTTATGGGGATGTTAAAAGTTTTTTCCCTTTACAGGACAAATATTTATGAACAGTAAAAATGACATTTTTCAATGTGATATATGCGGTAATCTTGTATCTGTATTAAACCCAGGAAAAGGAAGCCTCAAATGCTGCGGTGAAGAAATGATACACTTGAAACCTAAAACAGCAGAACCTGCCTCAGACAATCATATTCCCTTTATTAAAGAAAATGAGTCCTGTTATGAAATAAGTATTGGAAAGCATTTTCATCCAATGGTGAAAGCTCATTATATTGGCTTTTTGCAGATCAGGCTGGATAATTATGAAATTTATCATTTTTTTGGACCCGGAGAAAATCCTGTTTTTGAATTTTCAAAAGAAACCGGAAAAATAAAACTTGGGTCATATTGCCTGATTCACGGATTTTATGAGATTGACTATAGTTTATAATTATTGATTCAGCATTTGAACTAAAACGTCTGTTTTGAAAATTTTTAAATGATATTGAAATTTTACTTGGACAACAGAACTTATTGCTTTGGTTAATAAATGTTTAATTGTTTGAATTTAAAAAAACGGAGAAAAAATGAGAAATTATTTATGGATTTCAGTTGTTTTGGTTTTAGCAGGATTTTCTTCGGGCTTTGCAAAGGATTTATCATGTTCGTCAAAAGATATGACAGTCAAAAAATTTTCACTGAGTAAAGCCGTTGAAAAAGCACTTGAAATGAACCCTGAAGTAAAAAAAGCATTTTATGATACAAAAGCATTTAAGGCAGATTATGATAATGCTTTATCAAATTTTATGCCTGAAATATCAGCCTATGCAGAATATCTCAATGGAGACGCACCCTCATCTTACCTTTTCAAATCCATAGACCAGAGAAAACTTCCACCTGCTACAGATTTTAATGATCCTGGAAGTTTTGAAAATTATGAGGCCGGAATTTCGGCAAAAATGAGGCTTTTTAACGGGAACAGGACTCTAAATTTTAAAAAAATGGCTGAGCAGGGCGTTCTGGCAGGAAAATTTATGGAGGATGAAGTCAAAAATTCTCTGATATATTCTGTAATATCAGTATGGTACGACATTCTAAATGCTAAAGATATGGTAAATATCGCAATTGATTCGGTTAATGCCATAGAAGAGCAGGTCAGAATAAAGGAAATTAAATTTAAAGGGGGCAGTGCCTTGGAATCAGACCTTTTGTCTTTGAGAGCAGGTCTTTATGAGGCAAGAGAAAAGTTTCTTGAAGCAAAAAATAATTGCAGAATTATGAGGTCACGGCTTGCTGTTATTATTGGGCTTGATCCCATGACAGAAATTGATACCTCAGATGATGATTTTCAAATAGATAAAATTCCTCATACCTTTATTTCTTTATCTGAAAAAGCTTTAGAATTGAGACCTTATTTAAAGGCAGTAAAAAAACAGGTTTTGATTGAAACGAAAAAAGTAAAAATAGAAAAAGGCGGATATTTGCCGACTCTTGATTTGAAAATGGATTATTATCATGATGACCCTGATTTTAAATTTTCAAAAGAAAGGGAAAATTACAGGGTTGGAGTTGTAATGGGATTGAAAATTTTTGACGGATTTTCCACATCATCAAAAATAAAAAAGGCTGATGCAATGCTAAAAAAAGCTTTAGAAGAGGAAAGAAAGGCAGTTTTAAATGTAAAAATGCAGATAAGAAAAGCCTTGTTTGATTTTGAACTTGCAAAGGAACAGTTTGAAACCGCAAAGCTTAGAAAAAATGATGCTGAAGCCTCTTTTAAACTTGTAAAAAATCAGTTTGAAGGAGGATCTGCTGATATTACAAGATATTTGAATGCCGAACTTGCAAAAAACAGTGCAGAAACAGCAGAAAGACTTGCCTATTATAGAATAAAAAAAGCAAGGGCAGCCATGGCTGAAGCTTCAGGTTTTTTGTATTTTTTTGCAAAAGAATTAAAATAGCAGTTTTAAAAAAAAGTGTTTTTGGTTGCAGCTTTGAATAAGTTTTAATCTGATTTAATAAAAAAGTTTTTGCTGGGAAACTATTTAAAAAACGGAGTTAAAATGAAAAAAATTATTTTTTTGCTTATAATTGCAGTTTTTTTTGCAGGGTGCAGTCAGGATAAAATTTCAGGCAATGAAGAAATTAAAGACCATGCAGAAACTATATCTTATGAGGCACAGACTGTCAGTGCAAAGGTTGTTGAGCTCTATGAAAATTATGAGGCAGTTGGAACAATAAGACCTAAAACAGAGGCTAGAATAGACTCTCAGATTCAGGCTCAGGTTGTAAAAGTAAAAGCCGGGTCAGGCGACAGGGTAAACAAAGGTGATGTTTTAGCTCTTTTAGATGACAGAAGTTTAAAGGCAAAGCTGAGCCAGGCAAAGGCCAATCTTAAATCTGCCTATTCTTCACAGAGCCAGGCAAAGCAGGAGGTTGCTTCAGCAAATGCTGTATTTGAACATGCAAAGTCAGATTATGAAAGAATAAAAAAATATTATGATTCTAAGGCTGCAACAAAAAGAGATTTTGAACAGGCAAAGTCTTCTTATCTTCAGGCAAAGGCAGGACTTGCCAGGTCAAAAGAAGCTCTTGATTCTTCAGATTCATTTATTAATGCTGCAAAGGAACAGGTAAGGGAAGCAGAGGTTGCTTTTGACTATACAAAAATAACTGCTCCTGAAACAGGTGAAATTTTAAAGAAAATGGTTGATGAAGGTGATCTTGCTCTTCCTGGAAAACCGCTTTTCATACTTCAGACTTCAGGAGCTCTTACAGCAGAAGTTTATGTACGGGAAGGCCTTGTTTCAACATTAAAAAAAGGGCAGAGTGTAGAAATTTTTGTGGAATCTGCAGGTAAAAAAACTTTTGGAATAATAGAAGAAATTGTTCCATATGCTGATCCTGAAACAAGAACCTTTCTAATAAAGGCTTCAATTGAAGATCTAAAAGACCTTTATCCTGGAATGTATGCAAAACTTCTTATTCCAATAAACAAAAGAAGGGCTGTTGTTATACCCAAAAAAGCAGTTATCGAGGTAGGGCAGCTTAAAATGGTTAATGTTTATGAAAATAACAGGTTTATCAGGATTTATGTCAAGACTGGAGCTGATACTGAAGAAGGAATAGAAATTCTTGGGGGGTTAAATGAAAATGATAAGGTTGCTGTATACTAGTTGCTGAAATGGAACTGACTTTTTAGCTCATTTCGCCCTGGTATATGACAAATTTAACCTTAAATACTTTATGCAGCCTGAGGGTTAAATTTGTCATATATCGTAAATGGACAAAAAAATTCAGTTTTCGGGTAATCATTAAAACAGCAGTTCTATTAAGTGCAAACTGAATTTGTCCCAATAATGGGATTTCAAGTTTAATAATCACGGAGATAATTTAAATGAATAATAATTTTCAGGTCATTTCTTCGGGCCCTCTTATGAAAACAGTCAAGGCTTTTTTATCTGCAAGACTTTCAATTATTTTTCTTATTACAGCCTTTATTCTTGGAATCAGTGCTGTTATTTTAACTCCAAAGGAAGAAGAACCACAGATAATTGTTCCAATGGCAGATATAATTGTAAGTGCTCCTGGTGCCAGTGCAGGAGAAATTGAGAAACTCGTTTCTGCCCCTCTGGAAAGACTCTTGTGGCAGACAGACGGTGTTGAGTATGTGTATTCGGTTTCAAAAAAAGATATGGCCCTTGTTACTGTAAGGTTTTATGTTGGAGAAGATGAAACAAGGGCCCTTGTAAGGCTTCATAATAAAATAATGATGAATAAGGACATAGTTCCCCAGATAGTTGAAAACTGGGTGGTAAAACCTGTTAGCATTGATGATGTTCCAATAGTCAATATAACCCTTTATTCTGAGATTTATGACGACCATGCAATGGAACGAATAGGAGAGGAAGTTCTTGCAAGACTTGCTGAACTTGAAAATATATCAAAGACTTCAATTACAGGAGGACGTCCTGAAGAACTTAAGGTCGAGGTAAATCCTGAAAAAATGAAAAGCCTGAATGTTTCACTTGGTGAAATTGTAAATTCTCTTAAAGCTGCTGATTCATCTGTAACAGCAGGAACTTTTTCAGAAAATAACAGGGTTTTTAAAGTTGAAAGCAACTCCTTTTTAAATGATGCAAATGACGTAAAATCACTTGTTGTAGGTGTAAGGCAGGGCAGGCCTGTTTATCTAAGGGATGTTGCAGACATAAGCTGCTGTGCCAGAGAGGCAAAAACCTATTCCAGAATAGGGTTTTCAAAATATTTCAGACAGATTAAAGAAAATGAAAACTACCCTGAATCTGCAACAGCAGTGACCCTTGCCCTTGCAAAGAAAAAAGGAACCAATGCCGTAAAGGTTGCGGCTGCTGTTATAGATGAAGTCGAAAAACTTAAAAAAGAAATAATGCCCCAAGGTATTAACATTGAAATAACAAGAAATTACGGTGAAACAGCAAGTGAAAAAGTAAATTCACTTTTAAGTTCCCTTGGTTTTGCAATTGTATGCGTTGTAATTCTTTTGGCATTCACCATAGGAAAAAGAGAGGCCTTGATTGTTGCAGTAGCTGTTCCTGTGAGTTTTTCACTTGCACTTTTTTTTAACTATCTTTTTGGATACACAATAAACAGGGTAACTCTTTTTGCCCTTATTTTATCCCTTGGACTTGTTGTTGATGATCCCATAACAAATGTTGACAATATACAGAGAAACTTGAGAATCAATCCAAAAGATCCCCAAAAAAGCACTCTTTTTGGAGTGTCAGAGGTTTTGACTCCGGTTGTAATGTCAACCCTTGCAATTATTGTATGTTTTATTCCATTGTTTTTTATTACCGGAATGATGGGCCCATATATGGCTCCAATGGCAATTAATGTTCCCCTTACAGTTACTTTTTCAACACTTTGTGCCATAACAATTGTTCCTTTCATGTCCTATCATCTTTTAAAAAATGTAAAATCTTCAGAACTTGAATCATCAGGTGTAAATCCAATTATTGACAAACTTTACAGAACCACCATGAATCCTTTTTTGAGCAGTAGAAAATTAAGGTATTTGCTTTTATTTGGTGTTGCAGCACTTTTTTTAATCTCTTCAGGCCTTGCTCTTTTTCGTCTTGTTCCATTAAAGCTTCTTCCCTTTGACAATAAAAACGAATTTCAGGTTATTATTGATATGCCTGAGGGAACAACCCTTGAATATACAGACAGGGTTGTAAGGGTTGTTGAGGATTATCTTTCAAAAATACCTGAAGTTAAAAATTATGTTTCCTATTCTGGAGAGTCTTCTCCAATGGATTTTAATGGAATGGTGCGTCATTATTATCTTAGAAAAGGTGAAAATCTTGCAGACATAAGGGTTAATCTTTTTTCCAAAGAAAAACGGGAAATGCAGAGCCATGGAATAATTTTAAGAATAAGGGATGATCTTAAAAAAATCGGTGAAAAATATAATGCAGATTTAAAACTTGTTGAAGTACCTCCAGGACCTCCTGTTATTGCCACTGTTGTTGCTGAAATTTACGGGGAACAGTCAAAACGCTATTTTGAACTTATAAATGCAGGAAAAGAAATTCAGGAAAAAATCATGAACCCTGAAAAAGGGGTTGTTGAAGTTGATGATATGACAGAAACCCCAAGAAAACGAATTGAGTTTGTCATTGACAAGGAAAAGGCTTCCCTTCACGGAGTGAGTACATCACAGATTCTTTCAGTTCTTCAGACAGCATTAAGCGGAGCAAAACCGGCTTTTCTTCATATTGAAAATGAAAGGCAGCCATATCCGGTAAATGTGATTTTTCCAATAGAGAAAAGATCAAATGTTTTTGAGCTTCTTGAAATACCTGTAAAAACTGCTTCAGGAAAAATGGTTTCCATTGCAGAAATGGTAAATCTTAAAGAAGTTGATACAGATCAGCCGATTTATCACAAAAATCTGAAAAGAGTTGTGTATGTTACTGCTGAAATGGCTGGAAGAGCTCCTGGTGAGGCAGTTATTGATATGATGGGAAAGGATGACCATTTCAAGGATCAGGGAATAAGAGTTCAGTGGGCAGGAGAAGGTGAGTGGAAAATAACTCTTCGTGTTTTCAGGGATATGGGGATTGCTTTTGCAGCAGCACTTGTTGCCATTTATCTCATACTTGTAATTCAGTCCAATTCGTTTTTCATGCCTTTAATAATTATGATGGCAATTCCCCTTACAATACTTGGTATTATGCCTGGATTTTTTCTTCTTAATGTAATTACCGGAGAAACAATAGGAGGATATTATAACCCTGTATTTTTTACAGCAACAAGCATGATTGGAATGATTGCCCTTGGAGGAATTGTTATAAGAAATTCCCTTGTGCTTATAGATTTTATCCAGGAAGCTGTAAAACAGGGTACAGACTTTAAAGAGGCTGTTCTTGAAAGCGGTGCAATAAGATTTCGTCCGATTGTTCTTACAGCACTTACAACTGCAATTGGTGCCTGGCCCATAACATTTGATCCTGTTTTTTCAGGACTTGCATGGGCACTTATATTTGGAATTACCGCCTCAACTCTTTTTACACTTATTATTATTCCTGTTACTTATTTTGCTGTGTTTAAAAAAGAGGGGAATATTGATAAAGCCGTAAATGAATAAAAACTTGAGTGTTTGTTTTAAATTAAAAAGACTTTCTGTTTTTTGATAAAATTTGTTTTTGCTGAATAGTAAATAAAAATTATTTTTGATTTTTTTTTGGTTTCTGGTTGACACTTTAAAAAACGGTACTAATTTATACTCAAACAAAGTTCACTGAAACTAATAAAATTAAATATATATTCAGGAGGTCAAAATGAAACTTTTAAGAGAATTCATCGTAGGAAACAGATTCATAAAAAAACACTTCTAAAATAAAAAAAGGGGAGATTTATTCTCCCCTTGATAATTCAAATCTTTGCAAATTACATATAAGCAAAGATTTTTTTATATGATTTTATCCCTTCCAGAATGGAGACATTTCCCTTAATCTCTGAATTATTGAAGGCATTTTTTCAATAACAAAATCAATTTCATCTTCTGTAGTGTAAATTGAAAGACTGAATCTCACTGTTCCATGGGCTGCTTCATAGGGAACTCCCATTGATCTTAAAACATGTGAAGGTTCAAGAGAACCGGAAGTACATGCAGAACCGGAAGATGCACATATTTTAAACTGATCCATCATAAGAAGAATTGCTTCTCCTTCAATGTATTCAAAACTTATGCTTGATGTATTTGGAAGTCTGTTTTCTATGTCTCCGTTTACAAATGAATGGGGAATCTTTTCAAGAAGGGCTTTTTCAAGCTTGTCCCTTAATCTTTTAACTTCGTTTTGTTCCTTTTCCATATTTTCCATTGCAAGTTCACATGCCCTGCCAAGTGCAATTATGGAGGCTGTACTTTCAGTTCCGGCTCTTTTTCCGCCTTCCTGGTGTCCGCCTACAAGAAAAGGATAAAAAGGAGTTCCCTTTCTTATGTATAATGCACCTATTCCTTTTGGTGCGTGCAGTTTATGGCCTGAAAGGGAAAGCATGTCAACTTTTGCATCATTTAAGTCTGTAATTATTTTTCCTGCTGCCTGAACAGCATCTGTGTGAAAAAGAACTCCTTTTTCCTTTGCAAGCTGTGCAAGCTCCTTGATTGGGAAAATTGTACCGGTTTCATTGTTTGCCCACATAAGACTTACAATTGCAGTATCTTCTGTTAAATTTTCACGGTAAAAATCAAGGTCAAGCCTTCCTTTTGAGTCAACAGGGATAAGGGAAATTTTATAACCCTGTTTTTTAAGGTTTTCATAAAGATTTTTTACTGCTGGATGTTCAACAGATGAAGTAATTAAATGTTTTTTTTCGGGAAAAGCCTTTATTGCCGAAAGTATTGCAGCACTGTCACTTTCAGTTCCGCAGCTTGTAAATATAAATTCATCAGGTGAGGCATTGAAAAGTTTTGCTATAGACTGTCTTGCCGCCTTGATTTTATCTGCGACCTGTCCGCCAAAGGAGTGCATGCTTGAAGGGTTTCCATAAAATGTTCCAAGATATGGAAGCATTGCTTCAATTACTTCTGGGGCTGTTCTTGTAGTTGCGTTGTTGTCAAGATATATTGGATTGTCAATCATAGGAGGGACTCCTCTACAACAAGATCATGGGCAACTTTTTGTCTTAGTTTTGCCTCAACATGATTTTTAAGTGTTTCCTTTGATTTTATGCATGTTGCACATGCTCCCTGAAGTCTTACAATAACTCTGTTGTCATCAACATCAACAAGTTCAATATTGCCTCCGTCTTTTTTCAGTGCAGGCTTTATGTCTTCTTCAAGGGTTTGCTCGATTTTTTTGATTTTCTGGAGATTTGTGAGTTTTGAGGCACTTTTTTTCTTTTTATTAAGATCACCTCTAATATCATCTATAATTTCCTGAATATTTTCGTGACATTGTCCGCAGCCGCCTCCGGCCTTAAGAAAACCTGTTACATCATCAATGGAGGAAAGTCCGTGTTCTGAAACTGCATGACGGATTTCATCTTCTGTAATATCAAAGCAGTGGCAGATAATATTCCCTTCTTTTTGAACAATTTCAATACCTTTAAAATCTGCTATTGCTTTTTGAAGTGCCTCCTGTCCCATTACAGAACAATGGATTTTCTCTTTTGGAAGTCCTCCAAGATAGGCAACAATATCATCATTTGTAAGTTTTTCTGCTTCTTCAAGTGATTTGCCTATTATCATTTCAGTAAGTGCAGAAGAAGATGCTATGGCACTGGCACAGCCATAAGTTTTAAACTTGGCATCAGTAATAATATTGTTTTCATCTATTTTAAGTGTAAGCTTTAAAGCATCACCGCAGGTAATTGAACCTACATCTCCTGTGCCGCTTGGATTTTCAACCTCACCTACATTTCTTGGATTTATGAAATGTTCTCTTACCTTATCTGTGTATTCCCACATTTTATGCTCCTTGTTACGGGATATTTTATTTTCGGTCAGCAGCTATTTATATTTTTTCGTTCAGCATTATAATAAATAAATATTATAGCTTAATAAATATTACCTTAACCATTATTTAATAAAAAAAAAGACTCAGCCTTAAAAAGTTTGTTTCAGGTGAAAAATATTTCACATAAACTTTTGTTTTTAATCATATGAAAAGGCTGTTGAAAAGAAAAATTTTAAAAAAGGGGGATAAATGCAAAAACGTAAAGGCCTTTTAAGGGGAACCTGGTATCCTGACACAAAAGAGGAATGCGAAATGTTTATTTCCTCCGGCACAAAGCATATTAAAATAGATAAAAAAATTTTTGGTGGAATTGTTCCACATGCAGGGTGGTATTTTTCAGGTGAAACAGCAAAAATAATAATTGAGGCTCTTTCTCATATGAACCCTGATCTTGTTATTGTTTTTGGAATGCACATGGCTGAAGGTGAAAAAATCAGAATTATGACAAATGGAGCATATGAAACTCCTGTTGGTGATCTTTTTGTCTGTACTGACCTTGTAAAGGAAATTGAAAAAGATACAGATTTTATTCCTGAAACTCCAGATGATTTTATCCCTGACAACACAATAGAAGTACAGCTTCCTTTTATAAGGCATTTTATGGGTGAGGTTGAAGTTTTCTGCTGCGGACTGCCTCCTGATGAGTCAAGTTTTGAGTTTGGCAGAAAAGTTGGTAAAAAAGCCCTTGAACTTGGTAAAAAACCAGTTGTAATAGGAAGCACTGATTTAACCCATTATGGTCCTTCCTATGGATTTATGCCCTATGGAAAGTCGTCTGAAGCCTATGAAAAAGTAAAAAATTTTAATGACAAAAAAATGATAAGCCTGATTGAAAATATGGATTATTCAGGAATAATTTCAGATTCAAGGGTTAACATGAATGCATGCTGCAGCGGAGCAGCTGCCGGAGCTGTTGGATGTGCTTTAAGTCTTGGTGCAAAAAAAGGTGTTTGTGCCGATTATTCAAACAGCTGTGAAAAGAGAAAATCTGACAGTTTTGTGGGATATGCAGGAATTTATTTTGAATAATTTTATATTAAAAATTATGCAGCCTGGACTTTAATAAATTGTACAGGCTGCATTATTAACCATAATCTTTTGTTTTTAAAGGCTTTTGATTAAGGATTCATTGTATATGCATCTATTAATGTATAGATGTGGTCATTTATAACCTTATCAAAATCACTTTCAGAAGTGTCAGGTTTTCTTATTATTTTCTGTGCAGCTCTTATCTGCTCTTCTGATGTTGAAGGCTTCATAAGAAAGATTGTTGCATAGCTTGACATATCCCTTACAAAAACATCAAAAATTGAATTTAATACCTCATCTTTAATGCCTTCAATTTTTGCTGATTCAACAATAAGCTGTGCATATGGAATAACAGAGAAAATTTCTCCAAGAGCAAAAAGAAAATCAAAGTTCATCATCTGCTTCATGATTCCTGCACCTGAAACCATTAGAACTTCCTGGAAAGCTTTTACCTGATCAATAAAGATTTTTACATTGCTTAGATGGGAGACTTTGTTAAATATCGGCATATAATCATGGAACTGAATTTTGCCGTAACCTTTGGTTGGCCCCTGGCTGAAAAGAAAATCATCATTTTCTTTGCCGTTCATTTTTGGAATTTCAGGATATTCCTTTGGATTAAACATGTAGTTTGGAATAAGTTTGGCAATAAGTGCCATGTTTACGTGCTTTGTTCCTTCAAGCTTTGGCATTCCCTTTATTTCCATTGCTGCCTGTTCAAAGAACATGTCTTTTTCAAAACCTTTTGCAGCAATAATATCCCAAAGGTCTTCCATAACTCTTTCACCCTGGGTTGCAACCTTCATTTTCATAAGAGGGTTGAAAAGAAGATATCTTCTGTCTTCAGGATTTGCAGCTCTCAGGTAGTCTGTTGCCCTGAGTCCGAAAAGTTTCATTGCAACAGTTCTTATGTATGAGTCAAAGAAAAGCTGTCTGATATGAGCAAATTCAGTAACATTTTTTCCAAAAATATTTCTGTGTGCTGCATGATTTAAAGATTCATAAAGGCTGTGCTCGCAAAGGCCTATTGCAGCTGAACCAATATTAAATTTACATATGTTTATGGTGTTCAGCATGTCGTCCCATGCTTTTTGTCCTCTTGAAAGAATCTCTGCTTCGGTTATTGGGTAATCATGAAGAGCAAATTCAGCAACATACATCTGGTCACAGGCAATTACATTTTTTATGCATTCATATTTTTCATGGTGTGAGTCCACAACAAAGAAAACATATTCATCTGTATCTGCAAATTTAGCAAAAACTGTTACAGTTGATGCTTCGTTTCCGTTTCCAATATAGTATTTTGAACCGTTTGCAAGATAGGTTCCGTCTGGCTGGGGATAAAGCTTCATTTCACTTGAGTAAATATCTGCACCATGTTCTTTTTCAGAAAGTCCAAATGCACAAAGGGGATTTTCCTTTAATGTTGCAACAGCTTTTTGTTTGGCTTCTTCATTGTCTCCAAGAAAAACAGGGTCAAGTCCAAGTGTTGATACATGAAACATATACCAGTATGCTGAACCGTAAAAACCAAGAATTTCAGAAAATTCAAACATTTTGTATGTGCTGTAGTACTGATTTGGATCATCGCCATAACCTTTTGGAAGGAAAAGGGATTCAAATATTTTTTCTTTTTTTACAAAATCTGCAAAGTCAGATGTAAATGTTCTGTTCTGAAAATCTTCCTTGATTTTTCCAAGACCTTTGTTTTCAAACCATTCAATGGTTTTC
Source organism: Desulforegulaceae bacterium (assembly GCA_034007295.1). Classification (GTDB taxonomy): domain Bacteria; phylum Desulfobacterota; class Desulfobacteria; order Desulfobacterales; family JACKCP01; genus JACKCP01. The sequence continues at coordinate 50,280 of JAVERC010000006.1, read as the reverse complement.
AGCATGATTTCCTTTGATCTTTCATCAGGGTATTTTCTGTCTTTGTATTTTTTCGGGTTTAGCAGAACCATTTTTTAATCTCCTCCATAAAATTAAAATTTAATATTTCGTATACAAAATATTCGTATACATAACATCAAAAAATTCAGGGTGCAATATTTTTTAATTCTGATTTTTATTATAGGCATTATTATATTTTTAAGGTGATTTTGGAAGATACTATATCCTCAATTGAGCGATTTTCAATTTTGCTGCGTGTGTATGACAAATTGTATCAGGCATACTTTTGCTATGAATAATACAATTTAATGCATAAGATGCAGCAAAATTGGGAAGTGAACAGGGTTTCATATTTTTAAATGTAATAGGCTTAAGTCATTAAATTTTTTTAATTTAAAAATATGGAACACTCGATTCAGGCATATAATTTATAACTGAAGTAAAACTCTCATTTTTGTCCATTCCGGCATTAAATTTAAATTAAATCACCAAAATACTCTATGTATCCTAAAAGTTAAACTTTTCATCTTTCTTGAATGAAACAAAATTCTCGTTTTCGGCCAATCATTAACTAATTTAATATTAAATTTTATCTTTATTTTTGGGTGCAATTATCTGGAATTTTAACTTTATTTTTATGGCAATCAAGGCCTGTCACTTTATTTTTTCCACTTGTTTTTGACATATAAAGAGCTTTGTCAGCCCTGGCCAAAGTCTGGTCAAGGGATTCATCAGGGCAGTATATTGTTGAACCAATTGAAACAGTAACTTTTATTTGATGATTTTTAAACAAAATTTCAAGGTTCTCGATTTTTTGCCTTATTCTGTCTGCACATAAAACTGCATTATCAATAGTTGGATAGGATAAAATAATTAAAAATTCTTCTCCGCCATATCTTCCAACATAATCTCCGATTCTAAGTGCATTTTTCATAACACAGGCAACTTTTTTTAATACCATATCTCCTGAAAGATGGCCGTATGTGTCATTTATATTTTTGAAATCATCCAAATCAATCATAAGGATTGAAAATGGATCATATTGCCTTCTTGCAAGTTCAACTTCTCTTTCAAGAACTTCAAAAAGTCTTCTTCTGTTGCAGATTCTTGTCAGTTCATCTTTGGTTGCAAGTTCTTCAACTTTTTTTCTTAGTCTGTTTATGTAGCCTCCAAGAAAGGAAAACCAGGTAAAAACAACTGAAAGTACAAGAAGATTTATTAATTCGAGTTTAATATCAACCTTAAGGGGATTATAGGTTTTTAAAAGTATTATGACTGTTGAATAACTTGCAATTATAAGTGCTGTGAGAACAAGAAACTGGCTTACCTTTAGCCTGAACAGGCCAAATGAAAAACTTACCACATAAAGAAGAAGGAAAGCACCTCTTGCATTGTCAATATAATAAAGGGTTATCATTATTATTGCCATGGCTGTAGTCATTTGAAGCATTGTAAGGCTTTTATCTTTAAAATATAAATTGATGTCAAAAATAAACAAAAAATAAAAAACAATGTTGATTATCATTATACTTGTAATGAGTGCAATTGTTTCAGATACAGAAAGTATAAATATTCCAAGACATTGGCAGAGCATGATAAGAAGAATGAAAAAAACATATGAAAATGCAGCCATAAAAAATCTTTTTATTCTAAGCTGCTGTTCAGTATTTTTTTTGGGAAAAATGTTTTTCATATTTTTTTGGCTTTGCTTTTTTTGAGGATTTAAATATTCTTAGAAATTCGTTTACAAGTTCAGCTGTAAGACCCCATATAATTTCATCTTCAAATTTGTAAAGAAGTACTCTTTGTTTAATATTTCCCCAGGGTTTGTGGTATCTTTTTGGGAGTCCCAGTTCCTTTGAGGGTAAAAGAATCTCTTTTTCTCCATTTTTTTCAATATAGGGCTTCATTTCAAGGACTACTGAATAAATTTCTGGTTTATTTTCCATAAACCATGAAACAGGGACAAAAAATACTTTTTCAACTTCTGATTTTTGTATTTTTATGTCTTTTGGGGATATATTCTGCAAAATGCCGGCAAAAGGTTCAATTACAGCTCCCATTGCAGCAACTATTGTGTGCATTCTTCCAAATACTTTAATTTTATCGGGTTCAATTCCAATTTCTTCAGATGTTTCTCTTATAGCTGCATTTACGCAGGAATCATCGTTTTCAGGATCAAATTGTCCGCCTGGAAAGCAGATTTCGCCTTCCTGCCTTATTCCTTTTGCTCTTTTTTCAAAAACAAAATTGTACTCATTGTTGATTTTAATGAGAGTTATCATAACTGCAGAGTTAAAAAGTTTATGTCTGCCATAAATACCTGGTTTTTTTGGCATAACTTTTTCAAGTTGTATTAAATCATTATCATTCATTTGACTTCACAAATAGCCTGGGAAAAGTAAAAAATAACTTAAATTGTGCATTTTTTTAAGTTTTATGCAATTTATTAAAACAATGTCAGTAAAATATTGGAATATCTAAAATCTATTTATAATTGATATTGATTGAGAGCAAGAAAAAAATTAAGTTTAGTTAACATTGTTTATGTTTATAATTCGTTCGGGGGATTAATGTTTGAAAATAAAGAAAAAGAACTAATAGAAAAAAGTTTTTTAAAATTCATGGATAATATTTTTGATGAAGAAAAAATTCTTTTAATAGAAGATTTTCTTTTAAGGCTTTCTTTTGAAGAATTTGTTTCAGCTCAAATAAAAGATGTAAAGGACTATGCATTAGAACTTTTAACAGCCAAAAAAAATAATGATCTTGAAAAAAGGGAAAGTTTTCTTACAAAACTTTATCTTCTTTTTCACAGATTCGGTGCAGGATACACAATTGAAGAGGAAAAGTTCATTGAAAAATCAAAAGGCCTGAAATGGCTTCCAGGCGGACTTATGCCTCTTGTTCTTGGATCTTATCTTATGAAGCCTGAATATGAATTCTGTGATCTTGGATGCGGAAATGGTTTTCAGGGGATTTTAATGCAGGTTCTTTGTCCCCATAAAAGAACAAGGCAGATTGAAATTGCTGGTTCATATTTGAAAAAAGGAGAAATTTTTTTATCTTTGCCTGAAATTGATAAAAAAAATTTTTGTTTTGAAAATATTGATATCGCAGATTTTCAAATGAAATCAGCTGATTTTTTATATATGTACAGGCCTGCAAGACCAATGGGGGAAGGTTCCATTTTTTACGGAAAACTTGCTGATAAGTTTTTTAAAGCAAAAAAAAGTTTTTATCTTCTTTCTGTTGCAGATTGTTTTGAACCTTATATTAAATGCAGCTATAAAAAAATTTATCAAAATGAGTTTTTAAGTATATTTTATTTTAAAAAATAAGCTTTGTTTTATCCATAATCATTTACTAATTCATTGACACGGAATAAATGCCAAATTAAGTAGTTTAGAAGTTTTTGCATGTTGATTGAACAAAAAAATGTTTTTATCAGTCACTGCATACTCTATTAAGTTTGAATTTAAAAAAAAATCATAAAGGAGAATTGACAAATGAAGAAAAATTTAATGAAGGCGGTTTTATCTCTGCTTGTAATTGGAGGGATTGTTTTTTCAGGTTGTTCAAAAAAGGAAGAAACTGCAAAAGAGCTTTCAAAATTAGACAAGATTAAGAATAAAGCCGAAATATCCATAGGCACAAGTCCTGATTACCCGCCTTTTGAAAGTATTGATGACAAAGGTGATATTGTTGGTTTTGATATTGATCTTGCCCGTGAAATTGCAAAGGAGCTTGGTGTTGATGCAAAATTTGTCAGCATGGGATTTGACAGTATAATTACAGCTGTTAAAAACGGTCAGATTGATATTGGAATGTCAAGTTTTTCAGTCAATGAAGAAAGAAAAATGAGTATTGATTTTTCAAAGCCATATATTTCAACAGCTCAGGTTATTCTTGTAAAAAAAGATTCTGCAATTACAAAGGCAGAAGATCTTGAAAAGGCTGTAATTGCAGTTCAGATGGGTACTACAGGTGCAGAAGCTGCAAAAGAGCTTAAAGATGTTGAAATAAAAACAGTTGAAGATTCAAATGTTGCAACCATGATGCTTGACAACGGTTCGGTAAAAGCTGTTGTAATTGACGTTGCTATTGCAAAAGAACTTGCTTCAAGGCACAGTTTCAGGGTTCTTGAAAAACCGCTTAATCAGGAAGAAACAGCAATTGTTCTTCAAAAGGGAAATGATGATCTGAAACTTGCTGTTGACAATGCCATTGATAAAATCATTTCAGATGGAAGATATGAAAAGATCAAGGCAAAATGGGATGTAAAGTAAAATTTTTTCAAGCTTTAATATAAATCAGGTTTTACTGTCCTTTTATTTGAGCCGGCAGTAAAACCTGATTTTTTGAAATGAGGCTATTTTTTTAAGGAACTGAAAAAACCGCATTTTAAATAATATTTCATGTCATTTTTCCATAAATCAAAAAAAAACTTATCCTTTTTTAAATTTTTATAACCTTTAAAAGGTGATGATATAATTTGTGAAGCCGGAGAAATAAGGGTGGAAGGATCTCTGAAACATTCCCAGTCACATTTTGAGCAGGGAAGATTATTTTCTTTTTTTTTGAATTTAAAATTTTTTATGTCAATTTCCTCATCCCTGAATCCGCAGGGAAAAACTTTTTCAAGAACTGCATCTGAAAAAAAGAAATCTGTCCCCCCTTTACATGGACGGGGTTTAATTCCTTTTTCATATTGATTGATTATTTCAAAAACAGAGGACAAGGGATTAAATATTTTGATTTTTTCCCTGTTTTTTTCAATTGAGCTGTAAAGTGCTTTAAACAGTGCAGTTTTTTCATTTTTTGAAAAACTTACAATATGATTTGAAGATGCAGCAGAATAAACTGGTGAAACAGGATTTGAATCAATTGCAGTACTCATTGGATAACAGCAGTTTGCTATTGTAAATCCCAGATCTGAAACAAAAGTGAAAAATTTTGAAAAGGCTTTTTCATAAATATCCTGAAAATCTTTTAGGTATTCATTTTCAGACTTATAGTTTAGCGGATCAAGTTCAAGTGTTGCCTTACCTCCAATACCTCTGTTTATTCCAAGGTTTGCACATGGAAAAATGCCGGCATCATTAAAAATTGGAATTCCTTTGTAAATTCCTTCCACCTGTCTTTCAAATCCCCTCATTTTTTCGTGCTGAAAAGGGTCTGATGAATCTATTGATATCCAGAAATTTCTAACTTTTGAATCTTTTATGAGTTTTGCTGTGGAAACAACTTTTTTTTCATAATTTGAATGTTTTCTTTCAAAGAAAAAACCGTTTGTTCCGGTTCTTGTAAAATGAATATTTTTTGTTTTTGCATATAAAAGAAGATCTTTAAGTGTTTCAGGAAAAAGTAAAGGTTCGCCTCCGGTTAGGGATAGTGCTGCAAATTTATTTTTTGATGCCTTGTCAATAATGTTTTTTATTTTTTCCTTTGGAAGAGTATTTCTTTTTATATTATTTGTTTTTCGCATTTCACACTGGGGGCAAAGTGCATTGCATACATTTGTGAACTGAATAACAATCTGTTTTGGAACCCTGTTTTTAAAAAAAGGAGATATTGAATTTATTATATTCATATATTAAATCCCTGGATTTGTTATGCTGCTTTTTCAGGAGTCAATCCTTTGTAGAGCATAAAAAGTTCTTTGTGACAGCTTTCAAATGATCTTGTTTCCATATATTTTCTTGCATTTTTTTTCATCTGGTTAAGAAGTTCTTCATCATCAAGCAGGTTCAGTGCAGAAGAAACAAACTGGTTTATATCGTGAGCCTTTACTATATATCCTGTTTTTCCTGGAATTAAATTTTCTTTTGGGCCTCCCTTGTCAGTTACAATTACAGGAATGCCGCATGCCTGAGCTTCCATGACAACATTTCCAAATGTGTCTGTTGTTGATGGAAATATAAAAATATCAGAGGAAGCATATAAAGATGCAAGATCATTTGTATTTATAAATCCGGTAAATGTTGTTGGAAAACCTTCAAGCTCTTTTTTCATTGTTTCCATATAAGGACCGTCACCTGCAATTACAAGATGAATTCCTGTTCTTTTTCCGCAAAGTTTCTTAAACATTTTTACAAGGTCGTCTATATTTTTTTCCTTTGAGATTCTTCCTGCATAAATCAGCCTTTTAGTGTTTGATGGAATATTGAATTTATAGTCAGTAATGATATCTTTTTTTTCAGGTGAAAACTTTGATGTGTCTGTTCCCCTTGGATAAAAAACAAGCTTGTCCTTTTCAACCCCTTTTGATTCAAGTTCCTCTTCAACAGCCTTTGAGGGTACATAGACAATGTCTGCCTGATTATAGAACCATACCATATATCTCCATGCCAGCTCTTCAAGGGAGTCATCATTTGTAAGAGCCTTTACATATTGTGGAAATGATGTGTGATATGTAGCATAAAGGGGTTTTTTCAGTATTTTTGAAACAGCTATTGCACAAAGTCCCATAGGTCCTGGAGTGACAGCGTGGATATGGGAAAAATTTTTATTGTAGCAATAGTCAAGAATTTTTAAAAAAGGAGGGTAAAAGAGTTTTATTTCCTCATATGAAGGAAGACTGAACTTTCCTGTGGGAGTAAAAGTCTTTGTGTTTTTTAAGCCGCCTGTTTTATCTGAGCAGTTTATAACTTCCATTGAAAGATTAAGTTTTTCTGAAATTTCAAGCTGTTTTAAAAGAGTTTTTGATACTCCGTTTATTTCATCAAGAGTATCTGTAAGATAGGCTATTGACTGGTTTTCAGTTGAATTATCCTTTTCAAGGTACAATTTTTCAACAAGATTGCAGAACTGTCTGTCCTTTGTAAACAGTCCGTATCCAATAAAATATGGAGAAAGCATTGCATAAAGAGATGCTGCTGAGCCTATGGTCTGGAAAATATCAAAAAAATAACCTTTTGATAATTTATCAAGGCTTTTGTCTGCAAATTTTTTTAAGACTGTATTTGAGAGATTTTCTATTGTCTTAAAAAGTATTTCAGGCTTTTCTTCAATTGTGGCAGGACTTGAAATTGATTTGTCAAGAACAAGTTTTCTTGCTTCATTTAAAATTGTAGACCCAAATTTTCCTGCTTTGGAACCAATGGATTTTCCTGTTTTTTTTCGTATGAAAAAATTTTTTATCAGACCCGGCTTTTCGTAATGCAAAGTGGTATTTGTAAGAATTTCTTCCATAAATGAAAAAAGCGGATCATTTTTAGCAAATTTTTCAAAGGGGATTTTGGTTTTGTAAAACTGGTAAATTATACTGTAAAGGTTGTGGGCCATTGTAAGCGGTGATGAATCAATACCCTGTGCCTTTACAATGAACTTTTGGGGCTTGGGATTATTACTGAGAGCTTCAATGAACTCTATGAGATTTTCTGCTTTAGATATATGTGTAAACTTTGATGCAATATTTAAGGATGAATGGTCATCTGAGCCGCCTGTAATCTGTTTTATAAAGGGATTTTCAAAATATGCCTTAAAGCCGTGTTTGTTTTCAAGCATTTCAATTTTTTGGGGAGTAAGGGAAAAAAGTATTTTTCCAAGCACATTATTTTGATGAGAATCTCTTGTACCGTTCATCTCAAAGTTTTTAAACATTAGAATAAGCTTTTCAAAATGGTCTTTGTTCAGACGATCATTTATTGAATAAAGCGGGTGTGCAGCTCCAAAGGCAATGTTTTTACTTTTAAGAAATGTGCACAAATCATAAATATTTTCCCTTAGCTTTGAAATCTCAAGATGATCCTTTTCTGTGATATTCCAGGCAAGAACATGAATTTTGCATCCGTCTTCAGGAAAATATGCTGTTATTTCCTCACTTATGAATGTGTCTTTTAGGTGTGCTATTTCCAATGCTCCGTCAATAAGGTTGTGATCTGTAATTGTTACAAAATCCATTCCCTTATTTTTGCAGGAATTGTAAACATCCAAAGGACTTGTATAACTTTCCCTGCATCCGATTTTTTGAAGTATCCAGCTTGAGGGTCTTTTGGAATAGCATGAATGAACATGAAGGTCTGCTTTTTTACCGGTCATTTTTTTCTCCCTTTCATTTCCGGTTTTTTGGCTGCAATATAATCTAATCTTGTTAGTAAATTTTTTTTATTGGATTTTAATTTTGTTAAAAATTTAGTATTGTTCTTTAATTTTGTTGGCAGATATTTTTGTGATTGGACAAAAAAGACAGTTTTTGTTCAGCCGCTTTTTAGAAATTATAATGAGGATATATGACAAAAACAGTAAAACCCCAGAATATGCTTGCAGTTCTTATAGATGCTGACAATGCACAGCCTTCTGTTACAGAGGCTCTTCTTGCAGAAATAGCAAAATTTGGAACTGCAAGCGTAAAAAGGATATACGGCGACTGGACAAGACCTGAACTTACTTCATGGAAGGCAATTTTGCTTGATCAGTCCATTCAGCCAATTCAGCAGTTTGCATATACAAGAGGTAAAAATTCAACTGACTCTGCCATGATAATTGATGCAATGGATCTTTTATATACAAGAAGATTTGATGGCTTCTGCATTGTTTCAAGTGACAGTGATTTTACAAGACTTGCTTCAAGAATAAGGGAAGAGGGGCTTTCAGTTTATGGATTTGGGGAGCAGAAAACTCCAAAGTCATTTGTATCAGCCTGTGACAGGTTTATATTTACAGAGGTTTTAAGGACAGAAGAAGACCTTGAGCCTGTAGTAAAAAAGATGAATACAATTGAACTTAAAAGCAATACCAAGCTTTTAAATCTTTTAAGAAGCGTGATTGAAACAGCTTCAGATGATGACGGCTGGGCAAATCTTGGTCTTGTCGGCAATTATATTGCAAACCAGTCCCCTGAATTTGACCCTAGAAACTACGGCTACAAAAAACTTGGTGAACTTATAAAAGCTGTCAAACTTTTTGAAATTGATGAAAGATATTCTGAAAACAAGCAGTCAAAAGTTATTTATATAAGGGATAAAAGAAAACATTCCCTGAAAACAGGGATAAGCTGAGTTTAAAAAAAGGTTTTTTGTTACAAATCTCTTGATTAAGTTTTTTATTTATTTGTATTTTTTTAAAAATTTTATTCAATTTAAGGGTGCGTTTTACCGCACCCTTTTTTGTTAAGGCTTTACTCTTCGTTGTCATTCATTGGCAGATATTTGAATGCAAGTGCAAGAATTGAAAAGCAGCATATGATTCCGCTTATAAAAACCGGAGTGAATCCGAATTCTTCTGGAAGCTCATGCTCCATTGCAGCAAGAAGATGTTTCTGGCCGCTGTAAGAGCCTTCAATTTCAGTGTACATATAAGCAGTTGAATCTATGTTGTTTTCTTCAATTACCTTTGTAATGTTTTTAAATACTGGTATGTGTTTTTCTCCAAAGGGTCCTACAATAAATGCAAAGATCCAAAGGAGGAAAAAGGTGGAAATAATTATTTTCAAAGATTTTTTTAATGGTATTTTTTTATTGCTTTCCATGCTTCCTCCTTTGCTGAGTCTGTTTAGATTGCAGCTGTAATTTCAGGGAATATAAGATAAAATACAACATATGCGGCAAGAAGTGTAAGTGCAAGGTTGAAAGACTGTCCAAACACATAAAGAATAAGAGGTTTTCCGCCTTTAAAATGGTGTTTAAGTTCTCTGAAGTTTGTTGCAAGACCAATACTTACAAAGGAAAGTGTAAAGAACCAGCTTCTGAAAAGGTCACTCATTCCTTTGATTACTCCCTGGTCAATCATTGCAGGTCCAAGTCCGTTTTGTGCTGCCTGGAAAGACGAATAGAAAAGAGAGAAAATAATTGAAGCTCCAATAAAACCAAGAACAAATTTTGGGAATCTGTACCAGATTTCCATCAGTCCTACCTTGTGTCCGGTTTCTGCAGCCTCAACTTTGGTTGTAAAATAAATTGCAACAAAAAATGCCATTACTCCGATCATAACATTCTGGATCATCTTGATTGTTGCTGCAACATAAAGTGCTTTTTCACCAAGAAAGGCTCCTGCCGCTGCAACAGCACCTGTAGCATCAATAGTACCGCCCATCCATGCACCGCCAAGAACAAGCTGCTTGTCTTCAGGAAAAAATGCGTGAATTACAGCAGGCATTACAATCATCATAACTGATGTGAAAACAAGTGAAAGTCCAACTGCCAGAGTAAGTTCTTCTTTTTTTGCCTTACATGCGGCAGCTGTTGCAATTGCAGCAGAAACACCACACACAGACATGTCAGAACAAATTGTTGCATTAAGTCGTTTTGAAGGTATTTTAATAATTTTTTGTCCAAACCAGTATGTTACAATCCACACAACAGGTGTTACAACCCATGCAACAAAAATACCTGCTGTACCAATTGTAATGATTTTTTCAAAAAGAATTGTTGCACCAAGAAGAACAAGACCTGTCTTAATGTAGTATTCTGTCTGAACAGCAGGCATTGCCCATTTTGGAGTTCCTATTGTGTTGCTTATGAGCATTCCAAAGAAAATTGCCCATGCAGCATATCCTATTCCGTAATGTTTCATTGTGGCCTGGTTTGAAGCTATCCATGAAAGCACGGTAATGAGGTAAACAAAGGAAAAGCCTGTTAAAAATTCTTTAAATGATTTTCCCATGAACTTCATTCCAATACCAAAAAATATGGCCATAAAAACACCAAGTCCAAGAAGCGGTATAATCTGGTTGTATGATTTTGCGGCCGATACTTTTTTCTTTGCACTTATTTCCTTGAGTTGTACATTTCTCCAGTTCATTATGGCCAGTTTTGCTTCTTCATTTAAGGTCTTGTTTTTAAAAGAAGCTTCCTGTGCCTTTAACTCTGCAGCCTTTGCCTTTTCAAGTGCTGTTTTCGTATTGACCTTTGTTTCATCGTATTTTGCCATTGCCTTGTTATATTTTTTTTCAGCCTTTTCTTTTGACATAAAAAAGGTATCAAGGGGATTTGCAACCCATCCTTTAGGATAGCTTGTAACTTTTGAAAGCCATTTACCAATACTGCTGTCCTTTGCTTTAATTTTTGCTTTTTCTTCGTTGAGTTGATACCAGGCTATTGTCTTGAATTCTTTAGTTTTTTCAACATCTGGCTTGAACTTTGCCTCAATTTGAGAAAGCTTTTGTTTTAATTCTCCAGTCTGTGGAAAATAGATTACTGCTCCAGCAATAAGGATGATAAATCCAAGCCAGATAGCCCACCAGTCTTCTTTTTTCCACATTTCCGACCATTCCCATTTACCGACGTCTTGTACAATATCAGATGCATTGTCAGCCATAAAAAATCCTCCCGTTAAAAATTATTTAAAAACTAAACTTTACTTTAAATTATTATTAGCAAAATATGTGCCTGAATATTGTATGTTTTAAATGCTTGTAATTATAGCAAAAGTTCTATAATGAAAATTGTATGTGTAAACTTTAGTTTGCATTTATGTTGTTTTTTGTTAGCAGGTTTATATTTTAAAAATAAATATTTATGGCGGAAAAAAGAATGAAAATATTTGAAAGACTTAATTTAAGGCTGAAATTTATTTTAGGACTTGTAATGTCTGCCTTTGTTCTTGGAGTTTTTCTTTTTTTTATTATTTTTCATCATTTTAATTCAGTAATGCAAAAGGAAATAAGCCAGAGATCAAAAATGCTTTTAGCCCAGGCAAATTCAGTTCAGGAATATGTTCAGTCTGATTTAAGGCCTCAAATGTATGAACTTGTTGGTGAAAATGATTTTATACTTAAGGCCATGTCATCGTCATATATTTCTAGAAAAGTAATGGAAAGACTTGAAAGTGAAGGTGATCAAAAAATTTATTACAGACGGGTGGCATTAAATGCAAGAAATCCTTTTTATGAGCCAACAGAATTTGAAAAAAAAATAATATCAAAATTCAGTGAAAACCAGGATCTTGATTTTCATGAAGAAGATTCAGTTTTCAAGGGAATTAAATATCATCTTGTTTCAAGGCCTGTAAGATTTACAAAATCATGTATGCCTTGCCACGGAAATCCTGAAAATGCACCAAAGGCTTTGATTGAAAGATATGGAAATAAAAAAGGCTTTTTCCATAGAGAAAATGAAATTGCCGGTGCAGTTGTAGCAGGTTTTCCAGTTCAGATGATTAAAGATCCTGTAAAAGACATAACCTTGCAGTATTTGAGTTTTTATTTTTTATGGCTTCTTATTTTTTCATGCATAATAGGCCTTTTTTTTGACAGGCTTGTAATGACAAATTTAAAAAAGCTTGGTCATGTTTTTGAGGTTAGGTTTTCAGGGGAAAAAGAAAAAAAAATAATAGAAAAAATTGGCAAAAAGGATGAGATCGAGGGACTTGTAGAGGGAATAGATGAACTTGCAGCAGCACTTTTTGAAGCAAATAGAAAGCTTGAACTATACAATATAAATCTTGAAGAAAAAATTCAGGAAAGAACAAGGGAACTTGAATCTGCCGCAAAAAAACATTTAAGCGATTTAAGTCTTTTTTCAAAATTGATTACAAGATTTACAGATACTTTTGATCCTGAAGCTCTTATAAGAGATGCCCTTGAAAATATAGGTTTAAGATATGATGCTCTTCAGGTTGTTTATTATTGTACTGTAGTTTCTGAAAAATTTTATTCATGGAATGATAGGGTTTATGTTGAAGCAATTGATAGCGGTATAAAAAATATTTTATGGGAAGGAAAAGTAAGATTCAGCAACAAAAGAGTTTATATTCCTGTTTCATCCCATGAAAGCCATTGGGGAATTTTATGCATTTATTTTGAAGAAAAAGTAAAAAAAGAAGATTTTGATGAGGCTGTTCTATTGTCCCTTGGTCTTCAGCTTGGAAGTTCCCTTGAAAATATTCACGCTGTTTCAGAAATGAAATATCAAAATGAGCTTCTTGAATCAATTTTTGAAGGAATAACAGATCCTCTTCTTTTAACTGACAGAAATCTCAGGGTTATATTTTCAAATAAAGGAAGCAGTGTTCTTTTTGAAGGCCAGGAAAATGGAGAGCTTGAATTGCTTGTAAAAAACAGTTTGGATTTTACAAAAAACATTGAGTTTAAAAATGAACCTGCTGTAACAGAAATTGAAACAAAAAAAGGAAAGTTTTTCAGAATTTTTCTTTATCCTCTTCCAAAACATGAAAAAAGGGATTTAAGAATGGTTTTGTATGCAAGGGATGTAACAACTGAAAAAAAACTTCTTGAAGAAGTAAGGCAGTCTGAACGCCTGAGCTCAATTGGTAAAATGGCAGCCGGCATAGCCCATGAAATAAATAATCCATTAGGTGTTATCAGGTGTTATTCAGACCTTCTTTCAGATAGTCTTGAAGACCAAAAAAATATTTCTGATTTGAATATAATAATTGCACAGACAAAAAAGGTTCAAAAAATTGTTTTAAATCTTTTAAATTTTTCAAGGGCAAAGGATATTTCAAAGGGAAAAACCTCTATTAATGACTGTGTTTTACAGGCAACAGAGGTCCTTGTTTTTCAAGCTTCTTTAAGAAATATCAAGCTGGAATTTTTCCCGCAAAATAATATTTCGGATATAAGGTGTATTCCATCGGTTCTAGATCAGATAATTACAAATATTGTTTTAAATGCCTTTGATGCAGCAGGTGAAAATGGAGGCAGCGTAACAATAAGAACTTATGGTTTGGAAAATGAAGCATTGCTTGAAATAAAAGATGATGGAGAAGGCATAAATCACGAAATTATGGAAAATATTTTTGATCCTTTTTTTACAACAAAGGAAGTAGGAAAGGGAACAGGTCTTGGGCTTTCAGTTGTTTATGGATTTATGGCCGAGCTTGGGGGCAGGATTGAAGTATTTTCTCAGGATAAAACAGTATTTAAGCTTTATTTTCCATATTATGAGGTTAGAGGAGAAGTAAATGAGTGATTTACCCCTTATAATAGCTGCAGATGATGATCAGGATTTTCTTAACGGAATTGTTCGGATACTTAAATCAAGGTTTAAAGATTTTGAGGTAGAAGGCGTTGGTTCAGGTCAAGAAGTTTTAAAAATTCTTGAAAAAAAAGATGCAGGCATTCTTATTTCAGATCTTAGAATGCCTGAAATGTCTGGAATGGAACTTCTTGAAAATGTTTTGGATATTAACCCTGATATTTGTGTAATAATGCTTACAGGCTATGCAACAATAGAGTCAGCAGTTGAGGCACTAAAAAAAGGGGCCTGGGATTTTATTTCAAAGCCTGTTGAAAGAGAGGAACTTTTTCACGCTGTTGAAAAGGCCAATGCCCATTACACTCTTGCAAAGGAAAACAGGAAGCTTAAAAATCTTGTAAAGCTCTATGATGAAAAAACATCTTCATTTGCAAGTCCTGTGATGAAGGCTTTGCTTGAAAAGGCTTATGCAGTTGCTTCTGCTGAGTATACTGTCCTTATTACAGGTGAGTCAGGAAGCGGAAAAGAATATATTGCAAAAGAAATTCATAAAATGTCCAGAAGAAGGGACAATGTTTTAAATTCCATAAACTGCACAGCAATTCCAGAACAGCTTTTGGAAAGTGAGCTTTTTGGACATGTAAAAGGAGCTTTTACAGGAGCTGAAAAAAACAGAAGGGGAATTTTCCAGGCATCTGACAAAGGCACAATAATTCTTGATGAAATTGGAGATGTCAGTCCTTCAACCCAGGTAAAACTTTTAAAGTTTCTTCAGGATAAAGAGGTTAAGCCCCTTGGCAGCAGCGATTCCAAAAAGGTTGATGTAAGAATAATTGCACTTACCAATCAAAATCTTGAAGAGCTTATAAAAAATGGAAAGTTCAGGGAAGATCTTTATTACAGGCTTAATGTTCTTTCCCTTGAAATTCCGCCTTTAAGAAAAAGAAAGGAAGATATTCCTTTTCTTGCAAAATTTTTTCTTGACCAGGCCGCAAAAGATCTTTTCATGGGAACAATTGAAATGGATTATGATGTAATAAATCATATTTCCTCAATGCCCTGGTACGGAAATGTAAGAGAACTTCAAAATTTTATGAGAAGGCTTGCAGTATTTTCAGGCGGTAAAAAAATTGATTTTAAACTTGTAAATATTGTTCAGGGAAATAATTTTGATGACATTGAAACATCAAGGTCTGAATTTAAAAAATACAAGGACGCAAAAAAAGAGGTTGTTGATTCATTTTCAAGAAAATATCTTTCAAGTCTTCTTGAAAAAACCAATGGAAATATTTCACAGGTTTCAAGGTTGAGCGGCCTTGAAAGGGTTTCAGTCCAGAAAATTTTAAAAAGGCTTGATATTGATGTAAATGAATTTAGAAAAAATATTTGAAAAATCAAGGCAGTAAAAAAGCCGGATACACTAACCGGCTTTTAAAATTTTTTAGAAAAATGTCCCTGAATTAAACAGGGCTTTGGCAAATATAAATTTGTAGTTTAGAGTTCGTGAAGATAAAAGTTGAAATTGTTTTCTTCTTCAAGGCATAAATATTCCCTGGTCTGTTTTTGGGAACTGTGGTTAAAGGCTTTTACAAGCTGGGAAATATCTGTGCCAAATGTGTGATACTGGTGGTATCCCCAGGTTTTTCTTAAGGTGTGTGAGCCGTAATTTCCACTTAGCCCAATAACATCGCACCATTTGTTTACAAGTCTGTGAAGGGAAGGAACTATTAGTTTGCCCCGCTGTGACTTGAAAAGAAAGTCATCATCGTCATATTCTTCAGACTCAAGAAGACCTTTGATGGATCTGAAAGCAATGCGGTTTAAGGTTATGTCTTTTGGTTTTCCTGACTCTGAAGTCAGTGTAAAAATAGAATTTTCTGCAATATTTTTTACCTGATGAACTTTAAGGTGTAAAAGCTCGTTAGGCATAAGCGTGGTGTTGATTCCAAGGGTGAACAAGGTAGAGTTTCTTGGGTTGTCTATAAGAAGTTTTTTTATTTCCATTATGTCTTTTGTGCTTCTTATAGGTTCTGACTTTTGTGACTCTGCCTGCTCTCCCTGAGCTGTGTTGTTTTCCTGTTCTGTCATAGACCCTCCGCATGTTAAAGTTGCTAAGTTTTGTTAAGAATATGCTAAAAACTTAGCAAAAATCAAGTAAAAAAGATTGGGTTTAAAAAATTTTTTTTAATTAGGTTTTATAAAAATGGAATTTAAAAATTATCCTAAAGACATATATGATTATATAAAAATCAACTTAAATGAGTACACTTCCGGCATAAAAAATCCTTATTTAGAGGATTTAAGAAAAATTGTTTTTTCAAAATCAGATGAAACGAACAAAAGGAAAAAATTACGTGAAGCAAGGAATGAGCTTGTTACAAAATATTGCTTTTCAGTTCCTTTTCCTTTTGTAACAGATATTATAAAAAAGTTTTCCCCGATAATAGAACTTGGTTCAGGAACAGGCTATTATGCCTGGTGTTTACGGCAGCAAAATGCAGAAATTGAAGTTTTTGACCTTTTTTCTCCAGATGAAGCTGACCCGTTTGATTTTATGTCTCAAAATCCCTGGTTTGACGATACATGGGTAAATGTTTTAAAAGGAGATGAAAATACAGTTTCAGCTTATAGCAATTACAGTCTTTTTTTGTGCTGGCCCCCGCCGGATTCAAAAATGGCTTTTAATGCCTTTGTAAAATATAAAAATTCAGGCGGAAAAACCCTTATTTATATTGGTGATCCTTTATCAAGTGCAGATGAGAATTTTTTTAAGGAAATTGAAAAATATAAATTAATACATGAATTAAATATTCCGTCATGGAAAAATATTAATGAAAAACTTATGATTTACTGCCTTTAAGGAGAATTTATGGATTCAAAAAATAAAATTATATTTGCCCTTGATTTCCCATCTCTTGAAGATGCAAAGCCTTTTATTGAGCTTTTAAAGGATAAAATAGGGATTTTCAAGGTAGGCTTAGAGCTTTTTATAAAAGAAGGAAAAACTGTTCTTGATTATATTAATAAAAACACTGAAAATGAAATTTTCCTTGACTTAAAGCTTTTAGATATACCAAAAACTGTTGAGAGAAGCGTAGAAATAGTTCGTGATTTTAATGTTCGTTTTCTTACAGTTCATTCACATGACCAAAAAACACTTGAAGCAGCAGTTAAGGGAGCAGACAGAAAAGTTGATATTTTAGGAGTAACAGTTCTTACTTCCCTTGGACAAAAGGATTTGAATGAGCAGGGAATGGCTGAAATTTATTACGAAAGTCCTTTAAAGCTTGTAAAAAAAAGAGCTTTGCTTTCATTTGACTGCGGGTGCAGCGGAGTTATTTGTTCACCGCTTGAAGCATCTTTTATAAAAAAAGAGTTTGGCAGAAATTTTCTTGCTGTAACCCCTGGAATAAGAATGGCTCATAACTTAAATGACGATCAGTCAAGGACTTCAGACCCTTATACTGCGGTAAGAAACGGAGCAGATTATATTGTTGTTGGAAGACCCATAAAAAATGCACAAAATCCTGTACTTGAAGCAGAAAAAATAGCTTCAGAAATTGAAAGGGGATTAAAGGAAAAGGGGTAAATTATGGCAGGCGAACAGGCTTTTAAGGAAAATTACAAAAGATATGACAAATGGTTTGAAGACAACACTTTGCTCTATGAGACAGAGCTTGAGGCCTTAAAAAAATTTGTCCCGAAATCAGGAAAAGGCTTTGAATCAGGAGTTGGAACAGGAAAATTTGCCATTCCACTAAAAATTCAATATGGAATTGATCCTGTAAAGGAAATGTTTGACAAAGCAATTGAAAACGGAGTCAAAACTGTTTGTGCCAAAGGGGAAAAAATTCCCTTTAAAGACAATTGTTTTGATTTTGCACTGGCTGTTACAACAATATGCTTTTATGATGATATTCTTCTTGCTTTTAAAGAAATAAAAAGGGTTTTAAAAAAAAGCGGAACTTTTGTGCTTGGCTTTGTTGACAACGGTTCCTGGATGGGAAAAATCTATAGGGAAAAAAAACATGAAAATCCATTTTATAAAGATGCAGTTTTTTATTCAGTGGACGAGGTTAAAGAACTTCTTTTGCTTGCAGGATTTAAAGATATAGAATTTTATCAGGCAATATTTGAAGATAATCCGAAAAAAATTGAAAAAGGCTATGGCCAGGGCGGTTTTGCAGTAATTAAAGGTATAAAGGGTGAGTAAAAGTGGCATCATTTGAAAAAATTGAAGAAGCAAGAAAGCTTTTGGGTTTATTTGAAAGTGCAAGTATTCCGGAAGTAGAAAAAAAATATCACGATCTTTTAAATAAATGGCATCCTGATAAAAATATGAAAAATCAGGAAAAAGCCAATGAAATGACATTGAAAATAATTGAAGCCCATAAAATTGTTATGGAGTATTTTATGAATTACAAAATTCCATTTTCAAAGGAAGATGTGATGAAATACTGTACTCTTGATGAATGGTGGCTCAATAAATTTGGTGCTGATCCTTTGTGGTCAAATAAATAGATGGTGAAGAGATTTTTTTGGCAGATTTATATTTGATCCTGCTCGAAAATTTAACAGGGCATTTTAATTTATGGATTTTTTTGTCTGGAATACAGATCCAATACTTATTGATTTTGGACTTCTTAAAATAAGGTGGTACGGGCTTTTTTTTGCACTGGCATTTATATCTGGGTATTATCTTTTTGAACAAATGTGCAGACTGGAAAAAAAGTCAGATATAAATCTTGATAATCTGCTTATTTATATAGTTGCCGGAACTGTTGTGGGAGCAAGGCTTTTCCACTGTTTTTTTTATGATCCCCAATATTATCTTTCAAATCCCTTAAAAATTATTGCTGTGTGGGAGGGAGGGCTTGCAAGTCATGGCGGCGGTTTAGGTGCTTTAATTTCACTTTATATTTATTCAAAAAAAAACAAAGAGCCTTTTTTCTGGCTTGTTGACAGGCTTTCAATTCCAACGGCACTTGCAGGAGCTTTTATCAGGACAGGAAATTTTTTTAATTCAGAAATAGCCGGAACAAAAACATTGGTTCCATGGGCAGTTGTTTTTATTAGAAATGACAATATTCCAAGGCATCCGGTTCAGCTTTATGAGGCTTTTTCATATTTTGTTATTTTTCTTGTGCTTTTATTTATATATAAAATCAGAGGTAAAAATATAAAGAGCGGAAGCCTTTTTGGGATTTTTCTTGTGACGATTTTTAGTGCCAGGATTTTTCTTGAGTTTTTCAAATCTGTTCAGTCTTCATACAATTTTGATTTTTTTTTGAGCACAGGCCAGATTTTGAGCATTCCTTTTATACTTGCCGGTTTTTATCTTGTTTTCAGAAAAAATTAAATTGAGCGTTTTCAGGTTTAAGTAATGCTAAAAAATGAAACGCTCAATTTATTAAGTGATTGGCCGAAAATCAGGGTTTTAAGGTTTAACATTTATACTTAAGGAAGAGTTATAGGAAATTGACTGGCATTTTCCATAAAGCTCTTTAAGTTCATTATCTTTATCCACATTTTTTTTCACATTAACGCTGATTAGCCATTGTCCGGCTGACGGTATTCTTATTTGTGCCTTTCCGTTTCTTATCATTGAGCACAGACTGAAGTTGTCAGGGCCACCATAAGTATTGCTTGCTGCATAAAGATAGTTTGGTTCCTGCTTGCTGGAACTTAGGCTTTTTCCATTTAGTGTAATTTCAAATTCAGCAAGATCACCTGCTTTAAGTTTGCTAAAATCAGATAGAGGTTTTATTTCAATGGCATTTCCAGAAGGTTTTGGATCTGACCAGCGATCTATTGTCATATAGGATTTTGCCTCATTTTTGTATTTTATGCTGAAATTAAAGCTTTTTGCATCCTTAACTTCATCCATTGGCTTTGTTACCATTTTTGTTTTGCCGTTTTTATCTATGTAGCTTGTAAAAAATTTTGACTTTAAACTCGCAGTTACCTGATATGTTCCCTTTTGTGAAAGGTCTGTAAGGCCTATTTTTCTGGCTGCAAGATCTCCTTTTGAAATTGTGATTCCTGAGCTTGTTTTTGTTTTTTCCAAAGGTTTTATTTCAGGAATTCCAAGAGAACTAATTGTTCCGTCAGGCGATAAGATTTCATATTTTTCAATTTCTATAAGGCCTGCCTTTGAACCAAGAAAATCATCCATTGGCACAGAGTGTCCCCATCCTATTGAAGAGATTGCATGGCCTGGATTATGTGCATAGGATTCATGCAGATTTATCCATAAAGAATGACTCATTGCTGTTGATGCAAAAAAAAATGTTAATACTATTGAAAATAGAATTCGTTTCATTTCAACTCCTTTAAATTTAATTTGTGATTGGCAGAAAACGAGAATTTTTTTGTTCAGTTAAAGTAAGATGATAAATTTAACATTTAGGATACCTTTAGTATTTTGAGGGTTAAATTTTGTATCTGAGTTTAGAATGGACAAAAAAGACAGTTCTCATTCAGCAGCTATTTATTTGTTTGGTCCTTTTTCCTTTACATTATGCCCTGGACCTCCATCTATAATCACAAAATATGGCATCTCAGGGATTTTAAATGTGTATTCTCCAAATTGATCCATTTTATCTTTTAAAAGGATTTTTCCATTGGAATCTTCTAATCTGAATTCAAGCCCTGCTGATGTTGATCCGTCTGAAAATATTCCTGTAACTACAGCCGTTCCATCATCATTGTTTTCAACACTCATGAACAATGTGTGAGCATAGGAAATACTTGAAATCATAAAAATAAAAAAAAACGTAAAACACAATTTCCGCCGCATATTTTTCATTTTTTATTTCCTTTCTGTTTTTAGTTTCAATTTGAGCTGGTTTTGTAATTTTATTTGTATTTAATGTCAATAATATTATTTGACAACCCTAATTTAAAATAATATTTCTAATTTACTTTTAACTCTAAAGCTGTGCTGAATAAGGTAATTATTTGGCTGCAAACGGAGAAAAAATGTTTCAATTTAAAATGAACAATTAATAATTATTATTTTTTACAAGGAGGTTTATAAGTGAGTTTGTTAATGAGGAAAGGTTTTAATTTTTTTTGTTTTTTGATTATACCCTCAATTTTTCTTATTTTTAGTTTTTCCAATGGCTTTTGTGAAAGTTATTCTTATTCGTCTGAAAAAACAGATATTAAAGAAGATGATAAAGGCAGTACAGTTTTTAAGCAGACTATGACTGTAAAAGACAAGCAGGGAACAGGGGTTAGAATTATTCCTACAGATGTTTTGAAAAGAACTCAAGCACTTGATATGTCTGATGTTTTTAAAACAGAGCCTTCTGTTAATGTGGGAGGCGGAGCAAGAAACGCCCAGAGAATTTATTTGAGGGGAATAGAAGGAAGCAACCTAAGTATTACTGTTGATGGTGCAAAACAAAATACCAATATGCATCAGCACAGGGGAGGAATAGGAAATATTGAGCCTTATCTCTTAAAAAAAATTGACGTACATCCCGGGCCTGGTGCTGATCAGGGGCCTGGTGCACTTGGGGGCAGCATAAAATTTGAAACTGTGGATGCACAGGATCTTCTTGATTTTGACAAGTCATTTGGTGCAACCTTTCGTGCAGGTTATGCAAGTGCTGATGAATCATGGAACGGAGGTTCAACACTTTACGGACAAGCAGATAATTTGGGCTTTTTTGTTCATGCTTCAGGAACTGACACAGAAGATTATAGAATCGGTGGAGGCGGAGAAGTCCCTAATTCAGCAGCAGATGACCGTGATTACATGGCAAAATTTTCCATGCTTGATATTGCAGGCCACAATTTAAGGATGAGTGCGGAACACAATACAAGTGAAGGACTTTATCTATGGGGTAGAGCAGGCAGTGATTTTGGATATGCTCCAGAGGGTTCCAAACCTGTAAGCCAGGAAATAAAAAGAGATACCTATACTTTTGACTATAGATTTGATCCTTCAACAAGACTTGTAAATCTTAAATTCAATACATATCTGGCTGATAACGCACTTAAAAATAAAGACTCAGGTTCAGAATATAAAAGCAGGCAGACAGGCGGTGATTTAAGAAATACTTTTGGCTTTGAAACTGGAATAATTTTTCATAACCTTACAATAGGAGGAGATTATTTAAGGGAGAAAGGAGAAGGAAAAAGAAGTTTTGGAGTAAAAAATGGTCAAAATATAGAAAATGTATCAGACAATTTAGGTTTTTTTGTTCAGGAACGTGCCGGCCTTGGCCCTTTAGGAATTTCAATGGGAGTCCGCTATGATGATTTTGAGGCAGAATACGGTCCAAATACTTTTGAAGGTGATGAATTTTCTCCAAATATCGGTCTTGATTATGAGCTTCTTCAAGGGCTTACAGTGTTTGCAAATTATGGTGAAGCTGTAAGGGGAAGTGGAATAATTCCTGTTGGTTGGATGACAAATATTGATGAAATAACAAACTTTAACGATGGAAAAGCCTTTAAGCCCGAAACATCAGAGCAGAAAGAAGGCGGTATCAGATACTCAGCAAACGGCCTTATAAGTCCAAACGATCATTTCGACATTGAAGTGTCCCTCTTTCGGACAGAGCTTGACAATACAATAGAAAGAGTTGGAGGTGGAGGCGGAGCGGTTTCAAAAATCTGGAACAATCCTGAAACAGTTATTTCTAAAGGCTTTGAGCTGAGAGCTGAATGGGGATTTGGAAAATATGAAACTACCATGGGCTATACTCGCACAGATACTGAAGATGAGGACGGAAATCCAATATCAATCATAAGAAGAAAAGCAGCACCCTCAGGAGACAGATTTGTCTTTGACAACCGTTTTCAGATCACAGACTCTGTTATTCTTGGTTATACAATGACTGCTGTAAAAAGACTTGATGATGTTGCAGAAGGTGATATGGAAAGAGCCGGCTATATGCTCCATGATATTCAAGCCCAGTGGGAAAATGCATTGATTGAAGGTTTTTCCCTTTCCCTTGCTGTAAACAATATATTTGATAAAAAATACTGCGATCAAACATCCCTTGGAAGCGATTCAACAGGTATTGTTCATGAACCAGGAAGAGATGTAAAAATTATGGCATCTTACAGGTTTTAACCATTATTAACTACAGGTAATAAAAATGAATTTTAAAAAAATTACATCATTGACTCTTTTATTGTCATTTTTAATTGTTCTTTTAAGTACAATTGTTCTTTACATAGCCCCTCCAGGCTTTTATTCAAAATGGGCAGGCTGGGAATTCCTTTTTATAAGCAGGAATTTGTGGCGGGCTCTTCATATTGTCATAGGCTTTGTATTCTTTATTTTTCTTTTTATTCATATGTTTTACAATTTTAAGCTGATTGTAAAATACATAAAAAATGCAGGAACAAAATTTGTTTCAAAGGAAATGATTGCAGCATTAATTTTAATTGCAGTTTCTTCAGTTGGAACTGCCTATGATATCCAGCCTTTTAAAGGTGTTATTGATCTTAGTACCAAGTTTAAAATGTCATGGATGAAAAAATATGAGGAAATGCCTTATAAAAATGCAGAAGCTTCAAGTATTGAAACTCTTGCAAGAAAAGCAGGGAAAAATATTGATGATGTAAAAAAGCATCTCGAAGTAAAGGGTATTAAAAATGTAGACATTAAAAAAACTCTTCAAGATATTGCCTCTTCAAATAAAATTTCTCCAAGTGATCTTTACAAGATTATTATTGGTAAATAGTGATTGGTCGAAAACCAGAATTTTTTTGTTCATTTCAAGCAATATGAAAAATTTAACCTTTAGGATAATTGAATATTTTGAGGATTAAAATTTGAATATGAGGCTGAAATGGACAAAAAAGGCCGTTTTCGTTCAGCAACTAATTATTTCTAAATTGTGCGTTTCATATTTTTAAATTAGTAAATTCTTAATGAATCAAGCTTATTATATTTAAAAAATGAAACCCTTCGGGCTTTTCAATTTAGAACCTGATTTTTTAAAGCTTAAAATAAACCATTGAACTTTTCTTTTTGAGATGAATCCTGTTTTTTAAGTAATGTTTTGTTTTATTTTTTTTCTTAAATTTCAATGTGTTGACATTGAAGTCCCATAGTCTTAATATGAGAAATGTAAAACTTTTGTAAAACTTTCAAAAAAGGACTTAAAATTGAATTCATATATACTCGGTATAGACATCGGCTCAACTGCCGTATCCCTTGCACTTACAGACAAAAGTAAAAATATTGTTAAAACTTCATATTGTTTTCACAAAGGTGAAATTGAAAAAACACTTGAAAAAGAACTTAATAATTTTGATTTAAGCCTTGTTTCAGGTGTTGCAGCAACAACGTCTACTCCTGAAACTGTAAAAAGAGATTTTGAGTGTGATAATCAGGCAGCTCTTATTACTGCTGCAAAAGAACTTAACAATTCCTTTGATTCAATTTTATTTGTAGGCGGAGAAAAATTCGGACTTCTTGATTTTGATGAAAACGGAAACTACAAAAATTTCAAGACCAATACCTCATGTGCAGCAGGAACAGGAAGTTTTCTTGACCAGCAGGCCGGAAGACTTAATTTTTCAGGCACTGAAGAATTAAGCGAAACAGCATATAAAAACAAGGATAATTTTCCTCTTATTGCATCAAGGTGTGCTGTTTTTGCAAAAACAGACCTTATCCATGCCCAGCAGGAAGGATACAGTTATGAGGAAATAAGTGACGGTCTTTGCTACGGACTTGCAAAAAACATTACAGACACCCTTTTTTCAGAGAACAAGAAAAATTCAAAAGTACTTTTCTGCGGAGGGGTTTCACTAAACAGAGCTGTAAAAAAACATCTTGAAAAAATTCTTGATATAAAACTTTATTCAGACGGATATTCCAATGTTTATTCAGCCATTGGTGCATGTTTTATGCTTTGTGATGAAATTAAGAATAAAAATGTTCCGGTCTCAAAAATTACAAAGGAAACAATTTTTAAGAAAAAGGAAAAGGAAAAAAGTCTTTTTTATGAGCCTCTGGAGCTTAAACTTTCAAAATATCCTGATTTTTCGAGCCTTGAAAGATTTGAATTTGAACCTTCAAATTCCAGAGGAAACAATGTTGAAACAGATATTTATGAAGAAATAAAAAAAGATTGTTCACTTGAAGCATTTCTTGGAATAGACATTGGTTCAACAAGCACAAAGGCTGTTTTAATAAATAATGATAAAAAAGCAGCAGCAGGGTTTTATACAAGAACTGCAGGAAATCCTTTAAAAGCAGTTAAATCAATTCTTGAATGCATTGATTATATTTCAAAAGAAAAAAACTGCGAAATAAAAATTAAAGGCTGTTCCACAACAGGTTCAGGAAGAAAGTTTATTGGAAAAATCCTTGGAGCAGACCAGTGCATAGATGAAATAACAGCCCATGCAAAGGCTGCTTCTGAAATAAATCCCGATGTTGATACAATAATTGAAATAGGCGGACAGGACGCAAAATTTACAACCCTTAAAAACGGCCTTGTAACATTTTCTGTAATGAATAATGTGTGTGCCGCAGGAACAGGAAGCTTTATAGAAGAGCAGGCAAAAAAACTAAATGTAAATATCAGCGAATATGCAAAAAGAACAGATAAAGTAAAAGCCCCTCTATCAAGCGACAGATGCACGGTTTTCATGGAAAGGGATATAAACCATTATCTTGCCGAAGGATACAGTGTAAATGAAGTGCTTGCCTCAGTTCTTCATTCTGTAAGGGAAAATTATCTTGTAAAAGTTGCATCTGAAAGCCTTATTGGAAATCATGTATATTTTCAGGGAGCTACCGCAAAAAACAGGTCTCTTGTTGCAGCCTTTGAGCAAAGACTTAAAAAGCCCATTCATGTTTCTCCTCTTTGCCATCTTACCGGAGCTTTTGGAGCAGGACTTATTTTAATGGAAGAGCAGGTAAAAGAAACAAGCTTCAGGGGAATTGGCATTTATAAAAAGGAAATTCCTTTAACATCTGAAGTCTGCGGACTTTGCAACAATAACTGCAAAATTACCATTGCAGATATTGACGGAGAAAAGGCAGCCTACGGATTTTTGTGCGGAAGGGATTATGATACAAAAAAATATGTAAATAAAAATATTTCAGGATTCGACCTTTTAAAGGAAAGAAGAAAAATTGAAAATAAATCCCTTTCAAATACAGTTGATAATGAAAACTCACCTGTAATTGGAATCCCTTTTTCACTTCATCTTGTTGAAGATTATGCAAGGTGGAAAAAATTTTTCAGTCTTCTTGGGATAAAAACTGTTTCAAGTGAAAGTTATAAGGAAAGCGTTAAAAAAGGGAAAAAGATTTCTGAAACAGAATTTTGTGCTCCAGCCTCTTCAATGTTTGGCCATGTAGATTATCTTCTTGAAAAGTCAGATTATGTTTTTGTGCCGTTTTATCTTGAAGAAAAGGTTAAAAGCGGAAAAAGCCAGTATTGCTACTATACCCAGTATATTCCCTCCCTTCTGAAAAAAATTGACGAAAAAAGAGTTTTAACTCCTTTAATAAATTATTTGTACACTGGTTTTCATTCAAAAATTGAACTCTATAAAATGTTTGAGTCAATAAATATAAAGAAAAGTTTTTTTGAAATAAGTGCTGCATTTGACAAGGCACTTGAAACAAAGGAAGAAAATATTGAAAAATTTAAAAAACTTTATGAAGAGCAGATAAATAAAGCAGATGATATAAGCGTTGTTCTTCTTGGAAGACCCTACACTGTTTTATCAGATAAAATGAATAATAAAATTCCTGAAATTTTTGGAAACCTTGGAATAAAAACCTTTTATCAGGATATGATTTCTGTTTCAGATGAGGATAAAGCTGAAATAGGACCTCTTTTAAATGATATTCACTGGAAATATGTTTCAAAAATTCTTGAAACAGCACAAAAAGCCACAAAAACAAAAAATTTATATCCAGTTTACATTACATCTTTCAAATGTTCTCCTGATTCATTTGGACTTAAATTTTTCAAGGAACTTATGGCAAAGCATGAAAAGCCATATCTTGTTCTTGAGCTTGATGAACATGATTCAAGTGTTGGATATGAAACTAGAATTGAAGCTGCTGTAAGAGCTTTCAGAAATCACAGTCAGGCTGAAAACAAAAAAGAGACTTTCAAGGACTATGAAGACATTTTTTTCAAATCTGAAAAAAATCTTAAGGACAAACATCTTATTTTTCCAAACTGGGACAGTCTTTCATGTCCGTTTCTTGCTCAGGCTTTAAGACGTGAAGGAATAAGCACTTATCTTATTGAAGAAACAGGCACAACAATTTCAAGAAGCATGAAGTTCAACACAGGACAATGCATTCCGGCCAATGCAATTGCCCAGGGTTTTGTTGAAACAATTGAAAAAAACAATCTTGACCCAAAAGACTGCGTTTTGTGGATGAGCAAGGCAAATTTCTGTAATTTAAGGCTTTATCCAAACTTTATTCACAGCCTTTTAAAATCCTATGGAAACGGAATGGAAAAAGCAAAGATTTTCCATGGAGAGCTTACATTTACAGATATTTCCATTCGAGCCTCATTTAATGCGTATTTTGCCCACATGTTTGGTGGAATGATAAGGAAAATGGGGTGCAAGACAAGACCCTATGAAATAAACAAAGGTGAAACAGATTCAGTTATTGAAAAAAGTAAAATAATAATGGAGCAGGCTTTTATTGGGAATATGTCCAAAGAAAATGCTGTAAAACAGGTTGTTGAAGATTTTAAAAAAATAAAAATTAAGAGTGAAAAAAGACCTAAAGCTGCAATTTTTGGGGATATTTATGTAAGAGACAATGATGTAATGAATCAAAACCTTATAAAGTTTATTGAAGAAAACGGGGGAGAGGTTTTAACAACGCCATATACTGAACTTGCAAAGGTTATTGCTCCAATGTATTTCAAAAAATGGTTTAATGAAAGGCTTTTTCTAAACCTTGTATCTGTAAAGGTTCTTTCCGCAAACATGAGGCTTGTTGAAAAAAAATATATGAAATATTTTAATGAAATTTTAAAGGAAGAAGAACATTTTTATGATGAAAATCCTGAAGAAATTCTTGCAGATTTTGGAATAAGGCCTGAAAATGCAGGTGAATCCATGGAAAATATTTTAAAAATTCACTACCTTGCAAAACACTATCCTGATTTAAGTCTTTTTATTCAGGCAAATCCTGCTTTTTGTTGTCCGTCACTTGTAACTGAATCAATGAAAAGTGTTATTGAAAAGAAAACTTCAATTCCTGTTGTTACAATTACTTATGACGGAACCGGAGGGGTGAAAAATCAAAGCATTGTTCCATACCTTAAATTTTCACGGATCAAAGGTGATTTGGATGAAAATGGGAAAGTTAAGGTTTCCTGATTTTATTGTTATAACAATTTATTTTTAATTTAAAACCGGCTTTGTTTTTTTCTTAGCCGGTTTTTTATATTTGACGCAATGGAATGGCTGTGTTTTTTAATAGATTTTATCTAAAGCCGGAATACAAAAGGATAGGTTTATGAATAAGCAAGAAATTGGCTCTATGACTGCTAAAGGAGGTTTTTTAAATGAAAAAAATATCTGTGAGAAATTTTTAAACTGGAAAAAAGATATTGATGCTCAGCAATGGCTAAAAGTAATGGGTTATGATTATGAAAAAATTGTCAATTTAAAAGCAATCCATATACCTGTTAGAATTAGTCTAAAGACAGCCTTGTCACTTGGAATAACAAAAGAAAAATATGAAGAAACCATTAGATTTAAAAAAGCTGATATTCAGATTAGATTGGAAATAAAAATAAAAGAAGCATTGTTTTTGGAGAATATTTCATTAAAAAAGGCCAATAAGGGTGCAGGCTTTAATCAGGTTGATAAGCGTCCGGTTGATACTTATCAAGGAATGTGGGGATTTAATAAAAATATTTCAAAATGGTTGAAATTGTTTACAGGAGAGATTAACCCAAAAGAATGTATGAAAGAAATAAATTGGTTGAAGCTTCGTGATGAAAGAAGACTTTTTTTTTATGAAATGCCCGAGAATATAAAAGAAGAGATTATTAAATTTTTCAAAGACAATAAAACTATAATTATTTGTGATATATTAAAAGGAAGAGGCGGTTTAAGTGCAGACTGGTTTTTGGTGACTGAAAAAGACGGGGAAATAATTAGGTGGGTAATGAAAGATATAAATTATGTTCTTAATCATTATGCACAGGGTGAAATTGAACTTTCACCAAAAGGAAGCTTGAAAATCGGCCGTGTATTAATGCAGCGAAAGGGTGGAACCCCCGACCCTGATAGTCTTCAGTTTAAAATCAATCCTTTATCTCTTTTTGAAGGTTAAACATGGAAATTTTTGAAAAGTCCTATAAAAACAAATTATCAAAACTAAGTTTTATAGATTTATTTTCCGGTATTGGAGGTTTCAGGCTTGCCCTTGAATCTTTTGGTGCAAGATGTGTTTTTTCCAGTGAATGGGATAAGGATTGCCAGGATATTTATTATAAAAATTTTGGTGAAAGGCCTTACGGCGATATTACAGAAATCTCTGAATCAAGAATACCAGACCATGATATTTTATGTGCAGGTTTTCCATGTCAGGCTTTTAGTATTTCAGGCAAACAGCTAGGATTTCAGGATACAAGAGGAACCCTTTTTTTTGAAATTGCAAGAATTATAAAATATCATTTGCCTAAACTTGTATTTTTAGAAAATGTAAAAAATTTTGAAAACCATGATAAAGGAAGAACTCTTAAAGTTGTTATAAATACTTTAAATCAAGCAGGGTATGATGTTTATTATAAAGTGCTGAATGCTTCTTTATTTGGTGTTCCGCAAAAAAGAGAAAGAATTTATTTTTTAGCATTTAGAAAAGATTTAAATGTCAATGGTTTTAAATTTGTGAGAAGTGCAGATAAATATTCAAGACTTAAAGACTTTTGTCTGCCTGATGAACTGACAGAAAAATATGTAATAACCCGAGATGACATAAAACTAAAAGAAGATGTTAAAGTAGAAAAAGATATTTTTGGGAATTATCCCCAAAAACCTATCCGTATAGGAATTGTTAATAAGGGAGGACAGGGGGAGAGAATATACCATGAATGCGGTCATGCAGTAACTTTGTCTGCATATGGCGGAGGTATAGGTGCAAAAACAGGATTATATATGGTAAATAAAAAAATCAGAAAATTAGCCCCCCGTGAATGTGCAAAAATTTCAGGTTTTCCGGATTCATTTATACTTCATGACTCTGATAGTGTTAATTACCGTGTTTTTGGAAATACAGTTGTAATAAATGTTCTGCAGTACATTATTAAAAAACTTGTTGATGATGGTATTTTTCACTTATTTGAGAGTCCTTTTTTTCATGAGAAATTCAAGTGTATTGAATCAGTTGGTTAAAAAAAGAAATATATTTTTTAAAGCAGCAATTTTTTAATTTAAAACCGGCAGGCAAAAATACTTGCCGGTTTTTTGTATAATTCAAATTTTTTTAAGAGCATCTTCAGCCGCAAAAACATAAGAATTATCAGATGGTTTTGCTGCAAGTTCAGGCTGGGTAGCATATTGATATTCAGCTAAATCATAGGCAGTAACCTTCATTTGAACTGCCATGGAAATAAAGTCTATATTGTTTGCAGTGCACCGGCCTTTTCTTAAAACTGAGCCTCCTATTAATCTTTTGGTTTTTCTGTCAAAAACAAGTCTTGTCATTATTTTGGAAACATTGTCCATCATGGGATACATATCAAGAACTTCTGAATATCCTGAAATATAATCAAGTCCTTCAGCCTGAGCCATTTTTTCTGTAAACCCTGCTGTTCCGAAACTGTAATCAAATGCTGTTGATACTCCGGCATTAATTACACCCATAAATTTTTTTTCTTTTCCAAGAATATTATCTGCAATAACTTTGGACATAAAAACTGCATTTGTGCCGAACTCGCCTCTAACCGGATTTTTGGTGATAAATGATTTTTTGGATGCACAATCTCCTGAAGCATAAATATTTTTAAAATCTGTTCTTAAAAAATCATCAGCAATAATGCCGAATTTGTCTGTTTTTAAACCTGCTTTTTCTGCCAGTTCAATGTTTGGACATACTCCGGTTGAAAGGACTGCAAAATCAGCTTTAATTTCCATACCGTCATTTAAAACAACAGAAGATATTTTTTTATCTCCCTTAAACTCTTTAACTAAAGTATTTTTTATAATTTTTATGCCTTTTTTTTCCATTTCCTTTTCAATGATTTCTGTAAAATCATTATTAAGAGTGTTTGCCATAAGACGAGGCATCATTTCAATTATTGTTACGTCCAGGCCAAGTTCAGCAAATTCTGCTGCAACTTCAATTCCTATAAAACCGCCTCCTATGACAACTCCTTTTTTGAAGTTTTTTGCAAAATTTCTTAAATGTGACATATCATTTTTAGAACGCACACTTGTAATATTTTCAAGGTTTACTCCGGTTATATCAGGAACAAAAGGCCTTGCTCCCAAAGCAAGCACAAGGTGTTTGTATGAAAAAGTTTCTCCTGAAATTGTGTGAACAAGAGATGATTCTGGGTCTAATTTTTGTGCTGTATCCACAATAAGATCAGCTCCAAAATCAGTTACAAGGGAATTTGGAATACAAAATTTTTCTTCAGGTTTTTTGTCTGATATTCCATAGGGAACAGCACATCTGTTAACATTTATTTCTTCGTTTTTAATTATTGCAGTTCTTGTTTGCGGTGAAGTTTTGTGAAGTTTGTGAACTATGGTTCTTCCAGCAGGGCCTCCCCCAATTATCAGCACGTCATAATTTTTCATCTTGGTCTCCTGATTTAAATTTATAGATTTTATATTTTAAATTAAAGTTCTTACTTCTAATTTGTTTTTTTGGCTCAGGCCTCTCGCGAAATATTGTTAAATCATGATTAGCCGAAAACGTGAATTTTTTGTTCAATTCAAGTAAAAAATTTAACCTTTATGATACATTTAGTATTTTGAAGGTTAAATTTTAAATCTGACGCTGAAGTGGACAAAAAAGGCCGTTTTAGTTCAGCAACTAAATAGTCAGGATAAATGCCCGACTATTTCTATATTGAGAAAAGAGTTTAAAAAAAGTTACGGATAAAAATTTGACTAAGACTCTAGGAAAGCATAAAAATTTAAATTTTTTCATTCAATATAATGTTTTTTTGCATAAAAAATTTATGAGCTGCCATTAAATTTTTTACGATATTCCAAAGGGTTTAAGCCAGTCGTTTTTTTAAAAAGTCTTCTAAATGAATTGCTGTTTTCATACCCAACATTCCAGGTGATTTTTTCAAAGGATTCAAAACTTGTTTCAAGCTGTTTTTTGGCTTCCTCAACTCTAAGCCTTTGCAGATAAAGATTAGGAGGCTCTCCTGTTGCACTTTTAAATCTTCTTTTAAAATGTCTTGGACTTATTCCGGAATTTTTTGCAAGCATGTCAAATGAAATATCTTTTGATATGTTTTTTTCCATAAAAATCTGTGCATTAAGAATTTTTTCGTCACTGTGGTCTTTTTGAAATTCAAATATAAAATATGGAGCCTGACTTTTTCTTGTGGAGTCAATTAAAAGAAGTTTTGCACACTTTGCCGAAAGTTCAGGTGAGCCGAATTTTTCAATAAAATAAAGGCACAAATCCATGAAAGCGGTTGTGGCACCAGAACATATGAAATTATTGTCAATTGTAAGAATTTTTTCAGGTTTAAGGTTTACTTCAGGGTAAAGTTTTTGAAAATATTTTGCATACGCCCAGTTTGTTGTTGCTTCATGGCCGTTTAAAAGTCCTGTTTCTGCAAGAAGAAAAGAACCTGTACATATTGTTCCAATCAACTTGTTTTTTTTGTGCCAGTCAAAAATCTGATTTTTAATATTTTGTTCAAGATTTCCAATAAAATAAATTGGAGGAAGAATTCCAGGGATAAGAATAACATCTGTGGAAGCACAGGAAATATCTGAAAACAGCAAAGATCTGCCTCTTGAAGCATATGCTTTTCCTTCATGGATGGGGGACTTATGACTGATCACCTGGTTCTTGATACGAAGCTCGGCATGAAATATACAGATTCAAAACTTGAACAATATAAAGCCTTAAGCCGGTCAGAAAAAAATAAAATTTTGCTGTGCTTGATTCTTTCCGGGAAGAGCTTGAAAACAGAGGAATAGATACAACAGAAAAATATTATAATTCTGTTATTCTGGATGAAGAGCAGAGTGAAGAAATTCATCAGATTGTACTTGAACGCCTGAAAAGTGATAAAAGGATTTCTGCATTAATGGATTATTTCGGTAAAGGGTGATTTATTTCAGTTTAATCATGGGATGCAGAATTTTTTTTACTATTGAGTGGCTGAACGAAAACTGTATTTCTGCGTCAGGTTCAAAATGCATCCTCAAAATACGTAAGCATTCCTGCTGTTAAATTTTTAATCTATCGTAAATGAATAATAAAATTTAGTTTTCAGGCAATAACTATTACGGGCCTGGGGTTTTAATTTCTATGATTTTTATTTTGAAAACTTGACATGTTTGTACTAATAAACTATTTTAGTCAAAAAGTCATAAGCTGGAGAAGATAATGTCAGATATTAAAGATAAGCAGGAAGAAATTAAGAAAAAAATTCTGGATTCTGCAACTATACTCTTCACCCATTTTGGTTTCAAAAAAACCTCTGTGGATGATATTGCAAAAAAAGCTGATGTAGCAAAGGGGACTATATATAACTATTTTAAAAATAAAGAAGATCTTTTTAAGGATGTTTTCCGCCAGGAGGGTATTTTTCTTATCTCAGCAATGCGGGAAGCCGTAAAACTTAAGAAAGCTCCTGAACAGAAACTGCGGGAAATGATCATTGCAAAGGTTAAGCATTATAAAGATTTTTGCCTGATCTATGACATTAATCATCAAAGAGCAGAACAGCTTCTGCCTTTTATAGAAGATGAAAGAAATGAAATTTCTGTAAATGAGATTAAACTTATTAAGGAAATTCTTGAAGAGGGAGTCCGTTTGTCACTATTTGAGGTGGCAAACCTGCATTCAACCGCAAAGGCAATGGCTATTGCAATTAAAGGTCTGGAAATAAGCTGGACTCTTGATATGGATCTTGCACAGGCTGTGAAAGAGCTGGATGAGCTTCTCTATATTCTTTTTAACGGGTTAAAGAAATAGAGTAATTTTTTTTGCTTAACAAATGACTAAATGACCAAATTAGTTCAAATGATGTCAGCCGAAATATTAGAGAATCATTATAATTATAAAGAGGGAATAAATGAGAAAAGTAATAAAAACCATATTGTTATGTTTGATTGTTACTATGATTTCCGGTTGCATTGAAAAAAAAGAAAATGCAGGGAAAGATTCGGTACGACCGGTGATGGTAATTAATCTTTCAAAGGCAATGAAAACAGATACAAAAAGATTCACAGGAGTAATTCAGTCGGCACAACAGGCCGCACTTGCGTTCAGGGTGCCAGGTTGTATTGATGAAATTAATGTAATTGAGGGCCAAAAAGTTTGTAAAGATGAGCTTTTAGCAAACCTTGATCCACATGACTATCAGCTTGATGTGCTGATGTGCAGAGCACGGCTGATAGAAGCTGAAGCAGCGAATAAACTGGCTTTTACAGAGTATAACAGATTAAAAAATGCTTCTGAAAAAAATGCAGTTGCAAAAGTAAAGCTTGAAAGAGCAGAAAGTATGCTGGAACAGTCAACAGCTGCAATTGATGTTGCCAGACAAAGCCTTGGAAAAGCAGAAAGCACACTTAGCTATACAATTCTTAAAGCACCTTTTAACGGAGTTGTTGCACGAATATACAAGGAAGATTTTGAACAGGTCAGCCCTGGGATTCCGGTAATTGAACTTATTCAGCCTGAAAAACCTGAAGCGGCCATTGATGTGCCTGAACGGTTTATTTCTAAATTTTCACTGGGTCAGAAAGGTTTCTTAACCTGGCACGGAGCTCTGGAAAATATTGAGGCAGAGGTAACCGAAATTGCATCTGTGCCCAGTCCTTTATCAAAAACATATACCGTGACTTTTTCTGTTTTGAATTATTCGGAAAAACTTATTCATGGGAAATCTGTTGCAGTTGATGTCTCATTTAAAGATTCTGAAGAATCTGTATGTATCCCATATGAAGCTATTTTAAGAAAAGAGAATAAAAATTTTGTATTTGCCGTAAAAGACAGCAGAGCTCATCTGCACGAGGTTGAGATTTTAAAGAACATGGAAAAAAATGTCTGTATTAGAAACGGACTTGGACAGGATGAGTCTGTTGTGGTTGCAGGGCTTCATTTTTTAAAAGACGGACAGATTGTAGGTAAACAAATACCTGTGGAATAAAAAAGGATAATATAATGAAACTATCTGAATTTGCACTAAAACAAAGGGTATTTGTCGGGTTTATGGCGATCATCTGTGCCATTGCAGGATGTGTATCTTATTTTGAGCTTGGGAAACTTGAAGATCCTGTATTTACAGTAAAAACAGCCGCCGTAATGATAATGTATCCCGGAGCCTCAGCAGAAGAAGTTGAACTTCAGGTCACTGATAAGGTTGAAACTAAACTTCAGGAGATGGGTTCTTTGTGGAAACTTCGCTCTCTGTCCAGACCTGGTAGTGCATTAATATTTGTTGATCTTTATGAAAACTATAAACACGACGAGCTTCCCCAGGAGTGGGATCTGCTCAGAAGAAAGATTAACGATGTAAAGCTTGAGCTGCCCCAGGCTGCACAGATAAGCATAGTTCAGGATGAGTTCAGTGAAGTTTACGGCATGCTGTTTGCTGTTTATGGTGACGGCATACCATATTCGGATCTTCACGATTATGCACAGGAACTGCAGAAAAGAATAAAATCAGTATACGGTATTAAGAAAATTGAACTCCAGGGCATACGAAATCCTGTTGTCAATATAGATCTCAATGAAGAGGAATTTGCAGGATGGGAAATTCCTTTAGGCCAGGCACTTAATCAGCTGACCACTCAGAATATTGTTGCTGATGCGGGAAAATTTGCACTCAATACAGAAAGAATACGGGTAGATATGGGCGGTTATTTTCAAACTCTTGAAGATATCAGGGACCTGAAAATAAGCGGAACAGGGAAAAATGTAATTCGCCTGGGTGATGTCTCGAATATTTATATGGATTATGAAAAGCCATCACAGACAGAATGTCGATATAACGGGTTTCCTGCGGTAATACTTGGCGTAAGTCCAAGAGACGAAATCAATGTGGTTTCACTTGGGGATTCCATTAAAAAGATTATTGACGACTATCAGAAAGAGCTTCCTGCAGGTGCTGAAATTGGAGTAATAACTTTTCAGCCGGATGAAGTTCAGAAATCGATCAATGGATTTGTTATAAATCTTTTGGAATCGGTCTTAATCGTTATGGCAGTATTATGGCTATTCATGGGGTGGCGAAGTGCCTCAATTGTTGGAAGTACTCTGCTTCTTACAATTTTGTGCACTTTACTCTACATGCTTGCGGCAAAAATAAGTCTTCAGCGTGTATCTGTCGGAGCATTTATACTGGCTCTTGGTATGCTGGTGGATAATGCGATAGTAGTGACAGATATGTATGCTACAAAACTCAAAAAGGGTGCATCAAGAAATGATGCAGTCGGAGAAACTGTAAAGGAAACGGCATTACCGCTTCTTGGTTCAACAGTTATTGCAATAATGGGTGCCAGTCCGGTTTTTTTCACAGTCACAGATGTTGGTGAATATGCCATGTCTGTTTTTCAGATTCTTTGCAGTTCACTTCTTTTTTCCTGGCTTCTTGCCATGACAGTTACTCTTCTTATGTGCTGGAAATGGTTAAGAATCAAACCTGCTGACTCCATAGAAGAGGGTAAAAAAAAAGAGCGTCTGTTTAAAGGATTATACATGAAAGTTGTTGGCTGGAATGTAGATAATCCATGGAAAGTAGTCCTGGCTGTAATTCCTCTTATGATAATAACCGGTATAATGGCTTTAATGATCCCTTTAAATTTTATGCCTTATTCGGACAGGCCTCTAGTGTTCCTTGATTACTGGCTTCCCAACGGAAGCATGATTGAGCAGACATCCGCAGATATGGGAAGAATTGAAAAATGGCTTCTGAAACAGCCAGAGGTAGTAACGGTTGGTTCATTTATCGGAGCATCGGCTCCCAGATTTTCTGTTACAATCGAACCTGAGCCAAATGACAGCAGTTACGGACAATTCATTATACTCACAAAAGATTTTAAATCCATTAACAATCTGATTAAAAGAGGCGATTTGTGGCTGAGTGAAAATTTTCCGGGTGCGGAACCGAGATTTCGAAACCTGAAACTGGCATCCAAGGATAAATTTAGTCTGGAAGTGCGCTTTTCAGGCAAAGATCAGAAAATTCTTCATGAACTTGCCGATAAGGCAAAGGATATAATGGAAAAGAGCAGATATGCAAAATATGTAAGGGACGACTGGCGGCAGAAATCAAGAGTTGTAAAACCTTCAATAAATCAGCATGAGATGAGGCAGACCGGGGTAACAAAAAACGATATAAGTGCAAATATCAAAAGAGCTTCCGAAGGTCTTACAATTGGGTTGTTCAGGCAGGATGACAGGCTGATTCCCATAAAGTTAAGAAGTCCGGGTATCAATCTTGAAAATCTTGACAGCCTGTCTGTAAAATCGTCTGCATCAATGCATAATGTGCCGCTTGGACAGCTGGTTGCAGACTTTGATCTTGACATGGAAGAAAGTATGATCTGGCGCCGCAACAGAATCCCTGCAATTTCTGTACAGGCTGGAGTAATGCAGGGAATACTCCCGGGTAGAGCAAGAGCTGAAATAAAAAAAGAGATAGAATCTATAAAACTTCCTCCAGGCTATACCATGGAATGGGGAGGTGAATACTATGATGCAAGGCGTTCTACCATAGATGTGCTCAGTCAGCTTCCAAAGGTACTTCTCATAAGCGTAATAATAATGATTGCTCTGTTCAACGGATTAAGGCAGCCGCTGATAATTTTGATAACCATTCCCCTTGCATCAACAGGAGTAACTGCAATGCTTCTGATTGAAAAAATGTCTTTTGGATTCATGGCTCTGGTGGGTGCAATTACACTTACAGGCATGATAATAAAAAACGGAGTTGTTCTTATGGATCAAATAGAAATTGAGCGTATGAGGGGGAAGGGGCTTAAAGAAGCTGTAAAAGAGGCAACAATGAACAGAACTCTTTCCATTTCAATGGGAGCATTAACAACTTTACTTGGTATGATACCTCTTTTGTGGGACAGGCTGTTTGACCAGATGGCTGCTACAATAATAGGAGGACTTGCCGTTGCAACCTTTCTTTCACTTATTATAATGCCAGCCCTTTATATTATTTTTTTTAACGGCAGAAAAACAACAAATAAAAAAGGTGAATATTGATGGATCGAAACTATCTGATTTTTATAGTTATAATTGTTTTTTTGCAGGGCTGTGCCACAGGGCATAAATATATAAAGCCTGAGAATGAATTACAGAAAACATTTATTGGTTCTTCTGAGACAAAAGGTATATTGCCTCAGACAAAACCACTTAAAAACTGGTGGCAGAGTTTTAATGATCCTGTTCTTGACCGCCTTGTGAATGAGGGACAAAACCGGAACATATCATTAAAGATAGCAGGAGAAAGAATTAAGGCTGCACGTTCATATCAGGCAGCAGTTGCTTCATCTAAGGTACCCTCGGTCAGTCTGGGCTTTGGCTTTTCAGCTTTTCAGTTAAGTGAAAATGACCCTCTACTAGGCCCTGCCTTTGCAATGACAAATCCTGTAAACGGTGGAAATTTACTTGAAAGAAGAGGCTCAGGTTTTCTCG
This sequence comes from Desulforegulaceae bacterium, assembly GCA_034007295.1. Lineage (GTDB taxonomy): Bacteria > Desulfobacterota > Desulfobacteria > Desulfobacterales > JACKCP01 > JACKCP01. Next base: position 11,565 of record JAVERC010000006.1, on the reverse strand, counting down.
CTGGTGCCTTAATCTCATGGGAACCAGATATTTTCGGAAGAATCGGTCAACGAGTCAAGGCCGCAGAAATAAGAGCGGAAGAAACAGCAATATTCAGAGAAGCTGTGGTGGTCATGATGACCTCAGATATCATATATAATTATCTCGAGCTTAGAGGATCTCAGTGCAGACTTGATATAGCAGACAGCAATATAGAAAAGCAGCGTAAAATACTTGAAATAGTAAAAACCAATTATGAGAACGGACTTGCTTCGGAACTTGACGTTGCCAAGGCTGAAGCACTCCTTGCAGCAACCGAATCAATAAAACCAAAGCTTGAACTGGCTGAGAAGGCACATATATTCAGAATTGCAATTCTTCTGAATAAGGATAACAAGGAGCTGATTGATATATTGTCTGTGCATAAAAAGCTTCCTGTCATGAAAGAGAATATTCCGGTCGGTCTTCCTTCGGACCTGCTCAAAAGAAGACCGGACATAAAAATTGCAGAACGGGAAATGGCTGCATCAGATGCTGATCTTGCAGCTGCTGTTGCAAACAGATATCCCAGGTTCGTTATTTCAGGCGGGCCCGGACTTCATGCCGAAAATATGGGTGATTTTTTTTCCGGTGGTTCTGATATTTATGGTTTCGGAGCAGGGATAAAATGGGATCTTTTTGACGGTGGACTGCGTAAATCGATGAAGAAAGCTGCCAGTGCAAATTTTGAAGCATCAGCTCTTTTATATGAGCTGTCTGTAAAAAAAGCAGTTAGTGAAGTTGAAATCACCCTTGTAAATTACACCAAGACTCAGGATTTTGCCCTTTCTGTGAAAACAGCAGATAAAAAATCGGAAAAAGTGCTTGAAAAAGTAGCCGCTCTCTATTCCGCAGGACTTATTGGACACCTTGATCTTCTCGCCGCCCAGAGGGAGAAAAATAATATTTCAGACCTTGAAGTTGTGTCGCGTCTTCAGACGGTAAATGCTGTATTGTCACTTTACAAGGCACTGGGAGGAAACTGGGAAGATAAGGCACAATAGACCTGATATTAAAAATTATGACAGGGTTTAACAGACATTTACTAAGGCGTTGCTGAACTAAAACTGTGGTCACTATTTAGAGCTTTCTTAATATTACAGTCTTTCTTGCTGGAAACCTCCCCCATTGCAGTCTCCATGATCTAAAAAACATGTTCTCCAAATACGGGGCTTTGGAGTGAGTGAAATTTATCAGCAGCAGTCAGAGCAGGGACAGCAGGAAGGACAGCCTGAAGGAGATGCAGGCCAGGATGGACAGGCTCAAGGTTCAGACGATGATGTTGTTGATGCAGACTTTGAAGAAGTAAAAGACGATAAAAAATAAAATCAGTTTAAATTAAACTGATAAAAAAACCCCGGAGGATTAATCTTTCGGGGTTTTTTGTTTTAAAAAAGATTTACTTTTTTAAGAAATCAGGTTTTCTTTTTTCACCAAAAGCCTTAAAAGCCTCAAAAAGGTCATCAGAAGGAATTATATTGGCACTTATTGAAGCAACATAATCAAGTCCTTCGTTAATTGTTTTTCCAATACCAAAATTAAGCACATTTTTTGAAGCCTGAACAGCAAGTGATGAGCAGTCTTGTGCAATTTCCATGGCCATTTTTTCTGCCTCAGCCATAAGTTCTTCTTTTGTTTCAAAGACTTGATTTACCAGATGAATTTCCTTTGCACGCTTGGAGTCTATGAATTTTGCAGTAAATGCAAGCTCCCTTGCAATACCTTGTCCTGTAATATGTGGAAGTCTTTGAAGAACCCCCATATCTGCAACAATTCCAACTGCTGCTTCCCTAAGAGAGAAAACAGCATCTTCTGAACATAGACGAATATCGCAGGCCGCTGCCATATCAAGTCCAGCACCTATACAGTGGCCGTGAATTGCGGCAATTACAGGTTTTCTGCATTTTTCAATGCAGTTCATGGCTTCCTGCATTTTTTTAATTTTTGGAATAAGCTTCCATTTTACACCGCCTTTCTGCTCTGGTTCCATTAATTCACCAAGTTCGGGAATCATTGCCATGAGGTCTATTCCTGCACAAAAAGACTTGCCTTTTCCTGAAATGATAATCACTTTTACGTCATTATTTTTATCAAGCTCTTCAAATATACCCGGAGCATCCCACCAGGCAGGTGCATTCATTGCATTTTTTTTGTCCGGACGGTCAAGATAGACCATGGCAAGAGGTGATTTTATTTCAACAGAGTAATATTTACTTTCAGTCACTATGAACTCCTTTACTGTATTTATCCGTTACTATTGAATTTTTTCCGGTATTCCAAAGGGTTTAAGCCAGTCGTTTTTTTAAAAAGTCTTCTAAATGAATTGCTGTTTTCATATCCAACATTCCATGTGATTTTTTCAAAGGATTCAAAACTTGTTTCAAGCTGTTTTTTTGCCTCTTCAACTCTTAACCTCTGAAGATAGATCTGTGGTGAATCTCCGGTTGCATTTTTAAATCTTCTTTTAAAATGTCTCGGACTTATACCCGATTCCTTTGCAAGCTGATCAAATGAAATAGTTCCAGATATGTTTTTTTCCATATAGGTTTGAGCATTCAGAATCTTGTCATCAGAATGATCTTTCTGAAATTCAAATATAAAATACGGAGCCTGGCTTTTTCTTGTGGAATCTATAAGAAGAAGCTTTGCACATTTTGCCGAAAGGTCTGATGATCCGAATTTTTCTATAAAATAAAGGCAAAGATCCATGAAAGCGGTTGTTGCACCCGAACATACAAAATTATTATCTAGTGTAAGTATTCTTTCGGGTTTAAGATTTACCTTTGGGTATAATTTCTGAAAATAGTTTGCATATGCCCAGTTTGTGGTTGCTTCATGTCCGTCAAGAAGACCTGTTTCCGCAAGAAGAAAAGAGCCTGTGCATATCGTGCCTATAAGCTTTTCTCTTTCATGCCATTTCATGATCATGTTTTTTATATCTTCCTGAAGATTTCCAATGAAATGTATGGGAGGAAGAATCCCGGGAATAAGAATAACATCTGTCTCTTCTATTTCATGTATTGCTTTGTTGGGGTAAATTGGCAATCCTCCGAATCCGTCTACTGGCCTCCCGTCGGGAGTTACAATATCCCATGTAAAAAGAGGTCCTGTAAACTCTTCCGGTGTCGTGTGAGTCTTGTGCCACAGATTTGCTATTCCAAATGAATCTATGGGACATGTTAGATTTGATATGGAACAGTTTGGATATGCAAGCAGAGTTATATGAGCCATTTTTATCTCCGTCAGTTTTTCTGCAAGGGTATCGTATTATTGAACCAGTCTATAACTTCAAACCATAATTTTTTGCATTTTGTCTGGAAAAAACCGAAATGCCCTATTTTTGATACTCCTATATTTTCGGGAATAACATGTCTTCTTGTAAGATTTGGATAGGCACTCATCATGGTATTTACCGATTTTTCGGTTCCCCAGTTATCGTCGTCAAAACTGAAAGCCAGAACAGGAGCTTTAAAATTCTCATATCGCTCAACAGGAAGATCTTTGGCATCAAGAATGTATCCCGGTTTTCTGCACCAGGTTGCCCATTCCAGAGCAACATTTTTAGGTATGTCCTCACCAGCTCCGAGTTTACTCATGGGCATGAAACCAACAGCCCTTGATACAAGAGGAAAAGAAAGAAACATATGAAGAGCTACAACAGCCTTTTGAAAACCTCCCTGTAATAGCCAGTATCCGCTTTGGGATGAAAAAGTTGCCATTGCATCTATTTTATCACTGTTTGGCAGAAGTCCCGGAGTCTGGCCGCCGTAGCTGTGGCCTATGACAAATAGTCTTTCGGGGAACAGTTCTTTACTGACCCATTCAATTACACAATACATATCCTTAAGAGCCCAGTCACTTGCCTTGACCTGGGTTTTTTTAAGATCCTGTGTAAGAGACTCCCCAACTCCGGTATAATCGTATGTTACCGCAGCATAACCAAGCTCACAGATAAACTCTGCAAAATTGAAGTAATACTGCTGGGGTACTGCCATTGCCGAGTTTATTAAAAAAAGAGTATTGGCTTTTTTTTCGACAGGAGAATGAATTGTCAGGGACAACAGATTCCCGTCTACTGAAAAGATTCTTATTTTCTCCTGATTTATTACTGTCATGATCGCTTTCCTTTAAATAAGTTTTAAATTCTTAATAAAATTTTTTGATTAATTAATAAAGAGTCTTTAAAGACTAAAAACACGCCAAACAGGACATTTTTTTATCGGATAAATAACTTGGCAATAAAATTTCCGCATACAACGGTGCTGTGCTTGATTCTTTCAGGGAAGAGCTTGAAAACAGGAATAGATACAAGAGAAAAATATTATAAATCGGTTATTCTGGATGAAGAGCAGAGTGAAGATATTCCTCAGGTTGTACTTGAACGCCTGAAAAGTGATAAAAGAATTTCTGCATTAATGGATTATTTTGGTAAGGGTTAGTATTATTCATATCTTTTCAAATCATCAGATCTCAAATCAAAACAAATACAGGCACAGCACGTAAAGCGTGTTTTTTGTCTTTTGTGCCTCTTTTGAAGAAATATTGTCCGTTATATAAATGACATAAACAATATTTTCAGGAAGGAGGAAATATGGGAAAGTGGCATAAGACGGCTTGTGTACTGTGTCCTCAGAATTGCGGAATTGAGCTCTTCGTTGAAAACGAAAAAATCACCAGGGTACGTCCTGACAAAGATAATCTTAGAAGCAGGGGATATATATGCAGAAAAGGGATGAATGTAATATATCATCAGTATCCAGCTGATCGCCTTACCCATCCTCTGAAAAAAGTCGGTTCTGATTTTGTAGAAATTTCATGGGAACAGGCAATAGACGAAATATCTGAAAAGCTTAAAAAAATTGTAGATAAACATGGTCCAAGATCTGTTGCAGATATGGGCGGAAGTTCAACAGGCGGACACATGGAAGCAGGATTTGGGCTTACTCTTTTAAGAACCCTCGGGTCCCAGTATTTCTATTCAACAACAGGTCAGGAATTTTCCGGAGCATGGTGGGTAAACGGCCGAATGTTTGGAAAACAGTATAATATCACAACTCTTGATGAAGCTCAGTCTGAAATGATAGTCGGCTGGGGATGGAACGGAATGGAAAGCCATCAGATGCCAAGAGCACCAATTGTATTAAAAGAATTTTCCAAAGATCCTGATAAAAAACTTGTAATAATAGACCCCAGAAAAAGCGAGACAGCAAGAATTGCAGATATTCATCTTGCTGTACGTCCCGGAACCGATGCGATTCTTGCAAAGGCAATGATTGCAATCATCATTGAAAACAATTGGGAAGATAAAGAATACATTAATAAAAATGTTGAAGGCTGGGAAAGAATAAAACCCTGGTTTGAGAATTTTAACGCAAGAGAAGCCATTGAAATATGCGAACTCGATTACGATGAAGTAAAAGAGGTCTGCAGGCTGATGTCTTTAAAAAAATGGTGTATTCATCCCGACCTTGGAATCTATATGGGACGCCAGAGTACATTAAGCTGTTATGTTCTTCAGGTTCTTGGCACTATATGCGGAGTATTTGGCGTAAGGGGAGGAAATGTAATTCCCGGAATGATTATGCCCATGGGATTTCATGCAGACGAAAGGGACGAGAAAACCTGGAGAACCGTAAAGACCAATATGCCTCCTGCAGCTGCCGGATCTTTTCCTCCTGCTGTAATTCCTGAGGAAATTTTAAATGATCATCCCGATAAACTAAGAGCCATTTATCTTACAGCTGTTAATCCCATGCGTTCATATCCCGATTCAAAGGCTTTTGAGGAAGGTTTTAAAAATCTCGAACTCTTTGTTGTAAACGAGATTGTAATGACTGAAACAGCAAGGCTTGCACATTATGTCCTTCCGTGCAGAACCTTTTATGAATCATGGGATGCAACTTTTTTTCCATGGACATACCCTGAAATGTATTTTCAGTTAAGGCGTCCCATTGTAAAGCCGCCTGAAAACTGTCTTGAATCTTCACAGATTCTTACAATGATTGCAGATAAAATGGGACTTCTTCCAAAAATTCCCGATTCACTTGTAGAAGCTGCTGAATCAGACAGAATGACTTTTGCAGTAAGTCTTATGGATTTTGTTACAAAAAATCCAAAATCTCTAAAGGTCACTCCTTTTGTACTTGCCAAAACACTTGGAAAGGCATGGGACAGTGCTGCAAAGGCAGGTTTGTGGGGAATACTGCTTACAGCCTCAAAAGCATTTCAGAAAAATGCTGCAAGAGCTGGCTTTGAAAGGGGAATTGATCAGGGAGATAAAATTTTTCAGGCTCTTCTTGATAAACCGGAAGGACTTCATGTGGGAATTGCCGATGCTGATGATCCAATGGCAGGTATGGCAACAAAATCAGGGAAAATTGAAGTCTTTATTCCGGAACTGGAAGAAGATGTTATTGCTCTTACACCTGAAAAAGAAAGAGAAGCTCTTTTAATGGCAAATGAATTTCCATTTGTTTTAAATGCAGGGCGCCACATGAAATACAACGCAAATACAATGATGAGAAATCCCGAATGGAACAAGGGTAAACGGGCCTGCACTGTCTGCATGAATCTTGAAGATGCACAAAAGCTCGGTTTGACTGACCAATGCAGTGTAAAAGTTATCACTGAAAACGGAAACGTAACAGGAGAGCTTGAAATAACAGATGATGTAAGAAAAGGAACCGTTCTGATTCCACACGGATTCGGACTTGTTTATAACGGAGAAACTTACGGGTTTAACGCAAACGAACTTACAAAGAATACCCACAGAGATCCAATAGGAACTCCTCTTCACAGATATGTTCCATGCAGAATAGAGGCAGCATGATCACAGCAGGAATAGACATAGGCTCAATCACATCAAAGGCCGTTTTGATGAAAGATATGAAAGTTCTCGGATTTGATGTTATTTCAACAGGATACAATTCTGAAAAATCCGGAAAAGAGGTGCTTAATCTTGTTCTTGATAAATGCTTTGTAAATATTGAAGAAACAGACTCCATAATTTCGACAGGATACGGTAGAAACCGCCTGAGTTTTGCACATAAAAAAATTACAGAAATCACATGCCATGCAGCAGGAGCACATTTTCAGGATAAAAAAATTCGTTCTGTCATAGACATAGGGGGTCAGGACAGCAAGGTCATAATACTTGATGAAAACGGAAGTGTAACTGACTTTGCCATGAACGATAAATGCGCAGCAGGTACCGGAAGATTTCTTGAGGTAATGGCAAGAGCTCTTGAGCTTGATCTGAATGATTTCGGAGATATATCTGCTAAAGCCAAAAAAGCTGCACATATAAGCAGCTTATGCACTGTGTTTGCGGAATCGGAAATCATATCCCTTATTTCCGCAGGTGAAAAAAGAGAAAACATTATAAGGGGAATTCATGAATCAATAGGAACAAGAGTTGGTGCCTTGGCTCTTCGTGCAGGATTAAGGTCTCCTGTTATGATGACAGGAGGTGTTTCAAGGAACACGGGTGTGGTCAGATCTCTTGAATCAAGACTTGGGGTATCTATTAATGTCTCTTCTTACGCACAGGTAAACGGAGCTCTTGGAGCCGCATGTCTTGGATTTCGTTAAAGCTGAACTTTCAGCTGATGGCGGCTTAGATAACGGAAAGGTGATTTTGATGAAAGAAAAAAGTGTAGAAAATCAGATTGAAAAACTTAAGAAGTCAGGAGAAAAAGTTATAGGATGTTTTCCTCTTTATCCTCCTGTTGAACTTTTTGCATCCATGGGACTTGTCCCGGCTGTATTGTGGAATTTAAAAAAAGATGTTGAAAATCTTAGCTTAAGTGATCTCCATCTCCAGAGTTATGCATGCTCAATAGCAAGGGAAATGCTTGAGTTTATACTTTCGGATAAGGGAGACATGTTTGATGCCTTATTTGCATACAATGCCTGCGACACCCTGAGAAATCTTCCTGAAATTGTAGTTTCGGCAAATAAAAAGGCTAAAAGGGATATTCCTCTTTTTAACATCCATATTCCACAGGTGAACAGGCAGTTTTCAGATCCATCCCAGTATATAGAAAACGAAATTGATTCTCTGATAAAAAAGATTGAAGCTCATTTTGATACAGCCTTTTCAGAAGATACTTTTACTGAAACAGCAACAGCATATTCACTTATGAGAAATTTAATTCAGGAAGCGGAGATCCTTGTTTCAAAAGGAAAGCTCTCTTTTTTATCTTTCTGCGAAACAGTTTTATCCGGATACACAGCAAGTGCTAAAGAGCAGATCGATAATCTGCATAAACTGATATCAAAAGCTTCTGATCCCGTTATAAAAAGAAAAAAGAAGATCATTATTTCGGGAATCATGCCTCCGCCTTTGCCTGTAATAGAAAAAATAGAAGATTCTGGTTTTCTTATAGCTTCAAACGATATTGCCTCACTTAAAAGAACCTACGGATATTCACCTGCTGTTACGGACAATCCCGGAAAATATTATGCAGATCTTTATGAAAACAGTTTTCCCTGTACCACACTCCTTTACCAGGGTGACAAAAGAATAAAAGCCTTTTTTGATCTTATCTATTTATCAGAAGTTGATGGAGTTATCTTTGCAGGAGAAAAATTCTGCGAATACGAATATTTCGAATTTCCATATCTTGAAAAAGAGCTGAAAAAAAGAGGTATTCCATATCTTAACCTTGAATTCGGAACAGACGACAGGGAAAATTTTGAATCCCATTTCACAAGAATAGAAGCATTTGCAGAGATGATTTCAATGCATGCTGTTAAGACTAATTTTTAATTGGTTACAAAAAAGGTCAAGAGGTAAAAAATGTCTGAAAAAGTTAAAAGTATGGCAGGTAAAAACCTTTCAAAACTAATGATTAAAGGCTACATGGATCTTCACGAAAAGGCCGCCAAAGGAGCTTTTTGTGTATGGATAGCAATAAATGTTCCCGCAGAAATTTTTGCAGGCTTTGATAATGTTGTTTACGGAGTTCCTGAAAGCCATGCCGCAATGTGCGCAGGAAAGGGAATAGGCGTTCTTCAATGTGAAAAAGCCGAAAACACAGGCTATTCACAGGATCTTTGCAGCTATGCCAGAATAGATATAGGTAACCTTACCGACGGAAGTAAGGATTCCCCAAGCTTTGGACTTCCAAAACCCGATCTTGTGGTTTCAAACAACAACAATTGTGCTCTTATTTCAAAATGGTTTGATGTTCATCACAGAGAAATGGATATACCGCATTTTATAATGGATATTCCTTTCTGCTACGAACCCCAGAAACAAAAAAATCAGAGCTATATAATAAGTCAGATTAAAGATCTTATATCTCTTATTGAAAAACTAAGCGGACAGAAATTTAATTTTGATAAATTTGAAAAGGCTGTTTTTCACAGCTGGGAAGGGTTTTGCGAGTGGAAAAATTTTCTTGAGCTTGCAAAGGAAAAACCTTCTCCTGTAACAGCATTTGATTCCTTTGTTCATATGGCACCTTTCCTTACATTAAGGGGAACTCCGGTTCTTAAGGAGCATTTTAAAATTCTTGCTGAAGAGGCAAGACAAAACATAAAAACAGGAAATCTGCCTGTTAAAAAAGAAAAATACCGTCTTTTCTGGGACAATATTGCACCCTGGCATCAGCTTGGAAAAATGTCTAAACGACTTTCACAGATGGGTGCAAATATTGTGGGAGCCTCATATACATCGTGCATGGGAACGGTTGAAGGATCATTTGAGCTTTATAAATGGGATGAAAAAGATCCTTTTGAATATATAGCGAGAATGATGAACTCGTATATGTGTCCCCACGGAATGGAACTTAGATATTCTTCCATGAAAGGTGTCATAGAAAAACTTGGCATAGATGGAGTTATATTTGCCTCAAACAGATCGTGTAAACCTTATTCCATAACCCAGATGGATCAGCAGAAAAGAATATCCGATTATTTTGGAATACCTGCTGTCATGATCGATGTGGATCATGCTGATGCAAGAAAATACAGCGAAGAAAATGCATTTATGAGAATTGGTGCTCTGCTTGAAACCATAGATTCTAAAAGAAAAAATTAAATTTTATATAGAAGTTTAAAAGGAGAATTGTAATGGATTTTGAACTTACAAAAGATCAGGAAATGATAAGAAAAGAGGTAAGGCGTTTTGCAAAAACCGAAATCCTGCCTTACACAGCAGAGTTTGATGAAAAAGGCGAATATCCTTACGGAATAATGGAAAAAATGGGAAAACTCGGATTCATGGGAATCCCTTTTCCTGAAGAATACGGAGGTTCCGGAGGAGACTGGGTTGGAATGCATCTTTGTATAGAAGAGATTTCAAAAGCTGACGGCCCGCTTGGAACCATGCTTGATATCACCACAAGCGTTATAGGTCAGGAGCTTTTTGTTTTCGGAACAGAGGAACAGAAAAAGAAATATCTTATACCCATAGCAAAGGGTGAAAAAATAGGAGCATTCGGACTTACAGAACCTGATGCAGGTTCAGATGCAGGAGCTCTTTCAACAACAGCAGAACTTAAAGACGACACCTGGGTAATAAACGGTACAAAGCAGTTTATAACAAATATAGGTCTTAAAAATGCCTCAATAATTATTGCAACTGCAAAGATAATTGAAGACGGCAAACCCGGTAATATCGCAACTTTCATAATTCCAAAAGAAGCTCCCGGATTTGAACTTGGAAAAAAATATAAAAAAATGGCCTGGTCTTCTTCTGCAACCCATGAGGTTATTTTTAATGACTGCCGTATTCCCAAAGAAAATATTCTTGGAAGTGCGGAAAAAGGATTTGCCCAGCATCTTGAAGTTCTTGAAACCGGAAGAATAAGTATTGCTGCCGTTGCAACAGGTCTTGCACAGGCATGTCTTGAAGAGGCATTAAAACATGCAAAGGGAAGAAAACAGTTTGGAATGCCTATTTATAATTTTCAGGCAATCCAGTTTATGATCGCCAACATGGGAATGAATATAGAGCTTGCAAGGACTCAGTATCTCAAGGCTGCATGGCTTAAAGATCAGGGGAAATCCCATACATTTGAGGCAACCGTTGCAAAGCTTTTTGCATCTGAAATGGTTGAAAAAGCTGCAAGCGATGCTCTTCAGATTCACGGCGGTTACGGTTATATGGACGATTATCCTGTTTCAAGATTTTATAAGGGTGCAAAAATACTTCAGATTGTAGAGGGTACTTCAGAAATTTTAAGAATGATTCTTGGAAGGCATCTTTATAAAGCCAAGTTTTAGTTTTTAAATTTATTGCCGCCTGGACGGTTTTTTCTCCTCGGTTGGGAACCGTCTTTTTTAACAAAGCCTCCTGTGACAGGGAGGCTTTGACAAAATTATGAGTTGTTTTTTCAAATTGCTTTAAAAATTGAAAATATAAAAAAATACATCGATTATGGTCAAACCTTTATAGATCAGATTGAAAGAAAAGTTTTAACTGGTGAAAAAATTCCTCATGAAGAAAAAATTTTTTCAATTTTTGAAGAACACACAGAGTGGATAAAAAAAGGCAAAGCAGGAATATCTCAGCAGCTTGGCTTAAGAGTCTGTGTTTTG
>JAVERC010000090.1:0-4886 GCA_034007295.1 Desulforegulaceae bacterium | reverse complement strand
TGAACAATTCAATGCACTGTAATCTGAAAAAACCCATCCTCCTGAGTAAGGACCTGCACATCCAACAAAAGCAAACAAACATAGAGCACACAGAGCCAATTTTAAACTTTTCATAAAGATCTCCTTAATTATTGATAAATTATAATAACTTTGCTTACAAAATCGACTTATGCAGGTTAAATAAAAAACTTATACAGTTTAAACAAATTTTGTATTTTACTCAAATATTTTATAAAAGCCAGCTAATATTTTTAAAAATTAAATCCTGACATTAATTCAAAATATTTCCCTCCAGAATTTCCATTATATTCAAAAAAAGATATATTTGCTCTCGAATATTTAAATTGAGTTCCAAGCACAATTTTTTCCGAGACCTTAATATTTATTCCGCTGCTCCACCAAAAACCAAATCCCAATGAAGTGTCAGAGTTACCAGAAATTTTTCCATACATTCTTACTAAATAAATTCCCCCAGCAATAAAGGGTCTTACAAATGAATCGTCATTAAATATTTTTTTTGCCCCAATTCCTGTATCTGATCTAAAAAAATCCATTCTCTTTTTTTTATCATCAAATACAGACTTGGATTCTCCGTAAAAAAGAGATGATTCAAAAGCAATGCTTAAAGGCCAATTTTTCTCTTTAACATCAAAACTAACCCCTGCTCCTGTTTCATTGTGACAGTTAAAAAAATTTGAAAATTTGCTATTTGGCCTAAAATGACTTGCATACACTAAAATTTCTCCAGTGTAATCTTTTGATAAGGCCATAAACGGAAAACAAAAGAAAAAAAGATTTAACAAAAAAAAAGATTTAAATATTAGAAAAAAAAAAGATTTCATAAAATCCTTATATTTTAAAAAATCAAATAAAAGTTGTTTTTATTTTCATTTGTTATATTGCTTTTTTAAAGTTATTTTAATTAAGGTTTTGAATTTTGAAACTATCAAAAAGCAAAGTTGATTTTAATATTTCTAAATCAGACTTTGAAAACGCAATACATTATAAAATAATTGCTCATTACTTTCAAAAGGATATTTCAGGCAAGGCAGATATTTTTTTCAAAAACCTCTCGCATTACAGTTCTGTTAAATGTCAAACATCAAGCAGTGTTTATAAAGACTGCATAAATAAGTACCTTAAAAATGATGACATAATTGGCCATTTAAAATTTTTTTATCCAAACGGATATAATTTTAAAAAAGAAAATATGCGACATGGGGTTGGCTTGATCACATTAGAACAAATTCTTAAAGATTTAAGGGATGCCAACGCAAAAATGCTGTATGTCTTTTCCACAACCAAATTTATGGATAATTTTTTAAAAAAACATCAATTTAAACATTCATCAGAATTTGAATTTCAATATTATTTATACCTAAGCTGAGCGATTTTCAAGTTTGGTGCATATAACGGCAAATTGTGTCAGGCTTATACTTTTGCTATGCGTGATACAATTTAACGCATAAGATGCGGCAAAATTGGAAAGCTCGCAGGGTTTCATATTTTTAAATGTAATAAGCTTAAATCATTGAAAATTTATTAATTTAAAAATATGAAACGCTCAATTTAGGCTATACTTAAATGACATCGTTGGAACTAGTGGAGCAGACCCAGAAATTTAAATTTTGAGTCTTTGATTTATAACTTTGGCCTAAAAACTTGAAAGTATAGTGTCATAATTTGTTATTTAATCGGCATATTCAGCTTGAATTATTCCTTTAAATTTAAATTGTTGCTGATAATCTATTGTCATTTGAATTAACCAAATTTTAACACTAGATAATAAATTTTTAAAAAGCACCCAAGGTTATCTGCCAAGCAACTATCTTTATAAGTATAAAAATAAAAAATATCTAAAAAGGCTTATTATCGTTGCTGAACGAAAACGGCCTTTTTTGTCCATTCTTAAGTCAGATTAAAAATTTAATCCTCAAAATACTAAATGTATCCTAAAGGTTAAATTTTTCATCTTCCTTGAATGAAGCAAAATTCTCGTTTTTGGCCAATCACTATATAGCCATTTCTACTCATTTTTAAAAAAATAGGCACAAATTTGGGCACAATTTAAAAATCAGACAAAAAAAAGACCTTTCATTCGGAGTGAAAGATCTTTTACAAATATTTGAAATTATTGATTTTTTATGGTGCCTGGAGTGAGAATCGAACTCACACAGTAATTAATACCGAGGGATTTTAAGTCCCTTGCGTCTACCAGTTCCGCCATCCAGGCTTTTGAAATAAATATCTAAAAACTTTAATGAACATTTAATCAAGCTTCAATTAATATAAAACACAGCTTATTGCAAGTTTTTTTTCGATCAATTTAAGAAATAATAAAATTAAAGACCTGGGACTTTTGAATAAAAAGGTCTAAATTATAAAATCACTAAAAAAATCAAAGTTAAATTTTAGCAATATTCAGCTGTTTTTTAGAGCTTTGTTTTTTTATAATTTTTCAGAAGATTTATAATTAAAACTTGCAATTTAAAGCAAACAAAGCAAAAATTTAAAAATTTTTGAAAGGTAAAAATAATATGAATATTTTATATACATTTATTCTTGAAGATAAAAAGCAAAGAAACTTCAGCATTGATATAGATGACAAAACAATTACTCTTATCAAAGATGAAAACAAAGAACTGCCAAAATGGTGTGAGCTTGATTTTAACAAATGCTCTCATTGTCCATTTGATAACTCACAAAAACACTGTCCTGTTGCAGCAAATCTTGAGCAGGCTGTTGCTTTTTTCTCAGGAATAATTTCATATGACAAAACTTGTGTGATTGTAAAAATAGGGAACAGGGATATTTATTGTGAAACAAGTGTTCAAAACGGTTTAAAATCTCTAATGGGACTTTTAATTGCAACAAGCAAATGTCCTCACACGGATTTTTTCAAACCAATGGCAAGATTTCATCTGCCTTTTGCAGACAGCGACGAAACCCTTTGGAGATCAGCTTCATATTTTCTTTTGCAGGAATATCTTAAAAGACTTAATTCAAATGACAAATCACTTTCTCTTGAACCCTTGAAGAAAAAATACAGAGATATAGAAATTCTAAATACTTTCATGGCTGCAAGGCTTTCAGGTGCCTCAAAAAAGGACAGTGCTGTTAATGCTCTTATAAGTCTTGATATTTTTGCAAAAAGAATAGGACCTGATTTTGAAAAAAGGCTTGCATCAATTCTTGAACTTTACACATATTAAAAATAAAAAACGAACAGGCAGAAAATCAAATAGTTTCTGCCTGTTAAAACTTTTTTATTTTGAACCAACAGGAAGAACTTCCCTTCCATAAACTTCATTTAATACCTGAGCCATTGCAAAATAAATTGCAGATGCACCACAGATTATCCCCTCAATTCCTGTAATTTTAGAATAAAGGCCGTGTAAATCAAAAAAATCTTTAATTGCAAGCATGAAAAAAAGAATTGTTAAAGAAAGAAAAACAAACTGCATAGCTTTTGCAGATTTTAGAGTTCCTATCCACATAAATAAAGTAAAAACTCCCCATAACAAAAGATACCATCCCATAAAGGTGAGAGTATTTTCTGGTATACAGAACTTTCCATTAAGATAAATTATACCTACAAGACTCAGCCAGAAAAATCCATAAGAAGTAAAAGCTGTTGTTCCAAAGGTATTTCCTTTTTTAAACTCCATCATGCCTGCAACAACCTGAGCCAGGCCGCCGTAAAAAATACCCATTGAAAGAATTACGGCACTCATTTCAAAAAAACCTGCATTGTGAAGGTTTAAAAGAACTGTTGTCATGCCAAATCCCATAAGACCAAGAGGTGCAGGATTTGCCAGTTCACTCTGGTGTTCCATACAAAAATCTCCCTTAAATTTTGATAAATTAATAAAGTTTTGAAAATATTAGAAATATTTTCATGTGAAAAAAGCATAGGCCTTGTATTACAATAAATTAAACTAAAAATCATCTTTTTTTTGATAAACATACATAAATTTTAAAAGTAAACACTGTTTATTAATTAGTGATTGGCCGAAAACGAAAATTTTTTGCTCAGTTCAAGGAAGATGAAAAATTTAACCGCAGGAATACATGGAGTATTTTGAGGATTAAATTTTGAATCTGACTTAAGAATAGACTATCCTGATATTTTGATAAATTATTTGATAAACTTTTTTATTATGCCTATTAAATGTAAAAAAATATTTTTCAAAAGGAAAAGAAATTGACTACAAAAATTTTTTCAATAAAAAGCTTTATTTCAATTTTACAAAATGAATATAAAAAATGGAATTCTCCTGTAATAACATTTATTTCAATAAAAGGTGCTTCTCCATACGAAATTCTTATTTCAACTCTGCTCTCTTTAAGAACTAAAGATGAGGTAACAATAGAAGCAACTAAAAAACTTTTTTACAAAGCAACAACTCCCCATGAAATGCTTAAACTCCAAAAAAAAGAAATTGAGGAACTTATCTATCCAGTTGGTTTTTATCCAACAAAGGCAGGAAGAATCCTTGAAATAAGTAAAATTTTAATTGAAAAATACAATGGTAAAGTTCCTGATTCAATGGAAGAGCTTCTTGAACTTCCTGGAGTTGGAAGAAAAACTGCAAATTTAGTCCTTGCAGAAGGTTACAAAATACCGGCAATATGTGTAGATACCCACGTTCACAGAATTTCAAACAGAATTGGATATGTCAAAACAAAAACTCCAGATCAAACAGAAGCAGAGCTTAGAAAAAAACTGCCGCAAAAATACTGGATAATATACAATGAAATTCTTGTTGCTTTTGGCCAGACAATTTGCAGGCCAATATCACCCTACTGCTCAAGATGTCCTGTTGTACAATATTGCAGACAAATCGGAGTTGATAAAAAAAGATAGTTCTCAACTCGCTTTAAAT
>JAVERC010000040.1:0-32104 GCA_034007295.1 Desulforegulaceae bacterium | reverse complement strand
TCTCTTCCCGTGTCAACACTTTTTTTCATTTCTTTTTTCAAGTGCCTTGCTTGATTTTTCTTTTTCTCTTAAAGAACAATTCCTGAAGCTTTTGTTTTGCTTGCCTCAGGAACGAGAACGCTTATAGCCCTTTTAGCTTTCCTTTGTCAAACACTTTTTTTGAAAAAATTTAAAAAAATTTCATCTGTTAAAGTAACACCTTGATTTATTAAAAAATCCATTGCGTAATCTATATTAAAGCCTACATCATCATTGCTGTGTGAATCATCACCAGGAACTATTTTTATTCCTAAATCAATGGCTTCATCAAAAATCATCTTACAAGGGTAAGGTTCTTTCATATTTTTTAGCAGAGCTCTCTGGTTATAGTCAATTATTATGCCATAATCTTTTATAGCCCTTAAATTTCGAGATATCTTTTCCCTTATGCTTTTTTCTTTCATGGTATTTTCATAATCAGGATCAAAAATTCTAACAAGATCCAAGTGTCCTGCAACCTGAGGTTTTATTTCCAGAAGCATTTCATACTGTAAATCAAAATAAGCATTGTAAAAATTTTCAAGTCCTTTGCATGAATCAACAGCATTTTTGTAATCATATAAAGATGAATCAAAGCAAATATCATTTATATGGTGAACAGAACCTACAACATAATCAGGCTCAAATCTTTTTATCAGTGCTGGTATATATTTTTCATAGCCGGAATAAGTTTCTGTTTCAAAACCCCTAAAGATTGTTATCTGTTTTTTATATTTTTTTTTTAATTCTTCACACTTGAATGTATATAATTCAAACCTGTTAAAAATAATTTCCGAGGTAAGACCAGCTGATTTTTCATCTTCATACATTAATTTGTCATTATAAGGTGGAATATGTTCTGAAATTCCAACATGTGTAAAACCAAGATCAATATATTTTTCAATCATGGCCTCAAGATCACCTGAGGCATGATTGCAAAATTCGCTACTGTGTCCTCCATGCAAAGACAATAGCATTTTTTTAACCCTCTAAATCTGCTATATCAACTGGATCAAGTTCAGTCATACCCTTTGGAAATTCATTAAAGGGAAAAGGTTTTTTATTTGAAACAACTAGAATATAATCAATAATTTCTTTTAGATATAAAGCAAGATTTGATGAAAATTTTCTAAGCGGTTTTATATAACCTTTTGTAATTAAAAGAAAAATATATTGAAAAACAGCTATTACCCAAACAATATTTGTTGCAATTCCAAGTATTGCTAGAAAAAGAATTGTATATAAAAGCCTTACTGCAATATTTTTTCTACCCAAAAAAAACTCTTTGACCTTTGCCTTTTGATCTGAATTGGAATTAACCTGATCTGCCATCTAAATTCTCCTTAAATTTGATTGTCTAATTTACTTATTACTTATTTTATAAAACTAATTAAAAACTAAAATATAGTTAATTTTGATTTTCTTAAAAATATAATATCTATAATTATTGTGTAAACAAAAATTTCTGATAATATTGCCTTATAATTTTTCCTGACAAAAAATTTTTTAGAATTCAGCATTTTTTCTTTAAATTTTTAAGTCCAGCATAGTTAGTGATTGACCGAAAACAAGATTTTTTTTCAATCTAAGGAAGATGATAAATTTAACCTTTAGTATACATTGAGTATTTTGAGGATTAAATTTTAAATCTGACTTTAAAATAAACAAAAAAGGCAGTTTTCGTTCAGCCACTATTTAGCTTAATAAACAATTTATTATCAAACCAATTATTAACTTTAAATATTAACTTAAAAAAAAGGGGCAAATATGGGTGATTTTTTTTCTATAGAAAACATTCAGGTTTTGATTCAAAAAATTCTTATCCTTGGCACAGAATTTGGTGTGAAAGCAATTACAGCTATTTTAATTTTTATAATTGGCCGCTTTGCAGCAAAATTAATAAAAAAAATTATCAAAAAAACAATGGTTAAGGCAAAAATAGACCAGACACTTGTATCATTTACTACAAACCTTACATACATTGCATTAATGGCTTTTGTTGTTATTGCTGCACTTAGCAAACTTGGTATTCAGACGACTTCCTTTGTAGCAATAATCGGTGCTGCTGGTCTTGCAATTGGTCTTGCTCTTCAAGGGTCTTTGTCAAATTTTGCTGCCGGTGTAATTTTAATAATATTTCGTCCTTTTAAAGCAGGCGATTATATTGAAGGCGGGGGAGTTGCAGGTTCAGTAAAAGAAATCCAGATTTTTACAACAATTTTGACTTCTCCAGACAATAAAACAATAATTGTCCCAAACTCCAAACTCACAGGTGACAATATTGTAAACTACGCAACCCAGGGAACAAGACGCCTTGATATGGTATTTTCAATCGGTTATGGTGATGACATAGACAAGGCAAAGGAAGTATTAAGTCAGGTTGTTAAAAATGATCCAAGACTTCTCAATGACCCTGCTCCCAAAATTGCAGTTCTTGAACATGCTGATTCAAGCATAAATATTGTATGCAGACCATGGGTCAAAGCTGATGACTACTGGGATGTATATTTTGATATGATGGAAAACGTCAAAAAAGCATTTGACAAAGAAGGGATTTCAATTCCTTTCCCACAAACAGATATTCATATAATTAAAGGCGGGGCATAAAAATAGAGCCGGATATTTTTTTATGCTATAAAAAATATCCGGTTTTAGTTTAAAAAAAATCAAATTAGTTGCCTGAAGGAAAACGGCCTTTTTTGTCCATTCTTAAGTCAGATTCAAAATTTAATCCTCAAAATACTAAATGCATCCTAAAGGTTAAGTTTTTCTTCTTCCTTGAACTGAAACAAAATTCTCGTTTTCGGCCAATCACAAATTAAAATTTTCAAACCCAGAATTCCGGGTATCTTCTTGTTTTTGGAATATTATTTACAAGAACAGCAATTAAAAGAAGAACAAAAGCACCAAGCCCAACCGGAACTGCTGCATAAAAATACCCAAGATTTTTAACACTGTCGCCTCCTATTACCGCAATAAGTGCGGTTGCACCTCCAGGGGGATGAAGTGTTTTTGTCATATGCATCACAGCAATTGCACAAGAAACAGCCATTGCAGCCGCAAGCCAGGGAACAGTACCAAATAGCTGCTGAAAAAAAACACCTGTCAGTGCAGACAAAACATGTCCTCCAAATACATTTCTAGGTTGTGCAAGAGGACTTCTTACAGCACCGTAAACAAGCACTGCAGTTGCTCCAAAAGAGCCTATTACAAGGCTGATACCTTTGGATTCCAGAAAATAAGAACTTATAAGGCCGACAGCTGCTATCCCCAGAAATGACCCAAACCATGACCAGAAAATTTCATTTTTACTTACACCAGGAGGACTTTGTGCCTGTCCTGACATTTTTTTAAAATAATTCATAACTATCCCTGTAAACAAATTGCATTAATTAGATCTGACCTTGTAACAATGCCAAGAGGAAAACCGTTTTTATCACACACAGGCAAACGGTTTATAGACTTTTCCATAAAAACAGAAGATACTTCTGAAACTGATATTTCTTGTGTCACAATTACTGCAGGAGAACTTAAAATATCTTGAAGTGTTATTGTTTTCAAGCCTGAAACCATGCATCCAGAAGTATTAAGGCATCTTGAAATAACCCCCATAAATGAAGGCTCAGCATCAAAACCCATTTTTCTTAAAAAATCCTTTTCT
Organism: Desulforegulaceae bacterium; assembly: GCA_034007295.1. GTDB lineage: Bacteria > Desulfobacterota > Desulfobacteria > Desulfobacterales > JACKCP01 > JACKCP01. The sequence goes on along the minus strand of JAVERC010000040.1, from coordinate 28,425 downwards.
GATACAACTCCAATAACTTTTCCTTCTTTGTCTGTAACTGGAGCACCGCTTATATTATGTTCTGCAAGAAATTCTGCTGTCTTAAAAATAGTAAAGTCAGAGTCAACGCAGTAAACAGGTTTGGACATAATATTTTTTACAGGCATGGTTCCAAGCATTCGCTTTATTGCATGCTGATAAGCAAGCTCATAAATCTCCCTGAAAGTTGAAGTTGTGATATCAATAAAGCCATCCATAGATTTCATGGCATCAATTACATCTTCTTCAGAAAATTCAAAAAAACTGCATTTAAAATTTTTATTCATAATTGACCCCTGATTATAAATATAATTCATTTGTAACTGTTCAGTTTAAATCGGAAGGCTTTCTCTCAGTTTAAAGCTTAACAGCTAAATTTATTTTTCAATTACAGCAGTAAAAATTCCGGCTGCACAAAGAGTTGTTCCACCTGTCATGTTAAATACTTTTTTTACCTTGGGACTATCTAAAAAATCTCCAACAGACCCTGAAAAAAAACTGTACATAACAACATTGAAAATTGAAACAAGGGAAAATGTAGTGCAAAGAATAAGTATCTGAAGAAGATAACTTTTTTCTTCAGATATAAACTGAGGAAAAAAAGCAATAAAAAAAACTATTCCTTTTGGATTAAGCGAAGTTACAAGAAAAGCTCTTTTTATTATTTTTTTATTTTCGCTTTTTATTTTCTTTATATCTGCCTGGTTATTCAAATTTGGTTTTTCAAAAAAAAATTTAATACCAAGAAAAACAAGGTATAAGGCACCTGCCCACTTTAAAAAAACAAATACAGCAGAAGATGCGTAAATAATTGCACCAAGTCCCATAATGGAGCATGTCATTATTGCAATATCGCCTGGAACTATTCCTGCAAGAAGTGGAAAAACAGTTTTTCTGCCGTTTAAAGCTGATTGGGTTATTACATAAAGGATGGTAGGTCCAGGAATTGCTATTAAAATAAATACAGTAAAAAAATAAGCTGTCCAAACCTGAAAACTCAAAATATCACCTCAAAAATTTAAAAGCCTGACAACACACTATTGACAGGCTTTTTACTTCTTTAGCTTCTTCTGCTCTTGGACATTGAAACAGAAACTTTTTTCCCGTCAAAATTCACATTTTTCATTGAAGAAATAACAGCATCAGCATAACCTGATTCAACTTCAAAAAATGAAAATTCCCTAAGTACGTCAATCTTTTTAATATGATTGGATTTTATCCCTGCATTATCACAAACAAGCCTGATTATTGCACCTTTGTTAAGATTATCAAGTTTCCCTGCACCAATAAAAAGCCTTGATGTTTTACCGCTTTTATATTTTACATTGCTGGTATAAGCCTGTGCCTGCTTTGATGATCCCTTTCTTTTTTGGGGAGTATCCAAAACATTTATATCTTCAGCATTTTTGTAATAATCAAGAAACCTGTTGAACTCCATTGAAATAAATCTTTCAATTATTTCATTTTTGGTAAGCTTTTTAAGCTTCTCATATGCAGGCTCAATAAATTTTGATATTGCATCCTGATCTACATCTACATTTTTAAATCTGTCAACAAGTGCAAAAAGCTGCTTTTCACAGACTAAAGACCCTGAAGGAACTTTTTCCTGCCTGAAACTCACTTTAGTTCTGTTTTCAACGGCTGCAAGCTTTCTTTTTTCTGCTGGAGTAATAATTGCAATTGAAATACCTGATTTTCCGGCTCTTGCAGTTCTTCCGCTTCTATGTGTATATGCTTCTACATCATCTGGAAGATTGTAGTTTATAACATGGGTTATATCATCAATATCAATTCCTCTTGCAGCTACATCTGTTGCAACAAGAAAATCCAGGGTTTTAGCTCTAAAACTTTTCATTACTGAATCTCTTTGGACCTGAGACAAATCGCCGTGAAGAGCTTCAGCATTATAGCCGTCTCTTATAAGCTTTTCTGCAACTTCGCCTGTTTCATTTCTGGTTCTGCAAAAAATAAGACCATAAATATCAGGATAAAAATCAATTACTCTTTTTAAAGCCTCGTACCTGTTTTTTTCTCTTACACAATAGCAAAGATGCTCAATATTTTGAGCAAGAGCATTCTTTTTTCCAGCAACAATTTCAACAGGTGAATCCATGTAATTATCTGCAATTCTTGAAACTTCTACAGGCATGGTTGCTGAAAAAAGCCAGGTTCTTTTTTCTTTTGGTGTCTGATTTAAAATAATGTCTAGGTCTTCTTTAAATCCCATACTCATCATTTCATCGGCTTCATCAAGAACAACATATTTTACATTTGAAAGATCAACTGATTTTCTTCTGATAAGATCATGAAGTCTTCCTGGAGTTGCAACAACAATATGTGCACCTTTTTTAAGGGATGACATCTGCTTTACAATTCCAGCACCGCCGTAAACAGAAACAATTTCTGCACCCTTGATAAATTGAGTAAAATTATAAAAATCCTTAGTAATCTGAATACATAATTCTCTTGTTGGACAAATTACAAGACCCTGAACCTTTTTTGATGCAAAGTCTATAAGTTCAATCATTGGAAGGCCAAATGATGCAGTTTTACCTGTTCCTGTCTGTGCAAGGCCGATAAGGTCTTTATTTCCTTTTAAAATTTCAGGAATTGTCTTTTCCTGAATTGGCGTGGGATTTTCAAAACCAATAGCTTTAACTGCACGTAAAACATTCTCACTCAAACCTAATTTTTCAAAGCTCATCAATAAATTTCTCTTTTTCTTAAATAGTTTTAATTAGTGCCAAAATCGGCAAACTTTTATAAATATAATTAATTTCAGTAAATTGCAACCTAAATCCTGACCCATTTTATTAGGTTTTTACAAAAAATTATTTATTTTTCTATTTTTTCAAGCTCTTTGCTTTTATCCTCTGAAAAATCCTTAGAAGCAAAATCTTCACTTTTTTCCAAAAGAACCATTAAAAACTCATTTATTTCATCAATTTCAATAAAACCTTTTTTTGCTTTAAACTCTAAAATATGGCCCCCAAAAATCTTGTCTTCACTTAAAAAATGAAGATGATAACCAGGAACATTTACCCCTTTTACAAATTTTGGACAATAAAACCCAATAATTGTACCGCTTATATTTTCTTTGTAAAACTCAGGCTGATTTTTGGTAACTTCAATAAGTTTTGGATATGGCTTTTTTTGCATTGGGACACTTCTGGTTTTAATTGAACTGAAATATCCCTTTATTTTTACACCATAAAAAAGATTTTTATTTGTAATTTTTCCATCCAAAATTTCTTTTAAAGAATTAAAATCAGCCTCTTTTTCAAGATTAAATGAAAAATCTGGATTGAACTTACAAATTGTTGCAAAAGGAGTTTTTTCCTCATTTGACACTCCATATACTTTCCCATCTGATTTTACCTTGTAAAAAACACCATCTGCAAAAACCATTTCTCCGTCAAGTCCATCAAAAGTTCCAATCCCGAAATCACCATGTTTTTTAAGAGTTCCAAGATTTATCTCACCGTCGTATACACCAGTCAAAAGAGCATCAATTGTTGAAACCTGGTAAAGTCTGTTGTTCAAAGATTTTTGTGAGCATCCTGCTAAAAAAACAAAAAAACAAATTAAAACAGTTTTTGAATAAAGCCTCATTTTTCTCTCCAAGAATTAAATTAACCACAAAAAAAGATCCGATTTCTACCGGATCTTTGTAAAAATTTAATAACATATACTAAAAAAAATAAAAATATATCAATTGTCGTGACTACCATCGCAAAAAGGTTTGTTTTTAGATTTAGAGCATCTGCAAAGGGTATAATGTTCACTGCATTCTGGAGCTGAACCTGAGTAATCAAGAAATTCTATGCCGCCTTCAACCTGAATTGGACCTTCTTCTATAAAAATTACCTTTTCAGTTTTCTGGCCAAATTCCTTATATCTTTTTGTTCCAAGTGTAAAACTAAGTGCTCCGGACGGACATTTTTGAATAACTTCAATAATTTTACCGGGAGATGCACCATCTGGATCAATCCATGGTCTTTCATTCATTTTAAAAACTTCAGGAAGAAATTTGGTGCATGAACCGTCGTGGCAGCAGATTCCCCTGTTGTCATGGATAATTATATTTTCCCCTACATAATCTTTGACTTTATCACTTATTCTGTCATCGTCTTTTTCATTTGCAAAAGCCTCGTTACAATGGGAGCCGTCGCAATTTGGCTTATATTTTGATTTTCCGCATCTGCAGATTGATGCAACTTTTTCAAGCTCCACTTTTTTTCCACTGGAATCAAAGGCTTCTTCAATATTTACAAACTGAAACGGACCGTAATGTGAACTTGTTATCAATCCTTTTTTTTCTATTCCTTTTTCTTCTGTCATGGTTCCTCCAAATGATAATTTGTTATTGCAGTTAAAATGGAACTTAAGTTTAAGACTTGAATTCAAAAGGCTTTTAATTAGTTTTTTGATTTGTAAAATGAGATTATCAAGATTTCTTTTAAGTGTCAATTTGTTAAAAGTATTAACCTGAACTTAATACTTTACAACTTAAAACCTCAATTGTATGATATTTAAAAATTCAACAAACCCAGGAGAAAAACAATGAAAATAACAGTTTTAAGCGGAAGCCCCAAGGGAAAGCACAGTGTAAGCCTTCAGTCCCTTCTTTATCTTTCAAAAAAATTTAAAGACCATGACTACAATATTTTCCATATATCAAAATCAATAAAAAAAATTGAATCTGAAAATGACGAATTTGAAAAAATTATAAATGAAGTAAATTCTTCAGACATGGTAATTTGGGTAACCCCTGTATATTCATTTTTAGTTCCCTCCCAGTATAAAAGATTTATTGAGCTCATATTTGAAAAAAAAGCAGAATATGCTTTTAAAAATAAATTTACAGGTGCAATTACAACATCAATAAATTTTTTTGACAATTGTGCACACAACTACCTTAGAAGTATAAGCGATGATCTTGATATGAAATTTTGCGGAAGCTTTAGTGCAGATTCATATGATCTTTTAAATGAAGAAGAAAGAAACAAGCTTTTAAAATTTGGTGAAGTTTTTTTTGCAAGCACTGAAAAAAACATGCCGCTTCAAAAAATTTTTTCAAAAGATGAATTTACTCCAAAAACCTATAATCCCCAAAAAACCAATGAAAAAATTGATTTTAAAGACAAAAAAATCCTTATTGTAAAAGACAGATCATATGAGGGAGAAAACATGTATCATATGATAAATTCATTCAAAGAATGCATAAGTTCAGAATTTGAAGAAATAGATCTTTCAACCCTTGATATCAAGGGAGGATGCACAGGCTGTGTTCAGTGCGGATTTGATCATCACTGCATGTATGAAGGTGTTGATGATTTTATTGATTTTTTCAATGAAAAAGTCAAAAAAGCAGACATTATGATAATTGCAGGAAAAATAAAAGACAGATGGCTTTCCTCAAAATGGAAGGAATTTTTTGACAGAAGTTTTTTCCACAACCATATTCCATCCATGATGGGAAAACAGGTTGGAATTTTAATTTCCGGCAGCCTTTCAAACCAGGCTAATTTAAAAGAAATTATGGAATCTTTTATTCAATGGCAAAGAGCAAATCTCTGCGATATTGTCACAGATGAATTTGTTGAATCAACACAAACTTCAATTCAAAACCTTGCAAAAAGACTTAAAATTGAATCAGAACTTGAATTTGTTGCACCACAGGGATTTCCCGGAAAAGGCGGACACAAAATTTTCAGAGATGATATTTTTGCAAGACACAGATTTGTATTTCAGACAGATCATAAGTGGTATGAAGAAAACGGATTTTACGATTTCCCCCAATACGATGAAAAAGCACTTGAAATGAGTGAGAATATGATAAAACTTACAAGTGATCCCAATATGAGGGAAGCTATAAGAAAAATGCTTAAAACCGAAATGGTCAAACCCCACGCAAAAATTGTTGAAAATTCCTGATAAATCTGTTTTCCTTAAATTAAAAATCTGCCGGAAAAACTTCCGGCATTAAAATTTAAAAAAAAGGAAAAACAAATGTTTACAATAATTGCACATATCCATGTTAAACCAGAAAAAAAAGAAGAAGCTCTTAAAGCTGCAAAAGAACTTGTAGAAAAGGTTAAAGAAGAACAGGGTACACTTTTTTATTCATTTTCCATAAATGAAAAAGAGCCTGACACTTTTGTATTCATGGAAAAATATAAAGATATGGATGCAATTTCAGCCCATTCGACCACACCTTATTTTAAGGAATTTATGAAAAAAGCTGCTGATTTCAGTTCAAAACCTGCTGAAATTAATATTTATAAGGAAATCGCATCTATATAATTAGCGATTGGCCAAAAACAAAAAGTTTGTTTTATTTTAAATCAAAAATTTAAGTGCAAAGTTTTATAGAGTGATTGGCTCAAAACCTGGATTTTTTATTTAGTGATTGGCCGAAAACGAGAATTTTTTGCTCAGTTCAAGGAAGATGAAAAATTTAACCGCAGGAATACATGGAGTATTTTGAGGATTAAATTTTAAATCAGATGGTGAAATAGACAAAAAAACCTGCAAAAAAGGAATTTTTATGAAAGAAATATATGAAAAAGCAAGAGAACTCATGAAGGGATACTGCCGTGTATGTCCTGTATGTGACGGAAAAGCATGCAGAGGTGAAGTTCCTGGAATGGGAGGAATCGGCACAGGGTCATCTTTTGAAGAAAACTTTAATTCCCTGAAAAAATTAAAATTAAATATGAAGCTGATTCACGGGGTAACAAAGCCTGACACATCAATAAATCTTTTTGAGAAATGTCTTGATATGCCAGTTCTTGCAGCTCCAATAGGTGGAGTTTCATATAATATGGGAGGTAAAATTTCAGAAGATGAATATGCAGAGTCCATTGTTCTTGGATGCCTTTCAAAAAGAATAATGGGAACAACCGGAGACGGAGTCCCAGACGAAATTCACATGGCAGGACTTAATGCCATGAAAAAAGCAGACGGCCATGCAATTCCTTTTATCAAACCCTGGGAAGACAAAGAGCTTTTTGAAAAACTTGAAAAAGCCCACAGTTTTGGAGCTGAATATGTTGGAATGGACATAGATGCCGCAGGGCTTATTACTCTTGGATTAATGGGAAGACCTGTTTCCCCTAAGACCCCTGAAAAACTCAAAGAAATTATCCAGTCAACTCCAATGAAATTTATTGTAAAAGGCATAATGACTGTTGAAGATGCAGTTCTTGCAGCAGAAGCAGGAGCTTACGCCATTGTGGTATCAAACCATGGTGGAAGGGTACTTGATTTCAGCCCGGGTACAGCGGATGTTCTTCCGGCAATAGCATCAACTTTAAAAGGCAAAGTTACAATTTTAGTTGACGGCGGAGTCAGAACAGGAACTGATGTTTTAAAAATGCTTGCTCTTGGAGCAGATGCTGTCATGCTTGGAAGACCTTTTACAATTGCTGCTATGGGAGGTGGTAAAACCGGAGTTGAAAAGCTTATAGACAAAATAAAGTCCGAACTTGTTCAAGCAATGATTCTTACAGGAACTGCTTCTGTATCTGATATTTCAAGCTCTGTTCTTTATGACAGTTTTAATTAGTGATTGGCCGAAAACGAGAATTTTTTGTTCAGTTCAAGGAAGATGAAAAATTTAACCTTTAGGATACCTTGAGTATTTTGAGGATTAAATTTTGAATCTGACTTTAGAATGGACAAAAAAGGCCGTTTTCGTTCAGCAACTAATTAAAAAAATTTATACCCGGATTAAAAATGGCTCAATTCAGGTTTTTATAATTCTTATGGTTCCAAAGTTTAAACTTATAAATTTTATTTTGTAATTACAGATATTTTATATCAATGGGCCGGAACTTTAGCCCAATGACAAAATCAGTCAAATTTCAGGCAATAATCCAAAAAATTATAAACACTTAAGATTTAATAAATTCATAAATTGCATTATTTATTTCAACAGGTTTTTCCATGGGAGACAAATGTCCACAGCCTTCAATAATTTTAAACTGTGAATTTTTAATATTTTCTTCAAGAAACTTTCCATATTTTAAAGGTGTTGAAACATCTTCTGAAGCACCAAGAATCAAAACCTTTTTTTCAATTTTTTCAAGACTATTCATAAGATCAAAATTATTGCATGCATTAAAATCAGCAAGTGCTGTCATGGGATTGTCAATACAGGCTTTATATGCATCAGGTTCAATTTTTGTAAAATCAAAATCTTTAGAAACCCCAAATTTAACCATACCTTTTTTAAAATCTTGAAAAGCATTTTTTACAGAACCAAAAACCATATCAAGTACCTTAAGCCTTGCACCAGAGTTTATTATAACTGCCCTTTCAATATTTTCATAAGGTCTTGCAAGAATATCAAGTACAATTGCACCTCCCATTGAAATACCACAGATGTGAGGCTTTTCAAGCTTCATTTTTTCAATAAAATCAATAATAAAATCTGCATATTCAGAAACACTTTGAAGCCCTTTTTCATCTCCTTTATTTCTTCCTGGAAGATCAGGTGCAAAAACATTAAATTCATTTGAAAAAAAATTAAGCTGATTAACAAAAAAATAGGAATTAATTGATGCACCATGAATAAAAACAATAGATTTTTTATTTTCATCAAAATTTTCAGGTTTTTGTAAAAAATGGAATTTGTCTTTTTTCTGTTTTTTCATAATAAAATCTCCGCTACCTTGTGAAAGTAAATTCATATTCACCTGAAAGTTCTTTATTGTAAGAATATCCAAGTCCGTTAAATTTTTTGAGTTCTTCTTTTTCCCTGATTTTATTTTTTATTATAAAATCAGCCATTGCTCCCCTTGCCCGCTTTGCATAAATTGCAATAACTTTAAGCTTATCATCTTTTTTGTCTTTAAATACAATGTCTGTAAGTTTTAATTTCAGCTTTTTTTTATCAATTGAATCTGTAAACTCCTTTGAGGCAAGATCTATAATAAATTTTGAATTATTTGAATCTATAACTGAATTTAAATAATCTGTTAGCTCTTTTTTCCAGAACTCACTTATTTTTTTAAATGTTTCTGTGTTTAACACATAGCCCATTTCAAGCCTGTATGGTTCAATAAGATCAAGAGGTCGTAAAAGGCCATACAACCCGGATAAAATAAAAAAATTTTTTTGAACAAACAAAAAATCCTCAGTTTTATATTTTTCAATATCCATTGCTTTAAAAACATCTCCTATAAAAGACAAAAAAGCAGGACTTAAATTTTTTTCATTTTCACCGCAGGAAAAATTTTTAAACATATAATATGTTTCATTGGAAAGTTTTTCGCTTGTTTTCATTATTTTAGAAATATCTTCAACATCAAGTTTTTTTATAAAACCAGATAAAATTTTTGTTTTTTCTTTAAATTCAGGAATTGTAAAATATTTCTTTAAATCAGGATTTTTTCCCTTCCTCATTGTTTTGGAAGTACCAAGAAGTGTAATCATAAAAACCTCTAAAATATTAAAATAAAAAGTTTTATTATATTTTGCAAAGGTGCTATATAGCGTTTTGCATTTTTAACACTTTTAATTACGGAAAGACTTAATGACACAAAATTTTGATTTAAACATCAGGAATATAGCAATTATTGCTCATGTTGACCACGGTAAAACCACACTTGTAGACGCAATGTTTAAGCAGAGCGGACTTTTCAGAGAAAATCAGGAAGTTGACGAAAGAATAATGGACAGTATGGACCTTGAAAGGGAAAGAGGAATAACCATATCTGCAAAAAACTGTTCAGTCCAAAGAGGAAACACGAAAATAAATATATTAGACACCCCAGGCCATGCCGATTTTGGCGGTGAGGTTGAAAGAGCACTTTCAATGGTTGACGGTGCAGTTCTTTTAGTTGACGCATCTGAAGGCCCCCTTCCCCAGACAAGATTTGTCCTTAAAAAAACACTTAATGCCGGACTTAAGGTAATTGTTGTAATAAATAAAATAGACAGAGCCGATGCAAGACCTGATGAAGTTTTGGACGAAATTTATGACCTTTTTATAGACCTTGATGCATCAGATAAACAGCTTGATTTTCCATACCTTTATGCAATCGGAAGAGACGGGGTTGCAATGAAATCACTTGAAGAAACAGGCAAAAACTTAGATCCTCTTTTTGACCTTATTTTAAGTGAAATACCAAAACCAAAATACCCGGAAAATCAACCTTTCCAAATGCTTGTTTCAGACCTTGGGTATTCAGATTACCTTGGAAGACTTGCAATAGGAAGGGTTTTCAACCAGAAAATTACATCTAAAGATCAGTTTATCTGCATAAATTCAAAAAATGAAAATATATCTTTTAAAATATCAAAGCTTCAAAGCTACAATGGAATGACACTTGACGAGACAAAGGAAATTGAACCCGGCGATATAGCTGTTATTTCAGGAAGCGACTGCTTTAGAATAGGTGATACAATCTGTTTTTCATCAAGTCCAAAACCTCTTCCAAGAATTAATGTTGATGAACCTACAGTTTCAATGAAATTTACAATAAATGACTCCCCTTTTGCAGGCCTTGAAGGAAAACTTGTTCAGTCAAGAAAAATTTATGAAAGACTTGAAAAAGAAACACTTATAAATGTTGCAATCAAGCTTGAAAGAACAGATGAAAGGGATTCTTTTATAGTAAAAGGAAGAGGCGAATTTCAGCTTGCAATTCTTATTGAAACAATGAGAAGAGAAGGATTTGAAATCTGCGTTGGAAGACCGGAAGTTATTTATAAATTTGAAAACGGGAAAAGACTTGAGCCTTGCGAACATGCTTATATTGACTGTGATGAAAACTTTACCGGAGTTGTAACCGAAAAAATCACCATAAGAAAAGGAAAGCTTGTAAACCTTGTAAATAACGGAAAAGGAAGAGTAAATATGGAATTTCTTCTTCCTTCAAGATCTCTTATAGGTTACAGAGACGAGTTTCTTACAGATACCAGGGGAACAGGAATTTTAAATACTCTTTTTGCAGGATATGAAGAATACAAAGGCGATTTTCCCACAAGATTTACAGGTTCTATTGTTTCAGACAGAAGAGGAAATGCTGTTCCATACGCACTATATAATCTAGAGCCTAGAGGAAGACTTTTTATTGAGCCAGGAACTCCTGTTTATGAAGGAATGATAGTTGGAGAACATAACAAGGAAGGCGATATAAACGTAAATGCATGTAAGGAAAAAAAGCTTACTAACATGAGAGCTTCAGGAAAAGATGAAAGCACAATATGCTCACCTATTAAAAAAATGACTCTGGAACATGCTTTAAACTTTATCAGAGAAGACGAGATGGTAGAAGTAACTCCAAAAAATATTAGAATCAGAAAAGCACTTCTTTCAGCACAATTAAGACAGCAGACAAGAAATAAAAAATTCAAGGAAGAAAATCTTTGACCTTTATTGAGTTATAGAATTAAATAAAATCGTTTCCATAAATAATTTGAGCGTTTTAAGTATTTTTTTAAAACGCTCAATTTATAATCACAATCTCAAAACTTTTTTAAACAATCCAAACCTTGGAGGATATTTTGGAATTAGGTAAAGAATACATTAAACGAGACAAATTTGACTTTGAAATAGGTTATCTTGTGAAAAGCCCTTGTCTTGAGTGTCCAAAAAAAGAGCATCTTCCACATTGTCAGAAAGGATGCATACTTTTAAATGATGTTCAGGAAAAAATTGCAGCAGGAATTTCATGCTCACAAAAAATATGATCACTTTTTAGCCTCATCTGCAAATTCAAAAACATCCTTACGGGTAAATGCAAATGAACTTATTTGTGCTAATTTTTTTATATGATTTTTTAAAAGTTCTTTATCCTTCACAGGAAAATTTCTAAAAGTCATTACAATCCCTGCAAGTGATGCAAAAAGAGTATGAATTATGTTCCTATTACCAAAATCTATGCCTGCCTTTTTAAATACATCTTCAATATTTGAAAAAAGATTTCTCATTATTGAATTAAACTTATCAAGAAGCTCTGGTGGAATATCTGCTTTTACCATCATATAACTCATCATTTGGAAAGTTGCTTCATTCTTGATTAAAATATCTACAAACTCTACTGCAAATTTTTCAACTGTATCAATTTCATTTGCATTGAGTCTTTGATTAAATTCAATCACAAGACTTTCTAAATCATAAATAAAACTTTCCATTAAAAGATCTGTCTGACCTGGGAAATATCTATATAAAGATGCTGGAGATATACCTGCTTCCGATGCAATATCTCTCATTCCAATTTGATCAAATGATTTTTTTTCTAGAAGACTCAAGGCTGCTTCAATTATGAGCTGTCTTCTTACTTCTCTTTCTTCTTCTCTTAGCCTATTGAACGCAGAGTCGCGTGCCATCACAACCTCCTTTACATTAAGAAACAGTATATATATACAATAACATAGTTCATTTGTACAAACATTTTGTATAGCTTTTTAAATTTAAATATAAAACATCAGTTTGGAGTTAATTAGAGCTTGGCTGAAAACAAAAATTTTTTGTTCAGTTCAACGAAGATGAAAAATTTAACCTTTAGGATACATTGAGTATTTTGAGGATTAAATTTTGAATCTGACGCAAAAATGGACAAAAAAGGCCGTTTTCGTTCAGCAACTAATTAGCGGTTACCACAAACAAAGCTCCCAGGGTTTCATATTTTCAGATACAATAAACTTAATTTATTAATTTTTTTTAATTTAAAAACATAAAACTCTAGTCTTAGATTAAACTTAAAAAAATTATTATTTGCCTTTTGCTAAACAAATTTTTAAAACCTAGTTTGTGGTTGGCAGAAAACAAAAATTTTTTGTTCAGTTCAAGGAACATGAGAAATTTAACCTTTAGGATACATTGAGTATTTTGAGGACTAATTTTTGAATCTAACGCAAAAATGGACAAAAAAGGCCGTTTTCGTTCAGCAACTATTATACATTAATGAGTTCAATAAAGTTGAACTGACAAAACATATGGTTATAATGTACAAATGACAGATAAATCAGATATCCCGGATCCGGGTAAAATTGAAAAAGAAATAGGTGAATTCTTGAATAAAAAATTTGGAGGAAGGGTTCAGCTGATCCCTCAGTACGGAGATCCTGAAGCCGTAATAAGAGGAAAAAAAGAAGGCATGGATGCAAAAAAAAGCGGCAAAATTCCTGACTTTAATCTGCTTCCAAAAGAAATGACAGATTATCTAGATCAGTTCATAATCAAACAGGACAATGCAAAGGCTGTTCTTGCAACAAAAATATGCACTCATTTTAACCGCCTTGCAAAACTAAGACAAAATCCTCAAAGTTCTGAGGCATCACTTGGAAGAATAAAAAACAATATTCTTCTTATAGGTCCAACCGGCGTAGGTAAAACATATCTGATTAAACTGATTGCAAATAAAATTGGAGTTCCTTTTGTTAAAGGCGACGCAACAAAATTTTCTGAAACAGGATATGTAGGCGGTGATGTAGAAGACCTTGTAAGAGACCTTGCAAGGGAGGCAGACAATGATATCAGTCTTGCAGAATACGGAATAATATATATTGATGAAATAGATAAAATTGCATCTTCCAAAAATTTCAGCGGTGCTGATATTTCAAGAACTGGTGTCCAAAGGGCACTTTTAAAACCAATGGAAGAAACAGATGTTGAGCTTCAGCCGCCACATGATCCAGTTTCCATGATGGAAGCTCTTGCAGAGTTTCAAAAAACCGGAACAAGGGAAAAAAAATTAATAAACACAAAAAACATTCTTTTTATAGTAAGCGGTGCTTTCAGCCAGATGGAAGAAATAATTTCAAAAAGACTTAAAAAAGATGTAATCGGATTTAATGCCAATCCTGAAATAAAAAAATCAGATAATTACCTTATGCACAAAATAATGAGTGAAGACCTTATTAAATATGGTTTTGAATCTGAATTTGTAGGAAGACTTCCTGTAAGGGCTGTTCTTGATCCATTGAATGAAAACGATTTATACGAAATTTTAAAAAACCCTAATAATCCGGTAATTTTAGGTAAAAAATCAGATTTTCTAGCCTATGGAATAAGAATCTGCTTTACTGATGATGCACTTAAACTTATAGCAAAAAATGCTTCAAAAGAGCAGACAGGTGCAAGAGGTCTTGTAAATTCAATTGAAAATGCTCTAATGAAATTTGAAACAAATCTTCCTTCATCTGCGGTAAAAAAATTCGCATTTACATCAGAAATAATAGAAAATCCCGAAAAAACACTTTTCAATTTAGACAAATCTGATTCTATAGCAAATTTTTATAAGCTTTTTAATGAAGCCTCTCTTAAAGAAGAAGAAAAAATTACAGAATATATTACAAAAAACAGGGAAAACCTTGAAGCTTCAATTGGTTTTATGCTTTCTGATTACATGATAAAAACATCTGCAAAACACTATTTAATGAACATTGAAACTATAAAAGATGCTCTCTTAAGCATTAAGGAAGCTTTTTACGAGGTAAAATCAATTGAGGATGAAACTTTTACAGATAAAAATCTTTATGTAGAACTTTCAGAAGAAGCTGCAGATTTTCTTGTAAACGAATATATATTTAATCATCATAATTATCTTGACATAAAAAAATCGTTTCTAGAAAATTTTTCCCTTGGTCTTATGCTTGCCAGTGAAAAAACAAACAAAAAAAGATTTGTTGTAACCAAAGAAGGTTTAACAGATCCAGAAGGATATATTTCGCAAATTTTAAAAATAGATAATCATAATTAAGCTTCTTAATTCAATTTAATAAGGTTTAATTATTAATTCAGATAATGGCAAAAATAATTTTTTGCTGATTTTAAATAAAGGGAAAGAAAATGATTGGTATTTCAAAACTTTACTGCGGTTCAGTAGAACCTTCAGATGCACTAAGATATGGAAGAGACTCAAAGTCGCTGCCATCACATCTTTTACAATTTTCAAAAGACAAAAAACCTGTTGTGGTATGGAATATAACAAGAAGATGCAATCTAAACTGCATTCACTGCTATGCACAGGCAAAAAATGAAGAATTTAAGGATGAACTTACAACTGAGCAGGGCAAAAAACTTTTAGACGACCTTGCTGATTTTGGTGTTCCAGTTGTACTTTTTTCAGGCGGTGAGCCTATGATGAGAAAAGATCTGCCAATTCTTGCAGAATATGCTGTTTCAAAAGGAATGAGAGCTGTTATTTCAACAAACGGTACTCTTATAACTGAAGAAAAAGCAAAAGAGCTTAAAAAAATCGGTCTTTCATATGTAGGAATCAGCCTTGATGGAATGAAGGAAGTAAATGACAAGTTCAGAGGTCTTGAAGGTGCCTATGACATGGCAATCAAAGGTATTGAAAACTGCAAAAAAGCAGGAATAAAAGTTGGTCTTAGATTTACAATCAATAAACACAATGCAAAAGAAATTCCAAAAATTTTTGATCTTGTAGAAAAAATGGAAATTCCAAGAATCTGCTTTTACCATTTAGTTTATGCAGGCCGAGGCTCACAAATGATTGAAGAGGATCTATCCCTTGAAGAAACAAGAAAAGCCGTTGACATGATAATAGACAGAACACAAAAACTTTATGACATGGGCAGACAGCCTGAAGTACTTACAGTAGATAACCACGCAGACGGGCCGTACCTTTACCTTAGAATGAAAAAAGAAAATCCTGAGCGTGCAAAGGAAGTGCTTGAGCTTCTTCAAATGAATGAAGGGAATAATTCAGGAAGAGGAATAGGATGTGTGAGCTGGAACGGTGATGTTCATGCAGATCAGTTCTGGAGGCATAAAATTTTTGGAAACATAAAAGACAAACCTTTTTCAAAAATCTGGTCAGAGCCAGAGGATGAACTTCTTTTAAAATTAAAGGACAAGAAAAAATACGTTACAGGAAGATGTGCAACATGTACCTGGCTTGATATATGCGGTGGAAACTTCAGGGTAAGAGCTGAGGCTGCAACCGGAGATGTATGGGCTCCAGATCCTGCATGCTATCTTACTGACGAAGAAATTTCCGGAAAATAAGGGGGATAAAATGATTTTTCCTGAATACAGAGCAAGAAGAATGAGGGCAAATGAAAACTTTAGAAAAATGATAAGGGAAACAAATCTTTTGCCTGATGATTTTATTCTGCCATTATTTGTTATAGATGGAAAGGATGTAAAAAATCCTATTCCTTCAATGCCCGGACATTTTCAGTTCTCAGTTGACAATGCCGTAAAAAAAGCAAAGGAAGCAAGCGATCTTGGCATTCCTGCAATCATGCTTTTTGGAATCCCCGATAAAAAAGACAGCCTTGGTACAGCTGCATATAATAAAAACGGAATAGTTCAAAAAGCTGTTAAAGAAATAAAAAATAAAGTACCAGGTCTTGTTGTAATTACAGATGTATGTCTTTGCCAGTACACAGACCACGGACACTGCGGGTTTATTGAGAACGGAATTGTTGACAATGACATTACAATTGATCTTCTTGGTAAAATTGCAGTTTCCCATGCAAAGGCCGGAGCTGACATGGTAGCACCTTCTGACATGATGGACGGACGTGTTGCTGAAATAAGGGAAGCTCTTGATGAAAATGAAAAATTTGATACAGCCATAATGTCATATGCTGTCAAATATTGCAGTGCATTTTACGGCCCTTTCAGACATGCTGCACACTCAGCCCCCAAATTTGGAGACAGAAAAACATACCAAATGGATCCTGCAAACTCTGATGAGGCAATCAGGGAAGCAACAATGGATGTTGAAGAAGGTGCAGACATAATAATGGTGAAACCTGCCCTTTCATATCTTGATATAATTTATCGCGTAAGAGAAGAAATCGATCTTCCTGTTGCTGCCTATAATGTAAGCGGTGAATATGCAATGATAAAAGCTGCTGCGGAAAAAGGCTGGGTTGACGAAAAAAAAATAACCCTTGAAACCCTTACATCGATCAAGCGTGCAGGTGCAAAAATGATACTTACCTACTCTGCAATTGATGCTGCAAAATATTTACAGGAATAAAACATGAATCACCCACATGGAATAAAAGACTCAAAAACTCCAATGATAAGACTTGTAGCCTGGGAAACAACAAGAAGGTGCAATCTTTCATGCAAGCATTGCAGAGCATCAGCAGAAGATCATGAATATGCTGGAGAGCTTTCAACAAATGAATCCAAAAAACTTCTGGATGAAATTGCAAAGGTTGGTAAACCAATTATCATTCTTACAGGCGGAGAACCCCTTTTAAGAAATGATATTTTTGAAATAGCAGAATATGGAAACAGCTTAGGCCTTAAAATGGTCATGGCTCCAAACGGTACACTTGTTACAGAAGAAAATGCAAAAAAAATGTATGCTTCAGGAATTAAAAGAATAAGCATAAGCATTGACGGTTCAAATGAAAAATCCCATGACGAATTCCGAGGAATGCCCGGTGCTTTCAAAGGATCTATGCAGGGAATTGAAAATGCAAAAAAAGCAGGAATTGAATTTCAAATAAATACAACAATAACAAAAGATAATTTAGATGAAATTCCAGATATTTTAAATCTTGCAATTGAACTTGGAGCCGTTGCCCACCATATTTTTCTTCTTGTTCCAACAGGCAGGGGGAAATATATTGCTGAAAAAACAATTGATGCAAAAACATATGAAAAAACACTTAACTGGTTTTACGATCAAAGGGATAAAGTACCACTTCAGCTTAAAGCTACCTGTGCTCCCCATTATTACAGAATTTTAAGACAAAGAGCCAAAAAAGAAGGAAAAGAAGTAAATTTTCATTCTTATGGACTCGATGCTGTAACAAGGGGATGTCTGGGCGGTATAGGATTTTGTTTTATATCCCATGTCGGACAGGTTCAACCCTGCGGATTTCTTGAACTTGACTGCGGAAATATTAAAAAAACCCAGTTTTCTGAAATCTGGGAAAATTCAAAAATTTTTAACGATTTAAGAAACTACAGTGCACTTAAAGGTAAATGCGGGATCTGCAAATACAATGATGTATGCGGAGGATGCCGTGCAAGGGCTTATGAAGCAACAGGAGATTATATGGAAGAAGAACCTTTTTGCCTTTATGAGCCAAAATAAATTTTGTTTTAAATTTTTTATTCTTAAAAAAACAAAAAAAATTTAACTAAAAAAACAGCTCCAAATTTCAGGAGCTGTTTTTTTATTTTTATTTTAAATCAAGATCTACCCTTAAAGCAGAAATACCCTTTACTTCTAAAGGACTTATTTTATCTGTTTCGTTTACAAAAATTCTTGAAGTATCAACCCTTCCAGCCTTTAAAATATACTCTTTAACTGTATCTGCTCTTTTAGAAGCAAGATATCTTAAATCTTCATCAGTGATTTTAATTGAAGATTTAATTTTTTCTGAAATAAGATCAATTTTTTCCTTATCTTCAAGTTCAAATTCAAATTTTTTATCAAAAATTTCTAAATGGATTTTTTCAAGGATTTTTAAATATTCTTTTGAATCAATATCTGAATCAAAACCAAGTTGAGTTCTTTTGTTGTTAACCAGGAGATTAAATTTGTCTTCTTTTAAACCAGCTGTATCCTTTTGAAGATCACAGTATCCTTTTAAATCAATTTTTAATCCGGGTCTTTCAAAAAGAATTTTTTCAATTGCCTGCAAACGATTTATTGAATCTTCGGAAAATTCAGTACTGCCTTCCAAAAATTCTATATACTTCATTTCATCTCCACCTCCGGCCAAAGAAGCAACAAGAGAAAAAGGTGAAGATGCAGCCTTGACTACAATATTTTTCAAAACCTGAACAATTACCTTGCTGACCTTGAATTTAGGGTCATCAAAACTTCCTGAAACAGGAATATCAAGATTAATCTCACCTTCTCTGTCTTTTAAAAGCGAAACTGCAAGGCCTACAGGCACATTAACAGCATCTTCACTTTCAATATCTCTTCCAAATTCAAACTGGTCTAGAAGCACCTTGTTTTGAGCATCAATTTTTCTATTTTTAATATCATAATCAAGATCAAGATTAAGCTGTCCTTTCTGGATTGCTTTTCCAATAAATTTTCCTGAATATGGTGTAAAATGGGTCAGATTAAGACTTTTTAAATCAATTTTTAAATCAACAAGCAAATCTTCAAGAAGAGGATTTAATTTACCATTTGCTCTCAATGGAGCAGTATTATCAAGTTTGCCGTTCAATGTAAGATCTGCACCTTCAAATGCAGTAGTAGAAAGATTTTTAATATCTGCTGAATTAATAATAAAATTTGTTGAAAAATAAGGCTTTAAAGTAAAGTCTGTGTAATCTGCACCAATTTCTTTTAAAGTAATGTTTGATATACTTATTGGAAAAAGTTCTGATTTTTCTTTATTGGATTCCTTGATTTCTTTTTCTAATTCCTTTTTATCTTTTTCATTATTTTCAGGAAAAACATTTTGAAAATTGAATCTGCCGTTTTTATCTTTAAGTATTTTCTGATTTATTCCTGCAATTAAAATATTTTCTATATCAAGGGACATGGGAAGAAGATTAAAATTTAGTTTAAAAATCTCAAATTTATCGAGTTTAAAAAAATCTTTTTTTGTTTCCCTTTCAATTATTTTTATTTCATTAACAAAAAGATCGGCAGCAGCTGACAGTTTAAGCTCATTATTTTCAATTTTAAGTTCAGTTTTTGATTTTAAATCTGCATTTCCGTTTTTTATTGAAATTTTAAGATTTGAAGGAATATAACCATTGGCATAGTCAAAATAAAGATTGTCAATTTCAGAATTGATTTTGGCAAAAACTGGATTAATTCCAAAGTTTCCATTGAAATTAAAATCAGTTTTTTCATTCAGACTGAATTTTAAATCAAAATCTGAAGATTTATTCTTTTGTGTGGAAAACTTATCTATTTTTAAATTTAGTTCTGAAATAGTATTTTTTACAGGACTGTCATAAACTTTTGCCAAAACCAATGGAGCATCATAATCTGAAAAAGAAATATTTCCATTTTTTATAAAAATTTCATCAATCCCAACAAGAAAATCAGAAGAATCTTCTTTTTTTTCATCTTTCTTATTTGGAGTTTTTTCCTCTTTTTTTGAATTATTTTGTTTTACAAGATTTAAAATATTTATTTCCTGATTTTTTCGTTCAATTTTAAACTGAGGTGAATCTATTAAAATATTTTTTATGGAATAAATATTTTTTAAAGGATAAATTTTATTTGTTTCAATTGAAATTTTATTTAATGAAGCAATTTTTTCAGATTTTTCATCATTAATTAAAAAATTATCCAGGCTGAGTTTTGCCTCTGCCTCAAGATTATTGTTATTAGCAGCTTTTTCAAACAAGGCCTTCATGTCAATATTTAGAGTCCCAGACTTTGTAAGAAAATTTACACTGTTTTTCATGTATGAGTAATAAAACGGAATAGAAATATTATTAATTTTTAGATTTGCACTTGATTTCAAATTAGTTAAAAAAGGCCTTGATACCAGGTCTAAATTTATATCTGCTCCGTTTGCTCTACCAGAAAGATAAATATGAACAGGCACTTCTTTGTCTTTTTCAAATCCTGAAATAAATGGAATTGAAAGATTTAATTTTTCAATTTTATGTGTTGTATTAAAAGGCTTATCAACAAAAATCAAACCAGCGTTATCAATTTTTAAATCTGTTGCAAGAAATCCAAAATTTTTATCATTTTGTTTTTTTTCAGCTTTTTCAACTTCTTCTTTTTTTGGAGGAATCAAATCCGAAAAATTAAACTGATTATTTTTCCCTTTTTCCACGTAAAACTCTGGAGAATTAAGATAAATTTCAGAAATTACAGGTGAAAGTTTAAAAATTGAAGAAAGAAAACCAATATTTACATAAAATTTGTCAAACCCTGCAAATATATTTTCCTTGTCTTTTGTATAAATTTTAAATTTTTCAATTTTTAAGGAAAATGCAAAAGGATTGAATCTTATTTTTTCAATTTCAACATCTCTATTAATTATTTCTTTGATTTTTTTTGGTGCCATATACTTTGCGGTTAAAGGAATAATTATAAAACCAAGAACAGCATAAAATACAAAAATACTACCTAAAATTATTGCTGATTTATTTTTTCTTGTCATGTTTTCCCTTTAATTTTTATTATTACCCGGATAAACTGTTTTCTATGAATCAGTCCAATTAAAATTCAGCAGTCGTTAATAATCATTTAAAAGCCTTTTCAGCACAATCTTTTACAACTGAAGCAGCAGATTCCATGTTTTCAAGTGTAAGAGTTGGATGAACAAGAAACATAAGACTTGTTTCCCCAAGTTTTTTGGCGTTTTCAAGCCTTTTTTCTGGTCTTATGCCGTGTTTTTCAAAGGCTTTTTCAAGATAAACCTCAGGGCATACCCCACCGCTCATACAATGAATATCTTTTTTTAAAATTTCCATCATAAGCCTGTGCCTGTCCCAGCCTTTTTTAAATTTTTCTTCATTAACAAAAAGAAAATATTTGTAGTAAGAATGGTAAATATAAGAATCAGGAATAGTAAGACGAAATCCTTCAATATCTTTAAAACTTGTATTTAAAAACAATGCATTTTCCCGTCTTTTTTCAACCCAGGATTCAAGTCTTTTCAGCTGTATTCTTCCAAGAACAGCCTGCATTTCAGTCATTCGCCAGTTTGTTCCAAAATCCTCGTGAAACCATCTAAATCCGGGGGGATGATCTTTTTTGTAAACTGCTTTCCAGGATTTGCCGTGATCTTTGTATGACCAGGCATATTCCCAGATTTTTTTATTGTTTGTTGTAAGCATTCCGCCTTCGCCTCCGGTTGTCATTATTTTATCCTGACAAAAAGACCAGGCTGCAATATCTCCAAAGGTTCCGGCATATTTACCTTTATATTTAGCTCCGTGGCACTGGGCACAGTCTTCTATAACATAAAGCTTATGCTTTTTTGCAAGATTAAGAATTTCATCCATCTCACAAGGCCAACCTGCAATATGAACACAAATTATTGCCCTGGTTTTTTCAGTTATTACTTTTTCAATTGATTCAGCTGTAATCACCTGGGAATCAAGATCAACATCAGCAAATACAGGAAGAGCTCCTGCATTAAAAACACAGCTTGCCGAGGCAACAAAAGTTCTTGGTGTAACAATAACCTCATCACCTGCTTTGATTTCAAGGACTTTAAGTGCAAGATCAAGAGCAACAGTTCCGTTTGCGAGTGCAACTGCATATTTACATCCAAAGTATGAGGCAAACTCATCTTCAAATTTTCTGCATTCTTCGCCTGTCCAGTAATTAACCTTATTGGACAAAAGAACCTGTTTTACAGCTTCAGCTTCTTCTTCTGTATATGACGGCCAGGTATTCAATTTTCACCTCCGCTTTAATCTTAACTCTTTGCTTTTTTTCTTATCTTAAAAGAATAAAAACAAAAAATTACAAAAATAAATAAATAAAAAATCAGGATATAAAAAATACCATAAACCTTAATATTTATAATTAAAACAGAAATAATAAACTGAATTATACCAAAGAAAAAAGAAATTTTAAAATGACTGAAACCAAGCTCATTTACAAGTACCTGATATAAATGTTTTCTGTGGGGTTTAACAAGAGATTCTTTTTCTTTTAACCGAATAAACATTGTACTAAGTTCATCTGCATAAAAAAGAAAAATAAATCCGCAGATACAAAAAAAATCAGTTAAATTTTCAGATAATAAAATTGAAGAACATGCAAATATAAACCCTGAAAAAATACTTCCAACATCTCCCATAAAAACACTTGCACGAGGAATATTAAAGGGTAAAAAACCAAGATATGAAAACATTATGGAAAAAAATAAAAGTGTATATCCAGTTTGAAATCCAAAAATATAAGAATAAATCCCCAAAAAAAAGAAGGCCACAACACCAGTTATTGCGGCAATTCCGTTTATTCCATCCATGAAATTATAAAAATTGGCAGTCCCTGCAATAAAAACAGCTAATATGGGAATAAACCAAAAATTTGAGAAAAAACAGGTTCCAGAAAAAAAAATAAATCCAATTAAAAACACAAAACTGCAAAAAAAATGAATTAATAATCGATATTTTGGTTTTATTTCCCTTAAATCATTGCAAAAACTTATAAAGGATAAAAAGACTGCTGGAATCAAAAAAAAATAAGGAATTTTTAAATACAGCGAACAAACCACAAATGAAATAACTATACCAATTCCTCCAGCTTTGGGTATTTTTCCTTCATGGGAACTTCTTTCCCCTGCTGTATCAATCAGTCCTAGTTTGTATCCAAATCTTTTTATAAAAAAAGCACCCAAAATTCCAAAAAATAAAGGTACAAAAATACAAATCATAAAAATCGACAATTCCATAAATATTAGGCCTTACCATTAAAATTAAACAAGGATTATAAACTTTTAAATCAAACCCTTTCAAAACCAAAAAAAATACAACAATTTTTTAAATTTTTAAATCTCTATATTTTTAATTATTTTTTTTCAATAATTCTTTATTAATTAGTTGCTGAACGAAAACTGCCTTTTTTGTCCATTCTTAAGTCAGATTCAAAATTTAATCCTCAAAATACTCAATGTATCTAAAGGTTAAATTTTTCATCTTCCTTGAACTGAACAAAAAATTCTCGTTTTCGGCCAATCATTCTTTAAATTAACTACAATTGAATAATTATTTACTCAGTTTTCCAGCTTCTCAAAGCCAGAAAACTGAGTAAAATACCTTAAAAAACAACAAAAAATTATTATTTATTTACATCTTTAATTTTTACTAATAAAAATAAAAATATTTACTTAAAGATTGACCAAAGCTCAATTTTTTTCATTCAGCCACTAATTAAAAAGAAATATGCTTATGCACGAATTAATAGAAAAGGCAGCAATTGAAACAGCAAAAGAAATAAACGCCAACAAAAGAATTTTCCGCAGATTTAAAAATAAAAAAAAAGAGGAAATAATTGCAGAATTAATATCTGACCTTGCTGAATATTATCTGGAAAATAAAGACACTTTATCCATAAAACTTGCAAACCTGCCAAATAAAGAAAAATACTTAAAAAAAGCTTTTATAAACCATTTAAAAGACAAGGAAAGAACAAAAAACAATGATTTTTTTTCATATTTAAGAAAAAAAATTATTGATGATTTTAAAAAATCAGATGAAATTGTTTCAGAGATTTACAAAAACTCCGTATATTTTTCCCTTTCAAAAAATCCGACAAATTTTCTCAATAAAAATTTAATTGATTTTGATGATATTTATTATCCAGAAGAAAATGATTTCAGAAATGAAACCCTGATTTCAAAGAAAAAAAATTTAAAGGCTCTTTTTTTTCATTTTATGGATGAAGTTGAAAAATTTGGACATAAAAAAAAAGAAACAGCTGTAAAAGCAGATGATTTTAATTTATGGATTTTTTCAAATAATATGTTTGAACCTAACTTTGTTTCAACAGATGAAATGATAAATGAAATCAAAGACTCAAATCCAGTTTCTGTTATTTCAGAGGATTTTAAAGATATTTCTCAAAACATTCTTTGTGAATTTGATGAAAAAGAAAAAAAAGTTTTAAAATGTATTTTTTTTGGAACAAGCAAATCAAAACTTTCAAAAGAACTTGGATATGCTTCACCATCTGGATTTACACATTTTAAAGACAAAATTATGGATAAACTAAAAATTACTTTTACAAAAAATCAAATAACTGATGAAGACTCTGAAATAATCTATGAAATAAAAAACCTTCTTGATAAAGATTAAATTATTTTGAAATCGGAATAAAAAAAACCGTTAATAAAAAATAAAAACGGAAAAAATAAAAATGAAAATAGATTACAATAAAATTAAAAAAAATATCTACCTCAAAGAAACAGTTGAATTAAGATTTTGTCCTGATGAGGAAACCATAAGAGATCCATATTTTAAAGCAAAGGTTGAAAATCACCTTAAAACCTGTCCTTTATGTACAGGCAGAACCCCTGACCCTTTTTACGATATAGCTCTAAAATTAAAAACAGAAGAAAACCTCCCCAAAGTAAAAGAAAATCATATAGGGGTTTTAAAAAGTGAGCTTGGAAAATGGAAAAACAATTTTTACCTTAATCCTCCATTGGTATATGTGCAAAAAGAAAAAAATGATTTTTTTGAATGTTTTCTTGTTTCTCCGGTTACTGAGCTTTTTTCTGAAAAAGATCTTTATATTCCGGATTCAATTTCAGAATTTATACCTTATATAATAGAAGGCTGGAATAAACTCAAAATACACAAAACCCTTTTTTCCCATTCAATTTGTGATTTAAGTGAATTTAAAAAAGATATTGACTTGTTCCTTGATTTTGGGAAAATTCCTTTCTGGTCAAAAAAAACCTTTAAAAACAAAAATATGGAAGAAGTGAAAATATTTAGAAATTTAGAAACATTTTCTGCTTCTAACTTTTCTTCCTCCCCTGCTTTTTTACTTGCAAATGCCATAAAAAATAAGGCACAAAATTTAATTTCAAATGGATTTGAATTTAATGAATATCTTTTTAAGCAGCCAGAACTTCTAATAAGAGAAATTGCAGCCTCATTAAATAAAGTCCCTGTTCACGGAGCATCTGAAAATATTAATTTGTATTTTTATTCTGTAATAGTTGAAAACAATGAAATAAAGGATGTCATTCAAGTTGAGGACGCAAAAGCTGAAGAAGATTTTATTGATAATGATTCAAGAATTATTTCAGGAATTGCAAAAGCACCTGAAAATCACCTTTTATATTCAGGAAGCAATGCTCTGCTCCAGACAAATACCGGCAAAACATTTGAATCAATTCAAGCTGATTTTGATGATGAAACAAATATTTTTCAGGCTAAATTTACATTTTCAAAAGGTAAAAACATTTGGTTTTTCAACTGGTACAGGGTTTAGATAAATTTATTATGAAAAGTTCAAATCTAAAAAAAATTGATTTTTGCCTCAAAACAAAATCAAGATTAAAAGATCTTATAAAACTTCTTGAAAACCCAAATTTTAAATTAATTGAACCTGAATTTGATAAAAACATTTTTGATAAATATTTATCCATGTTCAGGTTTGATAAAAATCTTCAAAATCTTTTTTTAAATCATGTTTTATTTGAATACTTAAATTTACCTGAAAAAAGCAATTATTCTTTTCTTGATTCTTATTTTAAAATTAATTTTTCATATGATTTTAAATTTATTGATAAAAATATTTTTGTTCCCTGTATATTTGTAAATGAAAAACATAATGAAATTATTCATTTTTTTGTTTCAGAGATTATATCAGAGCAAAAAATTGTATTTGGAAATTATTTAAAAAATAACAGCTCAAATGACTTTAAAGATTCAGTTTTAAATTCATTTAATCTTTTAAAAACTGAAAAATCTTTTTTTATAGAGGCTTTAAAATTAAATTCTGTTTTAAGTGGTAAATCAGCATCTCTATCATTTTACCTGGCTTTTTTTTGTATTCATAATCAAATTGAATATAACAATAATATTATATGTTCAGGCGTATTGGATTTAAATGGAGAACTTTGCAATACAAAAGATTTAAACAAAAAAATGCAGGCTGTAATAAATGAAAACTATAATTTTTTTATGGTTCCGCAAATCAATTATTTTAATAACCCAAACCTTTCAAAAGATTTAAAAGTTCTTCCTGCATCTGACATAAAAGAAGCAGAAAAAATTTTTTTGTTTGCATCTCAAAAAGGTTTTTCAAAAAATTATATGAATTTTATTTCTTTTCCATGCGAGGCAGTTTCAAATAATTTTAATTCTGTTCCGACAAATATTTTAAAAGTTTTTTTAGAAAAATCTGATGAAAAACAAATATTTGAAAAAATTGTTTTAAGCGGACCATTATTTTCTAATTTTATAAAAAATTTTATAAAAACATCAAACACAGACCCTGAAAAGGCATTTGAAATAATTTTATTTTTTGAAAAACATGAAGACATTCTTTTAAAATCTCCATTTTTTGATCTTGTATTTTTATTTTTTTCAATTGCCGGCCTTACTATTTCTAAAAAAGGAATTCCTTCACAAAACAATAATTGGATTGCAAAAGCAGAATCATATATTGATAAAGCAAGAAAAACCAAAAAAGGCAGAACTGCAATTATCTGGTTTTCCAACCATTGTCTTATAAATTCACACCATGACAAATATATATTTAATCCAGAAATCCCGCTTATTATTAAAAATTATTTAAAAAAACTTGAAGATAATTTCAGGGAAGAATGCGAATTTATTCCTGGAGCTGCTGATGATACAGCTGGAGCTTTATGCGGAACAATTGCACAAAATTATGGTTTTTGCGGAAAAAAATATATAAATCAGACAAAAGAATATGCTCTTAAAGCAATAAAATATTTTGGCGGTGAAGCAAATCTTTATAATTTTAAATTCAGCGAAGATATTAAAAGGCAGTACAATTACCTTTGTTTTGCATATTTAGATGCCAAAAATTTTGATGAAGCAAAAAAATATTTTTTAAAATATACAAACTCCAGCAATCTTGAGCAGGCATTAAACTCAGATTTTGATCAATGGGGACATTTTCTTTGTGTTGCTTTTTTAGCCAGAACTAAGAATATGGAATATGGAAAAATATATTTTGAAAAATATAAAAAAATATATCCTGCAAAAATAAGCAAATACCACCCTTCACAGCTCTGGTTTTACAATATGGGGTTACTGGCTGTTTTATTCAAAGATTTTGAAAGTGCCAAAAATTTGTTTCAAATCAGTATAAAAATATGCATGGATAAAACTAATGGAGATTCCATAAGAGTTATGGCACTTTTAGGGTTATGTGAACTTATATTTATTGAAAATTATTCATTTAATCCTGAGAAAATTATCGAAGAAGTGAAAAATTCTGCTTTAAAACTTGCTTATCTTCATTTTCAGGATTTATTTTCTGATAAAAAAACAATTGAAATTTTAAAAATTATAAGGGAAAACAAAGAGAAATATTTTCCTTTTTCCTATAGATAAATTTGCTCTGTGACATTCAAATATTGAAATCCAATTCAAAAAAGTCTTTAAAATCAGATAGTTATTCAAAAAGTAGTGAGGTGGATTTTGGCTTGTAAAAAAAGCTTGTTTTGTTTTTTAAAATCTGCAATAAAATCAGGCAGTTATATTAATTACAAGCTAAAATCCACCTCATCCCTAACTTTTTATAATAATTTCAAATAGTTGTTTTAATTTTGACAATTTTAAGGGTGTGTAAAAATTACACGGGAGCCAAAAATCAGGGGGGTGCCTCATTTTAGCCTTGAAAACCCTTATCAATAAAGGTATACAGAGGGTGGGAGTCAGAAATAAGCCTCGCTTCGAGAGGATTAAGACATAAATTGCCTGCTACAATTATGAAAAGAAGAGTTTTTGTCAGAAATAAGCCTCGCTTCGAGAGGATTAAGACTTCAACAGTTTCAGCCTTTTGTAGC
>JAVERC010000089.1:0-5023 GCA_034007295.1 Desulforegulaceae bacterium | reverse complement strand
TGCGTGATGCAATTTAACGCCGTAGATGACGCAAAATTGGAAAGCCCTCAGGGTTTCATATTTTTAAATGTAATAAGCTTGATTCATTAAAAATTTGTTAATTTAAAAATATGAAACTCTCAACTTAGGTTTAAAAAATATATCTTTAATTATCAAAATTTTTTTATTCAATTTTGCACTATAACTTATTTTCTGTAAACAATATGCTCTAATGCAAGAACGGCAAGTACTCCCATTACAAAGCCGTTTCCAAGCACAGGTACAAAAATAGGGGGAAATGCCGATTTAATTTCAACTGGAAGGTAGGAAACAAGAATGCTTATCATAATTGGAATTCCAAGAACAAGTCCGTCCTGAAAGGAAAATCCATCCTGACTAAATGCTACCATCATTCCGGCTGATAATTGTGTGCACATTATGTAAAGAAGAAGAACTCCAACAACAACTGAAGGAACATTCCAGGAAAAGGCAACAATAGCCGGAGAAAAAGCTATAATAATAAGGCTGATGCTTGTTGGAATCATTGTAAATCTTGAGGCATTGCCGTTATCGGCAATTATGCCTGCACTCATGGAAAAGTTAACAGATCCTATAACACCAAAAAATCCTGCAAGTATATTTGAAATGCCACTTATAGTTATACCAGAAGAAACTCTTTGTTCCATTTTAGAAGGGTTTATCATTTTGCCTATAGCTTGAATTGAGCCAAGATCGTTTATCGAAAGTGCTATAAAGCAAATAAAAAAAGATATAAGAAGACCTAGGTCAAATGCAGGCTTTAAAGTGAGATCCGAAAAGAAATGTGCCAAAAATCCAAGCTCTTTGCCGTTAACGAAAATTTCAGGAGGTTTTATTGTTATGTACAAAAGAGTTCCTGCAATTACTGCCCATACTATCATTGTAGCTTTCCATATTCCAGGAAGAAGCCTGTCAGCAGCAATCATTGACATAAAAAAACAAAGAGCAAACAAAAGATTGAAAACAGATGTTTCAATGTTTTTTGCATTTACAATTAGATTTAGAATTGTAGGAGTTATTGTAAGTGCAATAAGCATAAGTATTGCAGCAACAGCTCTGGAAGTAAAATAGCGAGAAATTTTTGAAAACAGTCCTGTTATACTGAGCACGGCCTGGAAAACACCTCCGATTGCAATAGTTGTATATATGGCATTTATATCTCTGTCTGCTCCGGCAAGAATTCCTACAAGCAAAACTGTTGCCGGCCCTGTTATAAGAGGCATTTTATGGCCTATAAAGATTTGAAGAAACAGAGAAAAACCCATAATAAAAAATAATTTCTGCATATAAAGAATTTGCCTTGCCAAAGCATCAAAATGAAGGCCTGCTAGTACTTTACCTATAATAACAATTGATGCAGCTGTTATAGCCAGCCATTGCATGCCGAAAATAAGTGTTTTGTATAGGGGCGGTTTTTCATCAAGTGCATATTTGATTTTAATCTGGTTCATTAGGTCTCCTGCAATAATTTAAAAAACCTTAAAATAAATTTTTTATAATCTTAACTTTGCAATTTTAAATCACAACTCATCTTGGGCTTTATCAGTTATTCTTGATGTGAGTCAACAATAGAGAATAAATTATTCCGCCCATAAAATAAATAATCTTGGGTTTTTAAAGGAAAAATACAAAACAGCTGAGCTGACTGCTTTAAAAGCTGTAATAGTCAGTTTTCCAAACAATGGCAAAATATCAGTTTTATTGGGTGCATTTAAGGTATATCCGAAACTTTCATCATATATTTAAGAAAATAAATACCCGGAAAATCCTGTCATGGAAATATATGACAAGCCTGCAGGCATTGTAAAATATATTGCCTTTAATAATATTCCCGGAAAGTTTTTTGACGAAGTGTGGAAAAAGAACTGAAAATTTACCAAATATCTGTAAAAGTCCGGCCCTGTCAGGAACTGAGTTTAAAAAGGTTTCAGAAGTTATGAAACAGATTCACCTTTTTGAGTACACTTGACTGCGGCCGGATATGGAATGTTCTTTTGTTTATAATGGCAAAGTATCAATCTTAGGGATTTTATGAAGATTGTTATCCCAGTTTGCCTTGTCTGAAACAAAAATGTGGGCTGTCGGATTGATTGATAAATCACAATCAAGACTTCCTGCAGGGACTACCAGAAGTTTTCCTTCCATTTGAATGTTTGGCAATGCAGAGCCACAAACCGAGCAGAATGATCTGCTGTGCTGAGTTGAACCAAGGGTGAAGTTTCTTACTTTGTCCTTTCCAGATAACCATTCCAGTGTGGCTGAAGAAGAAAAAAGGTTGGCTCCGTGGGCCGAGCCTGTATCTTTTCTGCATCGGCTGCAATGGCAGAGATAAAAACTGTCAAAATCTCCGTCTATTTCAAAAGTTACTTCTCCGCAAAGACACGATCCTGTTTTTTTACTCATGATAAAGCTCCTTTTAATTGCATCTGATGCATCTGGACAAAATCAGACTCTTAGAAAACTACTGAAGCCCGGATCAGAGCGAAATTGTTTCAGTCCATATAATTGATTTTTACTGCTTTTTCCATGCATATGAAAGGCAGATCTATGCAGGGGAAAAATATTTCACCAGCCATTCTTTAGTTTTGTCCAATAATTATTTTCTCCAATACAGGATAAGGCTGATTTTGTCTTTCCAAGTACCCTATGTATTCTTTCCTTAAGGCTTTTCTTATTGTATTTCTTGAATGTCAGGTTTCTTTTGCAATTTCCCTGATTTTTTTATCATAGATTCTATGGGCTGTTCTTATGTATTCATATTGATCTACGTTTATCATGTCATCTCTCATGATATCTGGCCTTTGTATATTTTCAGATTATCAGAAGTTTTCTTTGGGTGAGTCAATTTTCAGCTGTAATTTTATGTTTTAGTGGGTCAATTTTAGGGTACCAAAACCACTATGCTTATATAAATAGAAATTGGACCGTAACGCCAAAGAAAACTGAAAATAATATAATTCCGACAAAAAATAATAAAGTGTTAAAATAGGATTTCAAAAAAGAGTTTGAATTTTCATCATTTTTGATCGTCAATATTCCAGAGTGAAAAAGAGCACCTACAATTAAAATACATACTACCAAAATATCTGGTTTTGAAGCCTTGCTTACAAAACCATCCCTAAAGTAGAGATAGATACCTGGACTGATAATCCAGAATAAAAAAATTGAAGCGTATAGCAATATGTCCCGTATTTTGAACTTCTCTTTATTCATTATTTTTCCTGCTAACGTTTAAATAATTTGCAGTTAAAGGCACGCGACAACTTTTGGGTTTTTCTAAAAAAGATTGCACACCTTTAACTGTCGATGTGCATTTGATGGTTATAGCCTTCTATTAATTAACGCATAATAGCTGAGCCTCAGCTATCATCTGCTGCCGTTGATATCGTTTCATGCTTTTCCATTGCCAGCTTTCGGATATTTACTATTCTATTGCCAGTTGAATCAAATTCCAAAAGAAGCGGAGGGAAAAGAATACCTTTCTGGTATTCTATAATCTCTGTATTGGGATATTGATCCTTCAGCAACCTTAAAAGGCTTTCCTTATTTCCAGTTTTCAGCATAAGAGCTGGGAGCTTCACCAAAAAATCCCGCTGACGTTTCAGCCACATTTCGTTGATAATGCCATCCTCAATACGTGAGTATGCGTTACCAAGCTTAAAACCAGAGTAAACTAAAAGCCCTGTGAATATTATAGACAACACTGAAATATATAAAGTTGTTTTCCTCATATGTCCTTAGCTATAATGTTAAGATAACCTGCAATTAAAAGCGAGCGACCACCTTAGAAGTCTTCTACAAAAGGTCGCTCGCCTTTAATTGCGGTCTTTATCCAAAAGATTTTGAATTTTTTTTGTATCTTCTTCATTCCAATGAGTTGCTATAAGTGCTTTACCTAATTTTATTTCTTCAATAATCTCAGGGGCTATAATAAATTCATTTTTAACAAAAATAGCTAATCTTTTGCCAATATTTTGAGAGGTAACATTTGCTAATTTAACAGTCCCATTTTCATTGAATATTATTTTTAGAGAAACAGTTTTGTCTGTTGATTTAAGACCTTTCATTTTTGCAGCAAGTTCTAAATAAAAAGGAAGTTTAGACTTTTCGACTTTTACATTAACTGTTTCTATATCAGCCAATGTAATAATTGAAGTTTTTTCAACAAAAGTATCAAAACCATTATTGTCCTTAAAATGAACAGTATTTATCTGTTTTACTTTATGAGCTAGCCGAAAATCAATTAAATTATTCTCTGCTAATAATGGAGTAGAGAATAAAAAGATAAAAAAAGTGATAAAGTAAAAAATATTTTTGATAATAACTTTCTGCAACCCAACTCTGAAATCACCTGACCCAAGAGCCGCCAGGCCTTGGGGTCAGGTGAATTGATATGTTATAAAATAGTCAATTGATTACAAGTATACAATTAAAGCTTACCACCTAAACTAAAATGAACTGAACCAAGGACCACAAAGGTTATAATAAACCAGAAAACACTCCAAAGCACTGACATTCCAGTTATTATCAAAAAATTTATTAACACCGTCCTTGTTTTTTTGGAATATGTTTTAATTGAACCAGAAACAAAAATAATAAATTAAAGTATTAATAGGGCAAAATCAAATGGATAATAAAGAAAAATATCAAAGCCAAATCCTTCATCATTCAATGAATAAAATCCAATATATTCCGAACAAATAACTACAGATAGCATAAGTACAAGAATTAAAGGATTTAAAAAAGCCAGTTTTTCCCTCTCATATAATCGATAAAGAGGATGTTCAAAATTCTGTGTCAGTAAACTAAAAACTGATATATTCAGTAAAAAATGAGAGCTGACATGTATGAAGAAAAAACAAATTTTGATTTTGAAAAGTAAGCGCTCAATAAACCCCATCTACAAAAGTATAAAAAGCTCCAGTATAATACAAGCCATGAAAAATAAAACCATGGAGGCTTGTAAAAATGGAATCAAAATCAAAACGCTCAAATCCGGAGCTTA
>JAVERC010000088.1:0-5152 GCA_034007295.1 Desulforegulaceae bacterium | reverse complement strand
TTCCAATTTTGCGTCATCTACGGCGTTAAATTGCATCACGCATAGCAAAAGTATAGCCTGATACAATTTGCCGTTATATGCAGCAAACTTAAAAATCGCTCAATTTAGGTTAAAATAAAAATTGAGCAGCTAACTTTACAAACAGCGTCCGGCAACTCTTAAAAAAAGACTTCAAACGTCCTTGTAAAATTTTGTAAAAAAATGAAGTTCAGGTCAGTTCAAGACACGGAGATTTAAAAATCAGTTCTATAATGCATTGCTTTGATTTTATCAAATACCGCAATTGGAATTAAACGGCCTTTTTTGTCCATTCTTAAGTCAGATTCAAAATTTAATCCTCAAAATACTAAATGTATCCTAAAGGTTAAATTTTTCTTCTTCCTTGAACTGAACAAAAAATTCTCGTTTTCGGCCAATCACTACTTAAAAACATTAAATCTCCCCATAAAAATTTTTCATTTCTGCACCAATTGTTGTAAGTCTGTATAAAAAATTATTTTTCATATATTCCCTTGTAATCATGTCTGCCTGCTTTGTAAGTGCAGAATATGCCTGATTAATCATTTCTCCCTTCATGTATCCGCCGTGGGCAAGAAAAATATGTTCGGGTTTTAAATCATAAATCATTTCAACACTTTTTTTCATAAGCCTTGGAAAGGTTACAGGAATTGGAAGAAAAAACCTGTCTTTTACCTTTAAAATTACATCAGCTGCATAAAGGATTTTTTCCTTTTCATTGAAAAAAACAACATCATGAAGAGTGTGGCCTTTTGCAGAATAAACCTTCCAGTCTGCAAAAAAAGGGATATGTTTTTTGTCCTGAAGAACATAATCATAATCAATTTTTCTTGGATAATACATAAGCCTGAAAGGAAGCTTTGTTGCGGCTGCAACATAATGACCAAGACAGATATCAATTTTATGCTGAATAAATCCTCCAAAAAAAGAATACCAGTCATTTATATTTTCAGGTGCTGCCATAGGTACATTTAAAAATTTTTTCAAATACCCTGCTCCGCCTGCATGGTCAGGGTGAATATGAGAACCAATTACAAGCTTTACTTCTTTATTTTTTTTACAAAGTTTTTTTAAATAAGATTTTATTCCAGGAGAATCTGATCTGCATCCTCCGTCCATTACAAGAATTTTATCATTGTATTCAATAACTGGAGTTTTCTGAATATATCCTTCTATCAAATGAATTTTAAACTCATCAAAGCGAAAAATTTCAGATTTTATTTTTTGCATTAAAATCTCCATTTATATATATAAAAAAAGGCAGTATGATAAACTTAAAGTAAGATATAAGTTTATATCACCATTTTAAAAAAAAGGACAATAATAATGATTGAAGGAATTGACCATATAAATATTGTTGTAAATGATCTTGAAAAATCAGCTGACTTTTATAAAAAATATTTTGATTTTAAAGAAGACGGAAGAAAAAAACTAAATGGAGAATGGATTGAAGAACTTACAGGACTTAAAAATATACAAGCTGAAGTAATTTTTCTTAGCCACGAAAAAACAGATACAAGAATTGAACTTCTTAAATACTTTTCTCCAGCGGGAGAATACATGGAAAAAAATCTAATCCCAAACACACTTGGAATAAGGCATATGGCCTTTAAAACAAATAATTTTGACACTTTAATACAAAAGCTTAAAAAAGATGGAATAACATTTATTGGAGGGCCAAAAAAAATTTTTGAACCTGTTGACAAATACAAATCAAAAATATGCTATTTTTTAGATCCAGACAAAGTACTTCTCGAAATTACAGGATTTTGACCAATTTGACTTTTTTAAATCTATATGCAATTAAATATACAAAATTATAAATCTGAATTTGTGAAAATATTAAATGTTTGAAATTTATAAATATTTTTTTGGAGGAAAGTATCGAAACTCAAAGAAACAAAATAAAAAATAATCTAATTACCCTGGCAAACAAAACTCATCTTATACTTATCAGCATAGTTATTGATTTTTCTCCACCTGAAAAAACTTACATCATCTACTAAACACTAAAAGCATCAAAATATTTCAAATTTTACAAAAATTATTTGAAATATTTTTTAAACATTTTTTTAAAAGACATATTTTTATAACATATTAAAATTACAGGAAAAAAAATGTCCAAAATCCAAATTAAAGAAGTTTATAAAATTTTTGGACCCAACCCTAAAAAGGCAATTAAGCTTTTGAAAGATGGGATGACAAAGGACGAACTTCTTGACAAGACAAAACACTCAGTTGGTGTAGGAGGAGTAAGTTTTGATGTCAAAGAAGGAGAAATCCTTGTTGTAATGGGTCTTTCAGGAAGCGGAAAATCAACTCTTGTGAGATGTATCAACCGATTGATTGAGCCCTCAGACGGTCAGATATTAATTGACGGAGTTGATATAGGAAAAGTTGATGACAAAGAACTTAGAAAAATCAGACAGGAAAAATTTGGAATGGTTTTTCAGCATTTTGCATTATTTCCCCACAGAACTGTTGCTCAAAATGCGGAATACGGTCTGGAAATAAAAGGAGTTGATCCTGAAAAAAGAAGGCAAAGAGCAATTGAAGTTTTAGAACAGGTTGGACTAAAAGGTCATGAAGAAAGTTATCCATCACAATTAAGCGGAGGCATGCAGCAAAGAGTAGGCCTTGCAAGGGCACTTGCACTTGACCCGGATATTCTTTTGATGGATGAAGCCTTTTCAGCACTTGATCCTCTAATAAGAAGCGATATGCAGGATGAACTTATTGATCTGCAGGACAAGGTGAAAAAAACAATTGTATTTATAAGCCATGACCTAGACGAAGCACTTAAACTAGGGGATAGAATTGTTCTTATGAAAGACGGTAAGGTTGTTCAGATAGGAACCCCCGAAGATATTCTAATGAATCCTGCATCAAGGTATGTGGAAAAATTTGTTGAAGATGTAAATATAACAAAAATTCTTACTGCCCAGCACGTTATGAATAAAGTTAAAGCAACAGCCCACATGAGAAATGACGGACCAAGAGCTGCCCTTAGAAAAATGAAAAACAATAACTTTTCCAAACTTTTCATAACAAGCCAGGACAATACTCTTGTTGGAATGGTAACAGCAGAAAAAGCATCCGAAGCATTAAAAAGAGGCGACAAGGATCTTACAAAAATAATTGAAAAAGACATTATTACTGTAACTCCAGATACCCAGGCATCTGAACTTTTCGAAATTCTTCATGACCTTCCATATCCTCTTGGTGTTGTAGATGAAAACAAAAAACTCAAGGGCGTTATAATAAGAGGTACGCTTCTAGCTGCTCTTGCTGAAGGAGGGAACTGATATGGACTTTAATATTCCAAGAATACCCCTTGGGGACGGGATTGAAAAAACAATAGATTTTCTTGACACAAATTTTTCATTTATAACCAAATCAATGTCAAAAGGAATTGAGACTGTAATTGATCTGATGGTTTCTGGAATGACATTTATTCACCCTGTTTTATTTATAATAATAATAACAGTTCTTTCATGGTACCTTACTAAAAAAAAGGGAGTTGCAATTATTTCACTTGCAGGCCTATCCCTTATTTTAAATCTTGGATTATGGTATCCAACTCTTGATACACTGGCCCTTGTTATAATAGCCACTCTTTTTTCAATCATGATTGGCCTTCCACTTGGGATTTTTGCTGCACTTAATCAGACATCATACAAAATAACCATGCCGGTTCTTGATTTTATGCAGACAATGCCAGCCTTTGTTTATCTTATTCCTGCAATACCTTTTTTTGGGCTAGGAAGAGTTGCAGCAATATTTTCAACAGTAATATTTTCAGTGCCTCCTGTAATAAGACTTACCTGCCTAGGCATAAGACAGGTGCCTATAGAACTTATTGAGGCAGCAGATGCCTTTGGATCAAATCCAAGTCAAAAATTATTTAAACTCCAGCTTCCAATGGCAACCCCAACAATAATGGCAGGCATAAACCAGACTGTGATGCTTGCACTTTCAATGGTTGTTATAGCTGCAATGATTGGGGCTAAAGGACTTGGAGGAGAAGTATGGAAGGCAATCCAAAGACTTCAGAGCGGAAAAGGTTTTGAAGCAGGTATAGGAATTGTAATTATTGCTATTTTGCTTGACAGAATTTTACAGCAGATTGGCAAACAAAAACATAATAATATAAAATAAAGGAGATTAAGATGAAACACCTTAAAATTATTACATTAATTTTGATTTGTTTTTGCATGACATTTATTTTTTCCTCAAATTCATTTGCAGGCAAAAAAGTAAAAATTGTTTATGTTGAATGGGCATGTGCAACTGCAAGTTCAAATGTAATGAAAGCTGTTATTGAAAAACATACTGATTATGAAGTTGAACTTACTTCTGTTTCAGCAGCTGCAATGTATGCTTCTCTTGCAGACGGAGACCAGGATGCACTTACAACAGCATGGCTTCCGGTTACCCATGGTCATTATGTTGAAAAGTATAAAAACGATATAGTTGATCTTGGTCCAAGCATGGAAGGAGCTAAAATCGGTCTTGTTGTGCCAAAATATGTAACAATAAATTCTATTGATGAACTTGATGGTGCAGCCAAAAAATTTGATGGAGAAATTATAGGAATTGATCCGGGTGCCGGTGTAATGAGCAAGGCAGAACAAGCTGTTAAAGATTACAACCTAAAAAAAATGGAACTTAAGGATTCAAGCGGCCCTATAATGACTGCGATGCTTAAAAGCAGATATAAGGACAAAAAATGGGTTGTTGTTACAGGATGGGTTCCTCATTGGAAATTTGCCAAGTTTGACCTGAAAT
Source organism: Desulforegulaceae bacterium (assembly GCA_034007295.1). Taxonomy (GTDB): domain Bacteria; phylum Desulfobacterota; class Desulfobacteria; order Desulfobacterales; family JACKCP01; genus JACKCP01. Next base: position 346 of record JAVERC010000088.1, on the reverse strand, counting down.
TCCTTGATGATCCAAAAAAAGTTTTTGGCGAATCTGAAACAATTAATACCTTTGTAAGAAAAGGTCTTAAAAAAGATATGCCAAAAGTTTACAAAATTCTTGATAATTTCCAGTGGGGGCCTGCAGAAATAGGTGAAGTTATGGCCATGAACATGGAAAACAGTGAAGCTGAAAAAAATGCAGTAATCTGGGTTGAAAAAAATCCTGAAATTGTAAATAAGTGGATTAAATAGTAATAAAACTAAAATATTTTAAATAGTGATTGGCCGAAAACGAGAATTTTTTGTTCAGTTCAAGGAAGATGAAAAATTTAACCGCAGGAATACATTTAGTATTTTGAGGATTA
>JAVERC010000039.1:0-32948 GCA_034007295.1 Desulforegulaceae bacterium | reverse complement strand
AAGCAGGTGCAATTATTCTTGATATGCCAAGTCCTGTTGTCGGAGGAATGCTTATTGCCATAGCATCCATGCTTTTTTATGCTGGAATAGGATTAATAATAAATTCAGGACTAAATAACCAAACTGGTTTGATGGCAGGAATTTCAATTACAATTGGAATGATTGCTGATTCAGGACAATTTTTTCCACAGCTTTTTCCCGAATCTTTACGTCCAATGCTTGGAAACGGTGTTGCCATGGGCGGAATCAGTGCTTTTTTAATGAGTATTCTTATAAGACTTACACCAAGACAAAAAATTTCCTTTTCCATTAATTCCAATCCTGATGCTCTGGAAGATCTTATAAGTGAAATTAAAGCAAATAAAACTAGCCTTAATCTGTCATCATCTGAATTGTCTCGTTTAGAGCTGGCTTGTGAAGAAACTTTTATGCATCTAGTTTCTGAACAAAATAATTTTAAAGGTGCCGTTATTTTCAAAATTATACGAAACCAGCAGGGACTCTTTACTGAAGCAATTATTGGCAAATCTATTTCAGATGTTGTTAATCTAAAAATTCCGTCCAATATTTTAAAATCAGATCAAAATGAGCTGAAAAATCTTGGAATGATAATGCTTGCAAAAATTGTAAAAGATATAAAGCATATCAATATTTCTGGAGTTACTTATATTTCTTTTACTGTATAAATAAATTTAAAATTCAATTCCTAAACAGATATGTATTTCAAAAGAAGATTTTTTATTTGGACTAAATACAATTATACTTTAAGACAATCACTTAATTAGTTGCTGAACGAAAACGGCCTTTTTTGTCCATTCTAAAGTCAGAATCAAAATTTAATCCTCAAAATACTAAATGTATCCTAAAGGTTAAATTTTTCATCTTGCTTGAACTGAACAAAAAATTCTCGTTTTCGGCCAATTACTAATTAGTTGCTGAACGAAAAAGGCCTTTTTTGGATATTTTAATCTTCGATCTAAAAATTGATTATTAAAATACCTTATATATCTGACTGTTTAAAAATTTAATCTTTTTTGAACTTTTAAAAAAAATCTATTTTTCAGCCAAGCATTAAAAATTTTATGTGTAATTGTTTTAATTTATTTTTCAATAATTTCTTAAATTTTAACTTTAGAGCATATAAAGATTTTTTATCCAAATTTATTTACCAATAATCAAAAATCTGTTCAAAAGTTTATTGTCTTGGTATAGATATAAATTCTTAAAAATTTAATTACCTAAGGAGTTTTGTTGTATGAGCATTGATCCGCATAAAATTATATATTCCATGATGAAAGTAAGTAAATTTCGTCAGAATAAACCTGTAATAAAAGATATTTCTCTTTCCTATTTTTACGGAGCTAAAATTGGAGTTCTTGGGCTTAACGGAGCAGGAAAAAGTACACTTTTGAGAATAATGGCAGGAGTTGACAAGGAATTTAACGGTGAAGCAGTTTTATCCCCTGGATACTCTGTTGGTTATCTTGAGCAGGAGCCTGAACTTGATCCTGAAAAAACAGTAAAAGAAATTGTAGAAGAGGGAATGCAGGAGCTTGTTGATCTTTTAAAGGAATACAACTCAATAAGTGAAAAATTTGCAGAACCAATGACAGATGATGAAATGACAGCTCTTATTGAAAGACAGGGTGAGCTTCAGGAAAAGCTTGATACTCTTGATGCCTGGGATGTTGACTCAAGGCTTGAAATGGCAATGGATGCACTAAGATGTCCGCCTTCAGATACTTTGACCAAAGTTTTGTCAGGAGGAGAAAAAAGAAGGGTTGCACTTTGCAGGCTTCTTCTTCAAAAACCTGATATTCTTCTTCTTGATGAACCAACAAACCACCTTGATGCAGAAACAGTTGCCTGGCTTGAGCATCATCTTCACAGCTACGAGGGTACTGTAATTGCAGTAACACATGACAGATATTTTCTTGATAATGTTGCAGGATGGATTTTAGAGCTTGACCAGGGTTATGGAATTCCATGGAAGGGTAATTATTCTTCATGGCTTGAGCAGAAACAGAACAGGCTTAATCAGGAAGAAAAAAAGGAAACAGAAAGACAAAAAACCCTTCAAAGGGAACTTGAGTGGATAAAAATGTCTCCAAAGGGAAGACAGGCAAAGTCAAAGGCAAGAATAAAATCCTATGAGTCTCTTTTAAACCAGGGAAGTGACAAAAGAGTAGACGAACTTAAAATTTTTATTCCACCAGGACCAAGACTTGGAAATAAAGTTATTGAAGCTGAAAATATTTCAAAGGTTTTTGGTGAAAAGCTTTTATTCGAAAATATGAATTTCATGCTTCCTCCAGGTGGAATTGTTGGTATTATTGGTCCAAACGGTGCTGGTAAAACAACTCTTTTTAAAATGATAACAGGACAGGAAGAACCTACATCAGGAAGTTTATCAAAAGGTGAATCAGTAAAACTTGCATATGCAGATCAGTTAAGAGGCACACTTGATCCTGAAAAATCAATCTGGGAAGTTATTTCAGGAGGAAATGATACAATTGATCTTGGGGGAAGGGAAGTAAACTCAAGAGCTTATGTTGCAAGATTTAATTTTTCGGGAAGCGATCAGCAAAAAAAGGTACGCATGCTTTCCGGAGGTGAAAGAAACAGAGTTCATCTTGCATGTATTTTAAAAGATGGAGCAAATGTATTGCTTCTTGACGAGCCTACAAACGATCTTGATGTTAATACAATGAGAGCTTTGGAAGAAGCATTGGAAAATTTTGGCGGCTGTGCTGTAATTATCAGTCATGACAGATGGTTTTTAGACAGAATAGCAACACACATTTTAGCCTTTGAAGGTGATTCAAATGTTGTATGGTTTGAAGGAAACTATTCTGATTATGAAAAAGACAAAAAGAAAAGACTTGGAAAAGCTGCTGAAATTCCACATAGAATCAAATACAGACAGCTCACAAGATAATAAATTTAAAAATATGGTTTTTTGTTTTACTTAATAAAAATTAAAACTTTACAAATTATAAGGGTTAAAGTTTTAATCTAATGCTTAAAGCCAAAATTTTGTTTTAATTCGGTAACTATTTTATAATATTGTGCTGCCTTTTTTGGCGGCACAAAAAACAGGTTTTAAAATGACAGATCAAATAGAAAAAATGAAAAATGATCCATATTCAAATTTTCTTGGTATTGAACTTGTTGAAGTAAAAAAAGGATTTTCCATTTGCACAGTAAAAGTAAGGGAAAATATGCTCAACTTCCTAGGGGTTATTCATGGAGGTTTTGTTTTTTCTCTTGCAGATGCAGCTTTTGCAGCAGCATCAAATTTTGAAAATCCTTTATCCTTTGCTCTTGATGTTTCAGGCTCTTTTTTAAAAAGTGCAAAACCAGGCAATATTTTAAGAGCAGAAGCAAGGCTTGTATATACAACAAAAAGAACAGGTTTTTATAAAATGGAAGTTTTTAATGAAAATAATCTTATTGCTGTTTTTAATGGAACAGTATTTAGAAAATCTGAGTGAAATTCAATATAAAAAGGTTATATGAAATCTATTTTAAAAAATATAATTTTAATAGAATATTTGAGTTTTATTTTCATTACTTTTATTTTGTGGCTTGATGAAATATTTGATATTCCTCATAATTTATTTGGTTTTAAACAAACTCCAATTAACTGGGCTGAAAGTATTTTTGAATCTGTTTTAATAGTGATCCTTGCTGTTGTTATAATTTGTTCAACAAAAAATCTTTTAAAAAAAATTGAAGATATTGCAATGCGGGACCCGCTTACCGGTCTTTTCAACAGAAGATATATATATGAATATTTTCAATATATTAAAACCAGCAGCTCTAAAAGATTTTTTTCATTTATTTTATGTGACCTAGATCACTTTAAAAAAGTCAATGATACTTTTGGCCATGACTGCGGAGATTATGTACTTAAAAAAACTGCTGAGATTATTAAAAGTAAAATTCGTCCAGGCGATCTTGCCGGAAGATGGGGAGGGGAGGAATTTTTAATAATTCTTCCTGAATTAGAGCTTGAATCTGCCTTTGATGTTGCAGAAAGAATAAGAAATGAAATTTTTGAATATAATTTTTGCTGGATGAATGAAGATTTTAAGATTTCAATGAGTTTTGGAATTTCAGGCAGCTCTATTTATGAAAGTCATCCTTGTGAAATTATAAATTTTGCAGATGAAAAGCTTTATGAAGCTAAAAATACCGGAAGAAATAAAGTTGTTTTTTAAGAAAAGGATTAAAAAATGGATTCAGCAAATTTAAAAGAGTCTTTAGAAATTTTTGAAACACTTAAAAAAACTTTGCCTGATCCTTTTTTTATTATTGACTCAAATGGCTTTTATCTTGAGGTTTTTGGAGGTGCTGAAAATATTTTTTATGATTCAGTCAAATATCTTAAAGGAAAAAATATTAAAGAAATAATGCCTTTGGATAAATCAGATCATTATCTTCAACTTATAAATGAGTCAATTGAACATAAAAAAATTAAGGTTGTTGAATACTCTCTATCATCTGCTGAGTGTTTTGGAAATCCAAAGGATGGGCCAAAAGAAACTCAATGGTTTGAAGGAAGAATTTATCCATTGGAACAAATTGGCCAAAAATATTTAAAAGCTGTTGTATGGCTTGTCATAAATATTACAGAAAGAAAAAAGGCAGAAGCTGAAAAAGATGAGCTTATACATAGGCTTGAAAAGGCTTTTGAAGAAATAAATGTTTATAAACAATTAATCCCGATTTGTTCGTATTGTAAAAAAATTAGAGATAAAGAAGATAAATGGCACTCTTTTGAATCATACCTTCGCAAAACCTCAGATATTTCTTTTTCCCACGGCATTTGTCCTGAATGTGTTAAAAAGCTCTATCCAAATTTAAAAATAGATAAAAAATAATATTTATTAGTTTAAGGTAAAATTATTTGATTTGACATAATCATTTAAGAAAACTAAATTATTTATTTACTCGTTAGGGGTGTCTTAATGACTGAGATTCTCATTTTTGAGTGACCCTTAACACCTGATCAGGATAATACCTGCGAAGGGAAACGAGTGTAAAAAATTCAATTTATTTGGATTTAAGCCGTTTCCTTTTTTTGGAACCGGCTTTTTTATTTTTAATTATAAATATAAGGAATTATTATGGCAACTCAGCTTACATATGCACTTGAGGGTAAAATTACAAAAGCCATGAAAGAAGTGGCTGAAGATGAAAACTATTTGCCTGAAGAGATTTTAGAAAAGGTAAAGTCAGGTAAAATTGTTATTCCAATTAATAAAAACAGAAATTTCAGGGCTGTTGGGATTGGTGAAGGATTAAAAACAAAAGTCAATGCAAATATTGGGACATCACCAAGCCGCCACTGTCTTGAAGCAGAACTTTTAAAACTTAAAACTGCTGTTGATGCAGGTGCTGATGCGGTTATGGATCTTTCAACAGGAGGAAGTCTTTCTGAAATTTTAGAACAAATCATTGAAAAGTCTCCTGTAATGATAGGAACCGTTCCTATTTACAAAGTTGTTTCAAAATATATGAAAAACGGCAAAGAAGCTGTTTCTTTCACAAAAGAAGATCTTTTTGAAGAAATACTTTATCATGCAAAAGCAGGAGTCGACTTTATTACAGTGCATTGTGGAATAACAAAGCATACTGTAAGTGTTTTGGAAAATTGCGAAAGAAAAATGGGAATTGTTTCAAGGGGAGGAAGTTTTCTTGCTGAATGGATTGTGAGAAATAAAAAAGAAAATCCATTGTATGAATATTTTGATGAGCTTTTGGATATTTGCCTTGAATATGATGTAACTCTTTCACTTGGTGATGGGCTTCGTCCAGGAGCAATCTGCGATGCTGAAGACAGGGCTCAGGTATCAGAACTTATAACTCTTGGTGAACTGACAAAAAGAGCAAGGGCAAAAGGAGTCCAGGTAATGATTGAAGGACCTGGTCATGTTCCTTTAAATAGGATTGCAGGAGACATGAAACAGCAGAAAAGATTTTGTGAAAATGCACCATATTATGTTTTAGGGCCGCTTCCAACTGATGTTGCACCAGGCTATGATCATATTGTAGGAGCAATCGGCGGAGCTATTGCAGCAGCAAATGGTGCTGATTTTCTTTGTTATGTAACTCCAGCAGAACATCTTACTCTTCCAGACCTTGATGATGTAAAACAGGGTGTTGTTGCATCAAAAATTGCAGCACATATTGGTGATATTGAAAAAGGTGTTAAAGGTGCCTGGGAAAGAAATCTTCAAATGGCAGATGCAAGAAGAAATTTTGATTGGAAAAAAATGTTTGAACTTTCAATTGATCCTGAGCTTGCAAGGAAAAGAAGGAATGCTTCTGAGGACAGCAAGCGTGATGTTTGTACAATGTGTGGTGATTTGTGTGCATTAAAAACATGGAACAGGGCTGTTGAGTCCAAGAAATAAAATTTATTTACATAAAGACCTTTTTAAAAAGGTCTTTATGTTTCGGTATGGTAACATAAAGTTGTAATAATACCTCTTAGTAACTTTAAACCCTGTTAATATTAGTATTTCTTCATTATATTTATTTAGAATGTAACTTTTGAGTTACAACGCTTATCCCCCTTTTTTTCTTTATATTAATTTTTATCCAATTAAAACATGTGTTTAAATTTTAAATTTGATTATGGCACACTGATTGCTTTATTTAAAAAAGAATATTTGATTTTTAAATTTATTAAAATAATAAATAGAGAAGGAATTTTTAAATGGAAATTAAGGTTTTTGGTGTGGTAGGTGCTGGACAAATGGGGAATGGAATTGCACAGGTTGCTGCTCAAAGTGGTCTTAATGTCATTATGTATGATATTAGTGATGAAGCCTGTCAAAAAGGACTTTCTGTTATTGATAAAAATTTGTCAAAATCAGTTTCCAAAGAAAAAATGACTGAAAATGAAAAAAATCAAATTTTGGAAAGAATTAAAGTTTCTTCAGTATTATCAAGTTTAAAAGATGCTGATTTTGTAGTTGAGGCAGCTGTTGAAAGAGAAGACCTGAAATTTAAAATTTTTAAAGAGCTTGATGAAGGATGTAATAAGGACGTAATACTTGCAACAAATACTTCTTCCATTCCAATTGGAAGAATAGCAGCACAAACAAAAAGGCCAGAAAAAATTATTGGAATGCATTTTATGAACCCTGTCCCTGTTATGAAGCTTGTAGAAATAATAAGAGGCCTTGCAACAGATCAGGAAACCTTTGATACAACAATTTCCTTGATTGAAAAATTTGGAAAAACCCCTGCTGAATCAAGTGATTTTCCTGGATTTATAGCAAACAGAATTCTTATTCCAATGCTCAATGAAGCAGTTTTTGCACTTTATCACGGAGTAGGAACAAAAGAGGCAATAGATTCAGCAATGAAGCTTGGCATGAACCATCCAATGGGGCCGCTTGCACTAGCAGACCTTATAGGGCTTGATACCTGCCTTGCAATTATGGAAACCCTTTATAAGGGTTTTGGCGATTCAAAATATCGTCCATGCCCATTGTTAAGAAAATATGTTGAAGCAGGGTGGCTTGGTAGAAAAACCGGCCGTGGATTTTATGAGTATAACTAAGGCTTTTATATCTCTCCTAAAAAATATATGAGCAAAAAACGACAGTTTTAAATTAACCCCTTGAAAGCATTAAAATTAAAAGGAGTATTTATGACACAACCTGACCATACCTTCGCAACTCCGGGACCTGCCGGACTTGGAGCACTTTGTGTAGCATGTTTTGGATTTGGAGCCGTTTTTCTGGGAAAGGTGGAAGTAACAGGACTCCCCCTGCTTGCAGCCTGGCTTGTTGGCGGCGGTATAGTACAATATACCGTAGCTGTTATGGAGTTAAAAGACCATAATATTACAGGCGGCAATGTATTCCTGTTTTTTTGTGCCTTTTTCATGTTTGGAGCTTCTTTGAGTGTTTTGTCAAAATTCTTGATGATTAAGTCTGGAATGATACCGCATGCTGTTGTTGAAGGATGGTGCTGGATGGCAGGAGCATTTTTTCTGACTATTGTAACTCCCGCTTACATGAAATCAACATTGCTTTTGTTTATTGTTGTTGTACTTCTTGATATAGCCTTATGGCTTATTTTTCTGCTGGATATGGGCATTGTTCCAGCTGCAGTAAAACCGGTTATTGGATGGACTCTGATTACAGCAGGATTCGTTGCAGTTTATATAATCGGTGCAATTGTAAACAATACTGTGTTTAACAAAAATGTTTTACCCCTTCCCGGTGCAATAGTTAAATAGGGGTTAAAATCTGTCGTGAAATGGAAACAGCCTTAAAATAAGGCTGTTTCTAAACAAAATTTTTAGTATCCTAAAATCCCCTTTTTATCCATTTAAAAAATACTTAGCTGCTGAACTAAAACGGTCTTTTTTGGCCAATTACTGCTTACAATTTATTGTACAAATTTTTTATAGTTTAAAACAAAAAAATTATATTTTTTGCCAAAGCACTCTTTATTTAAATACATCATTATATAGTGATGCATGTAGTATTTCGTGTGGATAAATTATTTTTAAAATTTTTTTTAATTTTGGTTCAATATCCTGATTTAAGAGCTTTTCAATCTTCTTAACTGCACCTTGTTCTTCAATCTGAAGTTTTTTCAATTTTTTTTGTAAAGGAATAGGTCTCATTATAAAAGCAGCAAACATCCCTGCAAATTCCCAGAAAAAACCAGATTTTAAATTTTTTCCGTAAAGGTCTTTAAAACATTTTTGAAAAAGTTTACCATGCATTTCTTCTTGCTTTGAAAACTCCATAAATTTTTCGCTTAAATCTGGATTTTTTGTTCTAAACTGTTTGCTTAAACCTTTGTAAATTCCTGTTCCAATCATTTCCATTTTATAGGAATGAGTTAAATTCTTTTTGTAATCTTCCATTTTTTCTCCATATTAATATTTTATTAAAAAGAACTGTTTTTTTTAACAGCAAGTAAACAAAAAAATTTCGTTTTCGGCCAATCACTAAATATTGAAAATTTCCTTAAAATCACCTGATTTTAGAATTTTTTTAAACCAATCCCTCAAATCCGGAGGTTCATGAAATACTTGATTCCTAAATATTTCAAGAAAGGGCCCATAATAATCATTTGTAAATTTTGTTATTTTATTTTCCATTTTTTCTTTTATGAGAGGAAGGTTTTCACCTGAATATCTTAAATTTTTAGAATCAAGCATTTTCAAGTTTACAAAATTTTTGTATTTTTTATTGCATCTGCATTTATTATCTGGATTTACAATTCCGCAGATTCCATTCATATTTTCAAAAAGCTTAGTTTTTGCCCTTGAAAGTTTTTTTCTGAAATTATCATTTGTAATATCCATGATTTCAGAACAGTCTTTACTGTCCAACAAAAAAATTCCTCCAAGAATAAATGCTATTCTTTCTGTTCTTTCAAGACACATAACCATTCCAGACATACAACCAGCTTGAAATTCTTTGGCTAGAATATTTTCTTCAGGATTTTTTTCAGGTTGATGTGATGGCAGATTTTCAATTAAATCTGTATATTTTTGAAAATCATTTATACGCACTTCAAATTTTTTTTTCTTCATGTTTAAAATGTGATTTACAGCAATTTTGTAAGCCCAGGTTGTAAATTTTGCTTTGGAACTATTAAATGAAGAAAGATTTGTTATAATTTTAATTAATATTTCCTGGGTAAGGTCAAGTGCGTCATCGTGATCCATAACCATTTTGAATGCAAGATTATAAAGTTTTGCCTGATTGTTTGAAATGAGTTTTTCAAGGGATTTTTCATCACCTTCAAGTGCTTTAGTTATAAGCTGTTCGTCATTTTCAATGTAATTTATTTTTTTTTCCATAGCTCTCTCTTAATTAATTTATTATTGATACAATTGAAAAATAAAATTGTGACAAATTATTTTAAATTTATTTAAAAAAGCATTTAATAAAGACAAATTTTAATAAATTAAAAGGCAGAAGAAATGACTGAATTTAACTACACACCAGTTTACAAAATGTTTGATTTTAAAAATATAAAATTTGAAAAAATTTCAGATAAGGAAATAGCTGTAATAAAAATTGATAATAAAAATTATATTAAACCAGATTATGAATCATTAAAAATAATTTCACAAAAAAGTTTTTCAGAAATCAATTATTTTTTTTCAAGATCACACCTTAAAAATCTTTCAGATATTTTAAAAGATAAAGAATCAAGCGAAAATGACAAGTTTGTTGCAAAAAAACTCATTGAAAATGCAGTAATTTCATCTTCAAAAATTTTTCCAATTTGTCAGGATACCGGAACTGCTACAATATCAGCAGAAAAAGGGAATTTGGTATTAACAGATTTTGATGAAAAAAAAGCTTTAAGTGAAGGTATTTTTCAAACATATAAATGTGAAAATCTTAGGTATTCACAGCTTGTTCCCTTGTCTTTTTTTGAAGAAATAAATTCAAAAACAAACCTGCCGGCTCAAATTGATATTTATTCAGGTAAAGGAAATGAATTTAAATTTATGTTTGCTGCTAAAGGCGGAGGTTCTTCAAATAAAACATTTTTTTTCACGGAAAATAAGTCTCTTTTAAATCCTTTAAAATTAAAACAATTTCTTGAAACAAATATAAAAAAAATCGGAACAGCAGCATGTCCTCCATATAATCTTGGAATTGTAATAGGAGGGACTTCACCTGAAATGAATTTAAAAACCTTAAAACTTTTAACTACAGGTTCTCTTGATCATATAAAAAATTTCAAAACAGATGAATCTCTGGCACTAAGGGATTTGGAAATTGAAAAAATGGTGTCTGATATATGCATAAATACAAAAATGGGAGCTCAATACGGCGGAAAGTATTTTGCTGTTTCAAGTAAAGTTATGAGACTTCCAAGGCATGGTGCTTCAGTATTTGTTGGAATAGGCGTGAGCTGTTATGCACACAGAAATCAGTTTGGCCTTATAAATGAAAATGGAGTTTTTCTTGAAGAAAAGGAAAAAGACCCTGCAAAATATCTTCCTGATGAAAATATAGATTTTAACGAACCTGTTAAAATTGATTTAGATAAGCCAATGAAAAAAATACAGGAAGATCTTTCAAAACTAGAAGTTTCAAGTTCTGTCCTATTAAACGGAACTATTATTGTCGCAAGGGATATTGCCCATGCAAAAATTCTGGAAATTTTAGAACAAGATAAAAAACTTCCAGATTACATAAAAAACCATCCAGTTTATTATGCAGGCCCTGCAAAAGTTCCAGATGGTTTTGCTTCAGGTTCTTTTGGACCAACAACTTCAGCTAGAATGGACTCATATGTTGAAAAGTTTCAAAAAAATCAAGGTTCACTTGTAATGATTGGAAAAGGAAACAGATCACTGGCTGTAAAGGATTCCTGTAAAAAATATAAGGGGTTTTATCTTGGTGCAATTGGAGGTGCTGCAGCTCTTGTGGGAAAAAACTGTATAGAATCTGTAGAAGTATTAGATTTTAAAGATCTGGGAATGGAAGCTGTTTTTAAAATCAAGGTAAAAGATTTTCCTGCATTTCTTATAACAGATGATAAAGGAAATGATTTTTTTGAAAGGAATTTAAAATAGAATTTATTTTTCTTTTTTTTACTGCCTTTGCAGCGGCAACAATTATACCTTTTAGTTCTGAAATTGTTTTGACTTCACTTATATTAAAGGGAGCAGATCCTTTTTTTTGTGTTTTATCTGCTTCCATTGGAAATATTTTGGGAAGCATTTTAAATTATTTTGCAGGTTTTTTTGGAAGCAGGCTGATATTTGAAAAATATTTAAAATCTAAGCAGGATGATTTAGAAAAAGGAATTTCAAGATTTAATAAATTTGGGAAAATAAGTCTTTTTTTTGCATGGCTTCCAATTATAGGAGATCCGCTTACACTTGCTGCAGGAGTTTTAAAAATAAATTTTTATTATTTTTTTATGGCAGTAAGCATAGGAAAAGTTATAAGATACTTAATAATAATCAAGGCTGCATTAACCTGAAAAAGAGGTTTTATATGGCGTCTTTAACTTACCGTATCAATTCAAATGACGAAATTGTTTATGTATCAAGTGCCTGGGATAAATTTGCAGAAGAAAATCAAGGGAAAGAAAATCAAAGCAGTTTAGTATTAAAACAAAAATTATGGGATTTTATAAGTGATCCTGAAACAGCTCAGATTTACTTAATGCTTGTTGAAAAAGTAAGGAAGAAGAAAAAAACTGTAAAAGTTCCATTTCGCTGCGATACTTCTGAATTTAGAAGGTTCCTTTATATGGAAATAAAAGAAATGGACAATGGGATCATAGAGTTTAATTCTATTCTTGAAAAAATTGAAAAAAGAGAAAAAGTTCTTCTTCTTGATAAAAATGTTGAAAGAAGTAATGAATTCTTAAGAATCTGCAGCTGGTGTAAAAAAGTATATATTGAGAATGAAGATTGCTGGTATGAGGTAGAAGAGGCAGTAAAAAAAATGAATTTATTTGGTAAAAAAAGATTGCCTATGCTTACTCATACTATGTGTGATCAATGTTTTAAAGAATTATCTGAATAAGCATTGATTTTTTTTAATAATAAAAATTGATAAAAATGATTATTTATTATACTTAATGATAATTATTATTTCTTAATTTTTTTAGCTAAAATTATTCAGCTTTAGACTTATATTTTAAAAAATTACTTATTATTTGGAGGTAAAATGAAACTTTTTAAAAAAATATTTTTTACTTTTTTTGCATTAAGTTTTTTTATTAGCGGTTGTGCTGTCAACTGCAAAAATTTTTCAGGTGATACTCCCCCTGTTTATGATGGAGGCGATTATGCAAAAAAAATTGATAATCTAGTTATAATAGCAGATACGTCTTCTACAATGGGAGCCTGCTGTAATGACCAGACATGTTTCAGTTTGTGTCAAAATATTATAACAGACATGATTTCAGCTCTTCCGTCAGATATTGACATAAATTGTGCCTATCTTACATATGGGCATTTAAGCTCAGTTTCTTCAAAGCCAAATCTTGTAAATTTGGAATTAGGCAAATTTTCAAAAGAAAAATTTTCTGCTGCAGCTTCAAAAATAGATGATGCAGGCGGAACTTCAAGATTAGATTTGAGTCTGGAAGATGCTTTTAAAATGATTTCCTGTCAGCCAGGTAAAACTGCTCTGTTTATTTTAGGCGACGGAATTGAAATGGGAGATAAGCCTTTTTCAATTGCAGAAAAAATGAAAAAAGATATTAGCGGAAATATTTGTATTTATCCAATTCATGCAGGCTCATCAGTTGATGGACAAAAAGGATTTTCAAAACTATCTACAATTACTGGATGTGGAAAATTTTATAAAGCCGAGGAACTTGTATCTAACGATTCAATTATTGCTCTTTTGAATGAAACTATTTACGAAAAAATTAAAGATTCAGATGGTGACGGAGTTGCTGATGATTTAGACAGATGTAAAAATACTCCAGAAAATGTTGAAGTAGATAAAGACGGGTGTCCACTAGATTCAGATAAAGATGGTGTTTATGATTATGTAGATAAATGCCCTGGCTCTCCGCTAGAAGCAAAAGTTGATAAAGACGGCTGCCCAATAGATTCAGACGGTGATGGTGTATATGATTTTTTGGATAAGTGCCCAAATACCAAAAAAGGTGTTAATGTTGATGAAAACGGATGTATTATTGCGTCAGCCTCTGACAAAGTAGAAATTACAGAAAAAGGAAGCTGGATTTTTAAAGAAATCCAGTTTGGTACAAACCAAAGCAGTATAAATGACAAATCATCAAAAGAACTTGATGAAATTGTTAAAATTATGAAGGAAAATAAAGAATTAAAACTTGAAATTCAAGGCCATACTGACAGCAGAGGAAATGAGGCATATAATTATAAATTGTCACAAAAAAGAGCTGATTCAGTTAAAAAATATATTTCAGAAAAAGGAATTGACAGCCAAAGACTTTTATCAAAAGGTTATGGACCTTCACAGCCAATTGCTTCAAATGACACTAAAGATGGAAGACTTTTAAATAGAAGAGTTGAATTCAAACCTTTTAATTAATATTTTAATAAATAATTACAATTAGATAAAGTTCCTGGCTGTTTACAGTCAGGAACTTTTTTTGTTTGTAAAAGTTGTTATTTCTATTGCTACCCAAATTATTTTTTTAAACACCGATTTTAAATTAAAATTATTTTATCTAATAAATTCAGATAATTTTACCTTTACAAAAAAAGTCTTGTATATATAATCGGGCGGTGTTGAAATTTGTTTATAATTATTTTTTTGCAATATATTAAACGGAGATTAAAAAAAATGAAGTTTGGTCTAAGAGAAAGAATCCTTTTTCCAATTCTAATTCTTATTGTTTTAGGAATGGGACTTACAATTTATTTTTCAAATAAATATTCAAAACAATCCATTTCTGAAATAACTGATAATTCCATGATTAAAACTGTAGAAGAAACAGTTAAAAATTTAGATAATTGGATTGAAAGCAGAGAATTGGTTTTAAAAACCCTTGCAGACATAAAGATTTACCAGAAAGCAAGTATTGATGACTTTCAGGGCAGGGCTCTTAGAAAAACAGCATCATCAAATTTGGAAAATTATATTAATGAGCATAATGTTTTTGAATCAGTTTCAATTGTTGACAATAAAGGAAAAGTTGTAGCTTCTTCATCTGACGAAAGAATTGAACTTGATATTTCTGATAGAAAATATTTTATAAATTCCTTTGAAAATAATATTGCCTTTGTTCAAGCAGTAAAAAGCAGAATTACAGATAAGGTTTCAATTATACTTTCTGTTCCTCTAAAGGATGAAGGCAAGATTTGCGGAATAATCTATTCAACCCTTAATTTTGAAGAATTTACAAAAAAATATATTGAAGATATAAAAATTGGCGAAAAAGGATATATTTTTATTACAGATGAAAAAGGTCTTGTTTTGCATCATCCTGTCAAAAAACTCATTTATAAGGCAGGACTTTATGAATATGAGTTTGGCAAAAAAATGCTTGAACAAAAAAAAGGCTATATGCAGTATTTATGGGGTAAAGTACCAACCATTTCAGCCTTTGACCGTGTTGAAAAAACAGGATGGTTTGTTGTTACAAGGGTTGATCCTGGTGAAATTTATTCAGGAATAAAAAAGCTTCAAAAAATAAATTTTACAATTGCAGGCTTAACTATTTTTTTAATGGCAGTATCAATTGTTCTTATTGTAAGGTTTATTATATTAAATCCTGTAAAAAAAGCTGTTTCATTTGCCAAAAAAATTGCATCAGGAGATCTTAATGCAAGGGTCAGGCTTAACAGAAATGATGAACTTGGAGAACTTGTAGAATCCTTAAACAGCATGGGCAGCCGGTTAACTGAAATGTTCAGCATAGAAAAGTTAAGGGAGCTTGTTAAATCATTGTCTGAAGGCTCCATGAATTTGAAAAAGGTTTCAGAAGACATGGACAATGAAATAAATACAGCAGTTGGAATGGCTGCGGCAATATTTAAAGAAACTTCAGAAATGACTGATAATATAAATGAATCAGCCTCAGATCTTGATATAAGTGCTACAAATATTTCGACAATAGCATCCGGTGCTGAACAAATGAGCTCTACAATAAGTGAGATTGCCGTTAATGTAGATAAAACAGGCAATATAACTAAGGCAGCAGTTGAAAAGGCTAAATTTTCTTCCACAAAAATAGATCAGCTTGGAATAGCAGCAAAAGAAATTGATGCTGTTACCAATACAATTAGAGACATTTCAGACCAGACTAATCTTTTAGCTCTTAATGCTACAATTGAAGCTGCAAGAGCAGGTGAGGCTGGAAAAGGTTTTGCTGTTGTAGCCGGAGAAATAAAAGCTCTTGCATCACAAACAGCCAGTGCAACAAAAGATATAGCAGAAAAAATAAAAAATATTCAAAAATCTACCCAGGAAACAGTTACGGATATAAATGAAATTGCAGCTACAATTGATAATATTCATGAATTTGTAGGTTCTGTTGCAGCTGCGATTGAGGAACAATCTGTTACAACAAAGGAAATTGCAGGAAGTGTAAATCAGGCATCAGCAAGAATTTCTGGAGTAAATGAAAAAATGTCATTTAATTCAAACTCTGCCAAATCAATAAATAATGACATTTCCAATATGGAGCAGATTACAGGAAAGCTTAAAAGCGGAAGCAGCCATATAAACAGCAGCTCTCTTGAGCTTCAAAGAATTTCAAAAGAAGTTAAAGATGTTGTTGATCAGTTCAAAATTTAGAAATTTAATTTTAAATTAAATTTTAAAAAAAATTGATGCCGGAATGTCTTTTTTCCGGCATTTTTTATTTGTTCTTTTAGCCAAACTTAAAAAAAATATATTTTAAGTTTGGCTAATATATTTAGTGATTGGCCGAAAACGAGAATTTTGTTTCATTCAAGAAAGATGAAAAATTTAACCTTTAGGATACATTGAGTATTAAATTTTGAATCTGACTTAAGAATGGACAAAAAAGGCCGTTTTCGTTCAGCAGCTATTTATGTAAAATAATAAAGATATATAATTTTCAGCTTAGATGATATTTGTAATCTGGTTTACATAAAATTTATTTTATAATATTAAATTTTTTGGATTGCATCCAAATTTTATTCAGCAAAATCTTAAACCATAATTTAAGGGGAAAAATATGGATAAATTAATTAGAATTCTTATGCCAATATTTGTTATTTGGTTTTTTTCCGGCTGTGCAATGCTTCAAAGTACAGGTTTGTGGAAACAGCCGGCTGTAAAGGTATCATCAATTAAAATCAAATCTCTTGATTTTCAAAAAATAGATCTTGATGTAGAACTTGAAATTGTAAACTTAAATTCATATTCCATAGAAGTTGGTAAAATTGATTATTCTTTGAAAATTCATGAAAATGAAATTTTAACCGGAAAACAAAATGAATCAATGTCACTTCCTGCTCATAATTCTAAAAAAGTATTATTCCCAGTAAGTTTGGAATTTGAAAAAATATTTTCATCAGTTTCACAAACAAATGAATCAGATATTATAAAGTACGAATTTTTGGGAGGTTTAAGTCTGAATATGCCGGCAGGCAATCAGATCAGGATCCCTTTTTCAGCGTCAGATGAAATTCCAGTTCCTAAATTACCAAATATTGAGGTTCAAAATTTAAAAATTGAAAAAATAAGTTTTTTTGGTGCAGAACTTAAGCTTTTTGTTAAGGTGGAAAACGCAAATAATTTTGGGATAAAATTAAATAAATATGATTATATTTTTGAGCTGAATAAAAATCAAATAGCAAACGGTGCCTCTTTAGAAGGTATTTCAATTGAAGCAAAAAATGAAAAAATTATTGAATTTCCTTTTAATCTTTCATTTAAAAGTGCAGGGGTTGCACTTTACAAAATTTTAACATCAGATAAAAACCTGGATTATTTTTTCAAATTTAATGGAGAGGCTGATACAGGACTTGATTATTTTAATGATTTTCCTTTAAAAACCGAAAAACAGGGAACAATTAAAATTATAAAATAAATATTTGATAAATTGAGCGTTTCCAATTTTGTTGCATCTTATACGTTAAATTGCATCACGCAAAGTAAAAGCCTGATACAATTTGCCTTTATATGCAGCAAACTTGAAAATCGCTCAATTTAGGTTTTAATAAAACTGCCTTTTCTAAATAGTGATTGGCCGAAAACGAGAATTTTTTGTTCAGTTCAAGGAAGATGAAAAATTTAACCTTTAGGATACATTTAGTATTTGAGGATTAAATTTTGATTCTGACTTAAGAATGGACAAAAAAGGCCGTTTTCGTTCAGCAACTAAATAAGAGTCAAACTTTAGTCCTTAAAATGCACATAACCACAAATATTGAATTTTTGATCATTTAGAACAGAAAAAATTTTATTTTTTTAAAATCACTTATTCAGTTTATTAAAAGCTTTTATTCCCCCTTTTACACTGAATAAATTTTTATATCCTTTTGTCTGCAAAATCCTTGATGCAATGCTGCTTCTTTTTCCTGAACGGCAAAAAACAAAAATGGTTTTATTTTTATCAATCATGGAAATTTTTTGGGAAATTTCTAAAAGAGGAATTAAAACAGAATTTTTTATGCTTTGTTCTTTATGTTCAAAAGGCTGCCTAACATCCAAAAGCAGATATTTATTATCATTATCGTTTAAAAAAAGCTCATTAACTTTATCCCATGCGATTTTTTTGGGAGAAATAAAAAATTTAAGCCATTTCATTTTTTTAAACCTTTCTTATATTTTTAAAAAATTGATTATTTGACTTCATAATCCATAAAAATGAAAGGAGAAACTAAAAAATGGCTTATGAAAAAAAAATTGATCTTGTTTTAATAGATTTTAAGGGAATTTTTTCAAAAAATGATTTTTTTGAAGAATTAATTTTGGAAAATGATTTAGATAAAATCGAAAAGAAAAAGTTTGATGAAAAAATTATGGAAAAATTTAGTTTAAAGAATTTTTTAAACTATTATATTCTGAAATCAAGGCCTCAAAAAGGAATGGAAAAAGTCATATCTTATTTACAGAGATTTAAAGTAAAAACATATATTTTGACTGATGAGTTTTATTTTGGAGCATATATCTATAAAAAGCTCTATTTTGATGATTCAAATTTTGAATTAATAGGTGATTTTCCTGAAGTTTATTCAAAAGATAAAAAAATTAAATTAAATAAGCATAAAATTGAAAAATTAGTTTTAAAATATCTTGAGAAAAACAGAAATCATAAGGCTTTTACTAATTACTATTTCAATCCTTTGGCAAAATTTAAAGTTTTTGATTTTTTAAAAATTTTTTCAATTATTAATGATTCAGGCATTAGTCTTGAAAATACATTATATATCACCAGCCTTAAATCAAATTTTCACCAAAAGATTCTTGAACGCAAAGGTTTAGTTGCAGGGATAAAATATGATGACAAAAATACAGATTATGCAAATGAACTTAAAATCAGGTTCAATGATTTATTTTTAGACTTTGGTTCAATTAATAACAGGCGTGATATTTCAGATGTTTTAGTTTCAATAAATTAAAAAACTTTACTTGAAGATTTTGTTTTAAACTAATAAATATATCAAAAAATTTGACATATTTTTCAAGAGGGGAAGATTATTATGAAAAAAGTTGTTATTGTTGGATGCGGATCTTATATGGACAGTGGTTATGGATGTCCTGGCGAGTGGAGATGCCTTAAGGCTGCTGCTTTGGGTGAAGGTAAATTTGAAGAACCTTCTGCTGTAATAGGCTTTGTAAAATGTGAATGTCCTGGAAGAACCATGGTTCCAAATATTGGAATGACTTTGAAACTTAGTGAACTTAAACCGGATAAAATTTATCTGTCTTCCTGCATGGCTGGTGCAAAGCCTGATTGTCCATATTCTACACCTGAGGAAAAAGCGGAATTTATAAAATCCAAAACAGGCATTGATGTGGTAATTGGAACACATGATTATCACTGATTTTTGAATTTTTTTGCTCATTTCCCTTTTTTTGGAAAATGAGCAAAAAAAGTTTTAAAATCAGGCTGGCTTAAATTGAAACATTAAAAGAGAATAAAATGAAAATTCAATGTCCGGGATGCAAAAAAAATATAAACATAAAAAAAGGTACTTATCCTGAAGAAAAAAAATTTTCTTTTCTCTGCCCTGGATGCGGAACTAAAATACAAGTCAATCCAATGGAGATTAAAAGAGCTGAAGAAAACAATGACATTCCAGATAAAAATTTATCAGGAGATGAACTAAAAAAAGAAATTTTAAATACAAATCCTTCTTTGCCTCCTATTCCGGATATTCTTTTGCGTGCAAAAGAGCTTATAGAAAGTTCAGGATATTCTGCAAAGGAGTTAAGCAGGATCATTTCCCTTGATCAGGCAATAGCAGCAAGGGTTTTAAAACTTGCGAATTCAGCATATTTTAATTTTAATCCCCCAATTCCTACAATTGAAGAAGCCTGTATTTTACTTGGCGAAAAAAATCTTATGAGCATAATAATGGTAGCTCAAATGAGCAAAATGCTCGATAAAGAGCTTAAAGGCTATAATATTTCAAAGGGCAATCTTTTTTATCACAGCATAGCTTCAGCTGTTGCAGCTGATATTATTGCAGAAGAAAAAATGCCTTTATTTGAGCTGGATGCGTTTTCAGCAGGACTTTTGCATGATTGTGGGAAAATGATATTGAATGAATATGTAAATCAGAGAAAACAGGAATTTGTTCATTTGATTTCTGATGCCAAAATGCCTTGTTACCTTGCAGAAAAAAAAATGTTTGGGTTTTCCCATGCAGAGATTGGCTATGATTTTTTAAAAAGCTGGCACTTGCCTGAAATTCAGACTCATGCCATAGGCTTTCATCATAATCCCCATGAATCAGGCATGAATGAATTATCATATATTTTGAATGCAGCTGATTTTTTTGCTAAAAAAGCTGGTTTTTCTGCAGCTGATTATTGCATGGAAAATTCACTTTTACTTGAAAATGAAGTAAAAGAATTTTTAAATATTGAAGATTATGAAATCGATGAATTTACAAATAAAATCAGAAAAAATGTTTTAGAAATGACAAAGGATTTCAGCTTTTAGCTTGGAGGATATTTTGGAAATAAAACTTGCTTCCTGGAATGTGAACGGATTAAGAGCAATACTTAAAAAAGGTTTTGAAGAATCAATTGACCAGATTAATGCAGATATTTTAGGTCTGCAGGAAACAAAACTTCAAAAAGATCAGATTGAAGATGAAATGATTAAGCCTCATCATTATGAGCATGAAGTCTGGTCTCACTCTACAGTAAAAAAAGGCTACAGCGGTGTTGTTTCATATTCTAAGGAAAAACCGCTTAATATGGAAGAGGGTATTGGAATAAAAAAATTTGATGAGGAAGGAAGAATTGTAAGGCTTGATTATGATGATTTTATTTTACTCAATGTTTATTTTCCAAATGGTCAGATGTCTGATGAAAGACTTGAATACAAGCTTGAATTTTATGAAAAGTTTTTTGAATATACAGACAAACTTAAAAAAGACAAAAGCATTATAATCTGCGGAGACTATAATACAGCACACAATGAAATTGACCTTAAAAATCCAAAAGCCAATGAAAAAAGGTCAGGGTTTCTTCAAATTGAAAGAAAGTGGCTCGATGAAATTATAAAAAGGGGATATGTGGACACTTTCAGGCACTTTTATCCTGAACAAGTAAAATACTCGTGGTGGACATACAGATTTAATGCAAGAAAAAACAATGCAGGGTGGCGTATAGATTATTTTTTTGTAACAAAAGACATGATTGAGAACAAAAGAATAAAAGATGCCTGGATTTTAAATGATATTTATGGTTCAGATCATTGCCCTGTTGGAATTACAATTGAAGTTTAGTTTTATATAATTTTTTATGC
Organism: Desulforegulaceae bacterium; assembly: GCA_034007295.1. Lineage (GTDB taxonomy): Bacteria > Desulfobacterota > Desulfobacteria > Desulfobacterales > JACKCP01 > JACKCP01. The sequence continues at coordinate 11,525 of JAVERC010000039.1, read as the reverse complement.
CAGCAAAAATTAAATTTTTTTTAATCCGGCCTTTGCCGTAATTTTGGAGAGTTAATCATGATAAATAAAAAAAAGTATTATCTGAAATCTGTTTCTAAAAAGATTTTCTGGACTCAATTTATATTGTCATTAGTTTTTTTTGGATCTTTATTTTTTGGCCTTTATTTTTATTCTTCAATGCTTTTTTCAAAGGCATCAAACATAGACGTTCAAAAAATTTATCCCCCGGATTATCAGGTTTTTTTTGACCTGATTCTAAGTCTTAAAGAACCAATAAATATATTTGTTATTCCGGCCTCTGGGATAGTAATTTTATTTTTTACATTTTTTTCATGGTTAATTTTAAGGGGGATTGTTAAAAAAACAATTTCACAAATTCCAACCCAGGCAGATACTGCTCCAAAAGAAACTTTAAAAGTTGACCCTGAGCTTGAAAAAAGAAAATTTCTTCATATTTTATCGGTACTTCAGGAAGAGGGAAGACTTATTGATTTTCTAAATGAAGACTTATCTGATTATAATGACGATGACATTGGAGCTGCTGTAAGAAGTATCCATAAAGGCTGCAATGATGCTCTAAAAAAATATGTGGAATTAAAACCTCTTTTAGATGATGAGGAAGACTCCATAATTGAAGTTGAAGAAAATTTTAATCCTGAAAAAATAAGACTTACAGGAAATGTTGTTGGAAATCCTCCATTTAAAGGCATTGTAAAACACAGAGGCTGGAAAGCTCAAAATATTAATCTTCCAGACCTTAAAAAAGTACAAGATGCTTCTTTTCTTGTTCCTGCTGAAATTGAAGTTGAATAAAAAGGTTTTTAATTATGAATGCAAACTATCTTATTGGAATTGACCTTGGAACCTCTAATACTGCGGTTTCATATGCAAAAATAACAGAAAATGACGAAAAGCCTGAATTTAAGATTTTTGAGATTCCACAAATTGTAAGGCCCGGCGAAATTCTTTCAAGACCTCTTTTGCCGTCATTTATTTATTTTCCAGATGAAAATGAAAAAAACAGAGGTAATTTTTCCCTTCCATGGAAAGAAGATGAAACTTTTATTGTTGGAGAATATGCAAGAAAAAGAAGCTCTGAAATGCCTGCGAGAGTAATTTCATCCGCAAAATCATGGCTTTGCAATAATCATGTAAAAAGGGATGATAAAATTTTACCCTGGGACAGTGATCAGGTAAGCGAAAAATTTTCACCTGTAAGAGCTCAGGCAGAAATTTTAAATCATATAAAAAATGCCTGGAACCATAAATTTTCAGATGATGATGATAATAATTCATTTATTGAACAAAATATAACGGTTACAATTCCTGCTTCATTTGATGCAGTTGCAAGGGAACTTACCTTAAAAGCCTGTAATCTGTGCGGAATAAAAAATCTCACACTTATGGAAGAACCCCAGGCCGCATTTTATTCATGGCTTCTTTCAAATGAAGAAACATGGAGAAAACAGATAAAAAAAGATGAGTCAGTTCTGGTCTGCGATATAGGCGGGGGAACAAGTGACTTTACTCTTATAAGAGTTTTTGAAACAGATGGAAATCTTGAACTTGAAAGAACAGCTGTTGGAAATCATCTTCTTGTTGGAGGTGACAACATGGATCTTTCTATTTCATATCTTATAAATTCAAAAATTTCAGCAACCGGGAAAAAACTTGATAAATGGCAGCTTCGTTCCCTTGTGAACAAGGCAAGGGATGCAAAGGAAGAACTTTTATCGGATAAAACAAAAGAAAAATATGAAATTTCAGTTTTAAGCAGGGGAATGAAACTTATTTCCGGAACAATTAAAAGTGAGGTTTTGTCTTCAGAGCTTGACCAGATTGTAAAAAACGGTTTTTTCCCACAGTGCAGTTTAGAAGAAAAACCTGTAAATAACAGAAAAACAGGACTTATGGAAGCAGGACTAAATTATGAATCTGATCCTGCCATTACAAGGCACCTTGCAGAGTTTGTTTCAAATTTTGCTTCAAATTTTTTTCCCTCATACATTCTTTTTAACGGCGGAGTAATGAAATCAAAGGAATTAAGAAATCACATTACTCAAACTGTTTCTTCCTGGAATGAATCAAATGAAATAAAAGAACTTGAAAACAATAATTCAGATATTTCAGTTGCACTCGGTGCCTGTTATTATTCATTTATAAAACTTTCAGGCGGAATAAGAATAAAAAGCGGACTTAACAAGACCTATTATATTGAAGTAAGCTCATCAATGCCTGCAATTCCTGGTATTCCGGCTCCTACAAAAGCTTTATGTGTTGCACCTTTTGGAATGGAAGAGGGAAGCCTTATAAAAATTGAAGGCAAAAAATATATGCTTACCCTTGGAGAAGATGTTTCATTTAATCTTTTTGAATCTTCAATGGGAAAAGACGACAAAGCCGGAGAAACCATAGAAGATTTTTCAAACAAACTTGAAAAACTCACAGAAATTGAAACTTTTTTAAACGGAAACAAAGGTGAAATGGTTCCGGTTGTTCTTGAAACCCATGTTACAGAAATAGGAACTCTTGAGTTTTATTGTGTTTCTGTTGAAGACAGCAGAAAGTGGAAGTTGGAATTTAATTTAAGACAGCAGAGCAATTGAATTTTTCGGAGGATTTTTGAATAAAACCGATTTCAGATACATAATTGGAATAGACCTTGGAACAACTAATTCAGCTGTATCATATCTTGATACTTATGAAGGTAAGACTCCAAAGATAAAGCAGTTTCCAATTTATCAGATAACAAGAAAAAATGAGTTTTCACCTTTAAATGTTTTACCTTCTTTTTTATATATACCCGGCACTTATGAGCTTTTGGAGTCTGATATAAAGCATCCCTGGCCGAAAAAAACTGATGATTTTGCCGGAGCATTTGCAAGGGATTATGGAGGTAAAATTCCAAAAAGACTTGTTTCTTCAGCAAAAAGCTGGCTTTGCCATGACAAGGTTGACAGAAATTCAAAATTTCTTCCCTGGGGAAGTGATGAAAATGTTCCAAAAAGGTCTCCTGTTGAAGTATCAGCAGAATATCTAATCCATATTAAAAACTGCTGGAACATGGATAAAAAACAGGATGACAGGCTTTATTTTGAAAATCAGTTCATAATTTTAACAATCCCTGCTTCCTTTGATGAGGCTGCAAGAAATCTTACTTTAAAGGCAGCTGAACTTGCAGGTTTAAAAAATGTTGTACTTCTTGAAGAGCCTCTTGCTGCATTTTATTCATGGCTTGATGAAAAGGAAAAAAAGTTTGATTCCTATGTATCTGAAAATCAGCTCATTTTAGTTTGTGACGTTGGAGGCGGAACAACTGACTTTACTCTTATTGCCCTTAGAAAAGATGATGAATCCTTAAAATTTGAAAGAATTGCAGTTGGAGACCATCTTATTTTAGGCGGAGACAATATTGACCTTGCACTTGCAAGACTTGCAGAATCAAAAACTGAAGGAAAAAACAACCTTTTAAAAGGCGATAAATGGAAAACCCTTTGTCATCTTTCAAGGGAAGCCAAGGAAAATATATTAGAAGGAAAATCTGAAAAAGAAAGACTTACAATAGTTGGAGAAGGTTCAAAACTTATAAAAAACACATTTTCTGTTTATCTTGAAAAAGATGAAGTTGAAAATATTGTTTTAAACGGATTTTTCCCTGAAGTTTCAAAAGATGACTCTTTTGAAGATGAAAAAAAGAAAAAGGGAATAACCGAATTTGGACTTCCATATGAGTCTGAGCCCTCAATTACAAAGCATCTGATAAAATTTTTATTAAGACATAAAGATGATGTAAAAAAAATTACAGGAAAAGATTTACCGTTTCCAGATCTTATATTATTTAACGGAGGCTCTCTTAAACCTGAGATAATTCAGCAAAAAATTATTAAATCAATTCAGTCTTTTTTTGATTTAAAATCTGATATCCCTAAAATTTTAGAAAACAATAAACCAGACACAGCTGTTTCACTTGGAGCTTCCTATTACGGAAAAGTAAAACTTGGTCTTGGTGTAAAAGTTGGAAGCGGAAGTCCAAGAAGCTATTATCTTGGAATTGAAACAAAGGAAAATAAAAAAGGGGTAATATGTCTTGTTGAAAGAGGACTTGAAGAGGGAACCAAAATAAAACTTCCAAAGGATTATGAATTTTCTGTAAAAACAAATATGCCTGTAACTTTTACACTTTATTCCTCAAGTTACCGCTCTGGTGATAAATGCGGTGATTTTATAGAAAATATTGATGAATCTTTTTCACCGCTTCCGCCTTTGCACACAATTATAAGTTACGGCAAAAAAGATGAACAAAAAGACATTTCAATTGAATTAAAGGCAAAATATACAGAAACAGGTAATCTTCAAATCTGGTGTGATTCTGTAGAAACTCAGCACACCTGGGATTTATCCTTTGATTTAAGGGGAACAAAGGAAGTATTTCCAAAAATTATTACAGGTGTTGATACTTCCGTAATAATAGAAAATTCAAAAGTTGTTGAAGCCTTGTCTTTGATTGAAAATGCATTTGGCGGTGACAAGTCAAATGTAAATTCAGCTGCAAAGGATTTGTCAAAATTTTTGCAGATGTCCAGGAATAAATGGCCTTTAATGTTTATAAGAAAAATTGGTGATTTTTTAGTTGATAACCCTCAGCTGAGAGAAAAATCTCCTGTTCATGAAGCAAGATGGCTTAATCTTGCAGGATTTTGTTTAAGGCCTGGAATTGGAGACCCATTTGACGAGGCAAGAATAAAAAAAATCTGGTCAATTTATTCAAAGGGACTTGTTTTTCCAAATGAAATTCAAAATAAAAATGAGTGGTGGATTCTATGGAGAAGAATTGCAGCAGGACTTAAACCGGGATATCAAAGACAGATTATTCAGGACATTTCATCAATTTTAAAGAAAAACAGTTTTGATTTAAAAGAGAAAATGGAACTCTGGTCATGTGTTGCAAACTTTGAATATCTTCATTCAAACGACAAGCAAAGGCTTGGAAATACTCTTAAAAATGAACTTAAACCTGAAAAATCAGACCCTCGACTTTTAATATTTCTTGGAAGAATTGGTGCAAGAGAGCCGCTTTACGGAGACATAAACAAAGTTATTCCTAAAGATACTGCCTTTAAATGGATTGAATTTCTTATGACAAAAAAATGGGGAGAAATTTCTGAGGCAAGATATGCAGTTTCAAGAATTGCAAGACTTACAGGGGACAGGACAAGGGATCTTGATGAAGAAAAAAGAAAAATTGTAATTGATTTTCTTGATTCATATAAAGACTTTGACAATTCAAAATATGTAAAAGAAATAATTGAAATGGAGTCAAATGAGGAAGCCGCAGTTTTTGGTGAATCTCTTCCTGCAGGAATTACTCTTCATCATAGTTCCGGTTGAATGAGCGGTTTGGAATAATGCAATAAAGGGAGTAATTAAATGAATTTTGAAATTCCGGTTTTAAATAAAAACCATGAAAACAAGGAAAGAAAAGCCGGGTTTGAAATTGAATTTACAGGAATAGATTTAAAAGATGCAGCACATGTTGTAAAAAATATATTCAATGGAAATGTTTTTGAAAAAAGCAAATTTGAATATATTGTTTCAGATACTTTGTTTGGCGATTTTTCAATAGAGCTTGATGCTGATATATTGCTTAATAAAGGTTATGAACACTATCTTTCAAAGGCAGGAATAAATCTTTCAGACTACAAAGTAAAACCTGAAATTGAAGAGCTTTTAAATAAACTAGCCTCTACTGTTGTCCCATACGAAATTGTAACCCCTCCAATCCCTTTTTCAGATCTTTATCTTGTAAACAATCTTTCAGACGAATTAAGAATTTTTGGTGCAAAAGGAACAAAATCCTCATTTTTAAATGCCTTTGGAATGCACATAAATGCCGAAGTTCCTTCATTTGAAGCTGATGTTCTTGTTTATTATTTAAAATCATTTTTTCTGTTGTATGATTATATAATTGAAAAATCTCAAATTGATTTTTCAAGAAAAATGACACCTTTTATTGATAAATTTGAAGATGAATACATAAATTTTGTTTTAAATGAAAACTATCTTCCTTCAATAAACGAATTGATTGATGATTATATAAAATTTAATCCAACAAGAAACAGAGCTCTTGATATGCTTCCTGTTTTTGCTTTTATTAATGAAAACAGAGTCAAAAACAATGTAAAAGACTATCACTTAACAGGTAAAAGACCGTCATTTCATTACAGGCTTCCAAATTCATGTGTCGGCTCAAAAGACTGGAAACCTTCTCAGGAATGGAATTTATGGGTTAAAATTGAAAATCTTGCTTCAGACAAAGACAAAATAAATGAGCTTTCAAAAGAATATTTTAAAAATCAGAAGAATTTTTTTAAAAAATCAAAATGGATTGAAAAAATAAAAAAATTTTACAATGAAAAATAAACCTAAAATTGGAATAACAGGACCAGCATACGGAGGAATTTCTGCATTTTTTTTCACTTCAATTGCAGTAATTCTTGCAGGTGGAAGACCTGAAATTTTAACACCCTCAAAAAAAATAAACAAATTTGACTTTAATGGGATTATTTTAGGCGGCGGCTCTGACATAGACCCTTTAATTTACAAAAAAGACCCAAAAGATTTTTTTATTTCCATTTCTGACTTTGAATCTGAAACAAAAGTAAAAAAGAAAAAAAGAATTTTATATTATCTTTTTTTCCAGCTTTTAATTTTATTCAGATGGGTTTTTTCCACAAAAAAAAGATTTAAAATTGACAAAAAAAGAGATCAGGCAGAGTATTTGATTTTAAAAAAAGCAATAGAAAAAAATATTCCGGTTCTTGGGATATGCAGAGGAGCCCAGCTGATTAATGTTTTTTTCAAAGGAACCCTTTATCCTGACACTTTGGAATTTTATGAGGAATATCCAAGAATTAGAACTATTCTTCCAAAAAAAGATGTAAATGTAGTAAAAAATTCAAAACTTTTTAAAATTCTTGAACAGGAAAATTTAAGTGTAAATTCCCTGCATCATCAGTCTGTTGCCAAAAAAGGCGAGAATATAAAAATTAGTGCAAAAGAGCCAAATAATGTTGTTCAGGGAATTGAGCATGAAAAAAAAGAATTTGTTTTAGGGGTTCAGTGGCATCCTGAATATCTTTTTTATGATAAATTTCAGAGAAATTTATTTATTGAGCTTGTAAAAAAAGCAAAAAGAGCCTGAAATTCAGACTCTTTTTTATATAAAATTTGGTTTTCATCAAAGTAAAATTTGCTGAAAATTAGTAATTTTTTTCACCAGCAAAATAAATTTATTTTTTATCCTTTGCCAGTTTTTTTACTTCCCATTCCTCAATTTCATGTGGGTTTTCAACTTCTTCCCAACCTGTAAACATGGATTTTATATGTCCTGTCCAGGTGTGGCCTGTGGTTGTCATATAAACGTGAATAATTAAAAAAAGTATAAAAGAAAAAGCACCAATTGTATGAAGTGTTGCAAGGACTTCAATATTTCCAAAGATACAGTCTTTTGGAAGCTCATTGTAATAATAATAAAGAAATCCTGTAATTATCTGATATGGAATAAGAAAAGAAACTATTACAAGATAGGTAATCCTTTGAAGGGGATTGTGCTTTTTTCTTTTACTTTTTGGAACAGGGTGGGGATAGCCTTTAAAAATATTGAATGCATAATACATCATTACATCAATAATTTTTTTCATGGTTGGAATATATTGTCTCCATTCCCCGGTAATTATAAGCCAGAAAACTATGAAAATAAAAAGAATAAGCCAGGTCCAGGCTGCATAATTATGAATTTTAAAGGCTCTTTCAAATCCAAATAAAGTATAGGTGCTGTGAATTTCAAATCCTGTAATTATCAGAAGTATAATCAAAAGTCCCTGGAGCCAGTGCCAGAATCTTTCAAACCTTGTATAAAGATAAATTTTTTCCATTTTTTATTCCTTTTTTGAAGATGAAAATATTCTGATTAATCCGTGAACAAAAACAGTGCAAAGGGATAAAATGATGAGAGTAAAACCTGTTTTGTCAATAAAACCAAAGCTGTCTCTTCCAGGCATATAAAAACCTGCAAGATTTTTAAGCCTTCCTTCCTTTGAATGGCAACTGGAACAATTCAGTGCATTTTTTGCAGGAGCAACCATATGGGTTGTTGGAAAATGATATTCGGTTTCTATAAAATCATATTTTCCGCTGTATGGAAGTTCCATATAGTCCATGGCAGTTTGAATGGCATTTTGCCATTGAAAATTTTTCCAGTAGGAAGTTTTATTGTTTCCATGAAGCTGAACAGCAGCCATTGTATTGTTTCCCTTGTCATAGGGCTGTTTTGCTCTGTGGACTTTAAAAGGATAAATTCTTGATTTTTCGTCATTCATATCACCCATTACGCGGTTAAGCTTCACAGGAGGATTTGAAGGATCAATTTTATCAGTTAAAAGGGTATATTCCATTGAACCGTTAAACCAGAAATATTCAGGCTCAACATTTTTTTCCCAGGTAAAATCACCTTTTTTGGACATGTATTTAATTCTGTCCATTTCCTCATCCATTGTAATGTATGGCTTTCCATCCTTTAATTTACCGCCTGTTGACCAGTCCCAATACATTTTGGTGGGATTTTGCCTTGCAAAGGCAGGGATATGACAGGCCTGGCATGAAACTTTGTCTGTGTGGTCGTTTAATTTTTTATTTTCTTTGTGGGGAGTTTCTGTATGACATGATACACAGGAAATTCTTTTTACCATATCTGAATCAAGAACAGATTTTCTGTCTGTAAAAGCAGGTGTTTTATAGCATCTTCCTGCTATTTTATGCTCAACTGTGGTGTGACATCTTGCACATGAAAAATTTCCGCCGTCTTTTGACATATGAACATCAAGTTCATAAGGAGGGTCAATCAAGGAACTGTCAAGATCCCCGTGTTTTACTCCGTCACCTCCGCCGCCGTAAAAATGACAGGCTCCGCAATTGTGCCTTTGAGGCATTCCAACACTTTGTGCTGTTTTATTAAGATCAGGTTTTTTATAAAGGTCTCCTTCAAAGTCTTTGTCTTCTGTTGAGGGATATCCAGCACCTGAAGGATATTTTCTATATTCAAGACTTTGGTCATGACATACAAGGCAGTCAACTTTATCTTCCCTTGAAAAATCAAAGTTTTTATCATCCCATCCGTATCCTGCATGACATGAAGTGCAACGAGCCTCGTTGCTTGCTATGTTCATTCAGAAATTGTTTAAGGTGATACCGCCTTTTCCCATTTTTCCTGTTTTGTCTGCTCCACATTCCCAGGTCCAGTGAATGGTTTTGTGAAGCTGTTTTGAAGCATTGGTATGACAAAAAATGCAGGCACTTGTAACATCTTCAGGCTTTTCAAAATCCTGCTGAAGAAGGGGAATTTTGCTGTGGTCTGCAGTGGTCCAGCTTCTGTAGTCTGAGCCTGGTTTTTCACCTTCTTCGGTTGAAGCAAACCCAAAGCTGCTTAAAAAAATCAGACTAGATAAAAGGTAAAAAATTAAATTTTTTCCCATAGGTTTTCTCCCTGAAAAAATTAGTATTTAAAAATTTGGGGGTATTACTAAATATTTTTAAGGTTGATAAATTAAATTAAAAAAAGTTACAAAAAAAATGAATAAATTTATTCTATATTTTTTTTGATAAATCCTCAAACATTGTTTAGAAATAAGGCAAATTAATTAAGTTAAAATATGATAAGTCAGGAAAGAAAAATAAAATGAAAGATAAAGTGTTTTCAGAAGAAAAAAGCTGGCCAAATCCTTTTGAGTTTAATGATACAATAGCAGTATGCTTTGATGATATGGTTAAAAGGTCAGTTCCTTTATATAATGAATCAATAAACCTTCAATGTGAGCTTGCAAAAAGATTTTATCAAAAAAATACTATAATTTATGATCTAGGATGTTCAAACGGCAATTTTGGAATCAGTTTTTTAGATAAAATGAAAGAAAATGATTTTTCAATGAAAGCTCTTGATAATTCAAAACCCATGATTGATATTTTTTCCAAAAGACTTGGTTCAAGAACAAACAGCCAAAGAATTGAGTTAATGCATGAAAGTGCAGAAAATATTGAAATAAAAAATGCCTCTGTCGTTGTAATGAATCTTACCTTACAATTTATTGAAAAATCAGTGAGAAAAGATTTGATAGAAAAAATTTACAAAGGTTTAAAACCTGGCGGGATTTTTCTTTTAACTGAAAAGGTTTTTAATGAAAATGAAATATTTCTCAAAAATGAAACTGAGATTTATTACGATTTTAAAAAGAAAAACGGATATTCTGAGCTTGAAATAAGCAGGAAAAGAGAAGCTCTTGATAATGTTCTTGTGCCTGAATCTTCAATTGAACATATAAAAAGATTAAAAAATTGCGGATTTTCTTATGTGGATGTTTATTTAAAATGGTTTCAGTTTACTTCTTTTATTGCAGGAAAAAATATTTAAAATGGATAATTTAATTGAAAACGCATCAAAATTTGAAATTGACAGTTTATCAGACTCTCTTGAAGAGCTTATTTTAAAAAAACAAAAATTATTCAGTTCAAATGAAAATAAACTTATATCTGATTTCAAGTCTTATTATGAAAATCTTCCTGATTTAAAACCTGATTTTATTGAACTTGATAAAAAAGAAGCAGGGTGCTTTATTAAAAATGGCCTTTCTTTAAACGAGCATATCAATCTTGAAAAAAGTTTAAAAAAATTTATACCCTGGAGAAAAGGTCCTTTTAATATTTTTGGAGTAAAAATAGATTCTGAATGGGATTCTTATTTAAAATGGAAAAGATTTGAGGATAAAGTTGATTTTCAAAATAAGGTTCTTCTCGATATTGGTTCAAGCAATGGATATTATCTTTTTAAGGCAGCTGGTAAAAATATTAAGTTCGGACTTGGACTAGAGCCTTTTATTCCCTATTATTTTCAATTTCAGGCTGTAAATAAATATATGGGACTTAAAAACCTTTCAACTCTTCCAATTGCTTTTAATGAACTTCCCCAGATGGAAAATTTTTATGATCTTGTCTTTTTGATGGGTGTTTTATATCACAGAAAATCTCCAATTGATATGCTTGTAAAAATAAGACAAATTATGAAAAAAGACGGGGAAATTGTTTTAGAAAATCTCATAATTTTAAGTGAAGAACCAATTGCCCTTATTCCGGAAAAAAGATATGCTGAAATGAATAATGTATATTTTGTTCCAAGTATTAAAACTCTTGAAATCTGGCTTAAAAAAGCAGGCTTTTGTGAGATTGAATGTCTTGATATTTCAAAAACAGATTTCAATGAGCAGAGAAGTACAGACTGGAGTTTTGAAAAATCTTTAAAGGATTTTTTGGATCCTCTTGATAAAAACAAAACAAAAGAAGGATATCCTGCTCCAGTAAGGGCAGTAATTAAGGCAAAGGCTAAATAGTGATTGGCCGAAAACGAGAATTTTTTGTTCAGTTCAAGGAAGATAAAAAATTTAACCGCAGGAATACATGGAGTATTTTGAGGATTAAAT
>JAVERC010000038.1:0-33378 GCA_034007295.1 Desulforegulaceae bacterium | reverse complement strand
TTGCAGCTGCATTGTTTACTAAAATATCAAGGGTGCCGTATTTTTCCTTAACTGACTCTACAAGTGCTTTTATCTGATCAATTTCTCCCATATTGCAGGCCATTGATTCTGCATGTCCGCCCTTTGCCTTTATATCATTTTCAACTTTTTGAAGGGCATCCATTTTTCTGCTGACCAAAATTACTTTTGCACCGTTTTCGCTTAAACAATGTGCAATTGCCTCACCAATTCCCCTGCTTGCCCCTGTTATGAGAGCTGTTTTATTTTCCAGTGAAAATCCAGCCATATCCGTCTCCTTATTTTTTATAATTTAGAATTATCAATAATTGACCTTGAAACTTTTTCAAGAATATTTACTGCATGAATAAGCATTCCAAATCTTTTGTCTTTTGTATAACCAAGAAAAAATCTTTTGTATATCTGCTGGGCTATTACAGCCAGTCTGAAAGTTCCAAAACACAGGTAAAAATCAAAACCATCCATATTACGGCCTGTTTTTTCCCCGTATCTTTCAATCATTTCATTTCTTGTTAAAGCACCGTCAATATCTGTAGGCATGGTTTTTATGAGTTTAAACTCGTCTGGATCATTTTTATCAACCCAGTATCCAAGAGAGCTGCCAAGATCCATTAAAGGATCTCCGTATGTTGCCATTTCCCAGTCAAGAACCCCTATTATTTTCATGGGGTTGTCTTTATCAAGAACAACATTGTCAAACTTGTAGTCATTGTGAATTATTGTTGGAGAGTCTGTATCTTCCGGCTGTTTGTCCTTGAGCCATTCCATAACCTTTTCAAATCCTGGAGCATCGTCTGTTTTTGCATTGACATATCTTTTGCTCCACCCTTCAACCTGCCTTTTTACATATCCTTCAGGCTTTCCAAGAAATGAAAGATTATTTTTTTCAACATCTATTGAATGAAGTTCAACATGGACATCAAGAAGTTTTTTACATAAATTTGAAGCATCTTCAGGGCTTAAATCAAGGCCTTTTGGAAGATCCTTTCTTAAAATTATTCCAGGAATTTTTTCCATGACATAAAAAGGACAGCCCATTACAGACTCATCTTCTGTGTATGCAAGAGGTGTCGGGCAATATGGAAAAAGCGGTTTTAAGGCTGTTAAAATCTTGTATTCCCTTCCCATGTCATGGGCAGATTTTATATTTGCTCCCTTTGGAGGCCTTCTTAAAACCATTTCCTTTCCATTGCACTCAATTAAATAGGTAAGATTTGAAAACCCTCCGGGAAACTGTTTTATATGAATATCTCCAGAGACACCTTCAACATTTTTTCTTAAAAAATCTTTGATCTTTTCATGATCAAGTTCTTCCCCTTTTCTTACTTCAACTGCCTGATCTTCCATTAATGAACCCCCTTAATTTTTTTCGGCTCAGCAAGAACAAATGACTCGACAAAACCTGTAACATAATCTGCAAATTCATCAGGATTTATCTGCCTTGATTTGTATTTCCATCTCTTAAGATACCAGTCCTGCTGCATGGACTTGATAATACTTGCTGTGAGAAAATGATTTCTTTTTTTAAAAACTCCTTTTGATTCCCCAAGCTCAAGAATATCTACTATAACCTTTTCAGTATGAGCTTCTATCTCCCTTACTTCCTTGAGTTCATTTTCACTTAAATTTCTAGCTTCCATAAAAGTGAAAAAAAACCAGGGCCTTGCAACTTCGCTTAGAAAAATATGGGCTTTTATTACAGACCTTAGTTTTTGAAGCGGTTCAACTGCTGTTGCTTCAAAGGAATCAAGAACATTTTTTACCATTACTCTTCCCTGATTCTGAATTATGTGAAGCAGGTCTTCCTTATTTTTAAAATAAGCATAAAGGGCTCCCATACTTAAATTGGCTTCTTTGCTCAAATCCCGCATTGTCATTGCCTGAAAGCCCTTTTTGGAAGATATTGAAAATACAGCATTGAAAATTTTATAAAGATTTTCCACTGCCCTTTTTTCATTTTTAATTTTTATGCTTTCCTGGTTTGTTTGAAAAACCTCTCTGCAAAGACTGTATTTTGAAGTATCAAATCTTTTTTTAAAATCTGCAAAATCAAAATCTTCCACGCTCTTTATTTCCTTTTTATAAATTGGGGGTTTATGTTTTGAAAAAACAATAAACATAAATTTTCCCCAAAACAAGATTATCTTACAACTTTTCCCTCATAGGTTCTAAGCATTCTCTTTGCAAGAGATGACTTGTGAACCTCATCTGCTCCGTCATAGATCCTTGCAGCCCTTTCATGGCGATAAAAATATGCAAGGATTGTATCATCTGTCATTCCAAGGCCGCCGTGAACCTGAAGAGCCCGGTCAATTACATTGTTCATTGTATTTGCAACAACAAATTTTATCATTGAAACAGCATCTCTTGCATCAGCTGCACCATATTCATCTATCTGCCATGCAGCATTTAAAGTAAGAAGCCTTGCAGCTTCAATTTCGGCTGCTGATTCTGCAACCCAGTTCTGAACTGTCTGCTTTGATGAAAGTGTTTTCCCGTCAGCTGAAATTATTCTTTTGTTTGCCCTTGAGCACATGAGATCAAAAGATCTTCTGCATATTCCAAGCCATCTCATGCAGTGATGAATTCTTCCGGGTCCAAGTCTGTCCTGTGCTATCACAAAACCCTGGCCTTCGGGCCCTAACAGATTTTTTTGGGGAACCCTGCATGACTGATATAAAATTTCTGCATGACTTGCATAACCGCTTCCTTCATGGCCCATTACAGGAATATTTCTTACAAGGTTAAAACCCTTTGTATCCGTTGGAACAATTATCATGCTTGCCTGAAGATATCTTGGAGCATCAGGATTTGTTACAGCCATTACTATTGCAAAATTTGACCCGTCAGCTGAAGTTGTATACCATTTGTGGCCGTTGATTATATAGTCATCACCGTCTTTTACAGCTGTTGTTTCAAGCATTACAGGGTTTGAACCGGGCATATCAACTTCTGTCATTGAAAAACAGCTTCTGATATCACCTTTGACAAGAGGCTTTAAATATTTTTCCTTTTGCTCTTCTGTTCCGTATTTGTGAAGGATTTCAACATTTCCTGCATCAGGTGCCTGGCACCAGAAAACATAATGTCCAAGTGGAGAGCGTCCAAGTGCTTCTGAAACAAGTCCGTGCTCAAGCATGGAAAGTCCCATTCCTCCGCAGTCTTCAGGAAAATTCGGAGCCCATAGCCCCATTTTTTTAACCATTGCCTGCTTTTCTTTAATTACAGGCTCCATTTCATTGAAATCTCCTGTAACAAATTCTGGTTCAAGCGGAATAAGTTCCTTGTCAATAAATTCGTTGATTGAATCAACTATTGTTTTAATTTTATCCGAAACTCTAAAATCCATTTACCCCTCCTCTTATCTGTAGGTAATAAGGTTATCTTCTTTTTCAAGCTCAAAATGAGCACTACAATTAAATTGTCTTAATAAAAATCTGTTTGTATTTCTGTTAAATTTAGCGTTTGAACTTAAACAGGTAATTGAGCAGTTTTTTATTCCCCATCCAATTTCAACAGCCTTGAAAGAATTAATTCCAAGGGTATTTTCAAGAATAACTGAAATTGGCCCGCCTGAAGTAAAAACTGCTATTTTTGCTTTTTTTTCATTTGTTTGTGAAATTTTTTCAAATGCACTTAAAACCTGATCACAATAGTTTTCGTAGGTTTGAATACCTGAATCTGAAAACTCGCCTTTTATCCAGTTTTCAACTGCTTTTGAAAAAAAATTCTGGAAAAGTTTTCTGTCACCTGCAAGCACTTCAAGATCAACAAAAACTCCTTTTTGTTCAAAGTAATGATCAAGAGCAGCATTTATCAGATCCATATGATTATATTCATTAAAACCTTCATTTATTTCAATTTCCCTGCCCTTTTCTTTCATTCCCTCAAGTGCATGAACAGCTGTATAAAGCTGTCTATCCAGAGAACCTGAATAAACTTTGTCAAATCTGGTGCTTGTTTGCTCAAAAAACTTTCCAAGTATATATGACTGCCTTATTCCATTTTTTGAAAGCTCATCATAATCTGATTTCCCAAATGAAGCCTGACCATGACGTATGACATAAACAAGAGGCATTAAATTTTCCTTTTTTCCGGATGTCCAATATCTTTAAAACTTTATAAAACATCTTTCCCGATCTTTTTGAAAAAGCTTAAACCTTTGAAATTTCAATGTCAATAAAAAAACGAGCGAGCGTTCGATTTTTTTATTGCTAAATTTTTTTTAGTGTATAAAATACTAATCAAGACAAATTAGTGATTGGCCGAAAACGAGAATTTTTTGTTCAATTCAAGGAAGATAAAAAATTTAACCGCAGGAATACATGGAATATTTTGAGGATTAAATTTTTTATCTGACGCCGAAATGGACAAAAAAGGCCGTTTTCGTTCAGCAACAAATTAAAAATAAGGAAAAACAATGAAAATACTTGTAACAATAAAACCGGTTTTTGAAGAAATTCAGATGACTGATCCAGATATTCTCAAAAAAAATTTCTTGAAAAACAATCCTGATTTAAACCTTAAAATAAACAGATTTGATGACCATGCTCTTGAAGAGGCTCTTAAATTAAAGGGAAAAAACACTGCAATTGAAATTTACACAATTTCTGTTGGAGCAGCAGACAGCCTTGAAATTCTTAAAAAAACAATTGGAAAAGGTGCAGACAAGGCATTTTTAATTGAAACTGAAACAAAAAATGCCAATGATCCTGATTTTGTTTCAGATGCAGTAAAAGATGTTTTTATGGAAAATAACTGTGACCTGCTCTTTTGCGGAATGATGTCCGAAGATATGATGAACGGAGTAACAGGACTTTTAACAGCTTCAAAACTGTCTATCCCCTCTCTTTCAGGCATAACTTTTATTGAGGATATATCCAGTGAAAAAATAATTGTAAAAAGAGAGCTTGAAGGAGGAACTGAACAAAAGGCAGAACTTTCACTTCCCTGTGCACTGAATTTTCAGGCTGGAATAAACAAACCAGGATACCCCAATGTCATGAGAATGCTTAAAGCTGATGAAAGATCAATTATTGTAAAAAGCCATGAAAAGCCTGATTTTAAAAATTCGATTAAAATAAAGGACCTTAAACTTCCTTCCAAAACAAGAAAAGGCGAAATTTTAGAAGGAAGTATTGAAGATAAGGCAAAGGCTTTTGTTGAAATTTTAAAACAGAAAAAAATTCTTTAAGGATAATAAAATGGATAAAAAAATAATTTTAGTTTGTGACAGCCACGCAAATAAAACTGACCAGGCAAAAAAACTTATAAATTTCGGCCAGAATCTTTATTCTTATTTAAAAAATGAAATTATTTTAGTTGTTTTTAATGAAAAAAATATTGAAAATTTTTCAAGAAAAATAAATTTTGGAAATATTTTAAATATAAAAACAAAAACCCATGAATTTGGAGACATAATTTCTGGTCTTGAAACAGTTATTGAAAAAACAGATTTTTCATATCTTTGTTTTGATTCTTCTATTAAATCCCTTGAGCAGGCATCATATTTGGCTGGGAAATTTAATGCTTCAATAATTACAAATGTTTTAAAAATTGAAGATAAAAATCAGTTTTCAAGAATGATTTTCAATTCCAAACTTGAAGCCGGTATAAAAAATCTTAAAGAAAAATGTGTTTTAACAATTGCCGGTTCAAGTTTTGATGAAAATGATTCCATATTTTCAAAAAACAGCATTGAAGAAATTGAAATACCCCATGAAAATTCAGACATAAAAATAATTGAAACAATGTCAAGATCAGAAAGCTCTTCACTTGATAACGCAAAAATAATTCTTTCTGTTGGAAGAGGATTAAATTCCAGCGAAGAAATTGAAAAAGTATTTGAAGTTTCAAAGCTTATCCCAGGTTCATCTGTTGGATGCTCAAGACCAATTGTAGATAAAGGGCTTCTTGAATATCAAAGACAGGTAGGAATTACTGGAAGAAGTGTTTCCCCAAAAATATATTCAGCATTTGGGATTTCAGGTTCAACCCAGCATCTTTTTGGAATGAAGGATTGTGAGTTTATTATTTCTGTAAATAATGACCCCCATGCTTCAATTTTTGGCCATTCTGATGTCTGCATTGTGGAAGATGCTGTATTGTTCCTTGAAGCCCTTAAAAATGAACTTGAAAATTAAGATATTTTTTAAATAATACTAACCAATTTTATACTGATTTTTGTTGCCAGTAATTGGCCAAACACCAGGATTTATTGTTCAATTTAAGGATGATAAAAATTTAACCTTTAGGACACATTTAGTATTTTGAGGATTAAATTTTGAATCTGACTCAAGAATGGACAAAAAAGGCCGTTTCCGTTCAGCAACTATTTAGTCCTTTTTATTCCAAATTGTACTTATGAATCTTTTTATAAAGAAGCGGCCTTGAAATTCCAAGAAGCATTGCAGCCTTGCTTCTGTTACCTTTTGTTGAGCTAAGAGCAGATTTTATTGCCCTTTTTTCAGTTTGATCTACAAGTGCTGTCAAACCGAATTTTTCTTCATCTTCCTCTCTTTCAAAGCCAGGACAGCAGGTTGTGTTTTTTATCAGAATCCTTTGAACATCGCTTTCAGTAATCTGACTTTTTTTTACCATAATGAGAAGTCTTTCAAGAATATTCTTAAGCTCTCTTATATTTCCAGGCCAGTCATGGTTCTGAAGTGCAAGGATTGCTCCGTTGCAAAGAGTTTTATGAAAAATACCGTGTGTTCTTGAAAGATCTTTCCATATTTTTTTTGCAAGAACTGGAATATCCTCAGTTGAATGTTTTAACTGTGGGATAATAATAGGAATGACGTTTAATCTGTAAAAAAGATCTGAACGAAATTTTTTCTCTTCAACAAGTTTTTCAAGATCCTGGTTTGTGGACGCAATTATTCTTACATCTACACAAATACTTTTTTCACTTCCAACAGGCGATATTTCCTTTTCCTGAATAACCCTTAAAAGTTTTACTTGTGAAGCAATCGGCATATCTCCAATCTCATCAAGTAAAATAGTACCTTTATGTGCAAGTTCGAATTTACCTTTTTTCCCTCCTTTTCTTGCACCTGTAAAGGCTCCCTCTTCATAACCGAACAATTCTGACTCAATCAGATTTTCCTGTATAGCACTACAGTTAATTCTTATAAATGGCTTCTGATTTCTTGCACTAAAATTATGTATACTATGGGCAAAAACCTCTTTCCCTACACCAGAGGGACCTCTGATAAGAATGCTTGCATCACTTTTTGCAGCCTGCATTGCAACTTCCTTGGCATATTTTATTTCCTTTGATACGCCAGCTATATCATCAAAAGTGTAATTGACATTGGACTGTACAGACCTAATTTCCTTAAGATTTTCAATCTTTTCTTCAAGCTCAGTTATTTTTTTTGTGAGAAGCTGTACTTCTTCCATATATCTGAACCTGATCATTCCTACAGCACCAACGCTTTCATTGTTTTCTATTATGGGAATTCTTGAAACTATAAAATAATCACCTGAAATATGCTGAACGCAATCATGTTCTGCAACTCCTGATTTTGCTGTAAGATGAAGTTTTGTATTGTCTATTACATCCTGAACCTGTTTCCCGATTACTTGTGTCAGTGAAATATTGTGTATTTCACAGAAACTGTCATTTACATAAACAATCTTTCCAAACTTATCCACAACCATAAGACCGTCAGCACAATAATTTATTATGGTACGCTGAAACTCTATAAGGTTTTTTAAATCAGGAAATGCCCCCACATTTTGAAAAATATTATAAGCTTCATCAAAATTAAGATTCTTTTCCTCCTTTGACTTATTTTTTCTTTTGGTTACGGTATCGTCCAGTTTTATAATTTTTGATATGTCTTTCATTTGATACCTCCTTTATTGTAACCAAGCATGACACCTGTAATCAGCAGAAACAATTTAAAGCATAACCACTTTAAAACATTGCAAATTAACTAATTGCAAGACAAGGTTTAAACTTATCAAAAAGGATTTAAATCCCCCTTCAATAACAATTTTTTTATACTTATCATTTATTTATCCAAGGTCACATTTGATTACAGTTTTTAATTTCAATTTATTAAAACAGCACCAGCAGCCCATATAAATAAATATCCGTATTTATTATTAAAAACATAGTTTTTATGACCACTTTCATTTTGTGGCACAAATCGTGAAATATATAAAGTTAAAATATGAACAAAGGTTTAATTTATTAACTTTTTTTGGAGGTTTAAATGGCTAAGACATTTAAAGAAGTCATGGCGGACGCGGGTATCTCCATGGATTTTCAGGCAGGTGGACAAGCACCTGAGGGGATAATTAACAGAGAGGTTAAACTTGAGCCTCATGAAAGGGTAAAAAAACTTAAAAATATTTTCATGGATACCCTTTCTTCAGCCAACAATGAGTTCCCATACTGGTATACTCGTGAATACATGAAAAATGACAATGAGATCAAGGTGATAAGAAGAGCAAAAGCTATTAAAAGAGCTTTCAGCAACCTGACTCCTGTTATTTACCCGGGTGAAAAACTTGTGATGCACAAAGCACATTATTTCAGGGGATCCTTTCCAATGCCATGGCTTTCAGAAGGCTTTTATGTGGCAAAAGAAGATGAACTTTACCAGGAAGCAATGAAAAGAGGCTCGGCTTCTGTTGATGAGCATTCTAAATTCGGACAGGGTGGCGGAAATGTTGTTGCAAGTTTTGGCAATGTTATTTCTATTGCAGGTAAATTTGGGATGCGGAAAGAAGAAATACCTGCTCTTGTTGCACTTGCAAAAAAATGGACAGGGAAATCAGTTGATGATCTAGGTCATAAATATGAAATGATGGTTCCTGACTATGAAACAAAAGAAAAAATAATGCGCAACATCGTATGTATGTTCGACTCAGGATTTACACTTCCCCAGGGACGCGAGGTCATCAACTATTATTATCCTCTTGAATACGGTTTTGACGGAATCATAAAAATTGCAAAAGAAATGAAAGACAAGGTTGCAGGCAGGGCAGACGGTGACGGACTTGTTGGAATGAACAGGCTTTATAACTATGAAGCTGTTATTCATGTTATTGAAGGTGTCCAGACATGGATCCTCAACTACGCCAAAGAAGCAAAAAGATTAAACTCAATCGAAAAAGATGAAACTCAGCGTAAAGAATACGCTGAAATCGCAGAATGCCTTGAATGGATTGCCCATAATCCTCCACGCACGTTCCGCGAAGCTTTTCAAATGATTGAAACTGTGCATCTTGCAGTGCTAAACGAAGATGCAATCTCCGGACTTTCACCCGGACGTATCGGACAAATTCTTTATCCTTATTTTGAACAGGATATAGAAGCAGGCCGTTTAACCGAGGACGAAGCACTGGAACTGCTCGAACTCGACAGAATTGTTAAAACCTCAATTGACTGTTTTGCTTCCATGGGTGTTGTTGGCGGAGTTTTATCCGGAAACACCTTCAACACTGTGTCTATAGGCGGTTTAGATAAAAATGGCAACTCTGCTGTTAACAGACTTGAATATTTAATTCTTAAAGCTGGGGCTACAAACGCAATGCCCCAGTCTACTCTTGCTCTTCTATATGATGAAAAACTTCCCGAAGATTTTCTTATGCTGGCAGCAGAAGTAATCAAAACTGGTTCAGGGTATCCTGCATTTATGAACAATGATGTTGCTGAACATTTTTTTATATCTCATTACGGACCTGAAGGCATGACAATTGAAGAAGCACGGGCATGGGCAATAGGCGGATGCCTGGAGACTTCTCCATGCTGCTGGAAGCCCCTTCATTTAAACGGAAAAGAATATTGGATTCCAGGTGGATGCGGACAGCCCACAAGTGTTGGCGTTCATTTTGTATCAATGCCAAAGGTTCTTGAATTAGCTCTTTACAATGGAGTTGATCAGCGTACAGGGGATCAAGTATTTGAACCCCACAATGTTGAGCTTGATTTATATGAAGCAATTTGGGAGCAATTCAAAGCTTACTGGCAGAAAGCCGTTGATGTACTTACCCTCACAAATAATATCCAGCACGATGTATGGCGCAAAAACAACATGGGAATTTTTTCCTCTATGCTTAAACCTGATTGCCTTATGACAGGCCATCTTATTGATGAACTTGGCTACCGTTATAATGCTACATTTAACGTAGAAAGCACAGGAACAATTAACACAGTTAACTCACTTGCTGCCATACGCAAACTTGTTTTCGATGATAAAAAGGCTGATCTTGAAACATTAAAAAAGGCAATGAAAGAAAACTTCGGATTCAGAACAGCTGATGAAGTCAACTCTTTCTCAATTGCTGATCAGCAGAAAAAAGATGATGATACCGGTAATTGGGATGAACTTCATTTTGCATGTCTTCAGTCTCCAAAATACGGCAATGATGATACCTTTGCAGACAGTATTCTCCAGGATTGGGAAGAATTCTTCTGTAATGACTGTTACAACTATGAATCTCTATACGGCCACCCTCTTTACCCTTGCCAGATTTCAGTTTCCACACATGGTGCAATGGGTTCTGCAACAATAGCATCTGCTGACGGACGTCTTTCAGGAACAACTTTTGCTGACGCTTCTCTATCTGCATACCCTGGAACAGACAAAAATGGTCCTTTTGCTCTTATGAGTTCAGCAGCTGTATGGGATCACTCAAAATCCCAGAACTCACAGCTTAACATCAAAATTCACCCTTCAGCAATCAAGGGAGAAGAGGGATCAAGAAAGCTTATTGATCTTACAAGAGCTTATCTTCGTAAAGGCGGTTTCCATGTTCAGTACAACATAGTTGACTCAAAAATGCTTATTGATGCCCAGAAGCATCCTGA
This sequence comes from Desulforegulaceae bacterium, assembly GCA_034007295.1. Classification (GTDB taxonomy): domain Bacteria; phylum Desulfobacterota; class Desulfobacteria; order Desulfobacterales; family JACKCP01; genus JACKCP01. The sequence continues at coordinate 22,532 of JAVERC010000038.1, read as the reverse complement.
AAACTACCGCGACCTTATGGTTAGAGTTGCCGGTTTTACCCAGTACTGGGTTGAAATCGGTAAAGCTGTACAAGACGAATTGATTGCAAGAACAGAATACGAAGGAGTTTAATTATGACTTTAATATATCGTGATACACGTGAATTCATTCCTGTAGACGTTGCCAAAGGAATTGACCGTTTAACAGGTAAAATGGTTGAGGGTGATGCACTGGCACCAAAAGGATACGCAATAATGCCTAAATGCAAATACTGCAAAAATTACACAGAAGAAAAAGATTTCATCGGGGTATGTGAAGCAAGTGAGCAGTCTCCCAAATTTATGGCATACGGTGATATGATTGCAGTAAGCTGTAAAAAATTTGAAGAAAAATAATTGATTAATTATGCCGGGATTTTTCCCGGCATTTTAATATATCAGTTTGCATCATAAACAATAAACGCATGTGAATTTTTAGAGGCAGGTTCAAAAAATCGGAAAAAAATTTTTTTCTCGATAACGGGAAAGGTGCATTTAAAATTCTTACATAAGCGTTTTGAATAATAAGGAATTGATATAATGGATAATTCTAAACTTAAGGGGTGGTCTGTTGTTGCAGCTTCATGGCTTGCACTTTTTTGTCTCTTTGGTTACAGAGCAACCTTTTCCATTTTAAAAGTGCCAATGAGTGCAGACATGGGATGGTCTCAGGCTGAAATAACTCTTGGTTATTCTATTTTGATGATGTTCTATGCAATTGCTGCATTTTTTTGCGGAATGCTTCTTGATAAATGGGGAACCAAGCTTGTTTATGGAATCGGGGCAGTTTTTGGAGCTGCAGGTTTTCTTGTGACAAGCCAGGTTCACAGTCTTTATGCATATTATGCTGCATACGGAATTTTAGCCGGTGTTGCAACAGGCATGCTCTGGGTCTCTTCAACTATTTCCGTACGTAAATGGTATGTGGGTAAAAACTACGCAAAAATGTTTGGCATTGCATTTATGGGTGCTCCCATGTCCCAGGTTGTTATGAGTCTTTTTGTCAAGGAATCCCTTGCTGGAGCACAAGGCGATGCATGGCGATCTGCAATGCAGATTCTTGGATGGCTTACACTTTTATGTCTTTTGATTGCAGCCGTTGTTGCCAAAAAGAATCCTGAAGATTATGGTCTTCAGGCTTTTGGTGAAAAACCGCCTGCTTCAGGTGGAAAAGCAGCAAAAGAATACGTCTGGAGCATTAAGGAAGCCTTTTCATCATACCCAATATGGGGAGCGATTCTTACCTTTTTAACAAGCATGCTTGCAGAGTTTCTCGTATGGACCCAGGTTGTTAGTTATTGGAAAGCTGACCTTGGGTTTAATTTAAGCACTGCAACCAACCTGTATGTAACAATTGGAATTGTTGGAATTTTTTCCATGCCTATCATGGGAATTATCGCAGACAAAATTGTTCTGATATCAAAATGCGAATCACAGGGACGTAAGCGAATGCTAATTTTCGGTCCTGCAACGGGAGCCCTGGCCTGTGGTCTTCTTTTAATCCAGTCTGGAACAGGAATTGTTTCAATCATTGTTGGAGTCGTTTCCTGCTTTATTTTTGCTATTTACTGGGCAGTTGTTCCCGGCGGTGTTGTCGGCTATTCAGGAGCAGTTTATGGAAGACAAACCCTTGGTAAAATCTGGGGACTTGCAACTCTTATTGTTATGGGTATCGGACCTTTTATCGGGCCTTTGATCGGTGGTTATTTAAAAGATGCAACAGGCTCATATACATACTCTATCCTTTTTGCATTGGCTTCTTTTATAGTTTCAGCCTGCATTGCATCAACTCTGCCTTTAAAAGCAAAAGAGACAGATTCCAAAAACCTCACTCCACAAAGCGTTCACTAAAAAGTTTATAGGATTTCATGAAAATGAAAACAATCTGATTCCGGATTTTTTTCCGGAATCAGATACAAAATCTGAAAAGGCAATAAAATGAATAAAAATATGTCAAATATAATGTTGAAAAGCAAAGTGGATCTAAATGCAAAAGGATTGATTTTTGATATTCAGGGGCATTCTGTTCATGATGGGCCTGGAACTAGAACAACCGTATTTTTAAACGGCTGTCCCTTAAACTGCATCTGGTGCAGCAACCCTGAAGGATTATATAGAAGCCCCATAATAATGCACAGAGATTCCAGATGCAAACGCTGTGGAAACTGCATAAAGTCATGTCCTAATAATGCTGTTGAGGTAAAAAACGGAATTCTTTGTTTTGACAGGGAAATATGTATCAAATGTAAAACACATGACTGTCTTAAAACCTGCTACCAGGAAGCCCTTGAGTTAAGCGGAGAGCTTTATTCTGTCCAGGATCTAATGAAAATTTTTGAAAGAGACAGACAGTTCTGGGGAGCAAACGGGGGGGTTACCTTCAGCGGAGGAGAACCCCTGTTCCAAAAGGATTTCATAATTGAAGTATTAAAGGCATGTAAGGAGCGTTATATTCACACATGCGTAGAAACAACATCGTGCATTAATACTGAATTTTATCTTGAAGCCATGAAATATATTAACTGGGCCTTTACTGATATTAAACACATGGATTCAGATGAACATAAAAAGCTTACAGGCGTTGGCAATGAGCTTATTTTATCCAATTTAGAAAAATTAGCAAATCTGGAATGGAATGGAGTAATTGTCCCTCGTATTCCTGTAATTCCAGGGAAAAATGACTCAATAGAAAACATAGAAAAAACTGTTAAATTCATAAAAAATATTGGTCTTGATGTTGTAAACCTTCTGCCTTTTCACAGGCTTGGTGAATCCAAATACAGGCAGCTTGGAAAGATATATAAAATGGCAGATCAAACCCCTCCTTCAGATGAAGAAATGAAAAACCTTCAAAAACTTGCTGAATCACACGGGCTTTATTGTTTCGTGGGATGGGAAACCCCTTTCTAGCGAGGTTTCACGTTAACTTTTAAATGAGGGGGTAATAATAATGGATAAAAAAAGAGATAAACTGATAAATGAAATTATAGAAATTGAGCTTGATATGTTTAAAAAAGTCAACTCAACTATTGTATCTCCATGTCAAGAATACCTGAAAACTTTCAAAATGATGAGGTGGATGTCCCATTCTGTAATTCCAGATAAAATTTTAGCTTCTTATCTAGAAGATCTCAAAAATGGAAGAAAAGATGGAAGAAATTTTATGCGTGAAAAATATGCAAAAATGGAAGGACAGATTCCGCATTTAAATAACAGCAAATATCTAGAACCCATAGTAGAGATTGAATCTTTATGGATGAATGAAGTTACTGAAAAATATCCAAAAATATTCAAGTCCAGAAAAGATGGATTTAGAACCTATATATCCTGTGAACTTGAAACTTTATCTCAGAATACACTTAAAATGCTTTATGAATTTACAATGGAGGTAAAAAAAGAAAACAGAAATCTTGTTGATGAGCGTTATAAAAATCTGTTCAATAAGCTGGGCAAGACATTAGAATGACTGAGAGGATTGCTTAGAAAAAAAAGAACAAAAATGAATAGAAAACTGACCATTAGATATTTTTAAATTAAAACCTTGATTGAGCGATTTTCAAGTTTGCTGCATATAACGGCAAATTATATCAGACTATGCTTTTGTTGTGCGTAATGCAATTTAATACATAAAAGGCAGCAAAATTGAAAAGCTCACAGGGTTTCATATTTGTAAATATAATAGACTTAATTCATTAAAATTTTTTAAATTTTGAATGAAGCAAAAAAGAGTTTTTTAGTTTTAAATAAAATCTAAATTGACAAAATGACCAAATATGTTTTATAGTTTCATGAAAAGTTTGGCTTAACCAAAATTTTATCTTTTTTAATAAAAAGATAAAAAACATTAAACTTTTTTAAAGACTTATCTGCTTTTTTCAATTCTTATTTTTAAAAAACAGATTTAATCTTCCTCCTTCCCGGTCAGATATCCCCCTGACCGGGGATCCCTTTTTTTGTTATTAACAGTTTATTAAAGCAGTTCATATTTCTTTATTGATTGCATAGAACATTGTTCTGAAGTATTATTGCACAATTAGACCTTGATACAAATTTTAAAATCAGGGAGAAAACATGACTTTAAAAGATTATGCAGAAAATTTAGGACTTGATGAAGAAGAATTCAAGGAACTTACACAACTTTTTATTGACACCACAAAAAAAGATCTTGAAAAATTAAAAAAAGCTCTTAAAAATCAAGATTTTAAGTCAGCAAAGGAAGCTTCTCATTCCATAAAGGGAGCATCCGGCAATCTTGGTTTTATGGAAATATTTGAACTTGCTTCCAAATGTGAAAAAGCTTCTGAAGAAAATAATTTTGAATTAATTTCAAATGATATCAGCAAGATTGAAACTCTTACAATTAAGCTTAATGAGCTGCTTTAGCCAATGAATGACAATTCAGGCTATAAAATACTTGCAGTAGATGACAGTCCTATAAACTTAGGCATAATAAATTCTGTTCTTTCAAAGGAAGACTATATTGTATTTACTGCTGAAAACGGCCCAAAAGCACGTGAAATTGCTGAAAAAGAAATACCTGACCTGATTTTGCTGGATATAATGATGCCTGATGAAGACGGATTTGAAGTAATTACCCAGCTTAAAACAAATCCCAAAACATCTGGAATTGCTGTAATTTTTTTAACAGGGGTAAGTGAAATTGATTCAAAGGTGAAGGGTTTCAGTCTTGGTGCTGTAGACTATATTCTAAAACCTTTTCACCCAAAGGAAGTACTTGCAAGGGTACAGATACATTTGAAACTTTCAGCTGCAACAAATTCCCTTGTAAAAGCTCAGGCAGAAAAGCTTAAACAAGTCAAAAAAGCACAAAAACAGCTTTTGATTTTACCTGAAAGCCTTCCAGAAGCAAATTTTGGAGTCAGTTTCAATGCTCTTGACGAGGCAGGCGGAGATTTTTATGATGTTTTGCCTGTCTCTCAAAATATTTTCGGGTATTGTGTTGCTGATTTTTCAGGCCACGACATAAGCACAAGCTATCTTACAGCCTCAATGAAAGCTCTTTTAAAACAAAACTGCACCCATCTTTATCAGCCCCAGGAAAGCTTGAAAATGATAAATGAGGTTCTTGTTGAAATTCTTCCAGACGGTAAATACCTGACATGTGTTTATGCAAGACTTAACAGAAGAAGCAGGCAGCTCACAATCATAAGTGCAGCACATCCTCCGGCACTTTTTATGCCAAAAAACGGAGAGCCAAAATTCATTAAACTTGACGGAGATATTTTAGGAATGTTCAAAGATGCTGTTTTTGGAACAAAAACCATACAGGTAAACAGCAAAGACAGAATTTTTCTTTATTCAGACGGTCTTATTGAAAAATCAAATTCTGTCTGGACAAACGGTCTTGACGAACTTCTTAAATTTTCAAGACAAGCACAAGATTATCCTATTTCAGAAGCTCCAGAAGTTATAAAAAATCTTATGTTTAAAAACCTTAAAGGCCCTGAAGACGACGTTGTAATTGTTGGAATTGAAGTTTAATCCTTAAAAATAAAGAGAGGATTAATGACCAGACTGCACTTTTTCAATTTTTCCAGAGAAGATAACAAAATAATTATTACAATGGATTCTAGCTTGGAAAACATTGATAAAGCAGCCCTTTTTACAAAAAATTTTTTGCTTGAAAAAAATCTGGCTAACCTTTCTTTTTCAACATGTCTGGTTTTGCGTGAAGCACTTACAAATGCTGTAAGGCATGCCAATAAATATGACCTTTCCAAAAAAATTTTTTTCCTTGTTCAGGTAAAAGAAAACGAAATTAAAATAACCATAGAAGATCAGGGTGCAGGTTTTGACTGGAGAAAAGCTCTGAAAAAAAGACCTCTTATTAAATCAGACCATGGAAGGGGATTTGAAATCATGAAAACTTATTTTACCTCTGTTGAATTTAATGAAAAAGGTACTATCATTTCATTAACAAAAAAGTTTTAAATCAAAACAGGGTTTTAATTTTTTAATCCAAATGCTCTTGTAAATTAAAAGTGTCCCGGATTAAAATCTGACTTTCCCTCTTAATACAGCAGGCGGCCTTATGTTTAAAAAAGATTTTGATTTCAACAATATAATTTACCGGTCTGCAGACTTTTTAAACCTGTCAACAGAAACCCAGCTTTTTTTCAGGCTGTTGAACCCAATACCAGGGGATTCAATACTTTCAATAGGTGCAAACTCCCATGAAATTTTAAAAGCATGCCTAGAGATAAACCTTGATTTAAGTCTTACAGATCCTGATAAATTAAAACTTCAAATTGCACAAAGGGAATTTTCCCACAAAATTTCATACTATCAAAGTGAGGCAGAAAATCTTCCTTTTGATGACAACAGTTTTGAATATTCCTTTTTCTTTAACTCCCTTGGATATACAAAAAATCCTGTAAAAGCACTTGAAGAGTCTTTTCGTGTCACAAAAAACTATGTTTTCATAGGTGTAATCAACAGATTTGCAATCAAAGGTGTACAAAAAACAATAAAGGATTTTTTATTTCCTGAGTCCCATAAATTAAAACTTTTCAGTGTTTTTGAAATAAAGCAGATAATAAAAGATCTTTTAGGTGATGTTCCTGTAAAATGGAGAACTGTTTCAACATTTGATCTTACCGGAAGTCCGATTTTAAAATATATCGGCTATTCAGACCTTATCCAGAAAAGTCCCTTTGGTAACTTTGCAGGAATTTGTGTATGCTTAAAACCAAGATTTCGCTTAAAACCACTTAACCTTAAAATAAAAAACCCTATGATAAAACCTGTAAATGCAATTCCTCAGAGGTGTGCACAATGGGAAACAAATTATATAAAAAAATAGACAGCAATAAATCAATCTGTCTTTTGTGCAGTCATTTTTGTGTACTTAAAGAAAATGAAAAAGGAAAGTGCGGTGTAAGGCAAAATATTTCAGGTGAAATTGTTTCGCTTGTTAAAAATAAAATTGCTGCAAAAGCTCTTGATCCAATAGAAAAAAAACCGCTTTTTCATGTTCTTCCGGGAAGTTTTTCATATTCCATAGGAACTCCGGGATGTAATTTCACCTGTAAATTCTGCCAGAATGACTCACTTTCCCAGTCACCTTCAGTTTTAAATCAAATTGAGGGATATGAAGTTTTACCGGAAAACCTTGTAAAGGAAGCACTTTTAAACAATGCAAAGTCAATAAGCTATACATATTCAGAACCTACTGTTTTTTTTGAACTTATGAAAGATACAGCTCTTATTGCAAAGAAAAAAGGCCTTTTAAACATTATGGTTTCAAACGGTTTTATTTCAAAGCAGGGTTTTGATGAAATAAAAGAATTTATTGATGCTGCAAATATTGACCTTAAGTCCTTTAATAATGATTTTTATGAAAAAATCTGCGGAGGGAAATTAAAGCCTGTACTTAAAACCTTAAAAAGAATGAAAAAAGCAGGTATTTTTCTTGAGGTTACAACCCTTTTAATTTCAGGTAAAAATGACAGCAAAGAAGAAATAGAACAAATTGCCCAATTTATAAATAATGAGCTTGGAAAAGACACTCCCTGGCATATTTCAGCTTTTCATCCTTGTTTTAAAATGACAGATGTAAAAAGAACTTCTGCTGATACAATTCACAAAGCAATTGAAATCGGACAAAACCACGGACTTAATTATATTTATTCAGGAAATATTTTCGGAGATGATTTTGAATCAACAATTTGTCCTGAATGTAAAAACAAAGTTATTGAAAGAAAAGGGTTTTATGTTATAGAAAACCGGATAAAAAACGGTAAATGCATGAAATGCGGCTATAACATAAACGGAATTTTTGAATGAAAAAATATATTTCTGCACTAAAAACTTACGGGGAAATGATTAAGATTTCCCATACAATTTTTGCTCTTCCCTTTGCTCTTTCAGCTGTTGTGCTTGCATCAAGATACACAGACATAACACTTTATCAGATTTTTTTTATTATTCTTGCAATGACAGGTGCAAGATCTGCTGCAATGGGATTTAACAGAATAGCTGATAAAAAAATTGATAAATTCAATCCAAGAACCAGCCAAAGAGAAATACCTTCAGGTAAAATAAGCTTAAAATCTGCCTGGTTTTTTGTTTTATTTTCATCAGCTCTTTTTATATTTTCAGCTTTTATGCTTGGAAAACTTTGCTTTTATCTTTCTTTTCCGGTTCTTTTTATACTTTTGTTTTATTCATACACAAAAAGATTTACAAGCCTTGCCCATATTTATCTTGGTTTTGCAATTTCACTTGCACCTCTTGGTGCTTTTATTGCTCTTACAAATTCTGTTAATTTTGGGATAATAATTTTATCTCTTACACTTCTTACTTATATTTCAGGGTTTGATATTTTATATTCATGCCAGGATCTTTTTTTTGACAAGGAAAACAATCTTTTTTCAATTCCTGCAAAACTTGGAGAAAAAAAAGCATTTTTTATTTCTGATATTTTGCATTTAATTACTTTTATCTGTCTTGTATCTTTGTATTTTATTTTTTCCATGAATTATATTTTTCTCATGTGTGTCATTTTGACAGGGATTCTTCTTATAATTGAGCATATTGTTGTAAGGCCGGGCAAAATTGAAAAAATTGACCTTGCTTTTTTCAATATAAACAGTGTGGTTTCAATAACCCTATTTCTTGGATTTTTTCTTGATGAACTCTTTTTCAGATGGTTTTAGAAAAAAATTTGTAATTGCATGCACTGGAGCTTCAGGTGTTATTTATTTTTCAAGGCTTGTAAAGGTGCTTTTAAAAACTGATGCAGACCTTCATTTAATTGTTTCAGATTCTGGAAAACAGGTACTTTGTCATGAAACAGATTATGAAAACGGTCCGATAATTGATTTAATTTTAAAAAATAAAAAAGAATCTGAAGTTAAGGCAAAAATTTTTATTCATAATGATAATGATTTTTTCTCTCCACCTGCAAGCGGTTCTTTTTTTCACAATGGAATGGTAATTGTACCCTGCTCAATGAAAACTCTTGGCTCAATTGCATCTGGAATTGCAGACTCACTTATTACAAGAAGTGCCGATGTATGCTTAAAGGAAAAAAGAAAACTTATTTTAGTGCCAAGGGAAACCCCTTTCAACAGAATTCACCTTGAAAACATGATAAGAGTTAACGATGCAGGAGCTGTTGTTATGCCTGCATCACCTTCTTTTTATGCTCATCCTTCAACAATTGAAAATTTAACAGATTCAATTGTATCAAAAATATTAAATCATCTTGGAGTTGAAAATAGTCTTATTCCTCAGTGGGGGCAAATTTAAAACTCTTCTGTAAAATATTCCATTGAAGTTTTTTTAAGCTCTTTTGTGCTGTACAAAATATCAAAATTTTTAATTTTTGCTTTTTCAGACATTTTTGCTACTTTTTCTACGCAGTCATCCTTGCTTTTTGCATGAACCATTGTGTAAAGATTAAAAGGCCATTCAGGTTTTGGATCTCTTCTGTAGCAATGGGAAACAAAAGGAAAGTCTGCCATGAGTTTTCCTGTTTCATGGATTTTATCTTCAGAAACATTCCAGGCTACCATTGCATTGGTTGAGTATCCTGACTTCTGATGCCTTAATGTGGCACCAAATCTTCTTATAATTTTTTTGTCATTAAGACTTTTTAATGCCTCAATAAATTCATCTTCTGAAATACCTGCTTTTTTCGCTAATATTTCGTAAGGATTTTTTTCTATTGGAATATCTCCCTGGATAAGAGCTACAACCTTTTTTTCATTATCACTTAGCATAGGCTAATCTTCTTCTCTTTCTTTTCCAAGTATGCAGGAAATTATATAAAAACCAAATCTTATTGCAGGTATCATGGAATACCAGCCGTACCAGCCGAGTCTTTCAAATGACGGTTTAAAATAATATATAATCTCTTTTGTTTCAATATCCCTGTCCCAAAAATTTAATTCTTCTATATTATCCATTCCCCATTTGAACCAGACATCCATCATTGAAAGTGCAGGATTAAAAAAACTCGAATAGGCCTGAGCAGGGGTTACTGCATCAAAAAAGAAATTTGCTCCGCTAAAACTTTTTTTTAATTTTTTTACAAGTTCTATTACTGCTGATTTAGGAAAATAAAACAAAAAACCTTCTGCAATTAAAAGAACCGGCCTGTTTTCATTGTTGTTGATTTTTTCCGGCCATTTCATGTCAAAGGCAGAAGCATCAATAAATTTATATCTTTCAGTTTCGTCAAAAATTTCTTTTCTTGTTTCAATTATTTCAGGGAGATCAAGTTCATACCAGATGATTTTTTCATTATCCATTCTGAAAAATCTTGTATCAAGTCCTGCACCAATATTTATCACAATGGAATCAGGATTGTTTTCAATAAACCTTTTTACAAGACTGTCAAAGGAACTTTCCCTCATTATGGTGGCAGTCTGAATAATATTAAAACCGTCCATTCTTTCAAAATCATAATCAATATTTTTTATTATTTCAGCTGCTTTTTCATCAACAAAAATTGCATCTTTTTTTTGAGATTCAACTGCCCTGAAATAAAGCGGAAGCAAAAGGCTTTTGGAAATATTGTTCCATTTTGATATATCTGCCAATTTTTTTTCCTTAATTTTAAAGTTGGACAATAATTTAAAACTAAACCTTGATTGAGCGATTTTCAAATTTGCTGCATATAAACTATACTTTTGCTATACATGATGCAATTTAACGCCGCAAATCCGACAAATTTGGAAAATCCGCAGGGTTTCATATTTTAAATATAATAAGCTAAAAATATGAAACGCTCCATTCATGTATAAATAAACCCTTTTTACAGCTGCATTAAAAGAAAAATTTGATTAAATCATGGAGAAAACATTGAAAAAACTTTTATATTACAGTGATTAATATATAATGATTTATTATCTTTTACAAGAACACCTGCAAAGCAATATCAAATTATATCCAGACTCAGCACTTCAAAAAATTTAAGGAGGGTTTATGCACAAAAAGCCAATCAAAAGAAAACCTGAAAACGAATCAAAGTTTGATGAAGGTTTAAAATATTTTACAGATTCAAATGAATCGTTAGATCAGATCAAGGAGTCTGCACGCCATATGGACAGGGTTTTCAGAAAAAAAATGTCAGACATGATCGGCCCTGTTGATATTCCTGCTTTTGCAAGGTCTTTTTACGACGGACTTATTCATCTTGCATGGAGTCCAGGAACAAGATTCAACAAGTATCTCGACCTTATGAAACTTACCTGGGATCTTTACTATGCCTTTGTTTCAGAAGGAGAAAATGTTCCAAAGGATAGAAGATTCAGACATGAAATGTGGAAAGAACATCCATTTACAGATTATAAAAATTTTTTTCTTACAATTGAACCATTTATCCAGAATTTTTTCTCAGATATCCAGGGAGTTCAAAAACAGTCAAAACTACTTATGGAATTCTGGCTTAAGCAGATTACAGCCATGACAAATCCAATAAATTTTCCTGTTACAAACCCTGAAGTAATTGAAAAAACAATCCAGGAAAACGGAAGCAACCTTATTAAGGGATTTGCAGCATTTCTTGAAGACATAAAAACTGAAGGCGGAATAAAAATAAGACATTCCAAGGATGAATATCATAAGGTAGGAGAAACACTTGCTACAACAAAAGGAAAAGTTGTCTATAGAAACGAGCTTATAGAACTTATCCAGTATGAACCTCAAACTGAAAAAGTAAGTTCTACTCCAATCCTTCTTGTTCCTGCCTGGATAAATAAATATTATATTTTTGATTTAAGCCATAACAATTCAATGGCTGCATATCTTGTCAAGCAGGGATTCACTGTTTTTGTAATTTCATGGAAAAACATAAACAGCAGAGATTATGCAGATTACGGGATAATTGAATATACTGGAAAAGGCATTATTGAACCAATTGAAGTAATTAAAAAAATGATTTCAGCAGAAAATGTTCATCTTACAGGATACTGCATGGGAGCAATTCTTTGCACAGTTGCAGCAGCTTATCTCAAGGGAAAAGGAGATTCTTCAATTAAAACTCTTTCCTTTTTTGCTGCACAAATAGACTTTTCAGATGCAGGCGAGCTTAAAAGCTTTATTGATGAAAGTCAGATTGCATTTTTAGACGACCTGATGGTTGACAATGGTTTCCTTGACAAAGCCAATATGGGCAATACTTTCAGCCTTCTTAAACCAAGGGATCTTTTCTGGAATTATTTGATTGACACATATTTCCTTGCAAAAGAACCTTTTAATTTTGACTTCCTTTACTGGAACGATGACGGAACAAGAATGCCTAGAAAACTACATATTGATATTTTAAAAAGACTTTATCTTGAAGATGAGCTTACAGAAGGCAAGTTTATAATGGGTGGAAGAAGTCTTGATTTAAGGGATATTGACATGGATCTTTATTCAGTTGGAACAGAAAAAGATCATATTGCACCATGGAGATCTGTTTACAGAATTCCGCATTTTATAACATCTCCCATTAAATTTGTATTAGCTACAAGCGGTCATATTGCCGGAGTTATAAATCCGCCAGATGACAACAAAGGCAAATACTTTATAGACGGAACCCTTGGCAAAGGAGCCGACCACTGGCTTGCTACTGCAAAAATCCACGATGGAAGCTGGTGGCCTGACTGGGTCATGTGGCTCAAAAAAAGGTCCGGTGAAGATATTCCTGCACCAAAATGTCCTGTATCAAAGGAATATGATCTTGGAAATGCTCCTGGAACTTATGTTTTTGAAAAATAAATAATTTTTTATTCACCGCATTTTTTATAGTAATTGAGCCAAAACTAAAATTTTGGTTCAGCAACTAAATAGTGATTGGCCGAAAACGAGAATTTTTTGCTCAGTTCAAGGAAGATGAAAAATTTAACCACAGGAATACATGGAGTATTTTGAGGATTAAATTTTGAATCTGACGCAGAAATGGGCAAAAAAGGCCGTTTTCGTTCAGCAACTAAATAATCCAAAAAAGATTTAAAATGCGGTGAATTTATTTTGGATTAAAAAAATCATTGCCACAATTAAATTTTCTATAAAATAAAATTGTTATATTTCAAAATATAATCTTCCAGAATTTTCTAACTTTGACAGGTACTTTTCAACAATAGCTTTTTTAAACTCTTCTGAGTACTTTACATAGCCTACCATTTTGCTTGCTTTCTGCCTCCTGGATTAATTGTCGGTTTTTTAGTTCTTGTTGACAACTATCCTGACACAGGAGGGTAATAGCTGAACGAAAAACAGTCGTTTTTGTCCATTCTAAATTCAGATTCAAAATTTAATCCTCAAAAGACTCAATGTATCCTAAAGGTTAAATTTTTCATATCCCTTGAAGGAAACAAAATTCTCGTTTTCCGACAATCACTAATTTAAAAATATGAAACGCTCACTTTAGATTGAACTAAACAAAAAATTATAGTTCTTAGTCAATGAGAACTTAAAAAAATATATATAAAAAAAATTTTTTTTGATAAGTAATTTAAAAATAATAGGCCCTGCAGGATTTTCAAATTTAACGCACCGTTTGCGTTAAATTGGATCAAAAACAGTATTGTTATGTCCTGATGCAATTGTCTTGTATATGCAGCAAACCTGAAAATTGCTCAATTTAGGTTTAAATCTGCATAAAAAATAAGCAAGCCATGGTCTTTGTAATTAAAAATAAAATAAACATAAGGAGTTAAAATGTCCGCCTCTAAAAAAATCAGTTTCACAAAAACACTTCAATTCTCACTTAGTTCAATTATTCTTCTGATTACACTTATTGTTCTTTCAGGTTTTGCAGGGTTGGAGTATTTTAAAACAAAAAATCAAATGGTATCAGAATTACAAATTCTTTCAGAGAACACAGCATTGAGGATGTCAAAATATCTTGCAAGCCCCATGTGGGCAGTTGAGAAGGAGCTTATTGAATCGTTTATTGAAGCTGAAATGCTTAATCCCGATATATTTGGAATTATAGTATATGAAAGCAACGGCAGGGCAGTAATTACTGCAAAAGGCAGGGATAAAAACTGGAATGTTTATGAAACACAAGACCTGTTCCAAAACTCAAACACTCCTAAAACCCAAATTTTTTCAAATAAAAAAGATATTTTTATGCCAGAAGTAAAAAAACAAAGTCTTGGTACAGTAGAAGTTTTTGTAACACAGCAATTTATAAAACAAAAACTCAATAAATTTTTAGCCACAAATTTAATTGCGATGATTGCACTTATACTTGTTCTTACTTTTGCAATTTTTATGAGCATCAGAAAACTCCTATTGACCCCCCTTGAAAAACTAATTGATGTAACCGAAAAAATGAGCATAGGAAACCTTAAGACACCAATTGATATAAAATCAAAAAATGAAATAGGCGTTCTTGCTGCAAGTATAGAGAGAATGAGACAAAGCATGATATTGGCATTCAAAAAACTAAGCAGCAAATCCAAGTAATTTTAAGGGGAAAAAGGAAAACCTATGAAAAAAATATTAATTCTTATTTTTATCATTTCAGCTGTATACTCACAGGCCTTTGCTCAAAAACCTGTTGTTACGCTGGCAAACGGAGAATGGGAGCCATATCTTTCCAAAAATCTTGTCCATCAAGGTTTTGCTTCCCATGTTGTATCAAGGGCATTTGAAATATCTGGTATTGATGTTCAATATAAATGGTATGACTCATTTTGGAAAAGAGCATATAAAGATGCTAAGGACGGAGTAGTCAACGGCTCCCTTGTGTGGTCAAAAAAACCTGAAAGAGAAATTGAAATGTTTTTTTCAGATCCGGTTTTTGAAGGTAAAAGAGATGTTTTCTTTTATCTCAAAAAAAATCCATTCTCGTGGGATTCCATTGACGATCTTAAAGGAAAAATCTTTGGAGGAACTATTGGCTACAACTATGGAGAATCATTTGAAGATGCTGAAAAACAAGGTTTTTTCAAAGTAGTGAGAATTAAAAATGATGTCTTAAATTTTAAAGCTCTTCTTCTAGGAAGAATGGATGCCTTCATAGCAGGAGAAAAAGCAGGATATAAAGCATTAAACGAAAACTTCTCCAAAAGAGAAATAGAACAGGTAACACATCACAAAAAACCAATAAGAGTTTCAACATATCATCTTATTTTAAGCAGGCAGATTCTAGAAAACAGAGATCTGATTAAAGCTTTTAATTACGGTCTTCAGGAACTAAAAAAATCAGGTGAGTATGACGAAATGCTTAAAAATTTTGAAAAAGGCTTTTATTCAGAGAAAAAATCATAAAGTTCAAATAAAACCTCTTTAACCAAAAAGTCTGTCTTGATTATTTGTAGTTCACAAAACATAGATTAAATTGCATCAGGCTCTATTTTAATGCCTGATGCAATTTAACAAAATAAATACCTGTTCTAAAAACATCAAGTATTCATCAATTTTTGATCTTTGATTTCATGAAACATAATTTATACTTTTTATTAAGTTAAACATTGGCCCTGTGGTTCAGGTTAAAATATCACCAGACAGGGCCATGTCAAGAAAACTTAATTTTTTTGAAAGGATTATAGAATAAAATCAATTCAGGTCTTTGCCCGTTGAACGCATGCACAATAATCCCGTTCAATATACATGAGAAGTTTCTGAGCTACCGGGTCATAAAGTTTAATCAGGCTGAAATCCACCGGCCTGATAGTCATGCAATAGGCAAGGTCAATTTTATCAAGTGACCGCATTGACAATCCGCAGAACACGAAGTTCAGATCATTCAGCTTTTTTTCCATATTAAAAGGCAGAGGCGCTGATGCAGGAATCGCTAATTTTATACTTTCAATCCCTGAGGCAATTTCTGTAAGCACTGTTTTAGTCAACACGGAAAACCAATCCTGCCCAACTGCTTCAAAAACAATTGTTGTAAATCCGGCAATATCAGTCCTTGCAACAGCCACCTGTGACTGAAGATTTTCCGGTTCTAAAAATTCAGCCAGAATGCAAGGATTTTTTCCAGTATAAGCCAGCAGTTCATCTATAATATCACGGTGTTTCCCATCAGTAATGTAAAGAGTTCCAATCTTCACCTCCTGATTCAGATGATAAACATAAAGCCCAGCTTCACGTCCGCCTGATTGATGCTCAATACCAATAAACTCAGGCTTTGAAACCATATTAAGGAATATCATAAACGGTTTAAAACCATACCCTACTTTAGCCAGACTTTTCTGGGAACGGACATGGCTGGTTACGGCAGAAGCCACAAAAAAATCACAATGATAAGGATTGTTCCTGATATAAGCTTCAACTCCACCCACAATCAGGCCGATAGCATCGCCGCTTCGATACTCCGGTGCTATCATAGCGGCTCCGACTTCTCCGCAAAGATGGTCCTCATCCATATATTTTATGGCATAGGCACCAATTACCTTAAGATCACATTCAGTGACCATAATATCGTAGATTTTTTGACTAATATATTTTTCCAGAAGATCCCTGTCATAAAAATCAGGAAACACATAAGAATACCTATAGGTCATATATGCAAGATCGATTAAAGCCGGGATATCGTCAACAGTTGCCGGCCGGATATGTTTTTCTCCTGAAGCCTTATTTTTTCGGGCAGGGCTCTTTTCCATTCCATCCTTTGTGCCGGCAACAAATACTAAATTATCCAAATATTTTTCAAACTGGATAAGCCAGCCAGACCCGAGTTTATTTACAAAAACAAATCTGTCTGAAAGCCCCTGAACAACCTTATACCAGAGACCTGCTTCCGATGTTTTATCCAAAACATCAAACAAAGGTATCATGCTTTCATGAATAGGCGGCCCAATATCAGTAATATCAACACAGATTTTTTTATCAGAAGTCACTTTGAATAAAATTTCAATATGAGCCGCCATCCGGGAATCCAAATACTTATCAATAATAAAAGCCAGACATTCCTCTATGAGCAAAGTAACCTGAGATATTTCTTTTTTGTCTGCTCCGGCAAGCCTGCTTAGATTTTCAATAAAGTTCTGGGCAGTTCTGATGAAACGTTTATCATAATTAATTTTAATAAGTGAAGAGAAGATCAGATCATTGTCAATTTCATCCATGGATTCACCTTTTCGTTCAATGGGGTAGTCTTTTATCTTAATTTATTCGATTCATAATGAAAAAAGCACTATCCTCCAAAACAAATCCCATTCCTTGTAAGGTTAACGCCAGGAATCGCCAAAAAAAGATCAAATGATGCTATACTGATCCAAATATTCAGTCAAGTTTTCACTTATCCAAACATCACTCGTTACTTTACTTGCTGAAACTTAAACTGAGAAGTTTGCAGCACCTGAAGCCTTAAATCAAACCACAAACACCAGATTACAGACTAAGGATTATCAAAGTTTTTTCATATACAGGGCTCTTCTTAAAAACTCTGCCCCGCGATCAGGAAAATCTGTAAAAACTCCGTCAACATCAGCTTTAAAAAGAAAAATATCCAGCATATCCTCAAAGCTTGCTGCGTATTCAGGAATTCGTCCGTTATCAAGTCTGAATGTGTAAGGATGGACTTCCATACCGTTTGAGTGTGCTTCTTTAACCATATCTGTAATTATAAGGTTTGTTCCAGTAGATCCGTCTTTTACTATCATTGGCTTCCATGGGCCGATACCATCTGCATAGCTTGAAATTTCAGCCATTGCACCTTTTTCAAACATCCAGTCATAATTGTATGGCACAGCTTTTCCATTTACATATTCCATGGTTTCGTTCCAGTCGGTTTCTGCAATGAGCTGAACAAGTTTTACATTTACTCCTGTTTGGGGAAAAATTTTATTCTTTATTATTTTAAGCTCGTTTGGATCAAAGCATTGAAGATAAATAAGATCGTTTTTCGAAGTATAGCCGTATTCCTTCAGGACGTTTATCACTGCAAGGCTTATATCTTTGCCTTCATGTCTGTGAAACCAGGGGGACTTGATTTCCGGATAGATTCCCACATTTCTTCCAGTTGATGAATTAAGTCCCTGAATCAGCTCAATTTCCTCATCAAATGTGCTTACCTCAAAACTCGATTTCCAAAGAGGGAATCTTTTGGGAAAATTAGGTTTTTTCTTGTTGTTTTCCAAAGAAAATCCTTCTGTCATTTTAAGCTTTTTTATTTCATCAAGGGTAAAATCTATAACATAGTATCTTCCGTCTTTTCTTTTTCTTGATGGAAAAACTTCTGCAACATCTGTAACCCTGTCAAGATAATGATCGTGGAGAACAACAAGCCTGTTATCCTTTGTCATAACAAGATCCTGCTCAATATAATCCGCTCCCATTGCATAGGCCATTGCCTTTGCCTCAAGACTGTGTTCAGGAAGATATCCGCATGCACCTCTGTGTGCTATTATTATCTTTTTTCCTGATGCAGATGAAAAGGAAACAAACCCGGGCAAAACAAGAACCATCAATAACAGTGCAATAATTGTTTTTTTCATTTTTTCCTCGCTGATTAATTTTAATTGAAATCCTGAAAAATAATATAACGGCAATATGGGAATTTAATTAGGCAACTATTTTATTTTAATAAAAAACAGATCTTCTGATTTGACGAATACTGCTTTTACTTATCAGGACAGTCAATTGTCATTGGAATCAGACATCCTCGGACAACCGTGCTAAAGCATATTTTCCATCTTTTAACCATAATATTTTCAATTAAGAACCAGAACAATTCTTCATAAATTCTTTTAAAAACTAAAAACTGATTCCCAGTCAAACCCACAGGAATCTTCATACCATTGGGGCCACTCAGAACACCACCCAGGCTGCATGACATTCTTAACCCTGTCCAGACAGGGCTGATATGGTTTTATGTCAATAACAGGCGAGCCATTTTCAGCATCAATCCATGGAAGTTCAATAATACCTTTATCCTGATCCACACTTATAACGGCTGCTGTTGTTATTAAAACAGGGTTTGGACGAATTTCAGACCTGGTAGCAAAGATGCCTAATGTATCAGGACTTTTTTTATATGGCTTTTCTACAATAAGCCTATCTCTTTTTTCAAGTGTATCAGAACGGTTTGCCCACCAGACAATATTAATATGACTGAAACCTTCTATCGCCTTCAAAGCTTTTTTATATTTTTCCTTTACGGATAAATAAAAACGGCCTTCCTTAATTTCGATATTTCCGATGGGGTTGAGTTTGATTTCTGATGACATTTTTTTCTCCATTTATATTTTATTGGTTGATGATAAACCAATATAGGATCAAAAAATCAGAAAATCTTTTCACTTCATGCTTTCCATTTGTCCAAACGTGCTGTTTTTAATTTACAACTTTTGTCCTGCAGCTGAATTAGTTCTGGCCTTTTTTAGAAATTCAGTAATAAAAATTGACTTTAAAGATAGAAGGATCTAATTAAAATAGCACTATAAAATAAGGTAGCTGACAAAATGCATTACTTAATCCATAAACGAAGACTGTTTTTTTATCCATGTCTGAATTAGATTCAAAATGCATCCTAAAAAAAGTAAAAACACAATGGAAACTAACATTTTTTGCACCCAAAGAAAAAAAGAATACCTGCTTACTGAGATAAAACTCAAAAATGGTATTACAATTAATATAAAAAAATTTGATGCCGATGTAAAATTTTCAAAAAAATTTGAATTCAATGCTTCAATGGTTTCATTTTATTTTTGCTTTTCAGGAATTGAAAAAACAATGATTTGCGGCTCAAAAAACGATGTTATGATAAGCCGCGGCAAATGTGGTATTTTTGCTGCAGGGGATGGTATTAAAGGTTCTCTTGAAATTTCAGATTACAGTCCTTTCCAAATTGTGTCTCTTCACATCAGTCCGTTAAATTTAAAAATTATTGCAGGTAAAGCCTTTGAACTTATGCCCAGGAAATTAAGAGAAGTTATAAATGAAGAAAACGGCTGTTTTTTTAATAAAAACTTGTGTATGAATCCAACAGCAAAGGTTGCAGTAGGTCAGATAATCAACTGTAATCTTGAAGGACCACTTAAAGAATTATACTGCGAAGGAAAATCCCTGGAAGTAATTTCTTGTATTCTCGACCAGTTCAGAGGTGAATGCATTAAATATAATTTTTTCTATAAAGATGAAATTGAAAGAATTTATTATGCAAAAGAACTTCTTCTAAAAGATCTCACAAACCCGCCTTCTCTAATGGATCTTGCAAGATCTGCAGGAATGCACCACTCAAAATTAAATAAAGGTTTCAGGGAAAAATTTGGAAAAACCGTTTTTGGCTATCTTACAGAGGCAAGGCTTGAAAAAGCAAGACAATATCTTGAAAAAGGGGATATGAACTGCACTGAAGCAGCCTTTTCAGTAGGATATTCAAGTTTGAGTCATTTTGCAAAAGCATTCAAGGAACAATATTATGTAAGTCCAAGCTCATTCATGAAAAAAATAGTTCAATAAAATTTATCATTTAGCGTTATAAAAATGTCAGCCGCCGTTAGCACAAATAATCACAATGCCTTATGGAAATATAATCAGTATTTAATAAATGATTTTATTGAGGAGGCTTTTGTAATGCAGGGGTTTAAAACAATTTTTAGAAAATCTGTTTTTATTTTGTTTGTAACTTTTATTTTTTCAGCTGTAGAGGCTCAGGAAAACAAAAGAATAAAAGATGAAGAAAATCTTGTGGTTACAGCACAGAAAACCGAAGAAAATATTCAGGATGTCCCAATTTCCATGACTGTTTTTGATGAGTTTTCAATAGATGATATAGGCATAGAAAAAATAGAAGATATTGCAGCCTATACTCCAAACCTCATGATGTTTGGCTATGGAGGCGATGGCAGCCTTTCAACCTCCATAAGAGGTGTCTACACAGATATAATGTCTCCAACAGTTCCGGTTGGAATATATGTGGACGGAATTCCCATACTTAATGCACAGTCAATGAATGAACTTGTAAATAATATTGAAAGAATCGAGGTCTTAAAAGGCCCACAGGGGACTCTATATGGAAAGAATACAGAAACTGGCGTTATAAATATAATTACAAAACAGCCCGGAAATGAATTAAAAGGAAAAGTAGATTTAGAGTTTGGTGAAGACAATAAAAGACAATATAAATTCAATGCCGAAGGCCCAATTATCAAGGATAAATTTTTTGCTTCTATTTCAGGGGTTCATTATGAAAAAGATGGAATAATGGAAGACAGTCTGACAGGAGAAAGGCTTGATGACAGAAAGCATAACTCCGGAAAACTGACCTTAAGATATGTTCCAAACAATAATCTTGAAGTATCTTTTATAAATTCAGTTACAAAGCGAGATGACCAAGCACAGAAAGCAAGCCTTAAAACCCAGTCAAAAAATCAGGTCTCATTGGATCTTAATTCATATGATAAAGGTGAAACACTTAATTCTGCACTTAAAGTTAAATATGATTTTTCTGAAAAAGCTTATCTTGAGAGCGTGACAATACGCAGGGAGTTCAAAGATAAAAATGCCAAAGACTGGGATTTTTCAAGAGGCCCTGTGCAATTTCATGTGAACTTTGATGACACTCACACAACCATAGCACAGGAACTCAGATATCACCGGAAATTAAACAATGGAAGGACAGATTTGCTTTTTGGACTATATGGAGAAGATTATGAGCACAAAAACAGAGTTATGCAAAGCAAGGCAATGCCTTTTAATGGAGAAATCATATCCATGGAAACTCCCATTAAAGATGACTACAATGACAGATCCTTTGGAATTTTTACACATTTGACATACGGCTTTACAGACGCTTTCAGAATTCTTGGCGGAATAAGATATGACCGTGAGAAAAAAGAATTTGAAGATCTTCTTACAAAAAAAACCATGGATCAGGATTTTAATGAGGTCTCACCCAAGCTGTCTTTAGAATATGACTTTAAAGCCAATATCATGGGGTTTGCAACCATTGCCAAAGGGTACAGAGGCGGAGGCTTTAACAAGGCTCTCCCAGACGGTTATGAAGATAAAAAAACATTTGATGAAGAAACCCTTATTTCTTATGAAGCAGGCATTAAAACCTCGTTTGCAGACGAAAGACTAATATTTAACGGCAGTTTTTACTACATGACTATAGATGACATGCAGACTACAAATCCAGTTGGGAATAAGGAATACATAACAAATGCTTCAGAAGCCCATTCACTTGGATGCGAAATAGAATCTTTTTTCATAATAGCAAAAGGACTTAAAATTTTTGGTGGAATTGGATATAACAAAACAAAATTTGATAAGTATATTGTTGAAAATCAAGACGGCAGCCTGGAAAATTTTAAAGGGAATACCAATCCTTTTGCACCTGAATTCAATTATAATGTGGGAATAAGCTACAGATCAATGTCTGGTTTTTATTCAAGATTTGATATTACAGGCTATGGAGATATGTATTTTGACAAGGAAAATACTGTTAAAAAAGATGCATATAACCTTGTGTTATCACCGCTCTGAAAATGTAACAAAACCCTTAGTTTGAAAATGTAATAAAAAAAGCACACCCTGATACAAATTTATTCAAAGCATGCTTTTTTTATTTTACTCTTTTACAATATCCCTCATTC
>JAVERC010000037.1:0-33387 GCA_034007295.1 Desulforegulaceae bacterium | reverse complement strand
CCTCATCTATATTTACCCACTCAAGATATCTTTTCCCATTTTCTGTTCTTTTTACTGAATTAATAAGGTCATCAATTTCATTTCTGAAAAATGTTACTGAAATATTATTTTTACCTTTTTTAAAATCAATTCCTGCATCGTAACCAACTGAAGTTTCAGGATTTAGATTTTCATTTGGTAAAACAAGATAAGGCCCCATTTTCCAGCTTCCATAGAGCTTACTTAAACTTGGAGCATTGAAGGCTTTTCCTGCACTTGCCCTGAAAGTGAAATTTTCACCTGCCTTGTACATAAGTGAAATTTTTGGGTTATATTCTTCACCCCACTCTTTGTGGCTGTCCATTCTTATTCCAAGAACTGCAACAAAAGGATAAAAATCAATTTCATTTGAAGCAAAAAAGCTTGTTATTTCTTCATCTGCATCATAGCCTTTTCCTTTGTCATCCCTTTTTGTTTTTTCATACTGGGTTCCAAGGGTAAGGTTATTTCTGTTAAAAAAAAGTCTTGAATAATTCAGTTCAGCTTCAAGAATGTCTTCTGTATAATTCGTACTTTTATCTTTTGTTTCATGGTCATATGAAAAATATGATCCAAAGAGTTTTAATTCAGATAAGGAATCAGGCTTGATTGAAATACCTGGATTAATTCCTGATTTGTCCTGGGTTCTGTCTTCTTCTTCAATATCTTCCCTTGAAAAAAGAAATTTTGTATACATGGATGCCTTGTCAGACATTTTGTAATCAAATGAAGCACTTGCCTTATGTTCCTGATATTCGTCGGTTTCCTTTTCAATACCGTCAGTATGATAATAGGTATATGAAAGAAATGCTCCAGCCTTGTCATTGCCAAATCCGGAATTTACATTGTAGTTCTTCGTATTTCTGTTCCCTGCACCGGCAGAAAATCCTGCCTTGAACTTGTCACTTCCAGACTTTGTAATAATATTTATTACTCCGCCCATTGCTTCACTTCCGTAAAGAACTGAACCTGGCCCCTTAACAATTTCAATTCTTTCTATCATTTCAATTGGATATGAGTTGACATCAACTGTGGAAGAATGACCTCCATTTACCCTGTGACCGTCAATCAGAATAAGCGTATGGCCAGAATCAAGTCCCCGTAGACTTATCTGTCCTCTTTGACCCCATGCGCCTGAATTTTTTTTTACAGACAAACCAGAAATATTTTCAAAGGCATCTTCAAGATTTGTTATGCCTTGTGATTTAAGTTCTTCAATATCTATAACTTCAGTTTTTACAGGTGCATCATCTGCCAAATGTGCAGTTTTAGTTGCTGTTACAACAATTTTTTCATTTTCAACCGCCTGTAAGGCAAAGGCCTGAGGAATTGAAAAAAAACAAAAAAATAAAATAAATATTTCAAAAAACAAATTCTTATATTTCATAAACCACCTTTAAAACATGTCTGAAAACAGACGCCTAAGGAATTAAATTTTAAAAACTTATCCAAGCCAATGCTGCAATTTACAAAAGGTCTTTGATATTAATGACTTTTAAAATAAAAAAGGCATAACAATTAAAAAAAGTTATGCCTTTAAACTTTATTTTAAATTATTTCATATCTTTTGCCTGGATCCAGATAACAGCATCCTGAGAAAGTTCTTTGCCTTTATATTCTTTTGCAGGACCTGCTCCAAGTGCACAAAATCCCCACCAGCCGGAGCGAGGAATGCCAAATGTAAATTCTCCATCTGCATTTGCCTTTATTCCCATTGTTACAAAAGAATCCTGTGGTGCTTCTGCCTTAGCTTCAGCTGCAAATTCATTTTTATCCATCAAAGGGTCGTGGTTTAAATATTCAACTTCAATTTCTGCATATGGAACAGGTTTGCCATTGCTTTTAACAATTCCCCTGAATACGTTTCCTGTCCAGAGTGCATAAGGTTTGTCAAGTGGAACTATTTCAGTTGGAAGTCCTGTTTCAGCATCCCAGTCAGTTGGAAAGCCTGCTGTATTTACAACCATTTTTGTAATCTGCTGAATATAGATTTCTTCTTCTTTTTCATAATATGGTTCTGGAACAAGACAAAAAATATTGTCTCCCATGCCTCTTAATTTAACCTGAGCTTCAAAGGCTTTTCCTGAATTTGTAAGGCTTTTCCAGGTAATTGGCTTAAGAGTTTTTATTAAATCTGTTTTTTTCCCTTTTTTAATCATAAAAAATTCACAAGGTTTTCCCATGTCCATTGTATGACCTGCTTCAAATGGATGGGTAAATACAAGTTTCAAGTCTATTTCAGATGCCTTTTCAAGAGCTGATTCAGGTGTATAGATCATTTGGAAATGAGAATATGCCGGAACTGATGATAAACAAAACGCAATTGCACATATTAGTAGTAATCCCTTTTTCATTTTTACTCCTCTAACTTTTCAGGTTTAAAAATTGGCAAAGTTTTAAAGTTTTAGATGCAGAAATTTTCGGTACTGGCGAATTTTACTGATTGAACTTTTAAAACTTTGCCAAAAATTTATTATTCATTAATTTTTTTGCCGTCGATTTTTATTTCATGGCCAGGGCCGGCATCAAAAACAACTACATAGTCAAAATCAGGTTTTTTAAATGTAAATTCACTGAATTCATCCATTTTTCCGTTAACATGGATTTTTCCGCTTTTATCTTCAACCCGCATTTGAACTCCTGAAGCTGATGAACCGTCTGAAAAACCACCTTCACATACAATTTGTCCGTCACCTGCGTCATAGCATGAGCATAAAGGGGTGTGTGCATAAGATTGAGCTGAAAATAAAACAGCTACAAAAAACATTAGTACAGCCAAAGCATTTCTCTTCATTTTTTCTCCTTTAATTCTGGTAATTCTTATCATTTTTTACAAATCCCATTATTATTGTAAAAATTAAGGCAACGCCGTAAAAACCAAACATTGCCTGTAATCCACTTAAATTAAGTGCCTTTGAAATTGAAAAAACAGACGAAGACACAATAACGCCTATAACCATTGGGTAAATCATAGAAAAAACCATAATTTTGGCAGAGCCTGACATTAGTTTTACAGCTATAGCTGTTGCAACGCATGGAGGATACAAGACCATAAAAAGCATAAGCGAAAGTGCGTGAAGAGGTGTAAACCCTTTTTCTTCATTTTCCATCCTTGTTTCAAGAGAAGCACCGGACTCGTCCTGCTGATAAAGTGCACCAAGGGTTGCAACACTGCTTTCTTTGGCTGCAAGAGCACTTAAAAGAGCAACATTGACCTTCCAGTTAAATCCTGCATATTGTGTAAGAGGTTCAAGTGCCATACCTGCTTTTCCAAGAAAGCTGTTGTTTATTCTTTCCTTTTTCATTTCCATGGAAATAATTTTTCTTGATCTGACAAGCTTTTTGAGTTCTCTTCCAAGAAGTTTAAGATCCCTGTCTTTAGATGGTTTAACAATTGAAAGGTAAAGAGGATATTTTTCTTCAAACTTTTTTTCTTTTTTGTCAAAACCTGAACCACCCTGCATTTTTGCAGATCTGTAGGTGTCATAAAAATTGGCAAGATCAGTAACTTTTTCATGATTAAATTGGTCTTTAAATGATGTTTTTGATGCTGTCTTTAAAAAACCTGAAACTGCTTTTTCTTCCTCTAAATGATAATATTTCATTCTTTCATCGCTTATACCCGGATAATAAAGAAGAACAAAAATGACTACTGCAACTGCTGCAACAATGGTTGTGATTTTTTTTAAAAACAGCCAAACCCTTTCAGTTGCACGGATTAAAACAGTTCTTATGGATGGAACATGATATGGAGGAAGTTCCATTACAAAAGGTGCTGTTTCCTTGTCTTTTAAAATTGTAAGTGTAAGTATTTTTGAAACCGGCAGTACAAGAAGAATGCTTATTGTTGATATGAAAAACATTGCAAGACCTTTGTGTGCTGCAAAATATATGTTTATCAGAAGAACATACAAAGGAACCTTTGCAAGGCAGTTTAAAAGAGGAATTATCAAAATTGTTGCAAGCCTTGATCTTTCATCTGGAATACCTCTGCAGGACATAACACCTGGAACAGCACAGCCTCCCACATAAATTCCTCCAAGAACCATTGGAAGGGTTGACTGGCCGTGAAGACCAAATCTGCTCAAAAGCCTGTCCATAATAAATGCCATTCTAGGCATATATCCGCTGTCTTCAAGAACTGCAATAAGAGCAAATAAAATAAAGAAAATCGGAATATAATTTAAAAGTGCATTAACACTGTCAACAAACCAGAGAGAAAAAGCTCTTATCAGAGGTTCTTCAATAAATCCTGATGCCGGCATTATGCTTTCTGTGAAAGTACGTATTTTTGCCAGAAGAGGCCAAGTGTAATTTGTGATATTATATCCCTGAACAATTGCGAGATAATAAAGAAGGTAAATTACTCCAACTAAAAGAATTGGACCTGCAAATTTATGACACAAAAAACTGTCCAGAAAATCTGTCATATTAGTTTTTGTTTTTTCTTCTTGTTTTACTGCTGTACGCACAACATCTTCTGCAATTTCAAATCTTCTCTTAGAAATATACATGTCAGGTTTTAAGTTAATTTCTTCTTCAAATTTTTTTCTAAGTTCATTAACTTTTTCAATTATTTCAATATGGTCTTTTTCCTGTGAAATAATTTCCCCTACATTTTCATCTCCTTCCATAAGCTTAATTGCTGTCCAGCGGAGAGGAATTTTTTTTGATGTAAGAGAAGTTTTTGATAAAATAACTTCAATTTCCCTTAAATAAGGCTCCATATCAAGGTAATCAAGCTGAGCAGGAATTTTAAGTTTTTCAGAGGTTGAAAGATTATATACTGATTCAATAATTTCCTTTTTACCAAAGCCTGTTTTCATTGAAGCAGGAACAACTTCTACTCCAAGCCTTTGTGAAAGATTTTCATGATCAATTTTTACCTTATTTTTTTCTGCAAGATCCATCATGTTAAGAACTAAAACAACAGGCCGTCCTGTTTCCATAACCTGAAAAGTAAAATAAAGACCTCTTTTAAGAGTCATGGAATCAACAACATTTATTAAAACTTTTGGCTCTTCATTTAAAATAAAATCCCTTGCTACCCTTTCTTCAAGTGAATATGAAGTAAGTGAATATGTTCCTGGAAGGTCTGTCAGGGAAAATTTAAGGTCTTTGGATTTAAAACTACCGGTTTTTTTCTCAACTGTAACACCCGGATAATTTGCCACATGCTGCGAAGCACCTGTAAGAGCATTAAAAAGAGTTGATTTGCCACAGTTAGGCTGTCCTGCCAGAGCAATATTTACAATACTCATATAAAATCAACCTCCACAAAGCCTGCTTCCACATGCCTTAATGATATTAAAGTTGAATCCATTTTTATTTCCATTGGATCTTCAAGAGGTGCATTTCTTACAACTTCAACTACTGCACCAGGATAAATTCCCATAGAAAAAAGCCTTTGGCCAAGCATACTTGTGGCCATAAGGCTTTTGATTTTACATTTATTGCCAGGTTTCATTTTGTCTAAAGTCATTTTTAACCCCCAAATAAGAAAACCCTAACAAAAAATAATGTATTATGTTTTCTGTTAGGCCTCTACTTCCTTTGCAAGTTCCAAAGGCCGTAAGATAATACTATAAAAGATAGATATTGCTAACTAGCAAAGTAACTGCTAATTAACAGCAGGATTTTTAAATGTCAAATAAAAAAAATTAATTACATTGTTCTAATACTGAAATTAATTTTTTCCTTAAATTTTCAAATCTTTTTGATTTAAAAGATTTTTTGCTTTCTTCAAGCTCTTTTATGGTTTCTTTAAGAGCTTCTTTTAAAAGTTTTTCATTTGATCTTGCAGGACAAAGTGAAGAAAGATTTTTGAGATTTCGTGAATCAATTTCACGACCTATGAGAGATGCAATCAGACATCTATGCATATCAAGACTTTCCTGAAGCTCTTCAACATTTTTATTAATCACATATAAAAGCTCATTACTTTCCATTATAGCTATAATCCCCTAATTAAATTATACAAATCTAACTTGAAAGCCCTAAAAAAAACCGAAAATTTCACACAAAAGAAATTACGGCTTTTTTAATTATCTATTGGCTAAAAACAAAAATTTGTTGTTCAATTTAAAAAAAGATCAAAAATTTAATCTTTAGGATTCTAAAATTTTTTGACGATTAAATTTTAAATCTTCAAATGAAATTTAAAAAATTATCTTAGTTAAATAGTGATTTGGCCAAAAACTAAATTTTTTTGTTAATTTAAAGGCAGATAAAAAATTAACCTTATGAATACATTGAGTATTTTAAGGATTAGATTTTATCTAATATTAGAATAGACAAAAAAAGACCATTTTGGTTCAGCTGTAGTTCACTAATTATCAATTTTAGTAAGTATTTCTATCCTGTCTTTTATTATTTGACACGGCGTTTCAAGGTTTCCCCTTTCAAGACATTTGCCTGGATTATTGCCGGAATTTCTAAATTCTTCAAAATGACTGAGCCACTCCATTCCAGCCCTTGGACAAATCTGAATAAATTCCATAAAGTCAATTACTCTTTGCAAAGTTGAATGACTAAGGGTGTGTTCCATTTTACAGGCTTCATCATCAGCAGTTTTATAATCAATTTTTAAAATTTTTGTTAAGAATTTAAGAAGAACATCATGGCGTCTTCTCATTTCACGTCCTACTTTTTCGCCTTCTTTTGTAAGCTCAACAAATTCATATTTTTCGTAATTAACATATTCCCTGTCTCTTAAATTTTTGAGCATGCTTGTAACTGTAGGCATTTTTACATTGAGTTTTTTTGCAATATCTTTTACACGAACAAAACTTTTTTCCTGATTAAGCTCATAAATTGCCTCAAGATAATCTTCCATTGAAGAAGTAAGAGGTTTTTTTATTTTTTTCATATCATTACACTCGCAATTTTACTTGAATTATATTAGATATTCCTAACTAACCTTTATAAAAAAATTTGTCAAGAACTTATAATTATACATCTTTTAAAGCACGGCTTGCCATGCTTATTTTCAAATACATACTTTCTTTTGAATCTTTATATTTATTCTTGATTGACAATATTTCTTTTTCAATTGAGAAAAAAGCCTCGCAAACTCTGGGATCAAAATGAGTTCCACTTCCTTCTCTAATAATCTTAAATGATTTATCCACTGAAAAAGGTTCTTTATATGGTCTTTTGGTAGTTAAAGCATCAAAAACATCTGCAAGTGCAACTATTCTGCTTACAAGAGGAATTTTAGAACCTTTAAGTCCGTCAGGATAACCGGAACCATCCCATTTTTCATGATGGGTTTTTGCAATTATTTCCCCAAGCCTTATAAAACCGGCCTTTGAACCTTCAAGAATTTTTGCACCTATGGCTGCATGGGTTTTCATTATTTCCCATTCCTCAGGGTCAAGTTTTCCCGGCTTTAAAAGAATTCTGTCAGGTATTCCGATTTTTCCAATGTCATGCATGGGTGCTGCATATAAAATCCATTCTACAGTTTTTTTATCCAGACCCAATTTCCTTGCAATTGCAGCACTGTAATTACTCATTCTTTGAATATGGGAACCAGTGTCTTCGTCTTTATATTCAGAGGCATTTGTAAGTCTTATTATTGTTTCAAGTGAAACTTCCTTTATTTTTTCGAGTGCATTGTTTAATTCCCTGGTTCTTTGATCAACCTGATCCTGAAGATTTTTACTTATGAAATAAAGCTCCAGATGGGTTTTTATTCTTGCTTTTACAATGGAAGGATTAAAAGGTTTTACAATATAATCTGCTGCACCGGCTTCAAACCCTCTGGTTTCATCATCTTCTTCATCTTTTGCTGTAATAAAAATAACAGGGATTTTTTTGAATTTATTATCTGCTTTTAATTTTTTACAAAACTCATAACCGCTCATGTCAGGCATTATTATATCAAGAAGAATTATGTCTGGGAAAATTCCAGATTTAAGAGCATCAAATCCGTCTTTTCCTCCAGAAGCAGCAGCAACTTCATAGTCATTTTTTAAAATTTTATATAAAATATCTATATTCGAGGGGTTGTCATCAACCGTAAGAACTAGAGGTTTTTTTATAAATTCCATTTTTGCCTTCTTTTTGATTAAATTTGAATTCTGCAAATATAATTATTTTTCAAATTTTTTTATTATTTCATCTGTTTTTTCAAGAGCCTTTGAAAAATTATATGACTTTAAAAATTCATATATTTCCATACCCTGCTCTTTAAACCTTTCAGGTATTATTTTAACAAAATTTTCAATTTTTTCTACTGCAAGGGGACTTCTTTTTTTTATAAGAATTTTATTTTCATTTAAAAATTTTAAAAATTCCTTTTCATCAACTAAGGGTAATTTTTCATTTTCCAAGCTAAAGCAGAAACTTTCAATTTCTTTTAAAACCTCGTCCAATTCCTTATTAAAACCTTGTAAAAATTTATTTATATTTTCTAGATCATTATTTATTAAGCTTATTTCAAGATTTTTTATTGTTTCATACAAATTATTTATTCCAAGATTTCCTGAAGCACCTTTGATTCCATGAAGAATTTCAAGTGCTTTTTGCTTTTCATTATTAACTAAAAAATCTGAAAATTCTTTTTTGAAAAAAATATATTTTCTGCTGAAACTTTTTAAAATTTCTTTTAAGCCTTCAATGTCATTTTGGAAAATTAAACTTAATCTTTTTTCATCAAATTTTTTAAGTCCATAATCTTTTTTCTGGTCTTTGGAATTTATTTTTTCTCCAATATTTAAAACATGATTTTTTTCAAAAAGAGCTTTAGAAATTGTTTCAAATAAAATATCCGGATTTACAGGTTTTGTTACATAGTATTCAATTTTATGTTCAAGTGCTTTTTTTCTGTCCCTTTCCATAGCATGTGCTGTCATTGCAATTATTGGGATATCTTTTTTTTCGTTATCAAGTTCATGACGAATTTTTTCAGCTGAACTGTATCCGTCAAGTACAGGCATCTGAATATCCATTAAAACAGCATCATAATTTTCATTTTTTATTTTTTCAAAGGCTTCAAAGCCGTTTCTAGCAGTATCTGTTATTATTCCGGCTGATTTAAGTAAAAGCTCTGCAACTTCAATATTTAAGTCATTGTCCTCTGCAATAAGTATTTTTTTGCCTTTGAGTAAATTTAATGAAATTTTTTCAGGTGGAAGTTTTGTTTTTTTTGTTAATAATTCTGATTTTTCTTCATATTCAAATTCAAGTATAAATTCAAAAATACTGCCTTTTCCAATTTCGCTTTTTACTGTAATGCCTGATCCCCCCATGATTTTGACAAGTTTATCGCTTATGGCAAGACCAAGTCCTGTTCCGCCATATTTTCTTGTAGTAGACATATCAGCCTGGGTAAAAGGATTGAAAAGCTTTTTTAAAGAATCCTGATCCATACCAATTCCTGTATCCTGTACTGCAAAACCAAGCCTTGCTGTATGGTCTTTTTTTGAAATTAGATTCACAAAAATTTTAATTTTTCCTTTTTCAGTAAACTTTACTGCATTTGAAACAAGATTTAAAAAAATTTGGGAAAGTCTGAATGGATCACCATAAATATTTGAGGGAACATCTGGATCAATAATCAAATTAAATAAAAGTCCTTTTTCTTTTGCCTTAACATCAAGCAAGGAAGCTGCATCAGCTAAAACCTTTTGAGGACAAAACATTATTTTTTCTATTTCAAGTTTGCCTGCTTCAATTTTTGAAAAATCTAAAATATCTTCTATAAGTTTTAATAGTGTATTCCCTGAAAGTTCAATTTTATTCAAAAAATCATTTTGCCTTGAACTTGTTACAGTCTGTTTTAAAAGTCTTGTCATTCCAATAATTGCATTCATTGGAGTTCTTATTTCATGACTCATGTTTGCAAGAAATTCGCCTTTTGCTTCATTTGCTTTTTCAGCCTCATCCTTTGCCTTTTGGAGTTCTTTTGTCATTTCATAACGCTCTGTTATGTCATTTTCTATTGAAATAAAATTTACAAGCTGATTGTTTTCATCAAAAACAGGCTGAATATCAATTTCAATCCAGAATTCTTCGCCATTTTTTTTATAATTTAAAAGAGAAGTTTTAATCCCTTGTTTTGATTTTACTGCATTTCTAATTTTATTAACAACAGTCTTGTCAGTTTTTTCACCTTGAAGAAAAGACCCTGGTTTTTTATTCAGACATTCCTCAAGGCTGTATCCGGTTATTCTTGTAAAACCCTGGTTAACCCATTCTATAAAACCAAAACGATCTGTAATAATTACTCCGTTTATTGTTTTTTGAACTGCTAGAGCAAGTTTTGCAAGTTGATTTTCTGCCTGCCTTCTAAGGGTAATATCAATACCTTCAGGAATTATATAAGTTACTTCACCAATTTCATTTTTTACAGGGATGAGCGAAAAATCGATGTTTCTTGTTTTATTTTCCTTATCTTTAATAACAGTTTCAAGATTAATAATTTCCCCTTGTGCTGCCTTACTGACATAATTTTTAAGTTTTACTTTAAAATCTTTTTCTATCCATTCCCTTCCCTCCCATATATATCTGCCTATATAGTTTTCAGCCTTGCTTCCTGTTATTTTTGAAAGTGTTTTGTTGGTATTTAAAATTTGGCCTGTTGAAGTTAAAAGACCAAGAAGCTGGGAACTGTTTTCAAAAATTGCTCTGAATTTGCTTTCACTTTCTTTTAGCTCAAAATCAATTTTATGGCGTTCTAAAGCATAGCCTAATTGGGAACCTGCTTCCATAAGGGTATCTTCTAATTTTAAATCTCTTTTTTTAAATGAGGTTGAATAAAACTCAAATACTGCTTCAGTTTTTCCTCCGGCAAGAACTGGAAAGCCAACTGCTGAAATCAAATTTTGTTCCTGCATGAATTTTGATCTTAAAAATTTTATTTCTTTATAAATATT
The DNA here is from genome assembly GCA_034007295.1 of Desulforegulaceae bacterium. GTDB lineage: Bacteria > Desulfobacterota > Desulfobacteria > Desulfobacterales > JACKCP01 > JACKCP01. The sequence goes on along the minus strand of JAVERC010000037.1, from coordinate 22,489 downwards.
TTCAACCCATAGAGTCTGGTGAGTTTCCATTATAATCCCTGGAAGTCCAAGTGCTTTTTGAAAATATGTTTCCATAGTTACATCAACAAAATTTCTAAATTTTTTTAGGTCATTTGAGTACCAGATATTTGAAGGAACAAGCAGATTTTTGTTTTTCTCATCTGTAAGGTAAACATGGCCTATGTCAAAATTTAAATATTTACAGACAAGCTTTAAAACTTCTTCAAAGGCTGAAAAAGGATTTTTACTCAAATTTGCAGCTGATGCTGTTTCCTTGATTAGTCTGGCTCTTTTTATGCCTTCCTGTACTGCTGAATTTGCATTTTCAAGCAGTCGTGTCCTGTCAAAAACCCTTTTTTCCAAATTTTCGTTGAGCTGAAGCACTTGTTTTTCAGATTCTTTTCTTGCTGAAATATCAATAATTGAACAAATAATACCTGATATATTTCCTTTTTTATTTTTTTTGACTGAAACTGAAACAAGGGAATAAAAAGTTTTTCCATTTTTTTTCAAAAGTATTGATTCTAGGGAAAAAGCATCTTTTTTTTTAAATTTATGAAATATTTCTTTATCAAAAAAACTATTTTTATCAGGTGTGCAAAGTAAGGATATGTGTTTTTGATTTATTTCCTCAAATTTATATCCAAATAATTTTTCAGCTCCCTTATTCCAGTAATTAAGTGCTCCATTAATGTCAGTTGAAATAACAGCTTCCATAACCTGGTCAAGAAGCTGTGACTGCTCAAATATTTTTTTTTCTGCATTTTTTTTATCGGTTATATCTTCACCCGAGCTCATTATTGCTTCAAAATTTCCGTCATCATCATAAATAACAGTATTTGACCATGAGACAGTTCTGATTTCCCCTGATTTTGTTAAAATCTGAGATTGAGCATTTTCAAATTTTTTTATATTTCCAGAAACAATATTATTAAAAATATTTTTTACTTCAGGCCTTTTATTTTCGGGAATAAAATTTTCTATCCAGTCAAGACCTGCTGCTTCATTTTGAGTGTATCCTGTAATTTCACACCCTTTTTTATTTAAAAGTTTAATCTTTCCTGATTTATCAAAGGCAGCAATAATTGTTCCTGCAAGGTTTAAATATTTTTCTGCATTTCGCCTTTGTTTTTTTATTTCTGCTTCTGCCTCAACTTCTTTTGTAATAATTTCAGTAAACATTATTATTCCGCCGACAGAGCCTGAACTGTCAAACCATGGATGAATTTCCCATTTCAGCCAGTCTATGGAATTATCTTCCCGTACAAAAAAATCCTTATCCTTTTTTTCAATTGTCCCGTTCAAACATTTTTTGTGAATTTCAAGCCATTTTGGACATTTTAGTATTTCTGGAAAAATTTCATAATGAGTTTTTCCGATTATATTTTTATCTTTTATTCCATAATCAGTGTACCAGCGGTCACTAGCAGCAAGATAAGTCATATTCTGATCAAACATAGCTACTGCTGCCGGAGTATGTTTTACAAATATTTCAAGCTGTTTTCTGTTTGCATTTAACTGATCCCTGTAATTTTTTATATCTGTTATATCTCTTCCTTCAGCAATTAGCTGATCAACCTTGCCATTATTTTCAAAAACAGGTTTAAGAGAAAAGTCTATAAATGATTTTTTACCATTTATTCCCTTTATTTCAGTTTCATATCTAACGAATTCACCTGAAGAAGCCTTTAAAACATAATCTTTAAGTTTCATTTGCTTGAAGTTTTTATCTAACCACCACCCTGCTTCCCAGATTTTAATTCCAATAACATCTTCAATTTTTAATCCAGCAAATTCAAGAGCAGTTTTGTTTACTTCTGTTAATGTACCGTCACATGAAATAAGAGCTGTAAAATTAAAAGTTTCATCAAAAATTGCCTTAAATTTATTTTCCCATAAATTATTTTTCATATGATCTCCAAAAATTTACACGGAATTAAATTTTATATTAAAATACTGTTAATTTAAAATCTTGACTGATTTTTATTAGCTGCTGAACAAAGACGGTATTATTTTTTCATTTTAAAGTCAGATTTAAAATTTAATTTTTAAAATACTAAATGCATCTAAAGGTTAATTTTTAATCTTCCTTGAACTGACCAAAAAATTTTCGTTTTTGGTCAGTTACTATTTATTTCTATGTTTTTTATATATTTATCAGAAAAAAATTTTTTAGTAAAATTTCAAAAATAAAATATAATTTTATTTATAGTTGACTCATTGCAGCCTGTTGTTATATTATTTGGAGCTTTTAATAGTTCTATTACAATTTGGGGGCGATCTGGTTTCGACGGGGCTGATAGAAACAAAGATGGCATGCAGGGCCCGCAACCCTTATAATGCGGATATAAACATAATCGCAGACGATTATAACTACGCTGTAGCAGCATAAGCTACCGTCCTGCCGGAGTAAGATTGCGTCTCCGGATCTGGGCGTCGACACTAGCGATCTCGTCTTTTTATCCCGTCCGTGGATATAAAGATTAAATTTAGCGGACTGGCAGTCAAAAACTTCTGTCTGTAAAAGGTTTTGGCTGCAAGATTAAATCTACAGACTAAGCATGTAGAAGTCTTTGTGGAACTTCCCCGGACCCGGGTTCAATTCCCGGCGCCTCCACCATCAAAAATCAATTTATCTAATAAAATCAACAAGTTGCAAATTTAAAAAGGTACCTTAAATTTTTTTCTTGAAAATTATTTTTTCCATCAAAAATCACCTTTTTTTTATTTAATTTGAAAATATTTTTTAGCTAGTCTGGAGAAAAAATAAAAACATCTCTCTTATCAGGAACAATAGTTAAAATCTCAAAAATAAATATAACAATAAACACTGTACGCAAACTCTGATTATTATTTGAGTATAACTGCACTTGTTTTGGCAATTTGTTGTATTAAAGTTTTATTTTTACAAAGTTCGTTTTTCAACTTTGTTTCCCATAACTTTTTGTAAATATACTCTTTTTCTTTTAAAGATAGTTTCATTTTTTATCTCTTTATTTAAATATTTATAAAATTTAATTTATATATATTTATTAAACAAAAAGGCTTTACTAAAAAAAATAAAAAACCGTAAAAGAAAATAGCAAACCAAATTCAACCTCTTTTTGTGTAACCGTTGATGCTGAAACATGACGCAGATTTTGAAAACTACTAAAAATTATTTAAAAATTAAAATATTCCTAGAATGATCTCTTATATATTCCCATTTTTCCCCATGATTTTCTTTTATACATTCATAAAAAGAATCTTTGTTTAAATAAAAAAATAAATCCTGGTGAAAATTTTCAATATCAATAAATTTTGATTTTAAAAAAAATTCTGAATACAGCTGAATAATAAATGACCACTGGTCAGTAGAAATATCAATTGGTTCATTTAAAATAATTATAGATTTGTCTTTTAAGGTAATATAGTTAAAAAAAGAAAGGGTTTTAATAAATGACCGCACAGATCTTTTTACAACATCACGATCACCATATTCCTGAACCATTTTTTTGGAAATCAGGCTTAAGTTTATTTCATTTTTATCATTTTTTAATAAATAAAACTTTGGAACAACAAACCTGCAGATATCATAATCAAAAAGAATTTTAGCAAGAAAAATTGGTTTTAAAAAATTTAGGTCTTTTTTATTGCTTAATTCTATAAAAATATTTGGTTCGATTTTTGTTTTTGTCTTTTGAAAAGAATAAATAAAATTTCTGTATATTATTGTTCTTACTTTTCTCTTTCCTTCTTTTCCTGTTAATTCAACAGCAATATTTTCAAATACTTCATTGTATTCAGAAGGCTTAGTACCAACTTTTATAATATTTAAAAGCTGATAAATCCATTCTGGTTTAACAGGCCTGTCTAATCCTATCATATAATTTAAACCTTCTCTTCTACCTCAATAAAAGGGATTACAATTTCTTCTATACCAACGCCACCATGTGTTATCTCAAAAGTATCCATATTTGCAAACATTTTTAAAGGAGGTGCTAGTACAATTTTGATATCTAAACCATTGCCAGGATTATAGATGAAATAATTACCTTTATTTAGAAAAGAGTTAGTTTTAATTATTGTTCCTCTTTTGGAAAAAGAATCAATGAGATATTTTTCAAACCTGTATCCATTACCTTGAGAGACTGTGCAACCATGATCAGAGCAGAAAAAAATTTTATATCCGTTTTTAATAAGTGTTTTTACTTCATCCTTTATACCCGAACCATAAAGATATTCTTCAATAATTTTAAAGTATCTGTTTTTAGAAAAATTATCAGAGTCCACTAATGTTGAATGAGCGGTATCATCAAAGATATTATAAATCTTTGATATAAAATTAAATCCAAGAATTGAATCATCTGTAATTTTATTTTTATTTCTTAAAAAGACTCCGTTATTAAATCTTTCTTTAAAAGCTTTTTCTTCATTTGGAGATTTGGAATTGTAAATTTCTTCTATATTACCAGAATATATTGCAAATCTGGAAATTCTGGTAACAGATGGAATCATTGAAAAAACAGGTTTTTCTATAAAGGAAAAATCATTTAAATATTTTTTTAACAAAAACCATTCAGCAACTCCCATTCCGTCAAAACATAAAAGAGCTGTTTTAGTATTAAAATTTTTAGATAAATAACCAGATATTCTTTCAACAGATTTAAAATTTTTAAGAGGTTCAAAAGCAATATTTTTAAGACCTGAAGTAATAATAAAATTCAAAACAATGGAATCCAACTTTTCCAAAAAAGTAAAATCTGGAGTATAGCCTGATTCATAACAGGTAAAAATATAATCACCCCATTTTATTCCAATTTCAAGAATATCATCATAAGTTAAATTTTTAGAATTCTCTATTACACCTTTAAAGACTTTTATATAATCTTTTATATTTTCATCATTTTTTTTCTTTATCTCGCTATCTAATATGGATTTGTAATTCACCTCATGGATAAAAATATCTGGATTATGTAAAGAAAAATTCATAAGAATTTGCAAGTCATTAAAATCAATACTTTCAAAAAGAAAGGCATCTATATTAAAAGGAAGATTATTATAATTCATTTCAATAACAGGAAAAGAAAAACTATTTGCAATTGAAACAGAAAATTTTCCGTTCCTGTAATCACAAATTATAATATCGACTTCTGAATGAACAGCTTTTATAAACTCTTTCGAAGAGGCAGAAACATTGAAACTAAATCCTTTGCTTTTAATAAAGTTTAAAAATTCTTTATTGTTACAGATAAAGGCTTTATCACTCAAAATAATCTTTTTGTCTGAAACATTGTCTTTTATGTAAAAATCAAATAGATATTCTGCCCAATTCAAAATAAGTCCTTATCAATTATATAAACTCAACAAAAGCAACCTGTTCAAGCTTCAAATCAGGAACAATTATTTTTTTTCTTTCAAGAAGCTCTACTTCTTTTGCACGCTGTTCATTATTTTTTCTAAATCTTGCTTCTCGTATGTTTTCGACTTTTATCTGGTCAATGAGCTTTTGTCTGTGCTCAAAATATTGTTTGGCTTTTTCTTCATAGTTTTCAATCTCTTCAATCCATTCAATTTTTTTGGCAAGATATATTTCTTCACCCTTTTCTTTTGCATGACTAAATGCAGATTTATAAATCAAATCAATTTGATCCTTACATTTAAAATTTTGTACTATTGTACAATTATTTAAATTTCCTTTATTCAGATACAAACTGATTCTGTAATTATTAAAATCTTCATCTTCCATGAATACCGAAACAGGAGTTGAATATTTTTTATCAATATTATTTGTAATTGTGAGAATAAAAACAAACCAATACCCTTTAATTCCGGAAAATTTATTTATATCAAGCTTAATGGCAGACACCCTGCCAAAACTGTCAGATTTTTTTATAAATTCATTAATTTTTTTAAAAAAGAAATGTTCAAGGTTTACCAGGTCATACTTTTCTGATTCAAATGATATTTCAGGATCAAAAGTAAGATGCTTGTATTCATTTCCTGAAAATGGATTTTTAAAATGAAAAAGTCCATTTTTAGATTTGTATTCATTTATAGTTATTTTCTTTTGCCTAAGAAAAGAAAAAACCATTTCTTTAATTAAATAGCTGCTGTTATTTATAAGCTTTTCAGCCTTTTTTTCATCACTTTCAGAAAAAGGAATAAGAAGATCACCCTTTTCCAGAACATCTTTTGCTCTATTAAATATTTTTGATGCGTAGATATCAAGTTCGTGGCTTTCTTTTTCTCTTGCATTAACAGCATCTATATAAATTTTATCAAAAGAAAATTCATCTTCAAGAACATCAAGCACATCTGCATACTTATCATCACCAAACTGATCTTTAATAAGTTCAAGCTTAGTTTCAAGAATTTCCCTAACCCTGTCTTCTATTGTATCTGTAAGTCTGAAATTAAATATAAAAGAATTTTTATTCTGACCGATACGGTCTATTCTTCCTATTCTCTGTTCTAGTCTTGAAGGATTCCATGGAAGATCAAAATTTATTATGCAATTACAAAACTGAAGGTTTATACCTTCACCACCAGCATCAGTAGAAACCATAATCTGTTTTTCATCCCGAAAAAGACCAACCTGCTCATTCTTGCCTTCCCTTGATAAAGAACCGTTTATAAAGGCACATGAATAACCGAAATTCTCAAGATAACTTATTATCGCATCCTGAGTTGGCCTGAATTCCGTAAAAATTAAAAATTTTTGATCCGGATTATCTTCCCTTATTATTATTTCTTCAATTAGTTCAACAAGGACTTTAAACTTTTTATCTTTAAAAGAAGAACTTACATTTTCAGCTGCTTTAATACATTCATCAACTATTTTAATTTCATTTTCTATATCTTCAGTTGAAACTGAAGCAGTTTTAGAAAAAATATCATCTTCTTCAGGATCTTCACTTATTCCGTTATTTAATTCAGCTTCATTTTCCAAAGAAAATTTCTCAAGAAAATACTTTCTTTTTTTCATGGATTTTTCAATTGCAAAACTGCTGCTTGAAGCAATTCTTTGAAAAAGCATTACAAGCATAATTAAAAACTGATTATTTTTATTAACCGCCATATTATAACAGGTTGAAACATAATTGGTTACAAGCTCATAAAGAAAAAGTTCATCGCCATTATCATTTTTAGTTCGGTTGATACTTCTTGTGGAAGTTATTCTGTGCTTAAAAATTCTTTTACCCGAAAAATCAACAACAGCTCTTTTTTTATTCCTTACACAGACTTCTTTAACAAGCTCTGGCTTTAAAAATGATTTATCTGAAAAAAGAACGGGATCAACCAGTTTTAAAAGGTGAAAAAAAAGATCTTCATCTCCCTGGTGGGGTGTTGCTGTTAAAAGAATAAAAACAGGAACCACGGAACTTAATTTTTTAGCAAGTTTGAATCTTAAAGATTCTGCCTGATCATTTTTTTTAGAAAGTTTATGAGCTTCATCTATAATAACTATATCAAAACCGGCATTTATAAGATCTTCATACATATTTTTATTATGCCAGTTTCTTCGATTTATCTCTTTTTCTGATAAAAAGCTGTTGTTTACTTTTAAAGGCTTTATTGTATCCATGGAAACTATAATCTTATCATTTAATTTCCATACATTTGTGTTTTCACCATAACTCTGTTTAAGATTTTTTACATACTCGGTATTATAAATAACAAATGTTTCATCAAATTTTGAAACAAGCTCTTCATGCCACTGTAGAACAAGGCCGGAGGGAGCAATAATTATAGTTCTTTTTGCCATCCCTCTTAAACGGTACTCCTGATAAACAAGAATAGCTTCTATGGTTTTACCAAGACCAACTTCATCTGCAATCAGACACCTTGGTTTAAATCTGTTCATAACAAAATCTACTGCCAGCAGCTGGTGTGGAAGTGGCTTAATTTTATAATTTAAAGAAGAAATCAAAGATTTTTCTGTAAGTGAGCCTTGAAGCACAAGAGAGATAAATCTGCATATAAAAGAATCAGGATCAGAAATTTCAGAGTTTTTCAATGCAGAAACAGGATCTGTAACAATTTGAAGATCCATGGCTCTGCAAACAATTTTTTTTCCTGTTTCAAAAAATACTTCTATAAATTCATCTTCAAAACCTGAAAAGCCAATGATTGTGCCAATACCGCTGTCTTTATAAATTTGGCTTGTAACTTTATTACCAACATTTAAAACATTATCAGACATGATAAATACCTGTATTAATTTTTAAAGACCTTCAAGTTTAAGTTCAGCAACTTCGATAAATTCGCTAATTTCAGAATTGTTTTCTATAATTTGTTTATCCAGCTTTTCAGCTACTAAAAGAATATCTTTAAATCTTTCTTTTTTATAACAATGGTTAAATCCTGCTTTTAAAGCCTCTTTTCTACAAGTTTTAATTTTTTTCCTTTTTGTATTTTGAGCTTCAAAAAGAAGAGATTCAAATTCTTTTAAAAGAGCTTTTTCCCTTTTTTCAGCAACAGGTACTTTTTCTTTTTCAGTTTTTGGCCTTCTGTATTTACCGTCTTCCAAAATAAAGTTTTCATTTAATATATTTTCAAGCTCAGGCATATCATCATCTATTGATGTTGCAACCTTGTTAAAACCTGTGAGAATTTCAGAATAATTTTTAGGTATGTCAAGAAAGGTATTAAGCCAGATAATTGCAGACTTTTCATCAGAAACAAAAAATATCATGTTTTTGGAAAAACCGTCTTCTATATCTTTTAGCTTTGTTTCTTTTTTATACTCCTGATATTCACCAAACTGATCAGGGTTAAACCAGAAACCGTCTGCTTCTATAAAATTTTCATGGAGCATTTTAAAAAAAGATGAAGAATTATATTTTATGCTGTATCCCCTTAAAACATAATAAGAAAGCATTTTAGAATAAAGCATCTGCTCTGTACGCTCAACAGAAGGCTCAATATTGAGCTGGGATAAATGCATTTTAATAAATTCTTTTTCAAGATCATGTCCTGCATTTTCAAGAAATCTTTTAGTAAATTCCTCCTTTGGTTTATAAGCTGAAATAACAAGATCCTTTGAAACAGCCATGGATGTTGTTACCTGCTTGAAACTTCCCTGTTTTTTATCAAGCACAGAAACATTTGAAACAACAAAACCTGCTTTTAATAAAGACTCCTGGATTGCATTCCAAATATTTGATTTTGAATTATGGAACTCAACAGTTATCCATCTATTAGGCTTTAATACTCTGAAACATTCTTTAAAAGATTTGTACATAAGTTCAGAATATTCAGATAAACCTTTGGCCTGGGATTTATTTATAACAGCTTCTCTTTCATTGTTTGTAAATACTTTAAGCCATGATTCCCATAAAAAATTAAGCTCAGAATACATTAAATTGCTGCCAAAAGGAGGATCTGTAAAAATATAATCAACAGAGTTATTTTTAATACAAATCTTTTCTGATGAAGAAGTACTTATAGCACTATTTGACTCCATAGATTTAAGTGTACCAAATGCAGAAATAAAATTATTAAGTTTATTTCGGATCACATTGAAAACATTAGTTTCAGCTGTCATTGAAGATATATATAGGGTCCCTGAAACAGGCCCATTACCACGTCTTCCTAAATTAAACCTTGAAAGTTTATTAGAAAGCTGACCAGCAATTGATTCAAAAAGTAAAAGTACTCTAAAATTTATACTTTTAATGTTGTTATATAAACACCCTAAAATCCAAAGATTTCTCTTTGTATAAAAATGATGAACATGAGTTATACCAGTTCTGTCATTTCTTCTTGATTCATCACCTTCAGGCATTCTTTCATGTGGAACCCAATAAGGAATATCACTTTCATCAATTTTCTTTATTACATCTAAATCTTTTTCATCAGGTGCTTTTTCAAATCTTTTATTTCCAAAGGTATAGTTAATTAAAACAGGCACCTGCTTTGCCTGGATTATCTCTTTTCCTAAAATTTTATCAAAAAAAAGAGTTTCAGACCTTTTGCAGTCTGTTTTTTTTATTTCAGCATCACATTCAGGACATTTATAAACTTTTAAAACCTTACCATTTTCTTTATCAACAGCCTCTTTCCAGAAAACATGCTCTGAGTTACAAAAAGGACAGATAAAAACATCTGACCATACTGTGTAGTTAATTTTACCTTTTGCACTTATATCTTCTTTGGAAGCATTTTTTTTAAATATATCAAAGGACGCATCTTTATGCTCTGTTTCATACATCCAGCCGCATTCTTCTTCAACCTGGCTTAATATTTTTTCAGCTTCTTTTTTAAATTCATCAGAATCTATTTTAGAATTGTAATTATATGCAATAAAACTTGCTACAGGGGATAAGTCGGATAAAATTGCTTTTCTGTTAAGCATCTGAGCTGCTACACCTGTCATGCCTGTACCGCAGAAACCGTCAAAAACAATATCTCCTTCATCTGTGTAATGCTCGATGTACTTCATTATTGCCTTATAAGGAACTTTTGTATGGTATGAATGAGCATTATATACAGGGTCATTTTTCCCCTCACTTACATCAGCTACAAAAGGTGTTCTTTCATAATCATCATTTTCCTCATCATAAGGTTTTCCATATTCCTTTATAAAATCGTTTATATAAGGGTTTGGACAGGCTGTATAATATGGAGGATCAGACAAAGCCAATATATCTTCATCTTTTCCTTTTGGAAAACCCGGGTTTGATTTTAGTTTTTCAAGTAAATTTTCAAGTGGTTCTATATTTTTTTTATTCATTTATTTTTTCCAATTTAATTTTAATTCTTATACTTTTTTTATCCTGATTATTTTTTAAGATATTATCTTTTATCTCTGAAAAAGCATTTTCTAAATCTTCAAAAGAGATCATATCTTCCTTTGGAAATATTTTTTGAATTATATCTTTGTTCGGGTCTAATTCAATAATATCTATCTCTTTAAAAAGACTGTTTATTGCCTTTATAAGATTATTATCTATATAATCTGGAAGCTTTTTATTATCTAATATGTACTTAATACTTTCTTTTGAATTATCATCTTCAAGAAATTGAATATTATCTCTGTATTCCCTTATATTTTTTATAATAGATTTTTCAAAACTATTATAAAATTCTTCTAGCTCGTCATTAATGGAATCAAGCTCATTGGCAAGCTTTGAATATTTACCGTCTTGGGGGTTATCAGGGAAAGTACATCTTGAACATTTTATATTATCCTGAAGCTGGTTTTCCAAATCATGGTTTAAACATTTATATTGATTAAGCCTGCTCCAGCCGTCTATTTTTAAATTAAGCTTACTTGAAGAAACACAGGTAATATTTTTTAACAAATTAATTTTTTTAAAAATTTCGCTAGTTTTATAATTTTCAAGATTTTCCCATGATAAATTTTCACCAACATATTCTTTGTGCAAAAACAGATAAAAATCATAAATATATATTTTTTTAAATTGGTCAATTTTACCTTTTAAGGAATTCCTGTGTGACCTTTCAAGGAACATTTCAAAATCTGAAAGAATATCTTCTATGTCTTTTTTAATTTTTTTAAGCTGATCAAATTTTTCATTGTCTGCAATAAGAGAATTGTTTTTATCAAGAAGATTCAAAGCTTCTGAAACATAAACCATTCCCGAGTGAAGTTTACTATTATAAAGGTTTAAAGCATCAATAACATTCTCTGTTTTATCCAGCATTATTTTTATTGAATTTTCATCTTTATTTTTCTTAGAAAGATATTCTTCTATTTTGGAAAACTGAGTTGGATTTGAAATATCAAATTTATTCCAGTCAATATCAAAAATATCGGATAAATTTTCCTCAATTTTTACAGGATCAATATAAATGGTGCTTTTATTTTTAAGCTCTTTTAAAATGTCTGTAAGATTTCTGAATTTTGCAATAAAATTTTTTATTTCCGTCTTATAATCATTGAAGATATTGAGTCTTTCTTCCTCAACACCAATTTTTGCTCCGTTAAGTCCAAAACTATATATAATTTTTTGTGCAAAATCATAAGAAAAAGATTCCTTATAAGTTTTTACATATTTTACAGTTTCAAACATTTTAAGGGATTTAAATTTTTCCCCAATATTATTAACGTCAATTTTATCTCCTCCTGCAATCTGAAGATAAACCTTTGCCTGGACAGTTAAAAGAATAAGAACAAGGTATAAAAATTCCTTTTCCAGACCATAGTCCCCTGCTCCAAAAACCCATATAATCTCTTTTTCTATATCTGTTACTTTTGTATTATTTTTTGAAACAGCTGCTAAAATCTGCTTTCCAAGCTTTGAATTAAGTGCATTTGGAAAACCTGAGCTGTCAATCATATCAACCGATTTAAGAAAGTTTTTTGTATTTACTGATATATCGTTTAAATTTCCTTTAATAAGGTCATATGCAGTATCAGAAAGGGTCTTTTCTATATTTGTATCAGACAAATTTATGGCAAATTTAGGATGAAGAGGATATTTGCTGCAAAATGAAGAATCAAATATCGAAGTCTTAAGGTCATCTATCATCTCAGGGATAGAACCATTTGATTTTACATGGTTTATAAGTTTTTCATCTTTTCCATTGAAATAAACTTCTGAATTATTTCTAAAAAGCTTTGAAAGTGTTTGAGAAATACCAACCCCTTTGTTTGGTCCTGAAGAGCCTGATATCCTCTGCTCCAATTTTTTCTTCATTAGAGTAGATTGAAAACCTGAGTTTATAAGATTTCTTATTGCGACAATATCTTTAAACCTTTCAACATGCTCTGCACTGGGAAGCGGTATTTTTATCTTTAGCTCTATATCTGAAAAATTATGCTGACAATCATCTATATATGGAGAAATAAAAACTATTGAATAATCCCTTTCCGGTAACTTTTTAAAGGATGAAAATTTTTTACAAAAATAAACATATCCTTTTCTAAAAGACTTATTTGTTGACCATGAGCATTCATCATAAAAAACGTCATCTGTATTTTCTACCTTTTCAAGATCGAGAAGTCTTTCAAGCTGTATAAAAAACTCTGCTTCAACTTCATCATCTGAAACACTTGCTGTTTTTTGCTTAATTTTTTCTTCGGGATCAACACCAGTTTTTGTATCAAATTTAAATATTTTTCTTCCAGATTCTTTATCTTCTATAAGTTTTATATATTGCTGATCCGTTGCTTCCCTTATTTTTTTTACCACAACAGCAACATAATCTTTTGCAGAAAAAGCTTTATTTTGAGGCATTATCATTAAATGTTCTGCAAGTTCTTCGGGAGATGTTCCTGTTTGATAATCCGGCCATAGAGAATAAACAGCAAGAGCCTTTGAAATTTTTAAAGCATCTTCCTGATATTTTTCATCCATTGTTAAAATTTTCTGTTCTATAATATCCATAACCTTTTTTACTGAATATATTTCTTCTAGATTCTTTTTATCAGGTGTTTCTGCAAGAATGTCATAAATTCTTTCAAAGGTTATAAAATAAGGGAATTCTTTATTAAGAAGATATTTGATTTCACTTGTTGCAAACTGAATAACACCTCTTTTTTCAAAATATGGAAGTTTATTAAAAACATCTATTATAAAAGGTGTAAGGGGAAATAGGTTTACAAAATCATCAATTTTTGTTGACACAGATTCAATTTTTTTTCCGAAAGCCAAAAGTTCCTGTTCAAGCTTGTGTTTTTGTTCGTTGGTTTTGGGTATAATCCTTTTTGCAATTACTTTTTTTACATCTTCCCTATGGATAATAATGGGAAGAAACCTCTCTGCTACCCTTGAAAATTCAGAAGCAACATTTTTAAACTTTGGACTTGAAAATATATCTTCCTGCATGGAAGCAATAAACATAATGTCTTGATCCGGATCTGTAGAAACCTGGCCAAGAACTCTAAGAAACTGAAGATCGGCTTTCATCAGTTCCTGAGGTTTAGAAGCCAAAAAGTCTGAAACTTCATCTATTACAACAAGAAGACCGGCTGTAGGTTCATTTTCTTTAATAATTTCATTAATTTTAAAAATATTTTCTTTGTCATCGTAATCTTTATTTTCAAGATCAAATTCTGGGATATCAATATTATACTTTGCTTTTAATTGTTTTCTTATTTTATCGAAAAACCAGAATCTTAATGGAACCTGAACAGCCTGCAATTCAAATTGTACTGTAAAAAATGTTCGCCCTATTTCAGAAACAGCATTTTGAACTTTTTCATTTTCTATATACTTTCCGAGCTCCGGTGAGGAAATAAGACTTACCAGGAAAGAGATAAGATGGGATTTACCACTTCCATAATTACCAATTATAGTATTGGCCTTATGATTGGCTTTCTTTATATTATCAAAAAATTCCAGAATCTGTTTTTCGAGAGATTCAGAAATCACATAACTTGAAATTATATCTATTCTGTTTTTTTCTTCTTTTATGTCAGAATCAACATCAACAACATCTTTAATCTGGTTAAATTGAAAATACCGACCAATGGCATTTGGATCGAGCTTATCAATATCAGTTATCACTTCAGCTTTTTGTTTTTTTTCAAAATTTTCATCTATTTCATCAATATCAATCATCAGAATATCTCTTATATCCTGATCAAAATATTCCTCACTTCCAACATTCCCATAATAAAGCCTGTTTCCAAGTCTTTTTTCATCTTCCAGGAAGATGACGCAATTTTTATTCCTTGAATTATATTTAAAAGCTCCAACCGGAGACATTTTTAAAAATAAATCATGATATAAAATATTTGCATTTTTCAGTATTAAATTATTAGGTTTGGAATTAAACCATTCCTTTATTGAAGTAACCAGGTCAAGTTCTGATTTTCCATCAGCATTGTCAATCTCATTACTTATTTCAATAAGCTCATTACCTACATCTACTTCTACCCAATTATCGGACACAAGATAATCAAGAATCTTTTCTTTTTTTGTTATATTTGTTCCTGTAATTGCTAAGAGCTTAAATCTTAAATTATCAGCCTGTGCAATATAAGTAGCAATACTAGACATTATAAGTCTCCTGAAATGTATTTTTGACTGAGGTTCTTTTAAAAGAGGTTTATAGCAAATTATCTAATTTGTAAATAGCCCCCTAAATTTATAAAATTAAGTAAAATACTTAATTAATTAGCACTCAGATAAACAGACCAAAACGGATTGTAAATATCTAATTTTATTCATTTATTTTCCAGTACCCTGTCTTTTTAGACCCCACACGAATAATAATCTTTTTTTCTTTTAATTTTTGAATATTTCTCATAATAGTTGTTCGGTCTTTTTCTAATCTTTTTGCCATATCATTATAGGAAACCTCTGGATTATTTTTGATATATTTTAAAATTTGCACCTGTAAATCGGTTAAAGATGCACTTAAAGATGCACCATCAGCACCATTATGCACCTTTAAATCTGACTTGTCTTCAACTTCATCTGACTTTAAAGATGCAATATCCGTTTTCCTGTAAATTACAGCTTTAAAGGTGCACCCTGCTCTATCATCAATAAACTCAATTTCAGGCCATTCTTCCAAAGCTCTTCTGATTCCTGAACCAAGTCCTCTGTAAGGAAGAAGATTCTTTGCTGTAAAAGATGCAAGGATAGGATTTCTTATATTTGAATTGCCTGCTTTTATTTTTTCAATTGTAAGATGATTTGGAAGGTGTCCCGGGCTTATTATTTCTATTCTGCCATCAAAAATAAAAATCCTTATTCCTGCACTTATAAAATAGTCTCTGTGAATCAGAGCATTAACTAAAATTTCCTCAAAAACAATCTCAGGGATTTCAGAAACTCCAGTTGAATTCACACTTCTTCCTGCCTGAATTTTTTTTAGATTCCTCATTATAAATGCAAGAGAATCATCAAAGAGTTTTTTTAAAGGCCCAAAAAAATCTTCAGAATCAAGATACTCTGAAACAGAAATATCTTTTCCGGGATAGGTTACAGCCTTGACAGTAAATTCAGGTTTGATCCACTGGGGATTTTCTGTAAAAAGGAGCACTCCTGCTAAATTTAACGTCCCCTCCTCAGTTGCAAGGTTCATATTTTTTAAAAGAGTAAGGATTTCTTCATTATTTTCAGGCAAATCCATTTTATATATTTTTTTAAGAAAACTTCTGAAACTTAATTTATCAAGTATATCAATTCCTGCCTTAGTTGGTATTTCATCTGCATGGAGAAGATCAACACTTTGAAAAAGTCTTCTTAGCTCTTCCTTAGAATTTACCCTTCTTTTGTCAGAGCCAGTCTTCAGCCAGATCACCCCGTTTTTATCAAAATAAGGCTTATCTATTCCTTTTGGAATCTTGACTGCAATTACAATTTTATCATTATCAAGAAGAATATTTTCTGTACTTACTGTAAGGGGACTTCTTATGTGCTGACTTGCAGAATTACTTATGAGCTGATTAATTCGAACTGCATCTTTTTTGTCAAGTCCTGGAATCGAACAGTCATCTGCTATACCTATATATATAGTCCCCCCTTCTGAGTTTGCAAAGGCTACCATTTCTGCAGCAAGAGAATCTGCATTTTTTATATCCTCTTTAAACTGATTTTTACTGTCCTCACCTTTTGCAGCAATTTTTTTTATATCTATCATTACAGGTACCTCTTTAGTAAAAAAATTCTTACTTAACCTGGCTTTTTTATTTTTATTTATTTTTATAAAAGCAATAATAAAGGTGTTTGATTGATCACCGCAAATCATATTTTCAAATTTACTGGAAAAAATAATATAGTCTATGTAAATAAAGAAGTTTTTAAGGCTTTTAATAATTTTTTAAAAGATGAAAATCCTGAAGATGATTTTTTTATTTTTAAAAGCAGACAAGGTTATAATAAACCTATTTCCAAGCAACGTGCATGGCAGTTAATTCAAGACTGGACTGGCTCCATAAATCTTAAAGGCAATTATGGAACCCATACTTTAAGAAAAACTTTTGGATATATACAAAGAACCCACTTTGGAGTCTCTTGGGAAATTTTGTGTAAAAGATACAATCATTCAAACCCCGCTGTAACCATGTGCTATCTTGGAATAACAGGAGATGAAGTAACCAATATATTACAAAATGAAATATAGGTAAAACTTATGCCGGATTTAAATTTTAAAAAAATTGATAAGCTCAAGAAAAAACTGGATTCTTTCAGGCCCTTACCTTCTGAAGTTCTTAAAAATCTTCATGAAGATCTTGTTCTAAGATGGACTTACAATTCCAATGCAATTGAAGGCAACACCCTCACTCTCAAAGAAACTAAAGTTGCTCTGGAAGGAATTACCATTGGTGGTAAAACAATAAGAGAACACTTTGAGGTTATAAATCACAGAGAAGCAATTTTTTTTGTTGAAGATCTGGTAAAAAAAAATGAGCCTCTATCTCAATGGCAGATAAAATCAATTCATCAGTTAATATTAAAAAATATAGATGATAAAAATGCAGGATCATACAGAAAAAATAATGTTATTATTTCTGGTGCAAGCCATGTTCCTCCGGATTTTACTCAGGTTCCTTATTTAATGGAATCCTTTATAGAAACATACAAAAGCAATTTTATAAAATTGCATCCTGTGGAAAAAGCGGCAAGGGTTCATGTTGATTTTGTAAAAATCCACCCATTTATAGATGGAAATGGAAGAACTGCAAGACTTTTAATGAATCTGGAACTGATGAAGAGTGATTTTCCTTCTGTTATTTTACCTGTGGAAAAAAGATTAACTTACTATGAATTTCTTGACCTTGCTCACACTAAAAATGATTATAAACCTTTTTTACAGCTTACTGCTGAAATAGTTGAAGACAGTTTTAAACCTTACTTTTATGCTTTAGGAGTACATAATCAATGAAAATTATTTATATAGATATGGATGATTTTTTATATAATTACCATATTGTCATAGCAGAATATAATATCTTGAGTCTGTTTCAACGACAAAACATTGACCCTAAATCATTTAGACATTTTTTCAGACAATGTTATAGAGCACTTACTAATATAGTTGATGAACGAAAACGGACTTTTTTGTCCATTCTTAAGTCAGATTCAAAATTTAATCCTCAAAATACTCCATGTATCCTAAAGGTTAAATTTTTCATCTTCCTTAAACTGAGCAAAAAATTTTCGTTTTCGGCCAACCACTAATATAAGTTTAACCTGAATTGAAGTTTCCAGGAAAATAAAGATTCCCTAAACCTAAACTCAATAATTTCTTAAAAAAGATTTGTAAACAAACAAATAAAATTATATTTTTCTATATATCTTTTTACATTTATCATTTTAAAACAGATCTTTTAAGTGTGAGGAAAAAATGGAAATAAATCAAAATACAGCTCTTTTTCATGAAAAAATAAAAAATAAATCCCCATTAATTCATAATATTACAAATTTTGTGGTAATGAATTCTTCTGCAAACATTCTTCTTGCTCTTGGAGCTTCTCCGGTAATGGCACATGCAATTGAAGAAGTTGAAGAAATGGCATCCTATGCAGATGCACTTGTACTTAATATTGGGACTCTTTCTCCAAAATGGGTTGATGCAATGATAAAGGCCGGCAAAACCGCAAACAGAAAAAATATTCCTGTTATACTTGATCCAGTTGGTTCTGGTGCTACATCTTACAGAACAGAAACTGTTAAAAAAATTTTAAGCGAAGTTAATATAAATGTATTAAGAGGTAATATTTCTGAAATCTGTTCCCTTTCCAATGAAACTATAAAGACAAGAGGTGTAGATTCTGCAATTAATGAAATTAATAATGAAATCATAGAATGTGCAAGGGAAATATCCATAAAAACTGAATCAGTTATAGCTGTTTCCGGTGAAAAGGATATTGTTACAAATGGAAAGCAGGTGCTGCAAATAGAAAACGGCAATCCTCTTATGACAAAGGTTACTGGAATGGGATGCGGCCTTTCAGCTGTTATTGGAGCATTTTGCTCTGTGTGTGAAAAGGAAATTATAAAAGCCTGTGCCTGCGGATTTGCATATTATGGTATCTGCGGAGAACTTGCTTATTCAATCTCAAAAAATCCAGGCTCATTTAATGTAAATTTTGTTGACATGCTCTACTCTGTAACAAAAGAACAGCTTGACAGTCTTTCTTTAATTAAACAATTAAACGGATAATCCATGAAAAAAATTTTTTTTGCATTAATTCTTGTTTTATTTTTATTTGATTATTGTTCTGCTTCATATGTTGTTCCTGCTGCTGTACCTGCACAGACAAGAATTAAACAGGGAGGCGAACTTTTTTTTACTCTTTATTTTTATAATACATCAAATGAAGATAAAGAAGTTAAACTCCAAAAAAATCTGGAATGTTTTCTTACAACTGATTCAAAATTTATAAGTACCAATGCAGTTTCTCTTGAAGAAATTGAGTCTCAAAATTTAATTCTTAAAACAAATGAATTTAAAATTGTAAATTACAGGCTTAACCTGCCTGCCTCTGTTCAAGGTGAAATTAGAATTTCAACTTCTCTTTACCCCGAAATAGAATTTTCAGTTATTTCGGTCAAGGCTTCTGAATTTGATAAAAAATCATACAAAACATATGATTCAATTCTTCATCTTTATCAGCCTTATCTTGAAAATCTTACACCATATAAACCTATTTATTTTTTAATTGGAGCTGATCCAAAGGATAGTAAATTTCAACTGAGCTTTAAATACAGGATTCTTGACAATGACAGCAGAACAGGACAAAAATATCCCTGGCTCAAAGGCTTCCATTTTGGCTATACCCAGACTTCTTTCTGGGATCTTAAATCTGAATCAATTCCTTTTAAGGATACAAGTTATAAACCTGAATTTTTTTTTATTTCACCAAACATTATGAATCCTGAATATAAAAAATTCAGATTTTTCATGCAGACAGGACTTCAGCATGAATCAAACGGACGGGATAATGACGAATCAAGAAGTACAAATTTTTTCTATATAAAACCAATGTTTTTGTTTTTTGCAGATAAATCACCTTATGGCCTTTTATTTTCTCCAAAAATCTGGACATATGTAAACAACGAAGATGATACAAACAGCGACCTTCCAAAATATAGAGGTTACTTTGAACTTGATCTGACTTTAGGCAAGGCAGACAGCTTTCTTTTGGAATCATCATTTTACAGGGGAAGTAAAGGCGGTTCTGTAATTGTTGATTTTTATTATCCAATGCATAAAATTTTTAATAATTTTGATATATATTTTCAGGCACAGTACACAAATGCACTTGCCGAGTCACTGCTTCATTATCAGGAACGAAACGAGTCAATAAGATTTGGTTTTGCAATAGTCAGATAAAAGGAGGTTTATATGAACTTTAAAAAAAATTTGGTTTTATTAATTGTTTTTGGTTTTATTTTTTCAGGATGTGCGACAATTGGACAGGATTTCCCTTCATCCAAAGTTAATTTAATTGAAACAGGGGTTACAACAAAGGCTGATATTGAAAAAATGTTTGGAACTCCATGGAGAACAGGAATGGAAAACGGCGAAAAAACATGGACTTATGGATTTTACAAATACAGATCAATTGGTGAAAGTTCTACTAAAGACCTTTTAATAAAATTTTCCAGCAAAGGAATTGTTTCATCTTATAGTTTCAACACAACAGAGCTTGAAGAAAAAAAATAACTAAAAAAGGCTGCCTTAAAAAAAGACAGCCTTTTTATTAATTTTTAATAAATTCTTCACTTACAAACTTAAATTTATCAATTATTTTTACTGCAAATTTTTCCCTTGATTCGTTGCTTCCAAGCCTGAATTTTTTTAAATAACCTTTCATTTTTTCAATATCGCCTGTTTCAGCAAGATAAACTGTACATAAATAATAAATGCAAACTCCATTACTTATGGCTGAATAAGATGACCTGCCTTTTAAATGCTCTTCTGCCATTTTTTTTACTACTTCAGATAATCTGCCAAGGTTTATCATCAGCTTTTCAAAATCAATTATTCCGACAAATTTGAGCTTTTCCACAAGTGATTCTATGAACCATTCTTCATGGCCCAGCTCCAGTCCTGTTTTTTTGCTTATATCTTCATCAATATTTTTAATAAGATCACTTCTTTTTATAAAATTTATAAGAGAAATTTTATCTATATATTTATCAATATACTCAGCTTCTTCAATTTTTGCCTTATATTTTTTTAGTTCAGACCTTAAATTATTGAATTCTTCATCTGCAAGCTCAAGCAAACCTGAAAGCCTTGAAAACCGCCTTCTCATTTCAAATGGTATTGAATATTTGCTTTTGTACCCAAGATCATGTTCTATTTCTGCCCAGGCATGCTGTAAAATTGATCTGATCTGAATTTCAGCCTTTAAATCTTTTAAAAACTTACAGTCTGTTCCTGTCATATCTGAAGTTGAAAGGCTTACAACATAGTGAAGAGAAAGATAACCGAACCTGTCAGGGTCTTTGATTTCTCTTTTATCAATTGAATTTTCAGTATCAATAATAAATTTTCGTTTTACAATTTCAGCAACTCTGTCAACATCTTCGCTGAAATATGTTGTTACTCTTAATCCTGCTATATCAGTAATATCAGACAAATCCTTATAAACTGAATCAGGCCTGTTAATTTTTTTTATAAGGCTTGATTTAGATTTTACTCTGCTGTGAATTGAATTTATGTAAAGGCCTTCCTTAATAAGAATATCTTCAAGTATAAATCGTATTCTTTCACAAACCCTGATATAGTGTTTAAGTTTTTTATCGTAATTTTTTACAATTAAATCGTTTTCTGCCATTGAGTTTCACCAGAAATATTTATTTTTAAGACTTAACAAAAAATTTGTCACTTTTGGTGCCAGGTTTTAAAATTAATCTTTAAAAATAATTTATTATTTCAAAAATTAATTTTTTTTATGCTGAAACAAAAAATTAATTTTTTGCAAATAACTATTTTTAATTCAATACTAAAATTTTCTGTTTTATATTTTTCAAAGACAAATAATAAAAATATTATCAGGGTTCATTCATCAAAATTCAAAACCTGATAATATTAAGTATTATATAAATTTTTTCAAAACCAGAACTTTTTTTAAATTAAAAAGGTATGAATAAAAAAACCTCCGTCAACGATACGGAGGTTTTTTATTATATATTATAAGAAAGAGTAGTTATTATCCAGCGACATCTATTCCAAGATCGCATCCCAAACGAGGGTCAGGGTTTTCACACTTGAAATTTTTTTCTCTTACGTCAATATGTCCTTTTTCAAGTTCTTCTCTTGTCTCAATGTAGTTTTCTACTTTATTTTCTGCCATTTCACACCTCTTTATGTTTTTAAGTGAGCTGTAATTTGCTTTGAATACAAATTAAGCATAGATAAAACTAAGTCAAGTAGAATAAACTAATTTTTTTCAATTTTTATTAACTGCACTCCAATTAAAGACACAAAACTTAAAAAAGCACCTGCAATAAAAGGAATCTTATAATTTATCATCCATAATGCACCGCCTATTGCAGGAAGAATAACTGCAGCAATATGATTAATCGTAAAACCAACAGCCATACTTGGTGCAATATCTTCAGGATCA
>JAVERC010000036.1:0-36306 GCA_034007295.1 Desulforegulaceae bacterium | reverse complement strand
AATAGTTTCTGTAGTTGCCTTTGCCTGAACACCAGTCTCATTGATTTTTGCATTTATTGCTGCTGCTTTTGCCCATGCTGTTGTTGCAGACTGAGTACCGGTGCTGTATACCTGTTTCTGGGCAGCTTCTATTTCAACTCCATTTATTCTAATATCACCTTCCTCAAGAGCATCTGTTGAGACTGCGTCTGTTTTAAGATAGGCACTGGAAAGAACAAGTGTATCATTACCAGATTCATTAGAAACCCCAGTGGATTCAAATGAGCCGTATTGAGCACCAGAAAAACCAATTTTGCTAAGATAGTTATCATTTACTTTGTCAGAATCTGTTGCAGAACCTTCCAAAACAATACCGTTTGTCTGAATACCTTCAGTAGTACCTTTCACAAGACCAACCTTGCTTGGATCTACCCCACCAATAGTAAGTTCTTCATTTTCAGAAATAATTCGGATCCTATTAGTTAAACCATTGTCAAGGCTCACATATTCTGCCCTGACTCCCATTTTCTGGAAAGTTGCGTTATTATTTATCGCACTTAGCAAGGTTCCATCTGCATCATCAGCTTTAATTGAAAGAGAGCCTCCTTGAGCAACATCAATACCATTTATTGTTAAATCGCCTGCACTTAAGGAAGTTTCTGTTATACCTTCAGAACCTTGGGTCATAGCTCTAGCATTTGAAAGGGTTAATGTTCCCTGTGCAGCAAAATCTACTCCGGTTACACTTATACCATTTACAAGAGCTTTATTTGTAATACCAGTGAAAGATAATTCCTGACCATGAATACCTATTATCTTAACAGCACCACTGTTACCATCTGCAATATACTCAGCTCTGATTCCAAGGGATTTGGCTGTCGCATCATTATTAATCTTATTAACCATACCCTGAGCATCACCAGAAAAACCCATTCCGTTTACTGTCAAGGATACATTTGCACCATCAAAAGTAAAAATAGTTTCTGTAGTTGCCTTTGCCTGAACACCAGTCTCATTGATTTTTGCATTTATTGCTGCTGCTTTTGCCCATGCTGTTGTTGCAGACTGAGTACCGGTGCTGTATACCTGTTTCTGGGCAGCTCCTATATCAATACCATTTATTCTTAAATCAGCTTCATCCAAAGTATCTGTTGAAACAGCATCTCCCTTAAAAAAAGGCTTTGATACAGCAGCTTCAGCTTCTCTTGCAGTATTTGCATAAGCCATAGCACCTACGACTTCACCACTTGCGTTACCAATATTAACTTTAGCAGTTTCGTCTTTGTAGGCACCAATATGGAATTGTTTATCAACAAAGGTTCCGTCAAGAAGATTTATTCCGTTGTAAGCTGTTGTTTCAGCAATCATATTAAGTTCTTCAAGAAGCTTGTCAACGTCAGCCTGGATAGCTTTTCTTGAAGCATCACTTTGAGCATCTGAAGCTGCCTGAATAGCTTTGGTTCTGATTGTGTTGACTATGTTAACTGATTCTTCAAGTGCACCATCTGCTATCTGAATAATGTTAACACCGTCGTTGGCGTTTGAAATTGCCTGACCAATACCTGTATGCTGGGCTCTCAAAGTATCAGCAATAGCTAGACCAGATGCATCATCAGCAGCCTTGTTGATTCTCAAACCACTGGAAAGACGCTCCAATGATGAACTTAGTGCATTATCGGTTTTAGTAAGGTTTTTGTGTGCATTCAACGCCTGAATGTTTGTATTAATTCTTAGACCCATGAGTTTCCTCCTTGAAATTGTTTAAAAAGAATGCATCCTTGCATTTTATTTTGAGTTGTCTGACTTAAAAAAATAAATTAATTTGAGCCATTACCTCCTTTCACTTATGTTTCAATAAACTTATCGGAAACAAACTGAAATGCCTTAAGAAATTTAAAAAATTTTTCAATTATTTTTAAAATTAAACCATATTGTATAAAGTGATGATGTCTTGATTAGTTGAGCATGTTTTAAGAAAAAGATTATAATTATTATTTATTTTTTCTTTTTGTTCATTTGTGAGAATAAACTTTAAAAAAGATTCAGGAACAGACCTTATATTTAAAATATTTTTTATTTCATTAATTTCTTCTTCTGTTCCATGTTCAAGAAATCTTCTATTAACCCATTTCCCGTCATTAGTAACAGAACCTAAAATTTTCTCTTTTTCCTGTATAAAATTATATGTTTTTGAAGCTTTAAGGGCTTTAACAATAAACCTGGAAATTTCATTTAACCTTGAAAGTATATAAACTTTTTCTAACTCAAGAGATTCATTAAGAGGAGAAATTTTAACAGAAATTGCAGGCAGATTAAACTTATCTGATATAACTTCCCAAAAATCTGATTCATTTTTTTTAAGCAGTTCAAAAGGAACTACCACTATATTTCTAAAAAATCTGGCATAAGATTTGTATATAAACCTCATATCAAGACCATTGACTATCAAATCTGCCTGATTATCAATAAACTCCTGTGCAGTCCCACTCCAGCCCTGTTTTATTGCCTGAATATAAACTGATTTTATCCAGGAATAAGGCTCCCTTACAATAATAAGGAGGTTTGGTGAAATTGTTGCTATTTTACCAAGTACTCTACTTGATAAATCAATAAATTGTGGGATTTTTTTCTGGTGTTCAGGCTCATTCATAAAAGCCGATGAAAAGCCTTCATTGCTGATTACAATTTTCTCACCTTGTTTATATGGCATATCGGTCCGAATATTGATTTTAATATCAGGGTTCAATTTATTCTTTTTTACTGAATTTCTTAAATTCTCTAATAGCTCGAAATTGCCTCTCCAAGAAAGAGAATAATTTTGCTCATTCATCCAAACATTTTGCATATATGTTGAAGCTGTTTTCATCATGCCAATATGTACAAATCCAATTTCCAAAATATCACCTATTAAGTTTTAAATTTATCAATCAAGGACTTGATCCTGCTGGCAGCTTCAAAATTACTTAGTTGAATGTTACATTCGTAAAGACCTTGAAGAGCCTCAACATCATTTCCATTAATTTTTAGGGCTTGAGTATAAAAATTTAAAGCTTCTAAATACATTTTATTAAGAATATATACTTCTGCTACGGCTTTTTTAAGTTCTGAGACATTACCTGCAAGCCTGTCTGCCTCAATTATCTGATACAATGCCTGCTCATAATTCCCTTCTGATTTATTAATCAAGGCAAGGTGAATATAGGGTGAAGGTGAATTTGAAATTGAAGATGCCTGAATAAGATAATTTTTTGCTTTTGATATTTCTTTTTTATTGAAATAATAAATGCCAAGCAGTTCAAGTATATTTGGATTTCCAGGATTTTGAGCTAAAAGAATCTCAATAAAATTTATCGCCTTATCTAAATCTAATTGAGAAATTTCTTCAATATATGACAAAGCATCTTTTAATTCTTTAGTTATGACAGGCAGGTATTCTTTATTTCTATTTTCAAGATATTCAAGCCATTCTTCTCCTGCTTTTTTAAGCTTTTTTGCTTTTTCATTTTCAGGGTCCAATTCCAAAACTTCTTTGCAGATTTTTATTGCCCAGTGAGTTCTGTTATTAGCACCATAAACATTAAACCCCTGGTCAAGATATAATTTTGCTTCTGAAAGTCTTTCTTCACAAATATTTTCCTCCTGTTTTAAAAGATTTTTTATCATTTTATTTTCGGGAGCTAATTGTTCAGCTTTTTTAAAAAACTCAAGTGATTTTTTTGTTTGCAAAAGCCTGCTGAATACTTTGCCAAGACCTGCATATGCTAAAAAATTATTTTCATCATATTTAACAGCTTCTTTGTAAGCATTTTCAGCATCAACAAAATCCATAAATTCAAAAAATTCATCACCAAGGTTTGTTAAAAGCCTGCTTTTTTCTTTTTCATTGTTTGAAATATTAATTTTATTTTGCAAATCTATTTCATTTTCAAGCCTTGATTTTAAATTTTTATAAATATCAAGTAGCTTTTTTACTGAGTTTTGTCTTGATTCAAACCATTTTTTTATAAATCCCATTTCCTTTAAAACTTTTTCATTATCTGAAAATTCATCCATTTCAAGATTCATATTATATTCCAGACATCTTAAATCAAGCTCGTCTTTTGCCAAAAGCTGGGAAACAGATGCAACAGATAAAGGGAGTTTGGATTCATTGTCAAAATAATCACAAACAGCCCCTACTTTTTGAGGATAATTATTTATTTTTTTGGGAGAAATTTTTTGTGTTTTTTCAGCCAGCTCTTTTCCTTTACGAAATTTTTTCCTTAACTTTACAAGTTGTTCAATTTCCTGTCCAAGAACCTCAACAAGCTGATTTTTATCAGGTTTTCTGCTTTCCTGATATGCTTTGTTAATTATGTCTTTTTTTGAAATTTTATTTAATTTTAAACTATTAAGCAAAGGTTCAAGCTCAATTTGTTCTGCTCCGTTAATTTTTACGCCTTTACTTGAATTATAAAACTTTACATTTGAATTTTTAATATAATCCTCAATTATCATTCTCTGAGAGACCATTTGACTAGCAGTGGCAATTAATTCATCATTATAGCCTTTGGCCCAGATTATAGATTTAAAATCAAGTGTTGCAGACATTAATGATCCGTCAGCATAGGATTTAAAGCCAACATAACCAAGATCAAGACCCGAAAAAATAATAGGACTGCCACCTGCAAGCAATGCTGCAAATAACATTAAATGAGGCACAGCATCCATTCTTGGAGGATCAATCCAACCGTCCCAATTAGTTGCCAGTCTGCTGAAAAGGCCATATTTTGTTGTAACAAAAAACTTCGCCTGGCATTTATACGGCTTAATTATCATACTGCCACATTCATTATGATACAAAAAAGGTACATCTTTTGTTTGTTCAAGATAATCTTTATATTTTGTATAAGATATTTTATGATAGTCTACCGCACCCGCAAGATCAGGCTTTATTCCATTTTTTAATAAAACCGGCAAAGCTGTATCAACTGTAAATATTACAATACTGTCCTGATATTTTTTAATTATTTCAATATCATCTTTAAGTGAAGGGCCTGCACCTACGACAAGAACCGGGCTGTCTTTAAAAATTTCATTAATTGAATAAAGATTAGCAGAATTTATAGTGGTCGTGAGGTTTTTCATTGAGTTCTCAAAAAAAACAGGCCCTGTACCAGCTACAGTATTAACCTGCATTTTATATTGCCCAATCTGTTCTCTCACACTACTTGCAATATTATTAAAAAGGTCAGGATCTATTTTTCTTTCAGGTTCATAAAAACTTATTTTTACACCTTTTACCCATAAAGCTGTATCAAAATTATTCTGGGAAAAAACATGGGCAAGATTAAATTCTGTCCCCAAAAGAAAATAAACATTATCGCTGTAAATTTCTTCACTAAAGTCAAGCACCTCTATTGCTTTCTTAAAAACAGAAAGATAAGGTTCAATAATAACAATTTTTAAGAGCTTAATTTCCCTTTTTGAAATTTCCTTTAAAAGATAGCCAAGGCCCATTCCAACAAGAAATCTTACCTCTCCTGCCGAAAGTTCAAGGTCATCAACAATATCTTTTGCTTCTTCTTTTGGAACAGCAGAATTATTTATATTTACTATTCCTCGGCCTTTTACATTGGCATTAAGTCCATAAAAATTATTATTTTCTTTGAGCTCAAGCTCAACGTCATTAATTTCATGGGATAAAATTTTGTCGTAATATACAGGATATTTTTGTTTTAAGGCATTAAGATTTTTCTGATATATAGAATTTTCCAAAAAAACTCCTTATAAAAATTAAGAGATTTTGTTATTTGACTTTTGTTTAAGATATGTTTCCACTAATAAAAAATCGAATTCTGTATCAAGATCAAAAGATCTTTCAGCAGGCATTACATAGGAAGCTGTATATTCCGAGTAAAAGCTTTTGTTTTCTTTAAACCAGTCTGCATAGGCAACTGCAACCGCACCATTTGGAATATATACATCAGGCAGATCCTGACGCCTTTTATTAAAGAACTCTCTGCCCATCAATGGATCGAAAAAACCGTTTTTAAGCTTGAACATCCAGTATGGATTTTTTGAAGGCATACATGAGGAAATACAGGCTTTGACCCCTTCTAAAGAACATTTGGCAATGCATGAATCAACATCATCAGAATTTACAAGAGGTGAAGTCACCTGAAGACAGACTAACAAATCATAGCTTTCTACATTTTCCAAGACATGGATCAAAACATCATTAGTTGAGGAAGTGTCTTTAGCCAGATAATCAGGTCTCTTGAATGGTACGTCACAACCTGCTTTCATGGCATTTTCAATAATTTCATCACTGTCTGATGATAAAATAAAGTGGTCAATATATTTACTTTTACGTGCGACATCAACAGCTCTCTCAACAAGGGTTTTACCTTTAATTTTTCTTAAATTCTTATTTAAAACCCCTTTTGACCCTCCTCTTGCTGGTATAACTGCAAGAACTTTCAAATTTTTATACACTTAAATCTCCAATTCAGTTTGAAAAAATCTGAGCATACTCATAATTAGCTGTTTCAAAATCCTGAAGCCTTCCAATATCAACCCAGTATTCCTTAATTGGGAAAACACCTGTTTTTAATTTTTTTTCAACAATTTCCCTGAATAAATCAGTCATATCGTAATATTCATTTTCAGGGATAAACTTTTTAAGTTCAGGGTTTAAGACATAGATTCCTGCATTTACAAAAAATTTATGCACAGGCTTTTCCTCAATGGAATTTAAAATTGATCCGTCAATATTAACTACTCCGTATGGTATCTGCATTTCATAATTTCTAACACACATTGTTGCCTTGTGATTATTCTCTTTATGAAAATTTAAAAGCTGGCTAAAACTTAACTTTGTGAGTAAATCTCCATTCATCACAATTATTGGATTATTAATAGATTGATTTAAAAGTGACAGGCTGCCTGCTGTGCCAAGCTTTTTATTTTCTTCTATATATTTTATGGAAACACCCCAATTAGAACCATCTCCAAAATAATCTCTTATCATCTGCCCTTTGTAATTTATTGAAAAATAAAAATTATCAAAACCCTCACTTATAAAATTATCGAGAATTATTTCCAAAATCGGCTTTCCTCCAATTTTAAGAAGAGGCTTTGGACAGTCATTTGTAAGAGGCCTAAGTCTTGTACCAAGACCGCCTGCCATTATTACAACAGGATTTTCTTTCAGGTTCTGGCCAAGAATTTCTTTTGAAACAATTAAATCAATAAGCCTTGAATTTTCATCCACAACAGGAATCTGTTTTATTCCAAATCTTTTCATTAAAGCTTTGACTGCTGAAATATTCATTTTGGAAGTTGCAAAATGAGGTTTTTTATTTGCAACCTCACAAATTTTTTCATCAAGGCCGATACCTTTTAAAAGACCACGCCTGATATCTCCATCTGTAACAGTTCCAAGAAGCCTTCCTTCATCATCTGTGACAAGAGCAATCTGTATTGCAGATTTATCAATTATATCTACTACTTTTTTTATTGAATCATCAGGATTTACAGCTACTTTTTTCCAGTCGACCATGATAATTTCCTCATAAAGGTAAAGTAAAACTTACAAAAAATATTCGACAGGCAGTATAATTGACTTAAGCTAAAAAACATCTCTTAAAAGCATAAAAGCTTCAGCAAAATCAGTACAAACACAACTGCCTCTGAATCTTGCAAGGGATTTTATATTTTCAATGCTTCTCGGATAGGGAGCTTCTTGGACTTCTGAACTATAAATTTTCATTATTTTTATTTTTTCATCAATAAACTCAGTTATATCAGAATAAGAATTTGGAATAAAAAGATTCTCAGGCAAAGGAAAAGCAATTTCTGTTTCAGAAATGCATTCATACATTAAAACTCTTTTGACAAAAGGAGCCCTGAAACTTTTTAACGAACTCATTACGGCTTTTGCAGCAATCTGGTGGTCTGTATGGATATCAGTTCTGTTTATCGTATAAACGGAATGAGGCTTGACTGCCTGAACTGCTTCAGAAATTTTATCAAGCAAAAGGCTGAAATCCACATTATTCAGCCTTGCGGCGGGAAAATCCAGGTTGATAACATCTTTAAAACCATAGGCTCCTGAGACTTGCAATATTTCTTTCCTGCGCCTGTCAATAAATTCATCAGAGTATCCAAGCCCGGCCGAAACACCAGTTATGATAAGCCAGTATATTTCATCATTGTTTTTTCTGTGCTTTAAAATTGTTCCGCCGCAGCCCAGGGTTTCATCATCAGGATGTACCGATATAAATAATACTCTCAACAAAAACTCCCAATTTTTATTTATATGTTAAGGAAAAAAATTCTTCTTAATATGCCACTTTCTATCACTGACATTTATGTTTTCAAGGATATCTGCTATCTTCATGTGGGCTTTCCCGTTACCATAAGGGTTTTGAAGGGAATGTATGTATGCTCTGTATTCATTATTGAAACAGGATTTTCTTATTTCTTTTACAATTGCATCTTTATTATAATCTACAAAAACAAGATTACCCGCATTTAACCTTCCTTTTTGTCTGTTGCCTGCATTTACCACAGGAAGTTTGTAATGTGGTGCTTCAAGAATTCCCATACTCGAGTTGCCTACAAGACAAAGAGAATTCCGCATAAGATTGATGAATATATCTCTTGGCAGATTCCTGAAAAAAGAAACGGAATTACTCCTTATTTCATCAATAGCTTTTATTACTCCGTATGAGCCTGGATCAGTATTCGGATAAATACCAACAACTTTCAATCCGTCCGAGTCCGCAACCTCACAAACAGATTGAGCAATACATTTCATCTGTTCATATGAATCATCAACCTCACTTGACAAAGGATGGTTAAGAACCACAAAATACTTCTCTTTTTCTATCTCAAAGTTAAGATAGTCACTGATTTCATTGCAGCTCAGAACAGGGACCGAATCTATGTTGCACAAGGCAGGATTCCCTGAAAAAAAGACCCTGAACGGCTCTTCCCCTGAGTTTATAAGATTTTTCTTATATTCTTCAGCAAAACAAAAATGGATATGAGCAAGACGGCTGCAGGATGTTCTTACCGGGTCATCAGCATTACCAAAAACCGGATCTCCTCCGCCAAGATGTGCAACAAGCTTGTCCATATAATTTCCGACAATGCATGTTGCCATACTTTCTTCTCTGTCCCCCACAAAAAGCAAAATATCAGGATTTTCTCTTTCCACTGTCTGAGAAATACCATTAATCAGATTTGCTACCGCCTTTGGTCTCTGGGTAAGCCTGTCTGTCATGAAAAGAGAATCAACTTTATCTGCAATATCAAAACCGTCTTTTTCAATAAGTTCCAAGGTGCTGCCATGCCACTTTGACAGATGTGCTCCTGAAACAAGAAGCTGAAGATCAAAACTATCCCTTTTCTCAAGTTCCTTCAATACAGGATATAAAATATCGTATTCTGATCTGATTCCTGTGACTGCTAAAATTTTCTTTTTCATATCAAATAGTCTTTTACCTCATTCAAATCATAAATGACTTTATTATAATTAAAAGGTATTTCCTTTGCATAGCCTCTTAGAAGTCTCAATGCATCCATGCCTGAATCTATGGCCCCTTTGATATCTGTAAAAGGATGATCCCCAACGAATAAAATTTCTTTTTTTTCAACTTTCAACAATTCCGAAATCTTATAAAATGAATCTTGAGAAGGTTTTTCATTCTCCTTTCCTTGTGATCTTGCATAAAAAATTACGTCAAAGGCATCTGACCCTATGTCAAGACATTTAATTTTATTTTTTTGAGCTTCCACAACTCCGTTTGTCAAAACACCTGTTTTATAATTATTTTTTTTTAAAAAATCTAAAATATCCAGAGCATCATCATATAATCGGATTGAACATTCTATTCTTTTGTAAATCGAAAATATTTTTTCATGTCTTTCATAAGAGAAAATATCGGCACACTCTAAAACATATCTGAAGACATCTGATGATTTTGCTCTTAAATCATCATTGATAAAACTGCTTACAATAGAAAACTTCAGATCAGTTTCTCTGCAGAAAGCTTCAAATACTTTTACAAAATACAAGGTTTCATCATACAAAGTATTGTCCAGATCAAAAACAACGGCCTTTATCATTATATAAAAACTTCCGAGTAATATCTGTACATACTCAACTCTTTGAAATCATAGTTATTGTACTCAAGCTTGTCCCATCTTGACTTAAGCAGGTTGACAATATTTCTCTGAAATGACTCACTGCTCCTTACAGAAAGAAAAGAACCACCTCCAAACCTTGGATTAACATCTGTAAGGTAGTATCTCCCGTCTTTTTCAGAATGAAAAAACTGGATACATAAAGCCCCCTTAAAACTGATTTTTTCAACAAGCGATTCAATGATTCCAATGAGTTCTTTATTTTTTTCAACTTTTCCTATTACTGTTATACCGGAATCAACTTTTATTCTTCTTCTTGGGATACAGTTAAGAAGCCTGCCTTCCATGTCGGTTAAAATGTCTACTGTATATTCCTGTCCCTCAATAAATTCCTGTACTATATAGTCATCCCAATCCAAAGGATTAAAATTTTCAGGGATACAATTAAAAATTTCAATTCCTGTGCTGCCTCGTCCTTTCCTCGGCTTCAATATCAAGGGCATATCCATGCTTTTCAGCTCCGGATTGTCGGGTAGTACAGTCCGTGGAGTCAAAATACCGTTTTCATATGCAAATTCATAAAAATTCATTTTATCAGTGATCGTTTCAAGAACATCCAGAGACGGATGAAAAAGAGTGCATCCCATATCAGCAAACATTTTTTCTTTTTTTGCCAGTACTGAAATTTCATTTTCAGGACCTGAGATTATCCATTCAGCTGAAGTTTCAAGAACTATTTTTCTGTAACATTCCCAGACCTGCTCTTCCATTTCCGCTTTGGGAACTTTAAAGAAAGAATCTGTGAAAAACCTCCCTACACATTCGTCTGAAATATCTGCACCGGCCAGATAAAAACCATTTTCCTCTAAAAACTTCAAAAACCCCACTGAGGATAGGGAGCCTATAGCAGACCTTACAACAGCTGTTTTTTTATTGTTCATTTCCACCACTCTTTTTTAGTACCAGGTAGTATCTTCCCCTGGAATATTTACCGGTCACAGAATTATGAATATGGTGTTCATCCCCATACTATATCAAAGCAGGTATCCGATATCAGCTTATTGATTTTTTTTAAGTCAAAATAGCTCTGTACAGTACCTTTTTCATGACTCGTAGAAACGATTTCCTCCTTTCCCTTTTCAGAGTTGGCATCCTCTGTGGAAACAAGAGAAATAAACACATAAGTTCTGACAACCCTTTCAAACTCCTTGACTATTTTTTTAGCTACTTCAAAGAACATGCTGTCAAGTACAGACTCACAGACGATAAACTCAAAAAAACTATCTTTACAGGGAATTTCAGTGCCGCTGCATAACTCAAATTGAGGCCTTAATTCGGGGCTGAATGTCTCTGCAAGCATCACAGCGCTGCGGATCGATATCTCAGAAATATCCATGCCGTAAGCATCAAAGCCAAATTCTTTCAGCAGGATTGTATTTCTGCCGATTCCGCATCCATAATCCAATGCTCTTGAAGAGCTGCTAAGGTCCGGCAAAAGATCATTAAACTGATTTATACCTGTCCGTTTTCTAACAAACCTGTTTACAAACTTGACAACCTCTTCCTTTGGGAAAAAAATAAAATTCTCACCCCGACCATAACTTTGTTCCCAATCATCTTTTCTTAAATCGCAGTTCATAACAAATCCCCTTTTTATACAATGTAGTATGATATATTGGGATCAAAATAAAATTTTTTTAGTTCAACCTGATTTAGATTGTAATTAAAATACTCTTTCAAAGCCTCACTTTCACCGGGCCAGTTTTCATTGTTGACTTCATCAAATGCAATTATTCCTCCTTTAACCACAAGCGGAGCAAGATATTTCAATGCCGCTTTTGTCGGTTCATACAAATCAAAATCCAAAAACAAAAGTGAAATTGTCAAATGCCTGTTTTTTTCAACAAACTCAGGTATTGTTTTTAATGCATCCCCCCTGATAAGTTTAATTTTATCAAACTGATTCAAAAATCTGTTTGAATCATATTCTTCAGTCAGAGAAAGACATTCTGAATAAACATCATAATCCTCCTCAAACCCGCCTTTTCTAAGCCTTGGATTTTCTATCTGAATACTAAGGTCCCGTTCGTCAATTGATGGAAATCCTTCAAAGGTATCAAACCCAATGATTTTTCTATGAATGGCATAGGGTTCAAGATTTGATGACAGTTTAGCCCATGAAAAAATCCCTCTCCCTTCATGAACACCGCATTCAACTATTGAACCCTTTATATCGATTATTTTTTTGAATAATTCGTATCTTGCAAGAAACCTTGCTAAATCCTGTCTTCTCACATATTTTTCAAAATTTTTAACTATATCTTCGCTTTTTATGCATCTGCTCATTTTAACCTCATATCCTCACCCGATTATAAATTTATCAATAAAATCGTTCTTTTTGTATTTTCTGTTTGCCCTGTACCCGAGAAGTTGGTTCCAATGCATACCGCCAAGCCCTGTACCCGGCCTTTTCAGCGTAAGATTATCCGGTGTGAAAACTTCTCCCTTCTCAATATCAGCAGCTGCAACAATGCTTTTTCTTGCAATTTTAATATTTTTTTTCTCAGATTCAGAAGGCTTCTTGACCCCATCTCCAAAAGCAGCTTCAATATTTCTTACCGACCTCACCATTTCCTTTAACGACTCAGGAGTAAGCGAAGCCTTATGATCAGGCCCTTCCATATCAGTATCAAGTGTAAAATGTTTTTCAATCACCTCTGCCCCAAGAGCTGCTGCTGCAATGGGAATTTCAATTCCAAGGGTATGATCTGAATACCCGACTTTTATTCCCGGAAATGCATTTTTTATTGTAATCATTGCTTTAAGGTTCACATCTTCAAAAGGTGTGGGGTATTCTGTATTGCAATGTAAAACTGTAATTTTTGAAATATCTGTTCCAGAAGCTGTTAAAAGACTTAAAGCCGCTTCAATTTCTCCAAGATTACTCATACCTGTGGAAAGAATGACTTCTTTATTTAGTTTTCCAATTTTTTCAAGATAAGGATAACTAACTATTTCACCTGATGGAATTTTTAATGGAAAAGCCTCAATTTGTGCAAGAAAATCTATTGATTCATTGTCAAAGGGACTTGCCATGAATTTTATTTTTTTTTCACGGCAATAATTACTTAGTTCAACAAATTCCTTTTCACCGAATTCAAGTTTTTTAAGCATTTCATACTGGGTAGTATTATTTTTATTCAGGTTTTTTTTCTGATAATCAGCCATATCAGCGTTTTTTGAAACAAGCTTGTCAGCCTTAAAAGCCTGGAATTTTACTGCATCTGCTCCGGCAACTGAGGCTTCGTCTATCATTTTTTTTGCTGTTTCAATATTTCCGTTATGGTTTACTCCGGCCTCTGCAATTATAAAAACTTTTGTTTTTTTTTCATCTGCCATGATCAGGATTCCGGTTTTAAATTTATTTAATGGATTTTATATCGGGATATCTTATAATTTTTTTTAATATTTTCTTTTTCATTCTATTTTTCTAAATCTCTAATATACTGCATTTTTTATTTCCTCCCAAATCTTTTGTTTCTTCATAATATATATTTTGTTAAATTTTATTGTTTTGAAATTCTGCCAAGAGAACAAAAAATTCCTAAAACACTTAAAACTGAAAAAACAATAAAACAAGTTTTCATACTCATCATAAATATCCCCCTTGTTTCATAGGACACTTCAGATGTTTTCATAAGAATAGAGAAAAAAAAGGTAATCAAAGTCATACTTACAAGCATCCCAAATGTTCTCATTGTTGCAACAAGGCTTGCTGCAAATCCATAATATTTTGATTCTACACTGCTCATTACAGCATTCATATTTGGAGATGAAAAGATTGAAAAACCAGTTCCCATTAAAACAAGAACCGCATAAATATTTATTACAGATGTTGATTCATTTATAAATGAACATAAAAAAAGTGCAAAAGCACAGACTGACATTCCAATTGTTGCAATTTTAGAAGATGAGAATCTATCAGAAAGCTTTCCTGCATAAGGCGACAAAACAGCCTGAATAAGAGGTTGAATTATTAAAACAAAACCTGCGTCCCTTGGTGAAAAGATTTTTATTTCTTGAAGATAAAGAGAAAATAAAAAAGTAGCTCCAAATGATGACGCATAATTTATCATTGTTGCAAGATTGCTTAATGCAAAAACCCTGTTATTTTTTAAAAGTGAAACATTAAGCACTGGCGAGTTTAAAAATGATTCAAAGACAAAGAACAAAACAAGTCCACATAGCCCCAAAATAAATACATAAATACCCCAGATTTGAGTTTCAATTCTTGCAGCACCAAAAATAAGTGCAAAAAGTGAAAACATATAAATTAAGCTCCCGATCCAGTCAAATTTTTGATTTTCAGCTTCTATCCATTCGCCTTTTAGCTTAAAAAAACTAAGATACAAAGCTGTAAGCTGAAAAGGGATTACAGCAATAAAAACAAGTCTCCAATCAATATAAGTTACAAAAAGACCGCCCAATACAGGCCCCAAGGAAAGGCCTGAATACACACAGGCAACTATTATGCCCATTGCCTTTCCTCTTTTATCTGATGGAAAAACTGAAGTTAAAATTGCAACACTTGTTGAAACAATAAGAGCAGCTCCTGCCCCTTGGAAAAATCTTGCAATAATAAAAAATTTCATGGAGCTGGAAAAAGGAATAACAAGAGTTGTTATTGTAAAAAGAAAAATTCCAAGTATATAAACTTTTTTTCTTCCTTTGATGTCGGCCATCCTTCCAACAGGGACAAGAAAAAGGGATAATCCAAGGATATAGGCTGTTTCAACAAGTCCAAGCTCAAAAGCCGAGGCACTAAATTCCCTTCCAATTGTAGGAAGGGCAATACTAACTGCTGACATCATATATGGAGTAAAAAACTGTACTATAGATACTATAAAAAGAGTTGTTTTTGGGTCTGATTTTTTATCTGACAAATGCCCCTCCATTTTTTTTTAAAAACTTTTAACATTTTTTATCTGGAAAAACCACTTATGTTGTTGTAGTGAGAGTCTGAATCTTTAAATGGTATTTTGATTTTTATAAAACAAAGAAATAATATGAAAATAAAACTGAAATTAATTTTTTTTTTAGTACTCTTACAAATTTTAATGTTTTCAATATTCAGAGTTGCAAGTTATATTTATCATTTTGATCTGTATGACAATCTCGATTCCTTCCATACAATTATAGCTTTTCTCGACGGAATAAGGTTTGATATTTCAATTCTTTTCACATTCTCAGGAATATTTTTATTGTTCATACTATTTCCTGTCAAAAAAACTGTTTATTATAAAATTTTACTTATTTTTCTGATTTTATTATTTAATATTTATTTTTTTATTCTTACTGCAGATATTTTATTTTTTGAAAATGTAAAAAGACATATTTCAGACGAAATAATTCTTATGA
Source organism: Desulforegulaceae bacterium (assembly GCA_034007295.1). Lineage (GTDB taxonomy): Bacteria > Desulfobacterota > Desulfobacteria > Desulfobacterales > JACKCP01 > JACKCP01. The sequence goes on along the minus strand of JAVERC010000036.1, from coordinate 20,775 downwards.
GTAATGATTTGTTTTTTTTCGTTAATTACATAAAAGGTAACTACTTATTTTATTTTATGATTTTTGTTCTGCTTTCTATAAATTATTATTCAATCAAAAAATTATTCCAGTGGACAAATCATAACCTCAACGGAAAAAAACAAAAAACAAATATGGTTTCTTTCATCACAGCAACCATTATTTTTATATTTGTTTCTATCTTCCTGATAAGAGGAACCCCTGACGGCAGGCCAATAAATATAATTGATGCTTTTTCTAAAGGTTCCAATCAATACGGGAATCTTGTTTTAAACGGAGTTTTTACGGCCTATCATTCATCAAGAGCATACAAGCCATCTTCAAAACAGCATATGAATGAAAAAATTGCTTTTGAAAAAGCATCAGAATTTATACTTGAAGATTATGAATATATTCCTGATAAGAACTATCCGCTTACAAAAAAATATAAACTTGTAAATTCAATGGAAGAAAAAAAATACAATATAGCAATAATTCTTCTTGAAAGCTGGACATGCAAATTTATTGATTCTTTTTCAGGAAAAAATTACAAAGTAACTCCAAATATTGACAAAATTTTTAATGAATCACTTGTATTTAAAAACTTTTATGCAAACGGGCAAAGAAGCATTTTTGGAATTACCTCAACCCTTGTGTCCATACCGCAAATTCATGGGCTGCCATATCTTGGCAAAGGCCTTGAAATTTCAAACATATTCAGGCCTGCAAAATATTTTAATTCAAAAGGCTACAATTCAATTGCAGTCCAGTCTTCTAAAAGAAGATCTTTCAGAGTTTCATCAATAGCAAAGGCTCTTGGATTTAAAGAATTTTACGGAATGGAAGACATTCCTGTTGTATTTGATTATGAAACAGATGAAACTCCAAATTTTGGCTGGGATTATGATACTCTTGATTTTTTATTCCATAACCTTGACTCATCCAAAAAGCCTTTTTTTTCATTTGTTTTTACAGGAACAACCCATGAAAAATATATTCTTCCCCATAAAAAATTTGAAAAATATCCCCACCAATCATATGGACTAAACGGATATTTAAACACACTTTTTTACAGTGATTATTCCCTTGGAGTTTTCTTTGAAAAAGCAAAAAAAACCGATTGGTTTAAAAATACAATTTTTATAATTACAGCAGATCATGCAATTGGCAAATTCCAGGAAAATACACTTGATGACAAATTTAAAATTCCCCTGCTTATTTATGCTCCATATATAATAAAACCTGAAATCTCAGATAAACTAGGATCCCAGGTTGATATAATACCTACAATACTTGACATTACAGGCTCAAATTCATCATTTGCAGGTATTGGAAAATCTCTTATGAAAAAATCAGACAAAAGATTTGCTTTTTTAAATAACGGAGGACTTATCACCTTTTTAACAGATCAAGGCAAAATTGACATTGCAGGAAATAAAATAATTGAAACTGATTTACAGGACAAAAATCAAATCAATTTTTTAAAGGAAACCTTTTTTGCAATTGATCAGTCAATTTATCAAAGTATAAAAAATAATAAATTTTATAAATCAGAATAAAATTAAATATAAATTAACAGCTCAAACAATAATTGGCCGAAAACAAGTTTTTTAAGTTAAAAAAGATGAAAACCTAAATTGAGCGATTTTCAAGTTTGCTGTATATACAAGGTCAAATTCTAAATCTAAGTCATAAATGAACAAAAAAGACCGTTTTATTTCAGGTGCAAAACTATATGCTTTGAATTTTATTGAATCTTAAGAGTTTTAATAAAATCCCTTGAACTAGAATTAATTTTTTCAAGATTTTGCCATAAAGATTCAATTTCAGGAAGAAGATGCCAGTCTTTTGGAAGTGTTGTAATGTTTTCGGCACCATTGATAAGTTTATAAAAATGAATTGTGCATCCTCTGTATTCTTCCTGATCATGACTCCATCTTGTAAACTGGCCAGGAAAAATCCCTGCAAGCTTCCATCCCCATACTTTTAAACACAAATACTGGGAAATATCATGCCAGGTTTCACAAAAAGCAGACAAATATTCTGCTCCTGAATAATCTTCAATATCTTTAAGATAATAAAGAACCATTGGAACAAGCTTATCTCCTGCACTGCCTTTTCTGTAATCAGGATGAATTCCGCCAATGGAAAATTCTATCTGAAGATTTTCATCGTCTTTTTTGTAAAGTGCTGCTCCTGCAAATTCATTGTTATTTTCCATATCAATTACAATTACCATGCAAAACTGTTTTGACTTTGAATCTGAATCAAAATTTTCCTTTAAAAGAACTTTGTCCTTATATTCTTCGGGGTAAAAAACCCATGAATACTGCTTTGATGAGCCGTAAAGCTCAGGATATGATTTTTTCCATAAAAGAGCTGCTTTTTCAAAGTCGTTTTCTGAAACAAATCGTGCACAAAATCTTGAATCAAGGGGATGATTTTCAAGATTTGGCCATAAAACCTTTTTATCTCCTATTTTTCTTGTTTCAATGTTTTTTGTCATATTTTTGTAGGATTTGATATCTGACATATCAAGCGTTTTCATGAAAACCTCCTGAATGGGAAAAAGGTAAGAAAAAAAGAAAGGAATAAATCTTAATTCGATTAAAAAATTATAACAAAAAATAATTTCTTAAAAAAGAATTTATTGGCTCCGGCAGAAACTTAAATCTGCCGGAGTTTAATCAAGAAATTATAACTAAATTTTTTAAAAGTCAGCTTAAGGATGTATTTGGAGCCATAACCCAGATTCCGCATGGACATGCTTCTGCACAAAATCCGCATCCTATGCATTTATCCGGGTCAGCAATGTATTCAAAAGAGTTATCTCCTTTATCAATCCTTGAAATGGCTCCCCTTGGACAAATAGTAACGCAAATTGAACAATCCCTGCATGTTCCACAGGATGCACACTGGTCTCCGCAGTCTTTTACCCCTGAATATCCTGTTTTTCTGGGGTCAAAATATGCAAGAGAAACCCTTGAAGTATCAATTACCTCTCTTATATCTTCTTCAGGGTCAATTCCAAGACAGTCTGAATCTATTGCTTCAACTGCTTTTCTTGCTGCTCCTATTGCATCTGTTAAAAGTCCTGGTTTTACAACATCTCCTGCTGCAAAAACAAAAAAATCAGATGTTCTTCCAAATTTATCAGTTTTAATTAAACCTTTTTCTGTTTCAATATTTTCAGGCAGAAATGAAAGGTCAGTTTCATCTCCAATTGCTGCAACAACCATATCTGCATCTAAAAATTCACCGCTTTCAAGTAAAATTCCTTTTTTGGTAACTTCCTTTGTAAAACAAGGCCATTTAAAAACTGCACCTGCTTTTTCAGCATCTTCTCTTTCAACTCCAAATGCAGCAGGCTTTTGAATATCAATAATTGTAATATTTGAAGCACCAAGCCTTTTTGCCTCTGTTGCAACGTCACAGCCTACATTTCCACCGCCTATAACCACTATATTTTTAAAAGGGTTAATTTTTTCATTTTTTGCATTTCTTAAAAATTCAAGTGAAGATACAATTCTTTCATTTCCCTTTACTAAAGGGATTCTTGGTTTTACAGTACCTGTTGCAATTATTACATAATCGTAATTATTTTTTAAATCTTCAAAAGTATTTTTATCTATTCTTTTTTCCATCTGAACATGGGGAATAAGTTTTTTTATTCTTAAAAGTTCAGCATCAAGTATATCCTTTGGTATTCTTGAGTTTGGAATTACAGATGAAATTTTTCCTCCAAGCTCTTTTTCAATGTCAAAAATAACAGCATCATGACCTTTCATTCTAAGCTGCCATGCAGCTGAAATTCCTCCGGGACCTCCTCCGATTACTGCAATTTTTTTATAATCATCCTTAAGCTCACAAACTGGTGTTTCAGCACCAATTGAAGCTTTTCCAAGCTCTTTTATATCTACAGCAGGAAGAGAATTTATTTTTTTTGTACAGGCATCCATGCAAAGATTTGGACAAAGATATCCGCATACAGCAGCAGGAAAAGGTGTATAATCCAGGGCAAGTTCAACAGCCTCATCCATTTTTCCCTCACGAATAAGCCTCCATCTTTCCTGAACAGGAATCCCGGATGGACACGCTCCCTGACACGGAGCCATATATTTTTTGTTTTCCCACAAAGGAACAAATCTTCTCCATTGTCCTGTTGCAATAACAGGAACCGGAGTTCTGTCAACTTCTTCAAGGTCTCCAATAAGACCGCCTTTTCCAAGCTCTTTATCCCAGACATGCTCAATAAAATGCTTCATTGAACGTCTTTTACCGTTTTTCTTTTCTCCTGGAGATTTTGCTTCAATAAGCTGCCAGTCTTCTTTTTTTAAAAGCTCATTTAAAATTTCTTTTTTATCAATTTTTTCTAAAAAATTTTTTAAATTTAATTCAAGCCATTCCCATTCCTTATCATTAATATTTCTAAGTTTTGCATCAGCACTTGAATAACCTTTGATTTTTCCCCTGAAAAAAACCTTTCCACCAACCATTCCAACAAGTGGACGATAACCAAGAATATTTTCTTTATCGCCAGGATTATAACCGCAGATTACAGCTTTTCCTCCTGCCATAAATTCACCGAAATAATCTCCTGTGGAACCTAACACCCAGAGTTCAGGGGGTTCAAATCTTGGGTTATGCTTTGTCATTGTCATGCCTCTTGAGCCTATATTTCCGGCTATCATGACTTTTCCCTGAGCCATGGCATTGCATACCCCGTTTCCTGCATTTCCCTTTACAACAATTTCAGCTCCTGCGTTGAGCCAGCCTACATCGTCTGATGCAGGGCCGTTTACCTCAATATATGTATTTGGAAAACCAAAACATCCTACTCTTTGGCCGCTGCTTCCAAAAATCTGAACATTTATCTTTTCAGAACCTGCCTTCCAGAGCCTTCCGCCTATTGCATGCTGTCCTGATGCATAAACTCTTAAATTTCTTTTGCCTGCTTCAACAGCATTTTGTATATTTTCTTCAAGGACACGGGATTCAAGTCTTAATCCTGATTCATCCTCGCCTTTTATTATAAAATAATTATCCAAACTCATTATTATCTCCCGAAATTATAAACATTCAGACAACATACTGAATACCCAGACGCTTTGCCGCTGCTTCATCGTCAATTCCAAGTGCATCTGACATTCCGATTGGAAGAGTTGTTGACCTTCCAAGGGGTGCAAGAATTTTCCTTAACTCAACATCAAATGAAACATACAAATCAACTAGCCTTTCAGCTACTTTTTCAGGGTCAAGCCTTCTGTAAAGTCTTGGGTCCTGGGAAGTTATACCCTTTGGACACTGGCCTATATTGCAGATATTGCATCTGTCTGTTTCTGAACCAAGACACCCTGCTGCTGCCTGCATTGCATATTTTCCAATCTGAACTCCGCTTGCTCCAAGCATGATAAGAGATGCTGCATTTGCTGCAAGGTTTCCGTTTTTACCTACACCTCCTCCTGCAAAAAGAGGAATTTCATTTTGTTTTCCAACTTTTACAAGGTTTGAATAGCAGTCTCTTATACTTGATGCTATTGGATGTCCCATGTGGTTCATTGAAACATCAAAAGCAGCTCCTGTTCCTCCGTCTTCACCGTCTATTGAAAGACCTCCTGCATAAGGATTTCTTGTAAGATTATTCATTACTGCAAGAGCAGTTGAAGTTGCTGAAATTTTTGGATAAACAGGCACCCTGAATCCCCAGGCCATGGAAAGGGACTGAATCATTTTTGCAACAGCTTCCTCAATTGAATATTTTGTCTGATGGGTCGGAGGTGAAGGAAGACTTATTCTTTCAGGAACTCCCCTGATTTGGGAAATAAGCCTGTTTACCTTGTGCCACATCAAAAGACCGCCGTCTCCGGGTTTTGCACCCTGACCGTATTTTATTTCTATGGCACAGGGGTCAACCTTCATTTCAGGAATAGCATGAATAATTTCATCCCAACCAAAATATCCGCTTGCTATCTGTAAAATAACATATTGAAGAAATCTTGACCTTAAAAGCCTTGGAGGACATCCGCCTTCTCCTGTGCATATTCTTACAGGCATATTAAGCTCTTCATTAAGGTATGCGACTCCCATCTGAAGTCCTTCCCACATTGGGGGAGATAACGCACCAAAACTCATTCCGCCTATAATTAAAGGATAAATTTCCCTTACAGGCGGCATCCATCCGTTTTTTTTCTGAAAATCAATTGATTGTTCAGGCGGAAGAATTCTTCCAAGAAGGGTTTTTACTTCAAATTCATGGCGTCCTGCATCAAGGGCCGGGTCAGTTAGCATGGAAATTCTAATAAATTTAATTCTGTCAAGAATTCCGGGGACACTATTTCTTCTTCCCCCTCTTTTCCTTGGAACTCCGCCTGTATTTGAATGATATCTTAATTTATCAGGTTCATCTGAGTGCATTGGAATTATTGCATTATTCGGGCATACAAGAGTACACATTCCACAGCCTATACACGAAAACTCAGGTTGTGTTTTCTGGGAAATTCCATAATAAACTGTTGTACCTGACTTGTTTTCACCTGGATTAAAAAGGTCAACTTTTATTTCTCTTTTTCTGAAAACTCCAAGTTCAATTGCCTTTACAGGACAAACTGTTGTGCATTGTCCGCAAAGTGTGCATTTATCCTTGTTCCAGTCTATCTGCCAGGGCAAATCCTTTATACTTAATTGGGAAGGACTAATTGGTCTGTCTGCCTGCATATTTTAACCTCCTCGCGGTTTTTATCTACTATTGCTGTATCTAAGTGCATGGGCTGAAAATCTTTTGATTTGTCCCTTTCAGGGATTGCAGAATCAAGTCCGCAAAGTTCTGAAGAAAAAGCAAAAATTCCTTTTCTTCCTCCTACAACACCGGGCCTTAATTTTTTCCTGTCCTGTGCCATAAACATTGTGCTGTCAGGCAAAGACCCTATTATACAGTTTGGGCCGTCTATTATAAGTCTTCTGCATGTTTGTTTAAGATGCTTTAAAAATTCCTGATTTGAATGCTTGTTCATATCATCATCACTTAAGGGAGTTATGATATGTTTATATGAATCAAGTCCAAGTCCGAGTTTTTCCATTGTATAATGTAAAATATGAACAAAAACTTCAGAATCTGACTGAAAACCGCAGTATCCTTCAAATCCTCTTGTGGACAAATATTCTTTTATTGGAACAAAGGCTGTATTTTCGCCGTTTGTCATTGTGGCATATCCTTCAACAAAAAAAGGATGGCAGGCATAAAGATTGATTGCATAGTTGGTGTTCTGCCTTCCCTGTGCCATAATTGTTCTGGCAAGGATTTCATCTGATGAGTCAAGCTTTAAATATTTTCCAACTTTTAAGGGGTCACCTATTTCTTTTATCATTACTGCATCAGGCCAGAAAGAAAAAACAATTATATCATCATTTTCCATTCCTGCCTGTTTAAGCTCAAGCCTTGTAAGCATTAAAAGATATTTTTTTTCATTTTCAGACATATCCCTCCATTCAGGCGGATAATTATATACCCTTATAAGATATGAATCCCTTTTTGGAATTCCCTCGCATGGAGTTTCAAGGGTATTTATTCTGTAATCATAAACAGCCTGAAAATTTTTTTCTTTCATAATATCATCAAGAAGGTTAAGGCCATTTTTCGTAAAAATACCTGAAAGAATGGGAAGGTTTTCAAATTCCTTAAATTTTCCTCCAAGTTCCCTTAAAAAAAGTCCTACTCCTGAACCATCATGTCCTTCTCTCATTACATCCAGTGCTTTTAAAGCCTCAAACGGAGAAAGAGGTTTTGTACTTGTTAGAGAAAACAATCTGCACATATTTAAAAACTCTCCTGAAAAATTGCCTGCAAAGGCTTTATTTTTCTGTTATAGTTTAGCTTAGCAGCTGAACGAAAACGGCCTTTTTTGTCCATTTCTGCGTCAGATTCAAAATTTAATCCTCAAAATACTAAATGTATTCCTGCGGTTAAATTTTTCATCTTCCTTGAACTGAACAAAAAATTCTCGTTTTCGGCCAATAACTAATTTGAAACATTTTCTAAAATCATTTAACAAACCCATACTTTGCAATTAGTGTGCCTATAATTTTTTCCAGTAAAATCAGGACATACAAAAACTTAACAATTACAATTTTGAAATAAATAGCTATTTTTTTACAAATTTGTCACAAAATGAAATTAAAACCAGCTTTCTCAAAACCTCAAAAACAGGGAGATACAAATGCAGACAAAAATTACAAAATTGCTTGGAATAAAATATCCAATAATTCAGGGAGGAATGCAGTGGGTCGGAACACCTGAACTTGCATCTGCTGTTTCCAATGCCGGAGGACTTGGAATGGTTACAGCTCTTATTAATCCTACTCCTGAAGAAGCCTTAAAGGAAATAAAAAGAGCTCTTGATATGACAAAAAATCCAATCGGGGTAAACCTGACAATTCTTCCAACCCTAAAACCTGTTCCATACAAGGAATATGCAAAGGCAATTGTGCAGTCAGGCGTAAAAATTGTTGAAACAGCAGGGAAAAATCCTGAAGAAGTTATGCCGATTTTTAAAGATGCACAAATTAAAGTAATTCACAAATGCACTTCAATTCATCATGCAAAAAAAGCTGAAGAGCTTGGATGCAGTGCAGTAAGCATTGACGGATTTGAATGTGCAGGACACCCTGGTGAAGACGATATTCCAGGACTTGTACTTATCCCAAGGGCAAAAGATGAGCTTAAACTTCCAATAATTGCATCAGGCGGTTTTGGGGACGGGAGAGGACTTGCAGCAGCTCTTTGCCTTGGAGCAGAGGCTGTAAACATGGGAACAAGATTTCTTGCCACAAAAGAAGCTCCGGTTCATGAAAATGTAAAAAAAGCACTTATTGCAGCAGATGAAAAACAAACCAAACTTATTTTCAGAACACTTAATAATACAGCAAGAATTTATAAAAACAAAATTGCAGAAGAAGTTGTTGAAATGGAAAAAAGAAATGCCTCAATAGATGAGCTTGCTCCACTTGTAAGCGGCATGAGGGGCAAAAAAGTATTTGAAAGCGGAGACCTTGATTACGGCGTCTGGACAGCAGGAATGGTTGCAGGAATTATAAAAGATATACCTTCAGTTGAAGAACTTGTAAAAAGAATAGTTCTTGAGGCTGAAAACATTATAAAAACAAGACTTATGAGTATAATTGAGAATTGATTTATCAAGTTCCCTGAATAATACCGGATTTTTTCAGTTTTAAGCTAAACAATAATTGGCCTGAAACTAAAATTTTTTATTCAGTTAAAGTTAAAAATTTAACCTCTAGGACAGATTAAAGATTTTGAGGATTAAATTTTTTATCTGTCTTTAAAATAGACAAAAAACAATTTTTATTAATCAGCAAAACATTGGTAAAAATAAAACCCGGCTCCATAAATATAAAGCCGGGTTTAATATTATAAAAAGCTTGAAAACTTTATTTTTAAGCTAATTAACCTTTAATAATTGCCTTTGCAATTTCATCACCTGCATCGCCAACAAAAGGAATTTTTGTTTCACGCTCTGTTTCCCTGTTTCCAGATACAATATCATCCCTTGAGATTTCACTGATATTAAATTTTCTTGCTCCTGCAAGAAGCTGCTGAAGTCCTGCTGCAAGCTTGTCTGCAAGTGTCCAGATAGCCATTGCACCATATGGAATATTTTTCATTTCATCAGCACCTAGTTTTGCCTGGATATCATAGTATCCTGCAAAAATTTCTTCTGCTTTATTTCCTATATCTGAAACAGTTTTTGGAAGATGTTCCCAGTTTCCGTTTACAGCTTCTCTTCTTTCAGGACGTAAAACTCCTTCAATGTTTGAACCAAGGAATCCAGGAATCATAAGAGATCTACCCATGCAGATCATTTTTGTATATGGAGCACCAAGTGCAAGGCCTTTGAAAATACTGTCTTCAAGAGCAAAACCGCCTGCAAATGAAAGATCAGTTGTATTTTTTCCGGCTGCTGCAAGCATTGAAGTATATTCATATGCCTTTGCATGTAAAATTGGAGAAGGAACACCCCAGCTCTGCATCATGTTCCATGGACTCATTCCTGTTCCGCCGCCTGCTCCGTCAATTGTAAGAAGGTCAAGTTTTGCTTCAGATGCAAACTTGATAGCCATTGCAAGGGCTTCCATTCCATAAGCACCTGTTTTAAGAGAAATTCTCTTGAATCCAAGACCTCTTAAATATTCAATATTTTTCATAAAGTCTTCTCTAACCTGGTCAACATTACTTAAATTTGTTGCTCCAAGCCTGCTGTGACGTGCAAAAGACTTTATTGAACCGTTTTTAAATGCTTCTTCAACAGAAGCTTTATCTGGATCAGGGTCAACAACATAACCTCTTGCCTTAAGGAACTTGGCATAATCAAGGCTTTTTACCTGGATTTCACCGCCGATATCCTTTGCACCCTGTCCCCACTTAAGTTCCATAATTACTTTGTCGCCGTATTTATTGGCAATATATTCAGCAACTCCGTTTCTTGCGTCTTCCACGTTCATCTGAACAATGATTGCACCGTAACCGTCATTGTATCTAAGGTAAGTATCAATTCTTCTGTCAAGTTCAGGAGCTTTTACAATTTTACCATTTTCAAGAACAGACTCTCTGTCAACACCAACAACATTTTCACCAACAACAACAGGTGCACCAACAAGAGAACATCCAATTGCAAATGAATCCCAGTATTTTGCAGCAATAAAAGTTGAACCAAGAGCACCTGTCATAATAGGCATTCTTACTTTAGTCTTTATTTCCTTGCCAAATTCGTTTTCAAGGGAAACATTTGGGAAAATACAGTCATCAGGATCATTTGAAAGACCTGGTGCCATACCTTTTGAACCATAGGCATAACCTTGAATTCTAAGTGCATTATAGGAAATTCCAGTATGTGTGATATTGTTTGCACCGGCTGTAACAACACCAAAATCTCTAGGATAGAGAAGTTTTCTTCCTACCATTGAAGACATCCATGTTTCGCACTTTCCTGTACAATCAGCACGACAAAGTGTACAAAGACTTGATTCAGCTGGATTTCCTCTGTTTGCAGTACCAAGAACATCATTACCCTTATTAAAACGCAGCATACTCATAAAAAGCTCCTTCAAAATATTTTTTTGTAAATTTGTTGTAAAAAATTTTATGGAAGTTAAGCAGAGTATTTTAATAGAATCAAGTTTTTTTTATGACTAATTTGTTATTTATTTTTAAGTTTATTACAATTTTGTATTTATTTTATATGCAAAACATTTTCTTACTTTTTTGAAATAAAACTTTTCACCCAAATATAGATACACATAACCAAACTCACAAGATAAACATTTGAATTTAAAATATATTTTTATTTAGCATGCAAGCATATTCATGCCGCACACGTTAAAAATCAAAAAAATTAGAAAAAAAATTACAATTTTGAAATATTACAAAAAAGGTAATATTTTAAACCCGATTTTTAATTAATTTTATAATGATAGATTTTTTTAAATTTTTATTTTTTCAAGGGGAGCTTAGGCGTCATTTTTTTAATTAAAAATAAAAAAGGAAAGGCTGTTTCAGACCTTTCCCAAAAAAATAAAAAATTTTTAACTAAAAAACATTATTTTTTAAAAAAACAGGCAGTTATTACATAAAATAAATTACACATTAAACCTGAAATGGATAACATCTCCGTCTTTTACAACATATTCTTTTCCCTCAATTCTCATTTTACCCACTTCCTTTATTTTAGCCTCGGTTCCAAGCTCAAAAAGATCATCGCATGAATAAATTTCAGCCTTGATAAAACCCCTTTCAAAGTCACTGTGAATAATTCCTGCTGCCTGGGGAGCCTTGATTCCGGTTTTAAAAGTCCATGCTTTTACTTCCTTTTCTCCGGCAGTAAAATATGTTGAAAGTCCAAGAAGATGAAAAACAGCCCTTATCATTTTTGAAAGACCGGATTCTAAAAGCCCCATATCCTTTAAAAACTCACGTCTTTCCTCTTCATCTCCAAGGGTTGCAATTTCAGCCTCAATTTTTCCGCTTATAACAACAACTTCAGAATTGTCCTTTGCTGCAAGTTCCCTTACTTTTTTTACAGATTCAGGTTCTTTTTCAAGTCCTGATTCATCAACATTGCAGCAGTATAAAACAGGCTTCATTGTAATAAGGTGAAGTTCTTTTAAAGCTTCAGCTTCTTTTTCATTTAATTCAACTGATCTTGCAGGACGGCCCTGCTCAAGGGCTGCAGACACCTTTTCAAGAACAGGCTCTATAAATTTTGCCTTGTCAGATATTTTCTTGTCCTGATTTTTTTTCATTTTTGGAAGGTTTACAACCCTTTTTTCAACAGTTTCAAGGTCTGCAAGTGCAAGCTCTGTATTTATAACCTCTATATCATCTGAGGGATCAACTTTTCCGCTTACATGGGTAACATCATCATCTTCAAAACATCTTACAACATGCAAAATTGCACCAACCTGTCTTATGTTTCCAAGAAACTGGTTTCCAAGGCCTTCACCTTTTGATGCACCTTTTACAAGACCTGCAATATCAACAAATTCAACACTTGCAGGAACAAGTGATTTTGGATTGAATATTTTTGCTATTTTATCAAGCCTTGAGTCGGGAAGATTTACAATTCCAATATTTGGTTCAATTGTACAAAAAGGATAATTTGCAGCTTCGGCAGGTGCAGAAGTTAAAGCTGAAAAAATAGTTGATTTACCTACATTGGGAAGCCCAACAATACCGCAGTTTAACATTATAAAAAAAATCTCCTGTATTCTTATTTTAAAAATTATAATTTTTACAAACTTTGAATAATAAAAAATTTATAAAATATTTGCCATGAAAAAATAAATCTTCTATAAACTAACAAAATTGTAACACTTTTATGGAGAAAAAATGCCTGTGACACAAGAGCTTGAAATTTTATACGATATTTCCCAGACACTTAACAAGTACACAGACCTTAAAAAATCCCTTTATGAAGTAATGGCAATTCTTGCTGAAAAAAAAGGAATGGTCAGGGGAACTGTAACAATTTTAAATAAGTCCAAAAGGGAAATTGAAATTGAAGTAGCCCACGGCCTTTCCAAAACTGCAATGGAAAAAGGCAAATATTTTCTTGGTGAAGGGATAACAGGCTCTGTAATTGAATCAGGCGAACCAATTGCCATCCCAAAAATCAGCCAGGAACAAAAATTTTTAAACAGAACCCAGGCAAGGCAAAATGAATCTGAAGTTTCATTTTTCTGTGTACCAGTAAAAAATCAGGAAATAGTTATAGGAGCCTTAAGTATTGATAAGCCCTACTCTCCTGAATATAAGCTGGACGAAGGCATTTTTTTTCTTTCAGTAGTTGCTGCAATGATTGCAAGACAGGTTATAAACCTTGAAAGAATAAGATCTGAAAAAGAAAAACTCAAACTTGAGAACTTAAGGCTTCAGGGAGAACTTGAAGATAAATACAGCTTTTCACAGATAATTGGAAATTCCAATAAAATGAGGGAAGTCTATAAAATGATTTCCCAGGTTTCAGGAAGCAATGCAACAGTTTTAATCAGAGGCGAAAGCGGTACAGGAAAAGAACTTGTTGCAAACTCTATCCACTATAACAGCCCCAGAGCTGAAAAGCCTTTTATAAAAATAAACTGTTCTGCACTTCCTCCAAATCTCATTGAAAGCGAACTTTTCGGCCATGAAAAAGGATCTTTTACAGGTGCAATAAATCAGAAAAAAGGAAAATTTGAACTTGCAGATAAAGGTACAATTTTTCTTGATGAAATGGGATCTGTTGATCCTTCAGTTCAGGTAAGACTTTTAAGGGTTTTACAGGAAAAAAGCTTTGAAAGAGTTGGAGGCAACAAAACTATAAATGTGGATGTAAGGGTAATTGCAGCAACAAACAGAAATCTTGAAGACGCAGTAGAAAAAGCTGAATTCAGAGGAGACCTTTATTACAGATTAAATGTTTTTCCAATTTTTCTTCCTCCATTAAGAGACAGAAAAACAGATATTTTGCTTCTTGCAGATCATTTTCTTATAAAATATTCAAAGGAAAACAACAAGGAAATCAAAAGGCTTTCAACACCTGCAATTGACATGCTCATGGCATACCACTGGCCTGGAAACGTAAGAGAGCTTGAAAACTGCATTGAAAGAGCAGTTCTTTTAAGCGAAGAAGGCGTAATTCACACCTACCATCTTCCGCCGACAATACAAATGGGAGATTCTACTGACACTCTTCCCTCTGCATCACTTGAAGAAGCTGTTGAAACTGTTGAGCGTGAAATGATAATTGACTCCCTTAAAAACAGCAAAGGAAATGTTACAAAGGCAGCCGAACTTCTAAAAACAACTGTAAGAAAATTTTCATACAAGGCAAAACTTTACGGAGTAAATTACAAGGACTACAGATAAAATCCAGCCTTAATTTTTAATTTCACATAACTTTTTAAGCTCAATATCTTATTATATTGAGCTATTCTTTATTTAAAACTACTATCCTTATAAAAAAATCAAGACAAACTCAAAAAACACTGTTTAATCAGGTTAATATAAAATTCAAGTTAACTTTACTTTACAAAAACAAGTTAAGTATATTAATAACTGACTTAGCTCACTTAAACATCGTTTTTTTTGATTTTTTACAGGAGGGGTAAGTTTATGAAATTAAGGTTAAGAGAAAGACTGCTTTTGCCAGTGCTTTGTCTAATTGTCCTTGGCATGGGAATTACCATTGTTATTTCAAGCAGATATGCAAAAAATTCAATTTACCAGATAACAAAAAACAATATGGTTCAAACAGTTGAAAATGTTGTCCAAAGCTTAAATGCATGGCTTATGAAACAGCACGCAGCAATTTCAACAATGTCTGAAATAAGAACATTTATTAATTGTATTGATGAATCAAAAGCTGAAAATGAAATTATTGAAACAGCAAATAAAAGGCTTAAAATTTTCAATTCAAAGCACAATGACTTTGAAGCTCTTTTTATTGCAGGCAAAGACGGAAAAATAAAAGCATCTTCACTTGGAAATTCATCTACAGCATCAATAAATATTTCAGACAGACCTTACTTTAAAGAAGCCATGACCGGAAAAACAGTTTTCTCAGATGCAATAATAAGCAGACAGTCTGGAAGCGTTGTTTTTACAATTACAGCTCCACTTGAAAATAATGGAAAAATTTTGGGGGTTTTAGGCGGAACCGTAAAAATTGACGGATTTACAGATCATTTGAATAATATAAAAATAGGTAAAACAGGCTATATTTTTATATGCAAAAGCGATGGAACAGCAATTTACCATCCAGACAAAAAACTTGTACTTAAAGCAAGTCTTTCAGGTTATGACTGGGGTAAAAAAATGATCAGTGAAAAATCAGGATACATGGAATATGACTGGGGAAAAGTTCCGACTATTTCAGTTTTTAAAAATTCAGAACTGACTGACTGGCTTGTAATCTCAAGAGTTTCACCCGATGAAATATTTGAATCATCGAAAAAACTTCAAAAATTAAACATAATTATTGCACTAACAACAATAACAGCACTTTCTATTGCAATTATTCTTTTAACTAAATTCATTATTTTAAAGCCTGTTAATCTTGCTCTTTCATTTGCAAAAGAAATAGCTTCCGGAAATTTAAAGGCAAGTGTTGAACTTAAAAGAAATGATGAGCTTGGCGATCTTGTATCATCTTTAAACGGTATGGGTGAAAAATTAAGGGATATGTTCAAAATTGACAGTTTAAGGGAACTGGTTGAAAAATTGTCAAAAGATTCTTCAAGCCTTAATGATATTTCAAATAATATGAGCAATGATATAAAAAATGTTTCACAAAAATCAGGTGAAGTATCTGAAAAATCAGTTAATATGAATGAAAATATAAAAATTGTCTCAAAAGATCTTGAAGAAAGCTCAGAAAGTATGGCTTCAGTTGCTGCCGGAGCTGAACAAATGACATCTACCATAGAAGAAATTGCTGAAAATACAGAAAAAACTGGAAATATTACAAAAGATGCAGTTGAAAAAACAATGTCTGCATCCCATAGAATAAATCTTCTTGGCGAAGCAGCAAAAGCAATTGGTGCAGTTACTGTAGTTATAAAAGATATTTCAGAGCAGACAAATCTTCTTGCACTTAATGCAACCATAGAAGCAGCACGTGCCGGAGAGGCAGGAAAAGGTTTTGCAGTTGTTGCCGGAGAAATAAAGGAACTTGCATCCCAGACTGCAAAGGCAACAGCTGATATTGCAGAAAAAATAAAAAACATTCAGGATTCAACCAATATTACGGTTTCAGATATAAATGAAATTGGTTCAACAATAAAAGATATAGACTCATTTGTAACTTCAATTTCTGCTGCCATAGAAGAGCAGTCTGTTACAACAAAAGAAATAGCAGAAAGCGTAAACAAAACTTCAATAAAAATTTCCAATGTTTCTGAAAAAGTAATGCACAATTCCAAAGCAGCTACTGAAATTACAAAAGAAATTGAAGAAGTTACAGACATAAATTCCAAGCTTGATAAGGGAAGCCTTGTTGTCAGAAAAAGTTCCCGTGAACTTGCAGGTCTTGCTGAAAATTTAAGTAAAATTGTAGCTCAGTTTAAAATTTAAAATAAACCTAAATTGAGCGATTTTCAAATTTGCTGCTTTAACGTCAAATTGTATCAGGCCATACTTTTGCTATGCCTGATATAATTTAACCCATAAGATGCGGATAAATTGGAAAGCCTGCATGGTTTCATGTTTTTAAATGTAATAAGCTTAAATCATTGAAAATTTATTAATTTAAAAATATGAAACGCTCAATTTAGGTTTAAAAAAATTTTTTAATTTTATCCGTGTAAAAAACTCCAATCTCAAAAATCATGGTTTTGTAAAATAAATGTAACATCCAATTAAGTTCTGTATTTTAAGTGCTGGTTAATTTATCAATTAATATTGGAAACAAATTAAAACCTGAATTTTAACTTCAGAATACTAAAATATTTTCAAGATAAATTTTTAAAAGGAAAAAAACATGGCCTTGAAATCAACCGAAGTATTTAATTTTTATTCACATCTTGCAGGTGTGGTTGCAGCTGCTGCCGGCTCAGTTTTTCTTGCACAAAAAGCCGGCTCAAATGCTTCAGCACTTGTGGCATGCATGACTTACAGCATCTCTGTTATATTTCTTTTTTTGGCAAGCTCGCTTTATCATGCCTTTAAAAAACAGGAAAATGAACTGTCTTTCTGGAGAAAAATGGACAGACTTGCAATTTTTTTCATGATTGCAGGAACTTACACGCCTGTATGTTATTTTTGCCTTGAAGGCACCTGGAAATGGTCAATGATTTTTTTGCAGTGGGGACTTGTAGGTTTTGGAGTAATTTCCCAGCTTTTTTTCCCAAGGGCTCCAAGGGTGTTTTATGCTTTTGTATATCTTGCAATGGGATGGTCTGCAATTTTTCCAATAAATCAGATTCTTGCAAACATGAGTCAAGTTCAGCAAAATCTTTTATTTTCAGGAGCTGCTGCATTTACAGCAGGCGGAATAATTTATGCCTTTAAAAAACCTGATTTTGCTCCGGGCTTTTTTGGATTTCACGAACTTTTCCATGTAATGGTTCTTATTGGAGGAGTATTTCACTACTCCATGATTTACAGCCTTTTTAACAATTTCAATCCACTCATAAATTAATCACATATTAAAAGATACAAAAATGAACCAGACAAGTTTTAAAAAAATTTCAGATTATAAAGAACTTATAAAAAAAGAAGTTCTTCTTTTCAAAAAAGACTACAATGCTTTTTTTAAGATAAATCAGTCAAAACCAAAAAAAATTGGAAAACCATTTCTTTTAAAAAATAAATTATCCAATACAGGAATTTTACTTATTCATGGATTAATGGCAGCACCCGAAGAAGTAAGGGAAATTGGGGAAATTTTTCATTCAAAAGGATACAGCGTTTATGCTCCAAGGCTTGCAGGACATGGAACATCGCCAAAAGATCTGTCATCAAAAAAATACAGCGACTGGATAGAATCTGTTGATAAAGGCTATGAAGTTATAAAAAATATTTGCGACAAAATAATTATTGCAGGTTTTTCAACAGGTGGCGGAATTGCACTTCATCAGGCTTTAACCAAACCTGAAAAATTTGAAGCTGTTATTTCAATTAGTGCTCCTCTTAAATTCAAGGGTTTTTCTTTTCATTTTACTGAAATTGTCAATTACTGGAACTTACTGGCCCAAAAAAAAGGAATAAATAAATTTAAAAAAATTTATGTAACAAATCATCCTGACAATCCCCATATAAATTATACAAGCTGTCCAGTATCTTCCATTAAGGAAGTAAGAGCATTAATGAAAAAAGTTTACAAATCTCTTCCCATGCTTTCCATACCTTCACTTATAATTCAGGCAAAAGATGATCCCAAAGTTGATGGAAAAAGCGGAAGAAAAATATTTGCAAAAATAAAAAACAAATATAAGCAATACCAGGAAATTGATTTCAATAAACACGGAATTGTAAGGGGAAAAATTAAAAATAAAGTTTATGAAGGAATTGATAAATTTCTTAATTCCATTTTAAGTTAAACTCACAAAAAAAGAGCTTTCTGTTTTTATCAGCTAAGCTCTTTTTTTGAAAAATTTAAGTTTTTTAATGGGCACAGACTGTGCATTTTAAATATGATTTTGCAGGCAAATCCTTAAATACACTTACGCCGGCTCCTACAACACTTCCTTCTCCGATTCTCACATCATGCTTGACCATTGCATTGCTTCCAAGAAAAACTCCGTTTTCAAGTTTTGATTCACCATTAAGAACAGCTGCAGTAGAAATATGGCAATAATCCCCAAGCTTTACATTGTGCTCAATAACAGCTTTTGTATTTATTATGCAATTCATTCCAATACTTACTCCTGCTGAAATAGTTGCTGTATGTCCAACAATTGTTCCAGCCCCGACTCTTGAATGCTTTGAAACATATGCAATAGGAGAAATAACAGTTGCAAGCCGTCCTCCAAATGCAGATATCATTTCAGCAAGCTGTCTTCTTTTTTTTGAAGTTTTTATCTGACCCATTGTAATCAGAAAATAATTGTCAGTTCTTGCATATTTTTTTATTTCTGAATCATCTCCTATAATTTCATAGCCAAGTACTTTTTCTCCTACTCTTTCGGGAACATCAATTATTCCTCCAATTTTATACTTATCTTCCTGTTCAATTATGTCTATTGCAGAAACGCAATGCCCCCCGCCTCCAACAAGATAAATTGTCTTTTTCATTTAATTTTCCTCCGGTAAAATGCCTGGAAGGTTAATATTGATTTAACTTTATTTTGTATACCAGCGAAATGCTCTGATTTCCAGCCTATTTCTTAATATAAATGATTTTTTTGGATTTTTTTTAAAAAAAACATACTTTATCCAAGCTTTTCACGAATATTCACGTTTGCCATAACTTGTTTACAGCTTTAACGGACAAATAAACACAGTTCATCCAAATACTGAATTTTTGATTTACAAAATTTAGTATCTAAGTTTGCAATAAAATTTATTTATGCAATAATTCCATACATTAAAAAATAAATCTCAAGACTTTTTCATTTCCATTTATTGTATTTTATTTATTTTAGATAGTGATTGGCCGAAAATGAGAATTTTTTGTTCAGTTCAAGGAAGATAAAAAATTTAACCGCAGGAATACATATAGTATTTTGAGGATTAAATTTTTTATCTGACGCCCAAATGGACAAAAAAGGCCGTTTTCGTTCAGCAACTAGATATGCTTTGTTTTTTTAGGCCTCATTTAAAAAGCCTTTAAACCATAGTAAAAAACATACAAACCATCCATCATTTTTAGCAATCTAGATTAATCTGCTGATTTTTTAATAAATACTTCAATATTGAAGTTAAGATATCTTGCTGATATAAATTCAATAAAAAACATAAAATAAAAGAGGATAAAATGAAATATCCATACGGAATATCAGATTTTAAAAAAATTATTGAAAACAATTATTTTTACTGCGACAGAACAGATAAAATACCTTTGCTTGAAAATTCACAATCACAGCTTTTTATAAGGCCAAGGCGTTTTGGGAAAAGTCTTTTGCTTTCAATGCTTGAAAATTATTATGATGTTGCAAAAAAGGATGATTTTCAAAAAATATTCGGACATTTAGAAATTGGGAAAAACCCTACTCCATACAGAAATTCTTATTTTATTTTGAGGTGGGATTTTTCCTCTGTTGATGCAACAGGTGATTTTAAAAATATAAAACAGTCTTTATTTGACAACATAAACAGCAGTATAGAATTTTTTATAAGTTACTACAAAATTCACGGATTTGATTTCAGCAGCATCAAAATTAATCCCAATAATGCAATCTCCTCAATCAATTCTCTTTTAAGTGCTGCAATCACATTTGGCCACCCTGTTTATCTTTTAATAGACGAATACGACAACTTCGCAAACACAATAATGATGTCTTCTGCAGATAAAAAACAGGAATATGAAAAAATTGTAAATGAAGAGGGAATTTTAAGAACTCTTTTTAAGGCAGTAAAGGCATCAACTTCTCAAAACATGTTTGACAGGGTTTTTATTACAGGTGTTTCACCAGTTGTTTTAAGTGATATTACAAACGGTTATAATGTTGCTGAAAGTATATATTTTCTTCCAAAATTCAATGACATGTGCGGATTTACAGAAAGTGAAGTAAAAAAAGAAATTGAAAATATTGTAAGTAAAAACAATCTTCCATATGAAAAAATTAATG
>JAVERC010000035.1:0-36953 GCA_034007295.1 Desulforegulaceae bacterium | reverse complement strand
TCACGGCCAGCAGCAGGAGCCGCAGGAGTCATACCGCCCTGATCAGAATTTTCATTTTTTAACCAAGCAGGCGTTCCTATAATTGGACTGAATTGATCGGAAGCGTTTGCTTTTCCAAAATCATTGGGATCTTGTTTTATATTGGAAATTCTTTCAATGTTATTGCCTTTTCTATTATTCCACCAATTTTTAAGGCTATCCCTCATACTTAAATCATTATCCGATTCTATATCAATAGGTTTCTCTTTTTGGGTTGATAAAGATTTACCTATTAAACCGTCTTTTCCTAAATTTGTACGGGTGAATCCGTCAAGAACCATTTGTTCTCTTTCTTCCTGTGTTGGTTCTTTAGAGATATAAGGTATATCACCTTGTGGCAAAACATTATTTTTTTGATATGGATTTGAAGAAGGATTTGCTTCTATGGGTTTCATATGAGAATGCCATCCTTCTTGATTTATAATATCCTGCTGTTTGTTTTTTTCTTCAAAATCCCAATCTTTTTGATTTGAAGGTAGTCCTTCAGTTTTTTTCATTGAAGCTTCATGGAAAGCATCATCTATAGCCCTGAACATATATTCGCCTCGGTTTTGCATAGTGTTTTTAAACGCATCATAATATATTTCAGGCGATTCGTGCTGTTGAAGAGTCTTGATATGGCTTGCAGAATCAGTATCTTGATAAGCTTTTTGCATCCCATCATAAAAAATATTTGTTAATTGGTTTCTGGATTCCTTGTCGCTTGAACTTAATGCAGCTTCAAGGCTTGCAGATGCTTTTATTGCAGCAAAACCAAATCCTTTTTGTAAATAGCCTTGCAAGCTTGTTTTAAATGCCGCTTGTTGCTCAAATGTTTCCAGTTTGGAATATTCGCTTTGCATTGCTTGGGCATATTCTCCTGCTACAGTTCTTGCTCTACCTTCATTAAAAATGGCTTGAGGCAACACATTTCCTTCATTGTCAGTTTTTTCCCCAAGGGAAATTACACCAGCGTCTATCGCTGTTTTCACAGCTCTTCCTTCTCGCAAAGAAGAATTTCCTACTTGAGTACCTATACCAGCTTTAATATTTTTGGAATTATCAGTTGTTGTGCTGAAATCCCTTAGTGTTTTAGCTGTTGTAATTTCATCATCATTTTTTACTGTGCTACTGTTTTTTTCTGTGCTATTCCCGCTGGTGGCTCTGGTTTGTGCAACACTTGTTGTACCGTCAGAATTTATCATGATGCCTTGCGAAGAGACAATTCCATCCAGCCGATCAGAAGACACACCCCAGGCATTTGCCAATTGTTCCTTTTGACGAGGGTCAAGATTTGCTGAAAATCCCTTTGCCATTTCTTGCTGAAATAATGCAGCACCTGTATCCGATTGTCTCAATGCATTAACCATATTCATAGTCTCAGGAGAAATTTTTCCACCATTTGAAAGCATATCTGTATATGCTGCTTTTGCAGTGGTCGCTGCTATAGGATTAAGGGCAGCCGTTTCAGCGTACCTTGATCCTGCTTCCTGAGTCATTGATTCATAGGTTTTTGCTTGCGCTTTTTTTTCTTGTCCAGACTGTGAGCCAAGAACCAAAGGATCAGTAAGCTTATCCAATTCAGATGATTCTTGAATACTTTGGGCTGTTTTTACATAAGCATCATGTTTAGCAAAACCTATATTTCCTGATATTTGTACTCCTTCATTCTGACCTAATGTTTTGGCTGACTGTATTTTACCTTGATATTTTTTTATTTCATCCAATGTAGAACCAAGTTCTGTAGCCCCCTCAATTTGACCTAGTTCGTTGGAAATTTTTGCTCTTTCTATAGCCTCTGTATGTCTTAAAAGTCCTTCCAGTCCATCTCCAACGGTATTCATTCTGGTTTCGCCCTTGACAGTAGTTTCAAGTTCTCCTTGACCTTTAACGCTACCTGTTCGTTCTACATACTGGTCATGACCACCAAAATGATTTATTCCAGTTTCATAGGCTTTCATATGTTGTTCTCTTGCGGATCTTGCAAAATTTGACATGCTATTAAAAGATGAATTGCCGTGAGTAATCATTGAGCCTTGTGATGCTGTCAATGCATCTAACGATTGTCCGCGACTAAACGTCATTCTTTCTGCGCTATTACTGCCTGTGGCGGCAATTTGTCCACCCATACTGAGAGTCATTCTTCCCAAAGAAGACCCAGCTTTAGTAAATAGCGCGGCAACAACACCTGCCATGCTCATCGCCACAATTTTATATTGACCAAATACAGCAAATCCTTTTGCGGCATCAGAACTGAATGTTAAATAAGTAAGAAGGCCCAATTTGTTATTTCTTATCTCGTTTGTCAAATTGAGAGCTTTAGCAAGAGCAGCTTGATATAAAACAGCATCACAAATGGACCAACAAGTAAAAAAGACAAAAACTCCAAAGCAAAATTTTAAAAGTTCCGGTGCCAGGGGAGTAACCATAAAAATTAACAAAAATGGTATGAGGCCCAGATAAACAACGAAAAGCTGTGATTGAATATGTGGAAGCCATTCTGTTGTTGCCGTAAGTATATTTTTATATTCTTCAGCTTTTTTGATATTTATATATGCTGCATTATCTCCTGTTGATATGGCCTTATATAGAGCTTCTGAAATAATAGTCTGTCGCACAAGATCATTAGAACTGATGCTTTGTCCTATCATTCCAGAATAGCTCCCTTCTAGTGATTTACGACAATTTGTTACAGTTGAGGGAATAGATGTATTTACAAAAATTCCTGATTGCCTACAAAGATTAATAGCAACATCATCAGTCGCGGTCACAGGAAAATTCAAGGCTGGTTTCAAGCTGTCATTCCACAACATTTTGCATGTTAAGCTTGTGCCATCACTATCTTTCGTCATGATATTTTGTCGTGCGGCTTTTTCAAAAACAGGAATATAGTTCGTATTGGCTTTAATATCATTCCAGTTAAGTGTTGTTCCTGGCCTACCCATTTCAAACCAAAGACAATCTTTAATATAATTATTTAATTCCCTACTGATCCTTTCATCATAAAAAGAATGATTTATTCCTTTTTTCTGAAGATTTGCAGCGATGTTAAATAAAGCGCCTGTTGCATTTTGATTGTAATTCATATCACTTTCATAGAGAGCGAGAGAGCTTATTATTTCGACAAAGGCATCTTCTATGCTTGAGATAAATCCTGAAATTAAGACAATAATATCAGGAACATTAGCAACCGTTTCAAAGTGACCTGATGATTTATCATGGATAACAATATCCGTTGTTTTGAATATGAAAGTTTTAACAAAGATCAATGAAAAAAGAAGGATTGGCAATATCATGAATGATTTAATATCACCACCTTGTTTTGTGCTAAATAAAATTCCACCTCCTGCTTTTAATGCACTAAAAAGAACAGAGAGAAGAAAAAAACCTACAAACATGCCCTTATAAATAGGACTGTTACATATCAATGCAAGATGTTGGTACGCTGTCAACACGGAATTAAAATCCATTCTTGCATATATTATTTTCAAAAAATCTGGCATATCGGCAAAAGCATTTTCTATGGAGATAATAAAAACTACAGGGTAAAATAAAAATATTTTTTTAGTTAACATGATAATATCCTCAGATTGTGTGTTTCTATTTCCTTAACACAAAGATTTTCCAAAAAAAACGCATTCCCTGCTCCGTAGGCGAGAATGCGGAAAGTCTAAGATGCCACCATTTTTTTGTATCAAAGTCACGCTTCCCGCGCCTTGTCAATTTTGTACCGGAACTATATTTTCTCCCATCTTAGATCTGCGGCGTTCTTCAATTTTAATATTCGCGGTTAAAACAGCTATATATTGATTAAGAATCTCTTGTTTTTCAGAAAAAAAAGCGCCCATTTTCACGCCAATATTATCACTTATTAATGCCGCATGCTGAACGGCAGGGGCTGTCAGATCAGTTTTGCAATTTTTTGTTTTTGATGCAGAATTAGCTTCCTCTATTTTGTCTGGCAGATCCACTATAAGTTGTAAGCTTGTAAAAAGATCTGAAAATATTTGAAAAGCAATGTGAGCAGCAACATATTCAGAAAGGCCATATGCCAAATTATTTATGACTGAAACATAATTATTCCCTGAATTTGAAATTTCAGCAGCCATAAATCTATAAATGTCCAATGGCATTAACATGACTACTATTTTTTCTGCTTCTGTAAAGTCATCATCCGATTTAATTTTTTTCCCAATTCCGACAAGAGATCTGGTAGAGAAATCCAAAAGATTGTTATAAGTAATGCCGGCATAAGTAAATGGATCTGCTTTTTTAGGTCCACCTGATTCATTCACAATATAAAATTCGCCTCGGATAAAGTCCTTAATGGTGGCATTTTTATTTTCAGCTAAAGGATTCTGTAACGTGTATTGCGCGTCTCTGATAGCGACATCCCCAAATAAACCACGGATATAGGGTATGAAATAAGGCGGAACCGAACCAAGATAATCAGCAGCATTTTTTATAAGAGAGCCATTCTTAAAAAAAACATTTTTTAAATCTGACGGGCAACCATCGACCAATGCAGACATCCCTGATGTCCCTTGTGTCTGTAGCGTAGCATTAACGTCCGTATCGCTCGATTTAAAAGTTTTGACTGATTTTTCATATAAATTTGAAATACCAGATTCTTGCATAAATTCTTTGGTATTTCGTGAAAAAGATTCTCTTGTAAAATCTCCGCTTGCTGCGGTTGTTAAAACAGCTTTGGTCGTATTATGCATAGAGCAATCATCGAACTGAAGAGCATTCAATGCATCTATCATATCCATTACGTTGCTTAGGGATGTTCTCATCCCCTCTGATAGCATGCCGAGAGCGAGATCAAACGCGAATGCTGGTGCAGCGGACCCCATAGCGCGTTTCATTTTTTCAATTAAATATTCGGGTTGCATAAAGCTAAAGCCACCCAAAAAAAGATCAATACCACCACATCCTGATTCGAATCGTGGTTTTGAAATACTGATGACAGGATCATTGGTCATAACGTATCTAGTTGAAAAACTACCACCTGTCATATAGCCAGCTTTTCTTGTCTCAAATGATTGTGGCGGAGCATAGGTAGATGTCATATTGCTGTTCATCCAGGTTCCAAGCCAATCAGCGTATGAAAAAGGAATAAAAAACCAAGAAAAAAGTATTAGATAAAAAAACAATTTATGCTGCATTTTTATCCCTTTCTACTAAAATTTCAATAGCTTCCATAATATCACAACCAAACTCAGCCATTATTTTTTCAAGTTTAGTTTTATCTGTAGCTTCTGTTGAATAAATATAATAACTTGTTGGATCAACACATAATCTGAAAACACCTTTTGCAAGAGCCGACTGAAGATATATTTCTGAGTAATGAGGCTTATTGTTTTTTACGGATTCAAGTTGATGAAGATCAAAATCACTTATATCCAACATTTTTTCATCTTTAATTTTTTGATAAGTTTGGGCTTGCAGTAAAAACTTAAAAGCAGAGTTATCATTTATGACCCTGCCAACCTTACCAAAATCTTTCAGATCCATTACAGACTGTGTGATAGTAATAAAACTTCCTTGGTATTTTCGTGCTTTCCTGTATCCAGCCTCAATAACCTGTTCCAGCATGTAAGATTCTTCAGAAAAACACTCCCAGGCTTCGTCAAAACCGACTATTCTAGGCACATCCCTTTCTGAGAGGTACAGGTTAGATGTTATAGCATTCATTAGTTGAAGAATTATAACGGGGAAAAGTTCTTTTATATTTTTAAGTTCTTGAAGCTCTAAGACAACAAAATCATCATGGGCTATATTGAACGTACTTGGACCATTGAACCATCCACCATATTCACCCCTTGACGTAAATGCAGCCAGGTTGAAAGCGATTCTGGTAGATATGATATTAAGATCCGCGCTGCATGATTCTCCTACACAATTCTCAATAATCTCTTGCAAGATACCAATTTTTTTTGATGGCGAAAGAAGAATATTATAAACATCATCTATATTTCCATCATTACCTTTTTCTGTATAAACAATCTTTACTGCCTCTTTAATGAGGGTCATTTCCTCTTCTGATGGTCGAGCTAAAGACGCAGAATATGCCATTTGAGCAATAATAGCCGCTACAGTGTGAATGTCTTCATCAGGGTCCCTAATATTAGAAATAGGATTTAAAACTATTTTATTCTCTTTTGAGAATACAATGTACTTTCCACCTAACATTTCACACAGTTTTTTATAAGATCCCCCCACATCTACCAGTCGTATTTTTGCACCAGTTCCGAAATAATTTATGCAAAATGTATTCATGAAAAAACTTTTTCCAGCACCAGATTCAGCCGCAACAAAAGCATTATAATTAGTTGCATGTTTATTGAAAATATTGAGAGATACTATCTGCCCTTTTCTTCCAGAAAAAAGCATGGCGGGTTCCATCAAGCAGTTAAAATCAGCTTGAATTGGCAGCAACCTTAATGCTGCTTCGCTTTGTAATATTTGATGTCTATTCAGAAAATCTAAAAAATTTTTTTCATTGTAGAGTCCAAAAGGAAGACATGTTAAAAACAACGGTTGTAATATCAGCTTGTCATTTTGCACAGTAAAACCTTGAGATTCCCATAATCTTTTTAGTCTCGCAGCAGCGGCTAGAGACTTTTCTTCATCGTCAGCAATAGTCCACACAGAAGGGATTACATAATAAAAAGCTTTACCTTCTTCTAGCTGATCCGCAGCCCACATATATTCATCTGTTTTCTTCTTTAACTGAATAGAAAGAGATCCAAGGCCTTTTTGTTTCAGCATGATATTGCATTTTGCATGTATTTTCGACCTAATATTTTTGAAAATAATGGTTGTGGAAAAAAAATATGGGATAGTTATTTGTTGTGCATCGGATATCAGGCCTTCAATACCTCCAGTCAAAAGGTTTGCTGTGAGAGAATCGAGTTTTTTGGGCATATTTTTTACGGTCTGAGATCGTAAAATTTTATTCCCAATTACCAATCTGTCTTTTTCAAATTTATAATCAGAATCAGACAAAACTATTTGTTCGTTAATAGTTTTGAAGTCATCGTATCGAGGAAATGTAATTTTTTTGTCATTAAGAATTTGACCTAAAAATGCTATAAGTCCAAGTGGTTTTATTGGTACAGGATTAAGAAATGCTGCATTTAAGATTTCTTTCATGTTTGATTTCAATTCTTCAAAATCTTTATCTGTAAGAGATGCGTTGTACGGAATTTTAAGAGAAACAAATAGTCTATGATCCCTGGGCGGAATCCCTTTCATTTTTTTTCTGAAACCTTTTTGATCTTTTAAAAAATCGACAGTCGCAGAAGCTTGCTTTTGAACAACAACATGCTTTCTTGTTTTCATTTTCAGATATAAATCAGTAACGTAGTCAATATTGGGATCAGCATAAAGCAAAAACTGTAAAGAAGAATCGAATGGTATCCCAATATTGAAAAGACCCTCAAGAGTGTCAAATACTTTTTTTGAGGCAAAAACCAAAGGTGTACATTCAAACATGATTCCTATGGAATCATCGACGTTGTAGTATAATTCTCTGTCTGGATCATAGGCACGATAAGGGAGATATTTTGATATTTTATTTATGTTTTTCATGTTAAACAAATCTTTGAATGATAAAGTTTTTGAACTATTAAAAAAGAACATTTTTACCATACCTCCTTTGATGGATCACTTATTTGAAACCCCGCTTTCAGGCGAGGGGAAGTATCACTCAATGGTATTTGTGGCTAAAACATCAAAAGAGGCTTGTTTAACGATAATGTATGCATAACGTTCGCCATACATCATTGTTCCATTTTTTGCTGAATACGGCAAAATCAGCACTCGCGCAATTTTCGGTGGTGTTATTATAGGCTGTTCTGGACTACCTATAATGCTTGCCAATGTGACATTTCTTGTTTGATTCGATATGGTCTGTTCAGGTTGTGGTGAAAGAGGTGAGTTGATATTATTGCTGTTAAAATATGCGTTTTCTACGGTCGTGCATATTCCTTTTGATGTATTTGGACACAGAAATTCTTCATTGTAAGGGTTCAAAATTGAACAACCAGACAAAAAAAGAACAGAAAAAATTATGAGAAGAAGTTTTTGAAATATCATTTTTTTTCCTTTTTAATAAAGATCTTTAAGCATTATTGAGAGATCTCTGCCTTTACTGAAAACAATAGTAACCTCTTTGCTTGAACCAGATTGGAGAACAGGCATAGTTTGTTCTGCTAATTTAAGATAAAAACTTCTCAAGTCTTTTGTTCCATCAGAAATGCCTTCACCCAGGCCGCTTTTCAGACTTTTGGTCAGATCTTGACTTTCAATAAGAGAATTCACATTTCCTGAATCTGAAAAAGAAAAACTTTTTTGACTGTCAGACAAACCTTTACCAAATCCCCCTACAAAACCAGCCCACATGGAACGTGCTATATGCGTTCCCATCTTGGCAGTCACATTTGCAGCTAGGCCAATACCACCATCTTCATCCACTATGAAACCATCTACACTTTCATCAATGACAGCACCGCCTTTTTTATCGACACAAGACAGCGTGACAAGGCGTGTGATGATCCTCTCTGACGCAAGATCCCCATACCCCTCTGCTATAACAAAACATCCCTTTAAATCCGCTTTAACGGCGTTGGGCAATATTGCGAGGTCACGGATACGCAACATGAGTGGAGTTGTGTCACGACTTGATGTTCCTGTTGTTTTGGCAGTAACACCAGTCAACAAATCCGCCTTAACGAAAGAAGGGGGTAAAAAAATAGTTTTTTTTTGTGCGTCTTCTTTTGTTTTTTCTATCGGAATTTCAATGGGTTCAGATTTTATTGACCCCACAACACTAAAAACTTCAACTTCAGGAGGGGGAGGGGTATTTTTGAATTCTCCGTATAGTAAATCACGAGTAGTAGGCCTGGGTGTATTTATGAAATTTGGGACGTGGGTATTTTGAACTTCTGGCTCTGGCTCTTTTTTGGGCGCAGTAGGGATAGGGATCATGTTTTCTTCTTGTGTTTTATATGCTTCAAATCTATTTTTTTCTGACAATGACGATCTTAATAAATCAACCTCTCTTTTTAAATCCTGCAATTGTTTATTTTCTCTATTCAAAATTTGATATCTTAAAGCACGATCCAAATCTTCTCGTTCAAAGGGAATCTTTTCTAAAGAAACTGTTTCTGAATACGGGTTTTGAGTATATGTTTGTCGCGCTCTTTGTATAAAAAAAACAATGAGTATAAAAACTAAAATAGCCGAAATATAAATCAAAATTTTATGTTTTTTGGATGAATGATTTATTTTTTCTTTATAAGTTTTCCCGCTTTTAGCTGTAATATCTCGCAATTTAGCAAGAATTTTTTCCTTACTGGTTTCTTTGTCTTCTTCTTGATTTTTATGAAATGTATCGTTCATTTTTTCCTCTTTTTTATTGTTCAAAATCTACGATAAAGGCTCTTGTTTTATATCCTGGGGGAATCTGGTGATTTTCGATGGAAATAAGCAATGGCCTTTCTCTAAGACTTAAAGAAAGTAATGTTTTTTCATCGAAATAAACTGTTCCAACAGATTCGCATTCCGGATTATTCCAAATTATAAATTCAGCTATACGCAAACCTTCACCATGAATTTTTATTTCACGTTCCGGATTTATGACCAGCGAGCTATAATTAACAGGAGTCATATTGGCATCAGGTTTTTTTATCGAGTAAGAATCAGGATAAGAATTACTATAGGCTTCTTTTATTATTAACAATATTTTTTCTTCCGTAGAAAGTCCTTTAAATAAATTTTGATTTTTTGTAAGATTTTGATTGCCGGTTTTTAAAATTATTTTTTGAGTATTGATAAACTGTGGACTCACAACCATTGCGTAAGTTTTTTTCTCTGCGCCACACAGAACGTAGAGTTCCGTAGGTTCATTTCGATATTTTAATTCTCTGGTAAGACTTGATTCCAATGCTACATATTTTAACCAGACAGTATCGTTATGGACTCTATGTGTTATTCCTTTTTCTTCAGAATAAATTACATCTGCAACAGGAACCCCTCCTTCACAAACAATTCTGTTTACGTCCCTATTTGACAACCATACCGATGTAACAATGTCAGGATA
The DNA here is from genome assembly GCA_034007295.1 of Desulforegulaceae bacterium. Classification (GTDB taxonomy): domain Bacteria; phylum Desulfobacterota; class Desulfobacteria; order Desulfobacterales; family JACKCP01; genus JACKCP01. Next base: position 26,827 of record JAVERC010000035.1, on the reverse strand, counting down.
AACTTCAACAAACTTGTCCTGAATAATTCGACCATTACCAATAGCCTCCATACCTGGTGCATGTGAATTAATAGCTAATGACGAGAGTTGTTCGCCTTGAGATTTTACACCCGAATATTTTGGGGTTTTTATTCTTAAAGGAACTGGATTTTCAGATATTTTTGATGAGTGACTTTGTAAAAAACTTTCAGGTCCAAAACATTTATTTTTTTCGATAGGATATATTTCAGCCTTATATCCTTTATCAATGGCGGTTTTGATTGACGAAGTAACTATGGTCGTATCCTCTGTGACTGTTCCATCAGATATTATATATTCACCTGATGAATTGAGGCATATTTGTACATTCGGGAAAGTTTTTTTTATTTTTTCCGAGAATTCTTGAGCAGAAGGAAGATCGGATTCGATACCAAGACTGACAGTCCATACATTCGCGTATGAATTTGTTTTTAAAATAAAAAAAAATAAAAGTAGAAAAAAAAACTTACATTTGGTCATTATAGCAAATCTCCTCAAATCAGATTCATTTACGCGCTATTTTTTAGGTTGATAAATTCCAGTCAAATTAAATCTGCCATTTATTACCTCATAACTTATGATATAAATTTCTCTTTTTTTTGTTAAAATTTCTGATCCTACAACAAGAAACCTGTCCCCTTTAATTATCAATTCATTTTTATTTCTATCTACTTCGAATTCGTCTGGGAAAAAAGTGCTTGATACTTTAAGAGTTTCTATGTCTTTTCTGTTTTCCAAAAGAAGAGATTCAAGGTTTTTATAAAAATGAGGAGCTGCCATTTTTAATAGATCATTTGCTTGATCGACATAGGTAGACGGAGTGTAAGTGAGAAAAAGACCCGTGATATATTTCGACCATAATTTTAATGTATTGATATCTATGGAATTGTGACTTACTTCAATTCTGCTATCGGCACCAGGAGGAATAATAACGATTTTTTGGTTTTTATTTAAAGAATAAATAAAATAAACTGACACTAAAAAGCATATAGAGATAATGATTAGGCAAAATGATAATATTTTACTTGTTTCTCTGTATGCTTCATATTTATTTATAAAAAATTCCTTTTTCACTCTCCAAAGCGCCTTTCGAAGGTAGATGGATAGTTTTTAAAATTTTGAAATCCTATATAATATAAAAAATGCCACAAGATACCTTCAGGATATTTTTGCTTAATTTTACGGAAAAGGTAGGTTGTCAAAAAAGGCCATATGATGTGGAAAAGAGATTCTGCCAGCATGGAAAATATAAAAAAAATCATGAAAATTAGAGTTTCATCTGATTCAAAAATAAGAAAGGTTAGGGGTTTTTTTAAATATTGAGGGCACTTAACTTCATCCATATAAATTTCCTTATAGCAACAGTGACAATAACGTTTGTTAGTGTCACTGTCGCAGTTACTGTTGATATTCTGTTCAGAAAAGCATTCCCATTGCGGTGGCAATAGTCGCGCTTTTCAATACAGCAATCCCGGCAAGCAGACCTCCAATTGCCAGAGGGACATTGTTTTTCAATGCACCAGCAGCAAGCAGGATAATGCAAATTACACCGAATATCGCGCCAATCGGCCCACCAATCAGATCCGTAACTGCAAATTGGTATATCTCTTCACCGATTTTTTTCCCACCTGCGGGTGTAAATGCCATAGCCTCAGGCACAAGAAGCAAAATGGAAAAAAAACCAACAAGAAAAAACGTGAGAAAAACTGTTTTTTTTTGAAACATTTCCTACTCCTTTACAAAGTTTATGTTGTATGTGATTTCAGCGCGTCGATTAAGATGAAACAGATCCGGATTTTCGCTTTTATAAAATCCCTCCTTTCCTTTTGCTTCGATATGCAAAAATCCTTTTTTTTCAAAAAAAGCTTTAAGTTTTTCAGCTCTTCTTTGGCCTAGTGTTTGATTCAATGTCTTTGTCCCCAATGGACAAGTGTACCCCTCGATGACAAGAGGTCCATCTTTTTTATACGTTCTTGCAAATGCATTCAAAACTGGGAAAAAATCATTTTTTATATCGCTTTCTCCAAGATCAAATAAAATTTCAAAAGAGCCTTTGAAAAAATTTTGACTTAATGAAAGCTCAGGATTTTCAGGTAAAAAAAATGTTTTTTCGGAAATGTCAGTATCTCGCAAGTTACATGGAGATACTTCATTTTGATTTAATTCGTCACTCACCACCCTAATAAAAAATGTTGATTCTGCTGAAAAAGATACGACTGGATTGCTTATTTTATAGTCTTTTTGGTATCTGATTCTGAGTTCTTGTGAAAAACTTACAGAAACATGAACGCAAGATATAAAAAAAAGACCCATAAAATATATATATATTTTTTTTCTCAAAGTTCATCCCCTTTCCTTTTTATTTCTACTTTCATAAGTTTTAAAAAATCATCCTCTATTCCTTCTTTTAAAGCTAAAGCTGATGCAATTTTTAAAGAATCATTTTCGTCGTTTAAAATATAATAAATTCCTCTGCTTTGCGTTTTGTGGGTTAAAGAGGGTTTCTTTTTCTCAAACTTAAAGACACAGGTATACTTTTCAATATTCTTTAAAGAAGAAAAAAGAGGACTTCTTTGGCAATCATCCCAAGCTCTGGGATGAATAAAGATGTTTCTTTCCCAAAGAAAAATTTCTTTACTATCGTTACCGTCCTCGCCGCCTTGCTCATTTTCTTTTTCATGGTTCAAAGCGGTTTCATTTGCGCTGTGCTGGCTTCTTGTTTCTCCAGGGGGGGGAACTTCTTTTCTTCCATTTTGGCAATTTTCTTGGTCCTCTGGCGGATCTGCTTTTGTTTGTATTTGAGTTTCGGTTGGTGTGGTCGGGAGGGAGGCGTTAATCTTTGACAATTCTTTTTCGTTTTCTTCCTGATTTGCCACAAAAAGAGCTTTTGAAATTTTAGATGATTTAAGGCTTGGTTTTTCGTGGTGGTTTTGGATAGCTTCAGTAATATGAAAAATATCAGGTCCGATATTTTTGTCTGCAAGGAGGCTTTCAAGCCAGCTCAGTGATCCTGTTTCATGACGAACATATCCATCAAGCGCATACCCCAGGTCATGACAGAGCGCAGCAGTAACCATGCACAATATTTTCCTTGGGGATAAGCCTTTGTTTTTTTGGAATATGGTTCTGGCTACATTTAATGAATGTTCACCTAGAGACACCGGATTTTGAACAGGCAAGGGGGTTTGGGGGTTTATTCTTTTTTTATCAAAATTTTTTTCTAAAAAAAATAAAGCCTTTGAAATAATAAAAACTAAGTCATTGAGTTCAAAAGAAAAAATTTGGCTATCATAAAGCTCTTTCCAAAAGATTTTTATTTTTTTATTTTTAAATTCTACTTCAGCAAGTTCGGCAAAGAAATTTTCTTTTTCTTCTTTTCCGATGACAGAATCATCGTCGAGCCACAGGAAGGACAATTCTTCTAAAAGAATAATCTGTCTACCCTGAGGTTTGTTTCGTAAGCTTTTAAAAAATCCGATAATCTTATTTTTCATACTAGAGCCTTTTTACGGTTTTTTGGGTTTTTCTTTTTTGTGTTAGGTTTATGGTTAAAAAATAAAAACAAACGAACAACGAGTAGGGGCAAATCCCTGGCTTTTTTCGGGGCAGAGATTTTTGAAAAGACGGTTTGTTTGTTCTTGTTTAACTTGTTTAACCTGTTTATAAAGAAATATTTTTTTTAAAATCAGTCAGTTAAAAGTTGAAAAACGGGTTTTTTGTTGTTAAAAACGGGTTTCTTGATGCTAAGAGCGGGTTTTTTGTTGTTAAAAACGGGTTTTTTGTTGTTAAAAACGGAATCTTTGATCGTTCCCGTTTTTTTGTAAAAAACATTTTTACGTCTTTTATAATCATCTTTAATTATTGATATTTTTTCTTTTGCACTTAATTTGAAAATAGATTATGTTTGCCGTTTTTTGTCCAAAAACGGGTTTTTTGTTGTTAAAAACGGCTTGATTATTCTCTCCCGTTTTAGTATAAAAAAACCAATTCTTTTTTCTATCGAGGGTTTTTTTAATTTTGAACTTTTTAATAATACATATTTCTGGCGGAGGCTTGATGGTAAGAACTTTGGCTTTAGAAAAAACTGATAAGTTTTTTGAAGATAGGAATATGTCTATTGATAGGTTTATTGTTGCAAAAAAAAATGATTTGATAAATGCAAGTTACAATTTGAGGACACAAGAATTTAGGATAGTTGCTTTAATCGCTTCCATGATACATCCTGACGACAAAGAATTTAAGGTTTATTCTCTTAAGATTAAAGATATAGCGTCTGTTATTGAAGTAGCAGAGGATTCATTATACTCAGAAATAAAAAAGATTTCTGATAGGCTTATTAAGAGTGTTGTCACTTTTAAAACAGATGAAAAAGGTGGTTTTTTTAAAATCTCATTGGTTTCTTCTGCAAAATATCTTCCGAATAAAGGAGTGCTTGAGTTAAGTTTTCATCCTGAAATGAAACCATATTTTATTGAACTTAAAGAACATTTTACATCGTATAGACTTAAAAATATTCTACATTTGAAAAGCTTATATTCTTTTAGAATGTATGAATTGCTTAAACAATATTTATCACTTAGCAAAAAAGGAGAAACAGAAATTGTTTTAAGCGTTAAACAAATTCGTTGGCAATTTCAAATTGAAAATTCAATGTCTCGATGGAGTGATTTTAAAAAGTCTGTACTTGATAAAACAATGGAAGAAATAAGTTCAAATACTGATATTGAGTTTTCTTGGCAGCCATTGAAGACGGGTAGGGAAATAACGGACATAAAGTTTGAAATCAAAAAGAAAAATAAGGATGTACCCAAAAATATTGATGATTCTAATGATATTCTGTTAACTATACCGGAAAAATATAGAAATTTAAAAACTGTGCAAGATGCAGTAGCGAATAGTGTTGAAAAAAATGGAATCGAATATGTTAGAAGAAATATCAGTTATGCAAACAAACATTCAAAGAAAAACTATAGGGCTTTTTTGTTGAAAGCTTTAAAAGAAGACTGGTCCTTGCAGGAAGAGGAAGAAAAAAGAATTCAGGAAGAGGCTCAAAAAGTGGCTAATGAAAAAATTATGGAAGAATTCAGAAAATATGACCAAAACACATTAAAGGCTCTTATGGCCGCAGGAAATCAATACGCAAAAAAAATCTTGGAAGAGTGCTAAGAGTCTTTCCTCTAATACATCGTCAGGCTGGTTTTGGTCTTCCTCGCCCTATGCCAGCTCTACTGGCAATGCGTGGTACCTCTGTTTCAGCTACGGCTATGTCAACAGCTTCCAGCGATGGATCAGGCTTTTTTTATTTTAAAAAATCTGCATCTTCCCAAGGCTAAAGCCAGGGGCTTTACGGCTACATTCGGTAAAAAATCAAGGCCACAAAAACAAGAAAGAGCGTGAAATCCTGCCAAGATTTTGTTTTTATCTTGCATACAGGAGAGCTTGTCTTTTTTTTGAAGGGATTTTTCCCTAGAGGAATCCCGGAAGGGTTAAAAAAGTCGAGAACAATATGGGATAGTGCTGCAAGGCTAAAGACGATCAGCAAGGGGATGCTAAGATAGTATCCGATAAATCCTAAAAAAATATATGGATATGGCCAGTGGGTTATCGTTCTGTGATATTTCCAATTTTTGAAAAAAAGATCGAGGTCCGGAAAGAAAGATCCTATTGTTCCAGCGACAAGAAGTTGAATATAAAAAAACATATAAAAAAACTCATTCAACATTAGAAATGTTGAAATTTTGGGCATAAAACTTATTGAAATTAAAATACCTGCCGCTATATGAGTTTCCTTACGCATTTATTTGCCCTTTTTTTGCCAATTTTTTGTCACTTTTTATCCGCTTGTCATAATCAGAACATAAATAACTTTCTTTTATGCGAGGTAAAAAATGGCAGATTTATTTTTAGGTGTGGATGTAGGATTTGGCGAAACAAAAGCTGTACTGATTTCTAAGCCCACAATCCGCAGACAGGTTTCTATTCCAACAGCTATTACTCCCCTGGCCGTAGAAATGATTTCCGGATTGAATTCAAGAGAAACGCATTATGAATTTAATGGGAAAAAATATCTGGCGGGTACAGATGCTGTCTTCAGCGGGACATCGTTGCCCACGCGCAATGTGCATTTTTTGATTGACAACTCAGCGATTATGATAGCTGCCATTCTTGATAAAATTCCGGAGCTTAATGACGTCAAAACTTCTAACCTCTGTGTTTGTGCCGGGTTGCCGTTAGAATTTTATGCGGATTACAAACAGGCACTGAAAGAATCTATTTCAGATTTTTCAATAAACGGTAAAAAATTCAAATTCAAATCTGTATCAATAATGGCTCAGGGTGAGGGTGTTCTTTATGATTATGCAATTGACGAAAATTTTAAACTTCGCAGTTCGGTAGATGGCAGTAACATGGTGGTTATAGATGTGGGATACAATACTGTGGATGTATTGATTGTTAACCAGGGATCATGTAGCTCACATCATTCTCAAATGCTTGAATCTGCTGGTATCTGCAAGGCAACAAAGATGCTTGAATCCCATGTTAAGAGTCAAATAAAAAGCATAGTAGGCATGAGTGCTATTTTGACAGAACAAGATTTGAAGCAGTGCTTGAAGCAGAAATTTTTTGTTTTTAAAGGGGAAAGAATTGAATTTGCTGATATTTGTGCAGAGATCATAAGGGAATACTCAGCATATTTGTATGCAGAAATTGAAAACAGATTTGGTCCGTTTATTGTCCGTGCTGATCGCGTTTTGTGCGCTGGTGGTGGAGCGCATTATATTTCAAATTATTTTACTGAAAAATTAGGGGAAAAATTTCTTTTTATTCCTGAAAAACCTGAATTTGCGAATGCACGGGGATACGGAAAGTTTTGTTCAGCGTGATATAAAGGAGAATTTAATGGCAGGAACAAAACAGTATCGGCTGAGTTTTAAAAATGAAAATCTGATAAAAATTTTAAATAAGATAAAGCCGAAAGACATTGAACGATTGACAGAATACTCTTTATTGCTGCTTTTGGCACAACCTGATTTTCAATTTTTTTTTAAATCTTTTTTCTTGGAAGATGCCGCAGAAAGCATAGATTTTTCATTTTTGGAGCGTTTTGCAGAAGGGGGAATGTTTTCTTCCTTGTCCCCTTCTCAAAGAAATAGAAAGGCAAAAGGGGAAAAGGAAACAATAATTTCTAAAGAACCTAAAAAAGAAAGTCCTGTGCCAGCGCCAGCGCCAGAAGAAGTCCAAGAAGTCCAAGAAGTCCAGGAAGAAAATTCTTTAAGAAGTTCTCTTTTAAGAATGCGTGGTGATTTATAATATCGAATTGAAAGGATTTTTATGAAAAAGCTCAGTATCGTATTTTTTCTTTTTTTTGCTTTGTGTATTACTGCCCAGGCAGGTCAAAATGTGTGCGGTCATATCACAATGGAATGGCTGAACGAACAGGCTCCTATTCCTGCTCCCAATAAAATCATATTGAAAAAAGAACAGTTTGGTCTTTGTGAAATCATAATTTCTATCAATGGGGAATTTGTGCCTGTGTATGCAGGTCAGAATTTTATTCTCGCAGGCCAGATGTTTTCAAATCGGAAACAAATTACGGATATAACTTTGCAAAGCGTATCGGACATTCAGGCTGAAGAAAGGCAGAATGCAGAAGCAAGACGTTTGTTTTTAGCAGAACAACAGCTTGAGTACATAAAAGAACATAGAGCGGTTCTTGATGAAATGACAGCTTTTACCGTTGGGGATGGTGGTCAGGTGGTTTACTTGATTACTGATCCTCTTTGCCCCCATTGCAAAAGCGCACTGTCTGGCGCAATGGATATTGTTAAAAAATATCCTGGGAAGGCAACTTTCCAGGTAATTGTTACATCAATTTTTCAGGCCAGCAAGCCATATGCAGAAGAAGTTATCTGCTATGGATGGAATGCAGAAAAATACTTAGCTCAAAGCAAGGATATTCCTCAAACGCTCGGTTGTCAAAAATCAGAAAAGGTATTTAAAAAAACAGAAGAATTTTTTCCTAATTTTGGATTAAGCGGTGTGCCAGCGTTTATTGCCCCTGATGCCGGTTGGAAGGTTGAAGGAGCTAATATGTCAAGGGTTCAGGAACTTTTGAAACTTCAATAAATGCACATAAGGAAGGGGGCAACTTTTGAAGGGTTGCCTCTTTTTTCAGGTATAAAAATGGATAAAATACTGGATTCCTTAAAATCTTGTTGTGGTGAAGTTATTTGCAAGCACCATGATCTTGAAGAAATTTATGTAGTACCAGATTCATATGCTGGTTATTTGGCCTTTTTTACTCTCTTAGATTTTCTTGAAGCTGAGAAAAGAAATGAAAAAAAACAAAATAAATAAAATAGTTTTCTTTTGGTTTTTGTTTATTTCAGGAAAAGCCTACGGTGATTATTGTTTTGATTTGGTAGCCGAAAAGTATTATTTATCTAAAGAAATACTTATGGCTATTTCTTTAGTAGAAAGCAATATGGATAATAATGCCATCAACACTAATAACAGTGATGGAAGTAAAGATATTTGCCATATGCAAATAAATTCACAATGGTTTCATCTTTTTAGTCCTGAAGCTCTGCTTAAAGATCCTTGTTATTGTACGGCTGTCGGTGCATGGCTTTTAAGAGATTGTATGACTCGATACGGAGATTCGTGGAGGGCAGTAGCTTGTTATAACACCGGGGGGGGGTTGGAAAGAAGAAGCAGCCAAGGACAAAAATATATAAGAAAGGTGAAAGAAAAATATATGCATATTACTATGGGAGAGTATTAAAGTGCTTTATCTTTTTTTTAAAGAATTTAAGATGTTTTTTGTAGTTATTACAGTATTTTTTGTTGTTTTTCTTTCGTTTAGATTTGAATATACTATTCAAACAATATTTCCTTTTTTTTCTACAATATATTTTTTATCAGCAATTTTTTTTATTATGGGCCTTTCGTATGGAATAGTCCTAAGACATATTGGGATAATGTTTTTTAGTTTTGTCATCGCGATTATGCTCCCATGGTTCAAGTATTGGTTCGTTGTTTTCTGGCCGATTTATGAACAAGTTTCAATGATAGGTAAAGTTTTCTCATATTTTAAATAATTAAAGGTATTTGAAAGGGAAAAGAATGGCTGGATCATCCGAGGAAGTTGTGATTAACCAACAAACAAAAGAGCCTGATGAAGTATTGTCTTTGCTTGGAGCAATTTCAAAGATTCAAACATACTATGTGATAGAAAAAAATAGCGGTGATATTCCAGCGGATTTTCATACTATAGAGAAAAGGGTCACTTTTTTTAGGCTTGGTTTTGTGTCAGGCTTTGTCGAATCTATTCTTTTAATTTTATTGAGTATAGTTATCATACCTATTGTTTCTGATCCATACCTATATGATAGAGCAATAGAGTATTTCCCTTTATTGCATTATCGTAGTTTTATATTTCTTATCAATTACTTCCCTGTTGTTCTTTTTGCCGGTATTTGTTGCTTTTTAACTTCCTACAGGATAGGTAACATCACCAAAATGGCAATAGATAACCTTCTGCTTGGTCGCCTATTTTCCATGCTTTTTAAAGCTATTTTAATTTTTATTTCTTTTATCTATCTGTCAACACTAATTACAGAAGGATGGGCCTGGGGGATCGCTAAAAATATTTCTTCAAATCCGGAAATGAAAATGGCCGTTTATAGAGTCATTATGAATTTGAAACCAGAACTCATTTATTCTGCTTTTGAAACTTTTTTTCTGATGATGTTCGGAATGATTATCCCTTTTGTAAGCGTCTGGTTATTCAGCAGTATAAGATTTGTGAAAATTTATAAAGCTAAACAGTTTTTTGGAGACGCAGATGTCATTTAAAAAGAAAAAAAAGAATACTGAAGGAGTCCTTTTAGGAAAAGGAATTGATTTGAATGGAGACAATTGTGATATAAGAGAAATAATTTTGTCAGATAAAAACAGGCCTGGGCATTTTTTTTGCTGTGGATCAACCAGAGTAGGCAAGAGCCGTCTCGCTGAACATATAATAGAGACGGATCTGAGAGCTGGTAGAAGCCTAGTTCTTGTTGATCCCAAGGGGGACATTGATCTTTTTTCAAAGATAGTTCAGGTGGCCTATGAATTGGGTAGAGAAGATGAAATAATATTCATCAACCCCCTCTACCCGGATCTTTCGGCAAAGACCGATCCATTATTGTTTTATGCACAGCCTGAAGAGCTTGTGAGCCATGTTGTTTCCGGTATAGATTCAAAAGAAACATTCTTTTTGAATGTTGCAGAGGAAGTTACAAGCAGCATCGTAAATGCAATTTTGGTATTGCAGAAAAATGGAAATCAAACGTATCTTAATTTTTCTTCCATCCTGGATAAATGTTCCCATAGCGGACTCCTTCAGCTTTCAGAAATGCTTTCCAATTACCATTCTGACGAAGCCAGGGAGGTAAAAGCATTTATTGATATCCAGCTCCAAAGCCCACCTGATTTTTTTTCAAAAATTTCTTCGTCTTTAAGAACAGTTCTTCATTCTCTTTCAACAGGGATGATGGGCAAGATCGTTGGTAAAGCTCAAAAAAATAATTTTATAAAGCAACTCGAAGAGGGCAAAAGGGTTATTGTGGTAATCCAAACCGGATCTTTGATAACACGCAGGACTGCCGGTACGTTGGCAAGGGTTATGATTTCCACAATACAGACGTTTGTAGGCCGTAGATTTGCTTCTGGCAAGAAACTAAGTACGCCCCTATCTCTTGTGATAGATGAATTTTCCAATGCCGCCTATGTGGATATTGTGGAGCTTTTCAATAAGGCTGGTGGGGCTGGTGTCTGGATAACTGCCTTGACTCAAAGCATAGCGGATTTAAACAGGGTAATTGGGCCAGAGGCAACAAGACAGGTTTTGGATAACACGAACTCCAAATTGTTTCTCCGGGTAAATGATCCTGAAACAGCAGATTTTATATCATCCTGCTTTTCTGAAAAAAAATATTTTTCTCCTATCGTCTCTTTGAACGATAATCTCATGATAAGGGAAGCAAAAGAAATGATGGTGGAACCTGGAAAGGCTATGAATTTGCCTGCTCGTCACTTTTGGTATTCCGGTTTTGAAGGATATTACAGAGGAATAACAACAAATGTTGAATCTTCCTACTTGGATATTGTTTTTCCAGATTTGACGGTAAAAGGTCATAATACTAAAAAGATCATTTCCCACTCGACGTAGATAAAATGACCTGAGCATTAGTTATTTAGCCTGAAACAGAAGATATCCTGTCGAGTGCGTTTCGATCTTATTAGTAATTAAAGGTTTTTTATGCCATCAGTTGAATGGATTTTAAAATTTTCTTTTTTTTCAATGGTTTTTTATGGGTGTATTTGTTTGCTTGGAATATCTAAATTTGTTTTTTTCAATTTAAAATATTTTCAGGAAAACAAGCGGAAAAGAAAAATCTTTGAACGAATAAAGACTGGTTTTCTTTTAAAAAATAATAAAACTACGGGAAACAGGTATGCTGACAACGAAGAAGAAATCAATTTTATTCCTGAAAATGAACTGAAATGGTATTTTCCGCTTAAAGACAATGATCTTCAGGAATTTTGGCATCATGCATATTTGCCAAATATTGATTGGATTTTTGCTTTAGGACACGATCAGGTTTTTCGAGATATTTTGCTATGGCTTGATTCTCTTCCAGATTACCAAAGCGTTTTCCCGTCTGATAAGTTTTATGGTCAAGAATATGATTTAATAAAAAAAGTTTCCTTAAAAAAACATCTTCTTAATGTTGCTTGTTGTGTTCTTGAGACTCTAAAAAATGAAAAATCTGTTAATACCTCCCTGGCAACAATAGCTGCGCTCTTACATGATGTGGGAAAAATACCGGATCTATGGGAAGGAGAAGAATACAAATCAAAAGAACATCCATCAAAAGGGGTTGATTATATAGAAAAAGAAAAAATTTTAAAAAATTTATCTTTGGAAGAAAAAAATGCTGTTCTTTCTGCCATTGAAGGGCATCATGATAAATTTTTTTCTGCAAAAAACATAACAGTATTAAAGATATTGAAGGACGCAGACAGTAAAGCTAGGCAGATGGAAACGGAAATGTTTCAAGGTGATAAGAAAGATGCTTCCAAAGAAGATATAAGCCTTAAAATCGTAGAAAATTGTAAAGATAAAGATATCATTCCAAAGCAAAAAATTTCAATAAAAAGACAGTTCAAGCAGTATGATTTATCTTGGCTTCAATTTGATGATTTTTTTTTGCTCGTTCATTCTTATATGAATTGCAATACTGATGGACCTATTCCGTCTTTTTTTTCTTTCGGAGAGTATGTTTACATCGCTCCCAGGCGGCTTGCTGCAACAATTAAAGAAATAGCGGTAAAAAGCAAGGCTGTTAATATAAGCATACTAAGTAACGAAGATGACTTTTCTTTAGTAAATTCATTTCTGAATCTGCCTTATGTAAAATTAAAAAACAAAAAAGATCTTTACTTCAGCATGGAGTTTGATATTTTTTCAAAAAATGAAAAAGTTCTATTCTCTGGACTTTATTATACTGTTTTTGATAAAGATTTTTTTAAATTCGACGACTGGAATGAAATAGAAAGAAGAAAAGAAGGGAGCATTTTACATATAATTGGAAAAATTGAACCAGTTGCTCAAAAAAATAAAAAAAAAGGATAGCATTTAACTCGAAAAACATGGAGACAACGGTGACTCTCACAAAACAAGATATTATTGAAAATGTTTCTTATCGTCTTGATTATCCTCAAAAAAAAGCTGTCCATGTAACTGAAACTCTTTTGGAAATCATAAAAAAAACTTTAGGAAATGGTGAAAGAGTGCTTGTTTCTGGATTTGGTTCTTTTGAAGTAAACGATAAAAAAGCACGAAAAGGCCGAAATCCTGCTACCGGAGACACCATGATTCTTGAACAGAGAAGAGTTGTTACATTCAAATGTTCTAACAATCTTCGGAAAAAAGTTAATCTTTAAAACCCATGTGTGGGTATTCTTGGAGAGGTTTTTGGATGGAAGCAGCCTTTTCTCTCGATATACTCAGAAAAATAAAAAAATGTCTGGCATTGTCGGCCTCTGATAATACCGCAGAGGCTGCTTCTGCACTCGCAAAAGCGCACGATTTAATGTCTCGGCATGGTATAACACAGGAGAATGTTGTATTATCAGAGGTGCAAAGTTGCATGTCTGAGCCTACGGCTACACGTAGTATACCAGCGCATATGGAATATTTGGCACGGGTTATGTGTGGCGTTTTTGGTTGTGAGGCCATTAAAGAAGCCCGGATGGTTATGGGTGAATGGAAAAATAATCTTCGTTTTGTTGGCTATGGTAGTGATCCTGAAGTCGCTGCATATGCCTATGATGTATTACGCAAAAAACTCCATAAGGATCGGGGAGAGTATATAAAAAAATTGCACCCTGGAATTCCACGAAGCGCAAAAACCCGCAAGGGAGACGTTTTTGCGAGGGCATGGGTTGCGACTGTTTAAAATAAAAATAACTAAATCTAATCATTTGTATTTAATTTAGGTATGCCTCATGCACTTTACACAACACAAGGTATCTGTTAAAAAAACACCGAGCATTCGCTTCTACGGCGAGTTCCGCCGAATGTGAAGCCTGCGGAGAGATTGTGAGACCTGGAGGAGTATGCGGTTGCCTCATCGGCGTAAAACTCCTCACCATGGGGAGTTTTATTGGCAAAAACCAAGCCGTTCCTCTGGGCAGTCTCTATGAAGCAGGAAGTCAGCGCCAAAGCTACCTATGGGTAGATTTGGGTAGGTCTGGCAGAACGGTAGGTGCAGTGATGGTCAAGGTCGAAACCTTAAAAAAACCGCGAAACACAGAAAATTCTTCTCTTATTGCAAAATGGAAGGATCAGGCATATGGAGAAAATCTCCAAAAGCCTAAAATAAGCATAAGAGCATCCAGACCCTATGACCTGGATGCAAAATTAAAAGGAGCAGAGAAGGGTCAGGATGTCAATATTTTTCCTGGTGTTAATGGACGCTTTTCTCACGTAGAAAGGCTTGCCAGTGCGGATACGCCTTGACATTCGGCTGGCCGCCGCACGGGAGACGGTGGCGGACATGATTTTTCCGGTGAAGCGGAGTTTTTCCCGCATTCTCACCCAGCCAGGAAGCGGAATTCGGATCTTTTTTCCTTTCAATTTGAACTGCATATAAAATCTTTTGACATTGCTTCAATAATTGCAACCGCAGACATAGCTTCTGCAAAAGCATTATGGCAACCACAATCAAGAATTAAGCTTTCTCCGGTATCTAGCGGGCATTGATTAGCAATACACGTTTTATAAAAGTCTTCGTCTGAAAAATTATTTGTGTTCCCATCCCATACGCCTGATCCGTCAGAAGCCACAGCGCTATGAGCAACTGTGAGGCGTACCTTGCAAACAGGATCACAAGTTTGGTCTGGTCGTTCTGTGTAGGGCATTTGACCAGAATAAGAAATACCCCTGTGTCCGTATGAGAACGATTCTGTGCCGACCATTTTAAGAGAGGTGTCTACTTCATGCTCCGTCTGATTAGCGCCTGAGAAATCATGTGGCGCTGTTCTGCACTGATATTCTCGCTGGACGTTCCACCAGAGGTCAGGTCCGCTTAAAATTGGGGTGGGGGTGGGATACTCCCCTGGTTCAAGATCATTAAAATCTTCAGCAATAATCTGAGATCCATTAGCGGTAAAATTCCAGTTATTATAATCTATTGTGCTTGGTATCGGATTAAACCCTGTTGGCTTACCGTATTGAAGCATATCTATGCAATCACCGTTGAAATAATTGCAGATTGTTATTGAATATGGCGAACAGTTTGTAACGTCAAGTTCGCTACAATTTTCTGTCCGCTTTGCATATGGTGTAGAACCTGAAAATTCTATAGTCGTTTTTTCTACGCAGCCAACAGTCATTTTCGGATGGGTGACATTTGCCATCGCAGAATAAGAGCGGTGATAAGGTGATTTTGTATTTTGAGATTGTCGCACCATTTCATCTTCGCCAGCGCCTTGTAAATTGTTTTGATAGTATTTTTCAGGATTAGAGGGTCCAGATGTATATTCAGAAATAGCAGTGCCAGACTGCTCTACAGTGTGTGTTGTTTTAACCCCCATATATTCTATCGAAAATTCATCAGAAACTGAATTTGTTACGGAAAATTTGGATGTCTTTTTATTCAAAGCTTCAAGAATTCCATTCCCGATAGTTTGGAGTAGATTTTGCTTATTTTGCCACGAAATGTTTCCTGAACAACTGTTATTTATGCAAAAACAATTTGATACTTTTTGATCCAATGGAATATTATGGCGTCCTACTACGCTGGGGAAACTTCCAACATTAACGCCATAAATATTTAAGTTTTCATCTGCTTCCCAACGGAAAAAAGAACAGTTATTCCATGTCCCAGGACTACACTTTATAAATCCATTGGAACAGAGGCCAGAAATTGTATCCGATACCGTATAAGCTTTATCGTAATTTCCATCCATCGTAGTATCAAGTTTTACTGCAAGATGTTGAATGTCCTTGGTCGGTGATGGCTGAATGAAAATATGCAAAAAACTCTTGGTAGCTATCGGGGAAATGTTTGCTGAAAACTCTACTGCGGGATTTTGCGCTGTACCGCCAAAGCTTTTCATGTTTTTTTCGTCAGAAAGCATAGGCTGAAATATTGTCTCGTTTAGTCCTTGCGGATTATTCATAGGAGCTGCAATTTCGGAAGCTTTGTTTGTGCCATCCTGGTAATGAGGTTTTTGTGGATTTGCTATTACCGCAAAGGACAAATAAAAGAAAAGAAAACCTCCCACAAAAAAACATTTTATTTGTTTTTTAAGCATCGCAAAATCCTCTTTTTCATGAAAAATCTGGACCCGTTCTGAACTCCCCACAGTTAAAGCCAAGGGCTTTTCGGCGACTTTAGGTAAGCCCCTGGTTTTAAATTGATACAGGCTCAATCAGGCAAAGGAACAGAATAGTAAAGTTCATCTACCTTTTCAGAGCCTGCACCTATCGGGTCTTGCCATTTCCCCGGATCTTTTTTGTTAAAAGAATCTGTGAGCGTATCCTGAATTACTGAAGAATCCATCTCTTTTACTTCAATATCTTTGATAAATTCTGCCAGATCAATCTCATTAAAATTAAGTTTTTCAAACTCTTCTGGGGTAAATCCACGACAATTCGGAGAGTCTGCTGTCCCCCAATCCAGGCCATCAATTTGTGAACGGCCTTGTTGGTGAATGATGCGAGCAAGTTTTGAATTGAAACAGCAAAATCTTCTTGATTTTTCAACACACACTTTTCCGAACATTAAATTGATTTCTTTTGAGCAGTATTCTCCAATTTCATGGCAAACACCGTTATTGCGTACTTTCATAAGCGATACCTCTGAAGGCGTACATTTTAAAAGTCCCATGGCATAATCATCCTCTTTGCAACAAGAACCTCCTGTCAGCGTAATGCCACCACTGCGACATCTATTATCCTGACCGTTATAAATATAGATTTGTCCCAGGCAATCTCCTGAATCGTCTATTTGTCCATCATCCTTTTTGTCATTTGCACCATCCGGGGTTCCTATCGGTGTCGATGAATTAAGATTTATACAATCAAATTTGCTGCATTGTTGTTTCCCTTGAAATGGAACACAGGGCCTATCTTGCCCATAAGGACATGCCCAACTGTTATCCCAACAGTCTTTTGTAAGAGGCCTATAAGCTCCACCTTCACAAATAGGATACGTCGAACAATCTTTAAATGTCGGATTGTATGAATACGTGGTTGGACAAGCGTAAATAGGATCTCTCGGATCAACGCATTTTTTTAAACCGCTGTCATACTGTGCTGGATGTGGGCAATCAGGTTGAGGCTTGATGCATTCATTTGAACTATCATGGAATGGATAGCCAGAAGGACAAAAATCAGAACCAGCAATGGCGCAACTGTTAGAATCTGAACGATATACGCCGATTGAACATACTTGTTCTGTAAAGCACAATGTAGGGGGTGTTCCATTGCCATATAAACCTGCGGGACAAGTTTTTGAAAAAATAGCCTCACATTGCTCTGTGACTTCATTAAATGATCCTGTGATATTCTCTATCATCGTTGGACAATCAGGTGTTTTTATACATGCGTCACTCACCGATGAATAAGTAAAACCCGTTTCACATGAAATACTTAGACTTCTTTCACAATATCCAGAGGTAGAATTTAAGGTAGTACCTGATGGACACGTAGGGTTGGCAATACAAAGAGACCCAACTCGGTGAAAACCTGAAATGCAATTATGAATACATTGACCATTTTCTTCTATACTTCCAGAGGGACAAGATAATACTTGCCCGTGATTATAAAAATCATACCTAGCAGCATAAGAACCAATCCAGCCAGTCCAAATAGTAATTGTGATTTTTTCACCTGGTCCTAAATTGTGTGTTTCTGTAGTCCACTCACTACTTCCTTGAATCAATTTTCGGACCACGTTTAATATGCAATTATTCATTTTACCAAAAACAGCATCATAAGCACCATTACCGCGTGGCATTATTGGTCCACTGTAAAATTCATCATGATCTCCAAATTCTCTCAGTTCAGACTCATTTATTTTAATTGTATAGTAACATCTACCAGTGAATTCTTTTTCACTTATAATTATTGATTTTTCACATCTTCTATTAATAAAGCTATATGTACTTCCTGAAGGACATAATGGCGTAGAGCGGCACACATTATCTATCAATGTTGTTCCAGATGGACATGTTTTGACAGCAGATTTTACACAACGCTTAATATTTGTGTTGTAGCTTGATTCAGAGGGGCATGAGAAGTTCGCTCGGCAAAGATTTCCACTCTGTGAATAGGGAGAGTAGCAGGAATCGGTGGGGGAGCCTTCGCATTGTTTCGTTGCATTGTTAAAAACTGTTCCAACGGGACAAACAGAACTCATAATGCAACTGGATTGTTCAGAATCATAAAAAAAACCATCAGGGCAATCGGCATTCGTCAAGGAGATATTACAGGTGTTTGACTGTGGTTTGAACAGACCACCGCCTGGACAAATGGGGTCGCGAAAACATTTTTCTACTCCTTGGTTATAGACAAAAGGGCTTGGCATAGGGCATGTCACAGAGATTAAAGGGTGTTTGCACCTATCATTTGGAGAATCAAACGTTCCACCAAAAAGACAAATAGGATTTGATGTTATTTCAGCACATTCTACATTATCGTGTGTACAAAAAAAACTATTGTTGCCATCTTTGAGACATAGAGAGAATTCCCAAGGATCGAGAATTCCATTTTTATTGCTGTCTTCACCACAAAAATTGTCAACTGGCTCAGGTGCTTGATCTGACCTATTACCAAGTAAGATGGGCTGTTCGTCCACTTTGATTTGGGTAAAAACAAACCAGCTATCTTCAACTTTTTGTTCCCATTTACAAGCGGTTGCATTTAAATTGGACTCACAAGAAGGATTGGAAAAACTCGTACCTAGAAGGTCTGCAAAAGATGCACTTGGCCTCTGTTTGTGTGGGGAATTTTCATCTCTGTAAACAAAATTAAAAGAAACACTAATCAAATTTTTATCTACGTCAGCGATGTTACATTTAATTTTGTTTTGTAGAGATGTGCCTGGGATTATCCATGTGACGTAGTTATTATTGCATTGGATATTCCTATTTTCACCAGAAGCCCGAAATTGAAGGACTTCAGATGGAGAAGAAACAGCCGGATTAAGAAAATCAAGATTTCTGGTAATGTAAATTGACGGAAGTATATTATTATATGTTTTATGAGTGATTCTTCCAATGTCAATTCTGAGAAGATTAGATATATCATCATTAGAATACGCCGGTTCTAAAAAAATCATATAAACCAAAAATAATAGATAAAAAGAATATTTTATTTTTCCCACTTTTCTATCCTTCCATTTAAAAAAGGGATCTACTCTTCCATTTTTATTTATTTTAAAAAATTTTCGATAGGCTGGTCCTGGAATCTACGTTTATTGCCGTGAGGATCTTCACCAGCACGAATATTAAAATCATATGAACCATATTGTTCCGGGGAAATATTACCATCCAGCAACCTTATAGCCCTGAAGAGATTATGCTCCAACTCGTTTACAGCAACAACACCGCTTGCCACGGGCATAGATTTTTCAGTTTTCTTGGAGACAGTAACAATACTAGGAGTTTTCGTTACTCCCAATTTCATTGCGAGCGGTGTTTTTAAATCAATTTCTTTAATCAGGATATATGGATATTTATTTTGAAAAAACCGGAGAATATTTTTTTGGTCATCACAAAAGCGACATCCAGATTGAGTGATTAAAATAAGTCCAAAATCTTGCTGAACTCTCTGTATTGTTATTGAAATCTCTTCTTGTCTCATGTTTACCAGCGAAGATTGTCCTGGACCTACAATAGGGTAGGTAGCTCCGGTATCAAAAGCATCATTTTGAACACCGTATGCAGTTACAGCATATGCAAAAGCAGTCGCTTTGTTTTTTACTAAATCTTGTAAGAATAAGTGCCTATAAATATTTTTTTGAGTTGGGGCTTGTATAGCAAGTTTTGTGGAAACTTCTTGCAGTTGCCTCAATTCTTCTGGATGTGCATTCCACAATTCGGTGTACGTTTTTGAATCCACCTGTTCTCGCAACATTTTTTCCGCAGTTTCTGCAATAGAAGGGGTTTTTTCTTCTTTTTTTTCTTCTTTTTCGATTAAATCAGTGTACCAAAGAAAGCCTTCTCTGTGTTGACTATTCCAAAATTTTTCAGTTCTTTTTGGGTCATCAACAGGTATTCTTTTTATTCTTTCTTCTGAAAGAGAAAAAAAAGAGTCCGCAGAGGCAAAGGTAACAGCATTAAAAAAGAGGGTGAGCCAGACCCAAAATATCTTCTTTTTTGTAAAAGCCATAGTATCGAGAATCGTAGCTATCTGGATGGGAACCCACAAAAAAGAAATGGCCTTCAGGTATTTTTCCATTAAAGGAAAAGAATTTAACGGTTTCTCCATTTTTTGCCTTGTCCTTTGCTTTTCCTATAAAAGAGTCATTGCAAAAATATTCTTTGTTTTCATTTACGGTAAGAAAATCATTTTCATCACACCCGACTTTTTTGATAAGCTGGACCTCTTTATTTTCAAAGGGGTGTATTACAGTAAAAAAAGCATACTCTCCTTTTTTTATATCAGAGCTTAGTATGTTGTTTTTTTTATAAATCCATGCAAAGTTATAATTGATTGAGTCATGAAAAATTATCATAATATGAGACAAGATAAAGTTTGATAAAAAAAATACACACAGACACATAAGAAAAAGTTTTTTTCTTTCAGAAAAAAAAGCTTTTACGGATTTCATGTTGAATTTTTCTATATTTACTTTCATTTGTTCTTTTCTCCAATATTTCAAATACTTTTACAAGAGGAATATGGCCCTGGAGTCTGTATTCAGCAACAGCAGAGCTTAAAGAATCATCATCATGGTTTGGTGTAACCGAGGGGTTTGTTTCTTTGATAATGAATGTTGGCACCGTATTTACTTCGTATTTTCTAAAAATAGTGGGATCTATTTCAATTTCTACATTTTGAATTTCAAAATCTTCTATCAACCGATGCAGAAAATTAATTGTTGGCTGTACTGATTTTGCTCCATCAACAAATCCCCGTAAAAGAACCTTTTTTGAATTGATTAGACCAGATTTGTCAGCATCCCTTATATATTCTCGTATGGCATCAATCCCCATTGAAGAAGATACAAAAATTATAATTTCAGTATGTGTTTTATCATAGAGTTCTTCTGGGTCAGATTTTTGTTCTTCGGATAGGGGATAGCCATTGTATCCCGATAAGAAATTGTTTTCTTTTATAATTTTAGCTCTTTCTTGAGCGCTCTGGATAAGAGTCATATTGTGAACTTGATGTGATTTGATAATTTCTTCCAAATTTTCCGGCAAGCTTTGTTTGAAATCATCCATATACCTATTCAGCAATTGTTGTTTTTCATGTAAAGACAAAGCTTTAGTGCTTTCAGCGAAAGCCATATATATAAAAAAAGAGGAATAAACAACTACAGAAAGCAAAAACCATCCGACAAAAAGAACAATAAATTTTATTTTATTTTTTCTCATAAAAGATTACCCCTCCCCTTTGGAACGCATTCGTCTTACAGAGCGCAGCAAACTCTTTTTCTGAAAACCATCCACGCAAAATTATCCGCAATACCGACAGGATTTTTGAAAGCTCCCCAAAGGAGAGCTGATCGTCCCATTACCTGTACTCGTCCAGGCACAGGCTGTATCAGTTGGAAACGCCAATGATTTTTTTTCCATGTTGGAAGAGGTACGGGACTACATGCCCAAGTTGCATAATCCCATACAGCTCCTGGTCTGTGTAAAAAGTTTAGCCACCGCCCTGCTGCGGTCATGGAAGCCTGCACAGAGCCTTCGCTGTTGATGTTTCCCGTCATCGGATAAGCAGTACCGGCAGATCCGAGACACCAAAACAGCGGTGATATGGGATAGCCAAGATTGGATGAAACAGCATCGGCAATACAAGCCATAGGAGCAATTGGATTGGCAAAAAGAAGGGTTTCTGGGTAAAGGAGTGTGGCAAGCTGGTCGTTTTGCCATGTTGGTATGACTTCAGAAAAGTCTAAAATATCAATTTCATTAGCTCCGGAAACGCACATGAAATCTACCAGCAGACCGAGGATCGACCATACGGGGTATTGGATAAGATGAGCATTGAAAAATTTGTGCCTTGTCTTTTTGTCGTACCCCGCCTGGTTTCCAAAAGGAATAGGTAGCTGGACGCCAAGAGTCATCATGCACATTGGGTCTTTTACAGTTTCGATAATATAAACAGGCTCCCACATGGAAAATGAAATTCCAGGTCGAGGGAGAGGGTTCGGGCAAAAACAGATTGGTTGAGTCAGTACGCTCGGGGGATCAGATGTTCCTGGTGGTGAAATTCCTATTTGAAGCCCCCCGATTTTGATAGGAAATATTGCGGTCCAATCCACGGCTAAGAGCGCGTTAAGTGGATTTGGCGTACAGATAGCATGAGCATCATGAGCATGCGGAATCCATGTTAAGAAAAATAAAAATATGAAAAAAAAACATTTTTTTTGTATATTATTTTTTCCCAAAACTAATTTCTCCCTCATATTTTTCAGGGTTAAATGTTTCAATTTTCATGAGATCGGCAGCTTGAGTTATTTTTGCAGGAACTTTTTTTATTTGAAAAAACTCTTTTAAATCTTGTGTCATTGCATAAACAGGAAAAGGAAATTTTTGAGCATCTTCAATCATGTGTCCGAAGCTTAACAGGACTAACGGATTTAACAGTTCTTTGTTTTTAAATTCATTTTGAAGCCACAATATTTGTCTTTTATCTGTAGGGTCGAGGATAAAAATTGTTTGGTGAAAAACGATATGATGAAGAGGGTTAATTTTGTGGCCCTTTCGGTAAAGAAAACCACCATGTCCATTAGGAATGTCATATGGAAGAGTATAGGTAGGGTCTATATAATGAAGGGAATCTTGTGTAGCCCACGATGTCCTTTCTTTCATAGGATGAGAATAATTATTGACTGCTTTTTTGAGAGCTTGTTTTGCGTTTTCTTGTACTTGTGGGTCATTAACCCTTTCTTCAATTTCAGAAAGAATATCAGGTTCAGAGATTTGATGAGTGCTTCCAAAATTTCCAAGTTCAACAACAGAAGCAAAACTTGCAAAGCATTGAAAAATAAACGTAAAAGAAAAGAAGAAAATTAACTTCCACATATTCCTAGATCCTTTCCTTTTTGTCCTGATGGGCAAAAAGCAGGTGTTTTAGTGTCGAAATTTGGAAAGTTTTCAAAAGCATCCCAATTTAAAGTCGTTTGTCTTTTTTTCAAAAAATCAAATAATCTTTTTTTATTTAATTCGTTCCAGCCAAGGAAAAAATATTTTTCAGAACCATCTTTTAAAACAAGGAAGGGTGTTTCTATTTTTCCATTATTGAGAGCAGTAAGCTCCTTTTGATTCTGAAGAACATAGCATTCAGCCATTTTGTAAGCGGTATGGCTTGTTTCGCCAAAGATGCCCAGAGCAACGGCTTTGATAGCTTCTTGCCGTGTTTGTTGGCTTGTCCCGACATGTTTTATTCTTATTTTTGAATCGGTTATCATTTGGTGAGAAATAAAGCTGGCTATTTCAGTGACGGCTTTTTCACAAAACGGGCAATCAGGAGAGACAAATATTTCAATAGTTTTATGTTCTTTTGGTGCTTTGTCTGTCATGCAGATTGGCAATCCGTCAGCTAAAATACGGTTCGGAAACAATGGGGGGAAAAAAAACAGGTGGGTTATTAAAAAGACAATAAAAATAAAAGTTGTTTGCTTAAAAGCAGACTTAATGGAATATTTTTTTATATTTAAAAGACTTAAAATCAGAATAAGGGCAGCAAACAAGATGCAATATTCACAAAAAGAATTAAAATAAAAAAATTGCAAGATGATTAGGTAAAGTTCGAAGCCCAACATCCCACAAAGAATAATAGAACTTTCACGGTGATAATTTTTTATTTTTGCAATAAAAAAGAAAAGTAACCCGAAAAATCCAAAAACTGCGATGGGGATTCCCCATAGCATGCCGAAGCTTGATTCATGCATCGCAGAGCAAGTAGTTTCGCATGAAGAAGCTAAAGGTATTTTTCCATGAATTTGAAATAAATCACCAATGCTTATGTAAAATGCCAAAAAAAGTGCTACTAGGGTCAAGCATAAAATAATTTTATTTTTCATCAAAACACCTTTTTTATAAGTCCTTTTTTAATGTGTATTTGGAAAAGTATAAAAAAAGTAAAAAAATCAAGAACGGATTTAACCTCAAATCCAAAACCATTCTGCCCTACACCTCTCCATTGCTCTTGTGCCGGGACTTCAGGTCATCCCAGCCCCAACCCCCTTCCCTCATAACAGCGATCTCATTAAACGCCCCACAGGTAGCGATTAACCGCACGTCAATTGCGGGAAGTCACTGTAAAGCCCTGGCTTAAGCCATGGATTCTAAAGCTGCCGTCTTGAATGTGTGAAGTTCGAAGCGATGAAGGCGGGGATTTGATGAAAAAGACGCCCTACAAAAAAAATCCGCATTCTCACTCCAGAGGATGAGTGAGAATGCGGATTTGATAGCTGCGGCTTGAAGGCGGGAGAGGCATCACATTGTGGGTGCGTCATCACGACTACTGGTTCTATCAAAAAAACCAGAATCGTAAATATCTAAATACGCACTTATGATTTCAGGAGATGATGACACCTCCACTGCTATCTCAGGAATAGTCCATCCTAAACGTGTAAGTTTTTTACAAAGTAAGATGGCTTCTTTTTCATTTTTTTCAAATTTTTGCGAATTAGTTTCGAATAAGCACCTAAGCTTTTCAATGAGTTTTTGTTTGTGGTACGAAAAATTTTGAGGGCTTTTCCCGACGAGCTGAGAAGCATCAACAAATGTGGTAGCAGAAAACAGAGCGTCCAAAACTCTTTTTTCCTCGGTCGATAGCATTTTTTGAATGCTTTTTATTCTATTTTCAAAGTCAACAAGTCTTTCTTCTTTTGATCTTTTTTCTTCTATTCTTTTTTCAAGAGAATCAAAATCTGTTTTTAAATCAAAGACATCTTCAAAAAGCGCATCGGTTTCTTTTGAGAAAAAGAGGTCTTCCTGATTAGGAAAAGATTCTTCATTATCAAAAAAATGCACATTGTTTATATCACAAGAAAAAGGATCGAGTTGTCGCTTTAATCCGTTAAAATGCCATCCCAGGTTAAGCCATATCCATGACGATAGGCTTGACGTTACTTCTTTCATTGGGTCCCAGGTTTGCATTATGGTCGGGAGTAAAGCGTAAGCTTCATTGACCAGATCCTGAAATGTGTAACCGCTTAACCTTAAAATAGGTTGAGCAGCAAACTCATATGCTTTACTGCTTATTATTCTATGAAAAATGATGTTTATCGGTTCCATTACTATTCTTGTATTTGTTAGTTTGTTTGCATTTTTTCATTCTTTTTTACGTTTTTATTTGCTTTTGTCAAGTTTTTAGTTTTTAATGACTTGCATATTAGCAAGTTCTTTGACAAAAAGATGCTTTACAATTGCGTTTATGCAAGCGTTCATTGTTTTAGGGTTTTGTTGTTGACGTTTTTTTTTATAGGCATACAGGTTTTTATTTCCGATTTTTCAACAATTAAAAAGGAAACGCCTGTGCCTGAAGACAAAAACGATAAAAAAGTATTTTTAATTTCTGAGGAAGAACCTCTCAGAAAACGCCTGTACTCTGTCTTGAAAGAAAAAGGAGGTCCTTTTTGGGAATCCGCTGGTGTTTATAAAAGTGCTACCATGCATGGAGTTATTACAAAAAACACTATGCCGGGCGGATTTAAATTGTTGGAAATATGCAAGGTTGGTGACATTTCACCGATCTGGCTGTTTTTTGGGATAGGGCCAAAAGAAAAGAGCGCTCTCACCAAGATTATTGATGAGAGCGCTCTTTTAAAAAAAGATGATGAACTTGACGTTCCTCTACTGTCCGAAAAAATCAGGATTTTGACAAGCGAATTACCTGCGGTAATTTCTGCAATTTCAGATATTAAAGAGCAACAAAAAATATTGCAAAACTTAACCATACTTGAAACACTTATTCCAGTAATAAAGAAAAAATTGGAAGAATACTACCATAGAAAAAATGAATATTTTTTAATGTTTAACAGAGACGGGAACCTCATCAGTGTAAATGACTTGTTTTTACGGAAAACAGGTTTGAAGAGAGAGGAAATTTTGAATACATTTTTTTTCATCCCTGTCCATGAGGAAGATAAAAATAAAATGCTGGAGGGATTGGAAAGAATTTATTTGGGCCTTGCTTTCGAGGCAGAAGCTGTTTTGCGCGTGAGAATGCACGATGGAAAATATGAATTGCAGCGGTGGGTTTCTTTTGTCCGTCTATCTCCCTCAGGTGAATATTTGGGACGTCAAAGTGTTGGCAGGAGCTTAGATGAAGGACACGGAATTTAAAAAAATAATACAAGCATATAAGGAGGGGTTTGGATCAAAAATAATATTTGATCCTGGCGATGAACTGTTTTTATTTGTAGCATTAGCTGTAAAATACAACTTTTGTTATCGAGATTTTTGTTTGTTTTTTAAAGAATTAGAACCAAAACAAACGCTGTCATTGGCAACTATTTTAGATGTTTACTATATATATTTTTCATCTAATGATGAAAAAACATTCAGAATCAAAGTACATAATAAAATCTCTAAAAAAAATATTGAAGCAGTAATTTTTTCTGTGTTTTTAACTGGTGTAAAATTAGAAAAATTCTCTGAATGGATAAAATAAAAAATGCTTTTTTATGAGATTCCTATTTCTTTTGAAAAGGTTTCTTTTTAAATGACAAGGAGGTTTTATGGAAGTCGTGGAAAAAATTGAGGATCTGCTCAAGGAGCAGGCTATTCCAGGTACAGGAAACACTTGGTGGATTGATCCCATGCTCGTTCAAGAAGAGGACGGATTTAACCCGAGAAATTATGATGCGCCTGACATTAAAGCCCATATTGAAAACCTGAAAAATGCCTATAAAAACGGAGAATATGTTGAACCATGGCATGTTCAGGTTAAGGACGGGAAAATCTATGTCAGGGATGGTCACTGTCGCCGTAGAGGTCTTTTGAAAGCCATGGAGGAAGACTCGTCTTTCAAACTTAAGCGAATCCATGTAATTGAATTTAG
>JAVERC010000034.1:0-38118 GCA_034007295.1 Desulforegulaceae bacterium | reverse complement strand
GGCCTTTTTTGTCCATTTCTGCGTCAGAATCAAAATTTAATCCTCAAAATACTAAATGTATTCCTGCGGTTAAATTTTTCATCTTCCTTGAACTGAACAAAAAATTCTCGTTTTCGGCCAATCACTAGTTAGTTGCTGAACGAAAACGGCCTTTTTTGTCCATTTTAAAGTAAGGTTCAAAATTAATCATCAAAATATTCAAGTCTGCTAAATGTAATTTTTTTGACTTGAATTGAAAAATTAGTTTTCGGCCGGTTGTCAGTTAGCTTATTTTTTTTAAATTGTCCATATTTTCAGGTTCAAGAGGAAGGTAAACAAAAAAAGATGTTCCCTTGTCTATTTCTGATTCAAGTTTTATTGTTCCACCATGCTTTTTTACAAGGTCATAAACAACATGAAGTCCAAGGCCGGTTCCTTGTCCTACGGGTTTTGTGGAAAAAAAAGGGTCAAAAATTTTATCCCTTATATTTGAAGGTATTCCCTCTCCAGTATCAGAAATTTGAATTACACAAAAATTGTTTTGAATAAAGGTTTTTATTGTAATTGTTCCTGATTTTTTAATTGCCTGGGCAGCATTTATTATAAGGTTTGTAAGGATTTGATTTATTCTTTGTGGGTAGCATTTTATTTTTGGGAGATCCCCAAAGTCTTTTATTATTCTTGCTTTGTATTTGATTTCATTGTGGATTACATTAAGGGTAGAGTTTATGCATTGGTGAATATCAACTGGTATTTTGTCATTGGTTTCTTTATGAGCAAAAAATTTAAGATCTGCAATAATTGAGAGGATTCTTTCTATTCCTTCCTTGGTTTCGTCAAAAATACTGTCAATATCATTTTTTATAAATTCAAAACCAATATCTTTTTTTAGCATGTTAATTTGTGTAATACATTTTTCAAATTCATTTGGCTTTGCAGTTTCGAGTTTTTCATAGCTTCTGAGAAGGTCTATGACTCCTTTAGCATATTGCTGAAGTGTTGAAAAATTAGTTTTAATAAAGCCAAGAGGGTTGTTAATTTCATGTGCAATCCCGGCAGAAAGCTGGCCTATGGAAGCCATTTTTTCAGACTGGACAAGCTGGGACTGAGCAGTTTTGAGCCTTCTGACTGTACTTTCAAGGTTTTGGGTTTTTTCAAGAATTATTGATTCAAGGTTTTTATTATATTCATAAAGATTTTTTTCAGCAGTTTTTCTTTTAAAAACTTCGTTTTGAAGCTGTTTGTTTTTTTCCTTGATTATTTTTTGTCTGGTAATTTGTTCGCTGACTTTTATTTTAAGGCCAATATTTTTTGAATTAAGCCTCCACCAGAAAAAAAGGCCAAAAACTGCACCAGTAAACAAAATCAGCATTGAAAATATTATAATGGCAGGGGATTGTTCCCTGAAATTTTTTTCAGGTATGATCTGGACAAGAAAAAAATCAGAGTCAGAAAGTTTGGCTCCAAAAAATTTAATTAATCCCCGTTTAAAAATTTTCATTTTAAGGCCTTGAAAATTATCTTTTGAGAGATTTGCCTTGAAAAGATGAAGATTTTCTTTAAGTATTGAAAATGTTTCAGCATCTTTTTTAGAAGAAACAGCAGGTTCACCATTGGCATAGAATAATATGGTTACAGATCCAGGATTATGGAAAGAAGATATAAAATTTTTTTCTATTAATTTTTTTTCTATCCATGCATAAATATCACCTCTGAATTCACCTTTGAAAAACACAGGTGCTTTCATTATGAAAAAATTTTCAAGTGAAACAATTGATCTGTCGGCAAAAATTACTTTTTTTAAAATGCATTTGCCTGGGTCACCGGGATTTGTTTTGTCTGTATCAACAATGCAATTGCCTTCATTATCTGTAAGCTGAATTCTTGAATATATGGGAGATTTATTGAAATTTTTCTTCATGATCAGCCATAAGAATTTTTCATTAATTGAGTTGATGCTTGTTTGAAGGCCGTATTTTAGGCTCATTCCAAGTGCTTTGTTTTCATAATATGCTGTTAAAAAGCTTGATGATATAAGTTCATTAATGTCATTTTTTCGTTCAGCTAGAAAATAGTTTAGTGCAACTGCTGTTTTTTCAAGTTCCTTTTGGTTTTGGATATCTTTTGTTTTGTTTAGCTCGGTGTATGTTGTGTATTGAAATGTTATGGTTATTCCGATAAATAAAGCAAGAAGAAGGGTAAATGCAGCAGCTGAAGCATTCTTTAAAAAATTAAGCTTGTTTGGTTTTAAATTTGTATTTAGTTCAGATTCCATTAACTTAAGATCCTGATTTGCAGATGTTAGTTAGTTGCTGAACGAAAACGGCCTTTTTTGTCCATTTCTGCGTTAGATTCAATAATTAATCCTCAAAATACTTAATGTATCCTTAAGGTTAGATTTCTTATTTTACAGGAGCAAATTTCAAATTTTAAGCAATCACTAAATATTATTTTTTAAATAAATTTTTGAAATCAATTTTGATCCTGTAAATACACCTGCAAAATCTGCAAAAATATCTAATAATTCAAAGCTTCTCCAGGGCAGGACTGCCTGAATGCATTCTATAAAAATTCCATATAAGGTGCATAGTGCAATTATTATTAATTTTTCATTGTTAAATTTTTTAAATATTTCCGAGTATATACAAATAAGACTTAAAAGCAGATAAAATAAAAAATGGATTATTTTATCTGTTCCCGGCATTAAACAAGAGTTTGAGCTGCCGGGAATAAAAGATAAAAATGCCAGTAAAACAGTATAAAAAACAAGCAGTGCTGTTTTATTTTTTTTAGATAATGTCAAGTGATACAGACCTTGATTTTATATGATTTTTTACTTTTTCAATAAATTCATTCTGATTAAAACCCATTTTGACTTTGCCTTCAAGTGTTCTTACTGAAAAAGTTTTTTCATTTACCTCTTTTTCGCCGATTGTAAGAATAAGCGGAATTTGAGACATTTGTGCGTCCCTTACTTTTCTTTTAAGGCTCTCTGATCTGTCATCTGTTTTTACCCTTATTTTATTTTCTTTTAAGGTTTCCATGATTTTTTGAGCTTCAGGAATAAGGGAATCATTTACTGGAAGAAGAACCGCCTGAACAGGTGCAAGCCAAAGCGGGAAACGTCCTGCAAAATGTTCAGTTAAAATTCCAAGAAATCTTTCTATTGAACCGTAAATAACCCTGTGAATCATAATCGGCCTTAGTTTTTCATTTGACTGGCCAATGTATGAAAGATCAAATCTTTCAGGAAGTGACATGTCAAGCTGGACTGTGCCGCACTGCCAGGTTCTTTCAAGTGCATCTTCAATGTGAACGTCAATTTTCGGGCCGTAGAAAGCACCGTCTCCCTCATTTATTTTAAAATCTTTGCCATATTTTATAAGAGCGGATTTAAGGCCGTTTGTTGCTGTTTCCCACTGCTCATCTGTGCCGATTGATTTTTCAGGGCGAGTTGACAGTTCAAGATGAAAATTTAGGCCAAAAGTTGAATACATTTTATCAATAAGATTTAATACACCAAGAATTTCATCTTCAATCTGATCCGGAGTCATGAAAATATGGGCATCGTCTTGATGAAAGGCCCTGACCCTGAAAAGTCCTGAAAGCACTCCGCTTGCCTCATGTCTGTGAACAAGTCCTATTTCGCCTGCTCTATATGGAAGATCCCTGTATGAAAACTGTCTTGATTTGAAAAGTATCATTCCTCCAGGGCAGTTCATTGGCTTTATAGCATATTCATAATCTTCAATTACTGAAGTATACATGTTTTCGCGGTAGTTTTCCCAGTGTCCGCTTTTAATCCAGAGGTCTTTTGTAAGCATTACAGGAGTTTTTGTTTCAACATAACCTGCTTTTTCGTGTTCTTCCCTCCAGTATTCAAGAAGCTGATTCCATATAACCATTCCGTTTGCATGGAAAAATGGCATTCCAGCACCTTCTTCATGAAAACTGAAAAGATCCAGCTGTTGTCCTATTTTTCTGTGGTCTCTTTTTTTGGCTTCTTCAAGAAAGTTTAGATATTTGTTTAAGTCTTTTTTGTCAAAAAATGCAGTTCCATAAATTCTCTGGAGCTGGGTTTTTGAGCTGTCAGCCCTCCAATAGGCTCCTGAAACCTTCATGAGTTTTACAGCTTTTACCATTCCTGTATGTGGAACATGAGGCCCTCTGCAAAGATCCTTGAATATTCCCTGTTCATAAACTGAAATTTCAGCATCTTGAGGAAGATCATTTATAAGTTCAATTTTATATTCATTGTCTGAAAAAATTTTTCTTGCTTCTTCCTTTGAAAGAACCTGTCTTTTAAAAGGTTTTTTTGCCTTGATTATATTTTTCATTTCCTGTTCAATTTTTTCAAGGTCTGTTTCTGAAACAGGAGGCATATCAATATCATAATAAAATCCGTCTTTTACAACAGGGCCTATTGTCAGTTTTGCATCAGGATAAAGATTTAAAACAGCTTCAGCAAGAACATGTGCTGCACTGTGTCTCATTATATCAAGAGCTTCTTCATCCTTTGGTGTAAGGATTTTTATTTTAGTATCTTTTTCTATTGGAATATTTATATCTTTAACTCCCTCATCTGTAATACATGCAATAGAGTTTGATGCTAGTCCTTCAGAAATTTTTAAGGCTACATCATAGCCTGTAGGCGGATTTTCATAACTTTGAACACTTTTGTCTGGAAGTTCTATTTGTATCATGAGAGCCTGTCTCCGGTTTTTTTGTTGTTTTTATCAATTCAAAAATGTAAAAAATAAAAGCCTGAATTTGGGCAAAGAAAAAAACTATCAGAAAAAGAGGTATTAGGCAATCAGGAATGACAATAATTGTTGAGCGAGATAAAGACCTTGAAACTTTGTGCACGCATTTGAAATCATGCGAAAAGGTAGGCGTTGATTTAGAAGGGGACGGAATGTATCATTTCAGGGAAAAAATCTGTCTTATTCAGCTGAGCGACGGTGTTTCAGACTGGATAATAGATCCCCTGAAAGCAAAAAAAATTGAAATACTTGCTCCCTTTTTTTTTGATCCGAAAATTTTGAAAATATTTCATGGTGCAGATTATGATATTAAATCTCTGTACAGAGATTACGGCATTGTGGTCAATAACTTATTTGATACTGAAATAGCTGCAAGATTTGCTGGTTTAAGGCTTTCTGGGCTTGATCATTTAATGATGGATTTTCTTGGAGTTAAAACAGAAAAAAAATATCAGAAAAAAGACTGGTCAATAAGGCCCCTTCCAAATGATATGCTTGATTATGCAGCAATGGATTCAAGGTATCTGATTGAGATTTGCGAAATACTAAGGGAAAAATTGAAAAGCCTTAAAAGACTTGACTGGGTTTATGAGGAGTCCTCAAATATTTCTGAATCAAGATTTGTAAAAAAAATGGAAGTGCCTTATTTCACATCATTTAAGGGTGCTGGAAAGCTTGACAGGAGAAGTCTTGCTGTTTTGGAGGGACTTTTAAAATTCAGGTATTCTGTAGCAAGAAAAAAAGACAAGCCACTTTATAAAATTATTCCAAACAAAACCATAATAAAAATAGCAGAAAAAAAGGCTGAAAAGGAAAGTGAGCTTAAAAATATCATGAGTCCTGGACATTACAGAAGATTTGGATCACGCATTTCAGGAATTGTTCAAAATGCAATGGTTATACCAAACTCAGGGCTTCCATGTTATCCAAAGAAAAAAAAGCCAAAAAATCTCAGTCATTTTTCATGTTTAAGGTCTAAGAATTTAAGGCAGTGGAGAATGGAAAAATCAAATGAGCTTGATCTTGATCCAGGGATCATTTTAAACAACAGTCTTGTTTGTGAAATTGCAGAAAAAAATCCTTTATATTGGAGTGAGCTTTTTGAAACCCAGCTTAAAAGATGGCAGATAAGAGAGTTTGGTAAAGAAATAATTGATGTCTTAAAACAACAGGTTTGACTTTTAGTTTTCAGTTTCTTGATAATAGTCTTAAAACAGGTTATAGAGTTTTTACAAAATAAAATAATAAAACCAGGGAGATAAAATGGCCTTATATATTGCAGACCATCCATTGATAAAGCACAAGATAGGTATTTTAAGGAAAAATGATCTTGCCACAAAAAATTTCAGAATGCTTGCATCTGAAATTGCAAGGCTTCTTACCTATGAAGCTACAAAAGATCTTGAAATAGAAAAAATTACAATTCAAGGCTGGGCTGGAAATGTTGAGGTAGATCAGATTAAAGGGAAAAAAGTTACTGTTGTTCCAATATTAAGGGCAGGTCTTGGGATGATGGATGGAGTCCTTGATATGATTCCATCAGCAAAAGTCGGAGTTGTAGGTCTTTACAGAGATGAGGAAACATTGAAACCTGTTCATTATTATGTGAAGTTTCCCTCAAGCATGGAGGAAAGAATTGCTCTTATTATTGATCCTATGCTTGCAACTGGAGGCTCATTTTGTGCAACTGTTGATTTGTTGAAAAAAGAAGGATGTAAAACAATAAAAGGACTTTTTCTTGTCGCCGCACCTGAAGGTATTAAAAAAGTAGAGGAACTTCATCCTGACGTATCAATTTATACTGCTGCGGTTGATGAAAAGCTAAATGATAAAGGTTACATAATCCCAGGCCTTGGGGATGCCGGAGATAAGATTTTTGGAACCAAATAAAATACCAGATAAATAATTTGAATTATTTGCAAAAATTAAATTTTTGTTTTTAGGTTAAGAAGTTTTTTGTAATTAATTGGTTAACGCATGATTTTAAAACCTGAATTGAGCGTTTCATATTTTGAATTTAAAAAATTTAATGAATTAAGTCTATTATAGTGATTGGCCGAAAACGATAATTTTTTGTTCAGTTCAAGGAAGATGAAAATTTAACCTTTAGGATAGATTGAGTATTTTGAGGATTAAATTTTGAATCTGACTTAAGAATGGACAAAAATGGCCGTTTTCGTTCAGCAGCTATTATATCTAAAAATATGAAACCCTGCGAGTTTTCCAACTTTACCTCATCTACTGGGGTAAATTGTATCTCGTATAGAAAAAGTATAGCCTGATTCAATTTGACGTTATATGCGGCAAATTTGAAAATCGTCCAATTCGGTAAAAATATCATGCGTTTTTTTTGGATAAATTTATTAGTTGATTTTAGTTTTTATTTAGTTGTTGAAGAGAAACGTCCTTTTTGTAAATTTCGGCATCAGATTCAAAGTTTAATCATTAAGAGTCTATTGCTCTAAAAGTTAAATTCTCCACTTCAACTGAATAAAAAAATTTAGTTATCCGGCAGTCGCTATTTAAAAATATATGAAATTAAAATTTATATAAAAAAATTTAAGAAAGGGAAAATTATGGGGGGCAATTTTGACTACAGATTTAAGGCTAAAGATTCAATACTTGGTGCCCAGATGCTTTTTGTTGCATTTGGGGCACTTGTTTTAGTTCCTCTTTTAACCGGACTTGATTCAAATGTTGCTTTGTTTACAGCAGGACTTGGAACTCTTGTTTTTCAGGCAATTACAAAAGGAAAGGTTCCGGTTTTTCTTGCATCTTCTTTTGCCTTTATTGCACCTATTTCAGTTGGTGTTGCAAAATGGGGAATTGCATCAACCATGAGTGGGCTTGCAGCCGCTGGGGTAGTTTATATTTTATTAAGTTTAATTATCAGGGTAAAGGGTAGTAAAATTATTGAAAAAATTCTTCCACCTGTTGTTACAGGCCCTGTTATAATGGTTATAGGGCTAATCCTTGCACCTGTTGCCGTAAAAATGGCTGTTGGAGAAGCTGACGCCTCAAATATAATCCCTCAGTCAAAAGCTCTTCTTATTTCAATGTCAGCTCTTTTTGCCACAATAGCAGCTACTCTTCTTGGAAAAGGTTTTGTAAGGCTCATTCCTATTCTAATAGGAATAATTACTGGATATATTGTTGCATGGTTTTTCGGGCTCGTTGATTTAAGCCCTGTATACAATGCAAAATGGTTTTCAGCCCCTGATTTTGTTTTGCCTGAATTTAATTTGTCTGCAATTTTATTTATTGTGCCTGTTGCAATAGCACCAGCAATTGAACATTTTGGAGATATACTTGCGATAGGGGAGGTCACAGGGCATGATTATCTTGAAGATCCAGGAATAGAAAATACAATGCTTGGAGACGGTATTGCAACTTCTTTGGCTTCAATGCTTGGCGGACCTCCGAATACGACATATTCAGAAGTTACAGGTGCTGTTGCATTAACTAAAGCATTTAACCCCGGAGTTATGACATGGGCCGCAATTATTGCTATAGTGCTTTCGTTTGTTGGGAAAATTGGAGCTTTTCTTTCAACGATTCCATCTCCTGTAATGGGTGGTATAATGCTTTTACTATTTGGAGCCATTATGGTGGTTGGAATGAACAATATTGTAAAGGCACAGTCAGATGTTACTGAGCCAAGAAGTCTTACAATAATTGCACTTATCCTTGTTTTTGGAATTGGCGGAATGAGTTTTTCTGCCGGTAAATTTACACTTGAGGGAATAGGGCTTGCAGGTATTCTTGGTGTATTTCTTAATCTTGTTCTTCCTCAGGCCAGAAAAGAGTAAAATCTGAAAATCTTTCAAGTCAGGTGAAAAATAATTTAAAAAAATATTTTTTCAAACACTGTAAAGGAAAAGGCCGTTTAGATAAATTTTTAAACGGCCTTTTTAATTGCTTTTTGTCAACTCTAGAGCAAGATTCAAAATTTAATCTTTAAAATAGAGTAAATCCTAGCTTTTGATAAAGACTAAATTATTACCTGTTTTCCAGTTCAATATAATCATTTTCAGAAAGACCAGTATATATCTGTCTTGGTCTGCTGATTTTCCAGTTTGGATCTTCCATGCTTTCTTTCCACTGGGAAATCCATCCGGGCAGTCTTCCTATTGCAAACATTACAGTAAACATGTTTGTAGGAATTCCAATTGCCCTTAAAACTATTCCGCTGTAGAAGTCAACATTTGGATAAAGATTGTGATCTACAAAGTAAGGATCTGTAAGAGCTACTTCTTCAAGCTGTTTTGCTATATCAAGAAGGGGATCAGGCCCGGATATTTTTGCTAAAACCTTGTCGCACATTTTTTTCATAATTTTAGCTCTTGGGTCATAGGTTTTGTAAACCCTGTGTCCAAAACCCATAAGTCTGAAAGGATCATTTTTATCCTTTGCCCTTTTTATTACCTCGTCAATTGATACTCCGTTTTTATGAATATCTGTGAGCATTTCAATAACAGCCTGGTTTGCACCTCCGTGAAGAGGACCCCATAAAGCTGCAATTCCGGCTGAAATTGCAGCGTAAAGATTAACTCTTCCGCTTCCTACAACCCTTACAGCAGCAGTTGAGCAGTTTTGTTCATGATCTGCATGTAAAATTAAAAATACATTCAAGGCTCTAACAATGTCTTCGTCAAGTTCATAGGGTCTTACAGGGCTGTCAAACATCATATTTAAAAAGTTTTCGCAGTAAGTAAGATCATGCCTTGGATATACAATTTTTTCCCCTTTTGAAAACCTGTATGACATGGCTGCCATGGTTCTTACTTTTGAAATAAGGGTCAAAAAATCTTTTGTAAAATTATCTTCATCTCTAAGCTCTGGATAAAAACTTCTTAGTGCATTTACCATTGATGAAAGAATTCCCATGGGATGTGATGCCTTTGGAAAATTCTGGAAAAATATATGCATGTCTTCATGAACAAGAGAAGCATCATTTAGCATTACTCTGTTTTTATTGAGTTCTTCAAGAGAAGGAAGGTGCCCGTTTATTAGAAGATATGCAGTTTCAACAAAAGTAGATTTCTCTGCAAGCTGCTCAATTGGAATTCCTCTATATCTTAAAATTCCTTTTTCTCCGTTCATAAACGTAATTGATGAAGAGCAGCTTCCTGTGTTACCAAATCCTGGATCAAAGGTAATAAAGCCTGTCTCCTGGCGGAGTCTTGTGATATCAATGGCTTTTTCACCTTCGCTTCCAATTATTACTGGAAAAGTATAGGTTTTGCCATCAATTGTGAGTGTAGCTGAATCTGTCATTTTCTGCCCCATTTTTTATTTAAATTTTTAAAATTGTTGGTATAATCAAATTTTATCACTTAAGTCAGCTAAAATAATACTTTAACCTTACAGGTGTCAACAGAGATTAATCTGAATCTTTCCTAATAATAAGGCCTTTTAAAATTTTGTTAGAATATTTAAAAGGTAAATTTTAAAAAATGTAAACTAAATTTAAGCATATTTTTAAATGTTAGATATTTATCCGAAATTTATTAATTTGTCATGGTCTTAGTTTGTTAATCCATATAAATTTTGGTTTTCCAGATTAGTCCTGTGTATAAAGAAGATTACATAGTTGTAAATTTGGGAGTTTAAAAGTATTAAAACTTAAGCCGGGGTTTTCTTAACTTATAAGGATTTTTTATATTTATGGATATGTTTAGAAATATTAAAAAAAAAATTACAATTGATTTTTTGGTAAAAAAAATAGAATTGTCCTTAAATTCTGAAAATGGATATTCAAAAATAGATCATGAGTCTTTAAAGATTTTTCTTAAAACCTGTGGTTATGAATCGGTTTCAAAAAGAGGACTTGAGCTTTTTGTAAAAAATGAAACCCTGCCAAAGGTAATTGTTAACGATGCTTTGATCGGGCTATATGAAACAGATGTTGATGATGTTGTTTTAAGAAAAGCTCCTACATTAAAAGAAATGATAAGTTTTAAAAATGCAAAAAAAATACTTAGTGACTCTGATGTGTTAAAGTCTGTTAAAAAAGACACTCTTGATTATTTGAGAACATCTTATATTAAAAATCTTGATTTTTCAGACATTGATAAAGACCTTCTTTTAAAAGAAGAAAAAATTCTTTTTGATGCAGATGACTTTAAAGGTTTTTTTGAGCTAGCCCTTGTTTTTTTTGAATTAGGTTCATTAAAATATATTCCATTTTTAAGTAAAAAATACAATCTGTATATTTTTGGGGAAAAATTTGAAAAAGGAAATGATTCTTTTTTCCAAAATATTGGATTATTGGATAAAAACAATAATGCATTCTTATTTACAAAAAATCAAATAAGTGAAAAAAAATTTAAAGATATACTTTCAGGAGAGGCAGAAAAAAAAGTATTTTTGAAAGGATATGATGCTATATCTGAAATGGGAAAAATGATTGAAGATTTAGGCAAATATTTACCTTTTGAGAGCAATCTTTTTTTTTACGGACTGCCTGAAAATTTTAATTTCTAAATTTAGGAGGATTGCCAAATGAAGTTTAAATTTACATTTTCAGTATTGTTTTTTTTTATTTTTTTGTCCTTTAATGCTTATTGTCTCCCCCTGATAGATTTTGAAATAGCTGCTGGAGGATGGTTTAAGGGCCCTGACGGTTTTGCAGGATATAAGGGCGATGATCTTTATCTTGAAAATGATCTTGGATATGATGATGAAACTGAACTTACTGGAAGAATCCGCCTTGAGCTTCCCCTTCTTTTGCCTAACATAACATTTATGACTACAAATTTAAGCTGTGACGGGGATCATACAACAGATAAGATATTTGAATTTGGCAATACACAATTTGATGGAACTAAGAAATTTTATTCAGAACTAAAATTAAATCATCATGACTTTGCAGTTTCATTTTCTCTGCCTCTGCTTAATCTTGCCACTCTTGGTAAACTTCAGGCAGATTTAGGAATTAACCTCAGGCTGCTTGACATAGAGGCATCAATGGAACAATTCCTTGAAGGAACTGATCTTAAAAGAGAATCAAAATCTGTAAATGTTCCAATACCAATGGGATTTGTATATCTAAGGCTTGAGCCAATTTCTGGAATAGCTCTTGAAGCAGAGGGAAGGATGCTTTCTATTGGGGGAAACAGCATAACCAGTCTTATTGGACGCCTAAGATATCATATTTTAGGGCCTGTTTTTGTAGCAGGAGGGTATAGGATTGAAAAGCTTGATGTAGATGAAGAAGATGTAAGAATAGATACTGATTTCAGAGGGCCTTTTTTTGAAGGAGGTTTTAAATTCTAAAATTTTTAAAAATAGTTTTTATTAATTATTGATTGGCCAAAAACTAAAATTTTTTGTTGAATTCAGGGAAGATGAAAAATTTAACTTCAGGAATAAATTGAGTATTTTGAGGATTAAATTTTGAATTTTACTTTAGTAATGGACAAAAAAGGCTGTTTTCGTTCAACAATTAATTATCAGGTAAGGTACAATAATTTTGATTTAGGTTAAAAATTATTTGAAAAGGCTCAAATGAGAAAATATTTTATTCTGAGTTTATCCTTTGTTTTCTGTTTGTTTAATTTGGGGTATTCAGAAAATTTAAAAATCATGGTCGGAGGCGATCATAATTATAAACCCTATGAATTTCTTGATGATGGAAAGCCTTCAGGATTTAATGTTGAGCTGCTTAAAGAAGCTGCAAAACTTGCTGGTTATGATGCTGATTTTGATTTAAAGGCCTGGGATGAGACTGTAGAAGATCTTGAAACAGGTAAAATAGATGCTATTACCGGTATGTTTTATTCTAAAGAAAGAAATTTTAAATTTGACTTTTCACTTCCTTATATTCTTGTGTCTTCTGGAATTTTTATTCAAAATAACTCGCCTGTAAAAAATTTGGCAGATATTGAGGGACTTAGGATAGGGGTCCAAAAAAAAGATTTTATGCATGAATATGCTCTGAAAAATTATAAAACTTCTGTGATTAAAACAGGCAACGACCCTGTAGATGCAATTAAGCTGCTTCAAAAAAATGAAGTTGATGCTGTTCTTCTTTCATCTAAAATTCAGGGAGCATATTATATTTATAAAAATAAAATTAAAGGTATAAAATATTTAAACACTGATCTCCCAGCTCTTCAGTATTGCTTTGCAGTAAAAAAAGGTAACACTCGTTTAATAGAAAATCTTAATGAAAGTCTTTTTATTCTAAAAACAAACGGAACATATAATAAGCTCTATGAAAAATGGTTTGGGAAGTATGAAAAAAGAGAAGCTTATAAAGATATTTTTGGCTATTTTGTTGTTACTGTATTGATTTTTGTTTTTTTTGCAGGGCTAGGTTTTTTTTGGACATATTCTCTTGGGAGAAAAGTAAAAGAAAAGACCAATGAGCTTTCATCTGAAATAAATAAAAGGAAAGAAGCAGAGGAAAATCTTAAAATAACCCTTGAGTCAATTGGAGACGGGGTTATTACAATTGACGATGAAGAAAAAATTGTGTGGCTTAATACTTCTGCTGAATCAATGTTTGGCCTTAAAATGGAAAATGTAAAGGGAAGGCCTTATTTTGAGTGTATCAAAATGAAAAATATTTATAGTGAGGAAATTGATCTAAGAGTTGATCTCATACTTAAGAAAGGCCAGAAAAGATCTCTTGAAGAGCCGTTTATAGTAGAATCTGAATCTGGTGAAGAATTTGTTATTTCAGGTTCAGGTTCACCAATCAAAGATAAAAATGGAAAAATTACAGGCGGAGTATTTGTAATAAGAGATATTACAAGGGAATATGAGCTTGAAAAACAGCTTCAGCACTCACAGAAAATGGATGCATTGGGAAGACTTGCCGGAGGAGTTGCCCATGATTTTAATAATATGCTTAGTGCCATAATGGGCGTTGCAGAGATTTTGGAACTAAAGCTTGACCCAAATGATGAAAACCGCTCAATGACAGCAATTTTAAAACAGGCTTGTGAAAGAGCATCAGACCTTACGTCAAAGCTTCTTTCTTTTTCAAGGAAGTCTCCACTTGAAATGAAAAGAGAATCTTTTCATAAAATTTTGGAAAATGCCTGCTCAATTTTAAAACATGGAATAGACCCTGACGTAAAAATTATCCTTAATTTAAATGCAAAAGACTATTTTGTCATGCTGAATCCTGCCAGAATGGAAAATGTAATAATAAATCTTGGATTAAATGCCAGGGATGCGATGCCAGGAGGCGGAACCATTACAATTGAAACTTCCAATATTTATCTTGATGA
Source organism: Desulforegulaceae bacterium (assembly GCA_034007295.1). GTDB lineage: Bacteria > Desulfobacterota > Desulfobacteria > Desulfobacterales > JACKCP01 > JACKCP01. The sequence continues at coordinate 24,134 of JAVERC010000034.1, read as the reverse complement.
GCTATTTTGCAGTGCAAGCCCTTTTCAAATTGTACCAGGAGAATATATTTGTGCTTCTATAACAGATACAGGCAAAGGTATGTCTATTGCTCTTCAGAAAAAAATTTTTGAGCCTTTTTTTACAACAAAGGAAAAAGGCACAGGTCTTGGGCTTTCAACTGTATATGGGGTAATTCAGCAGCATCAGGGAGCCATTAATGTTTATAGTGAAGAAAATGTTGGCACAAGTTTTCATATTTATATTCCTGTAGAAAAAGATATTTACCAACAAGAAATTCCCAAAAAAACTGGCAAGTTAAAGCCTTTTAAGCCTTCACTTATTTTAGTTATTGATGATGAAGAAATGATAAGGACTCTTGCTTCAAAAATTCTTGAACAAAGCGGATATAATGTAATTACAGCACAAAATGGGTTGGAAGGAATTGAACAATATAAAAAATATAAGGACAAAATTGATGCTGTAGTTCTTGATATGATTATGCCTGAAATGGACGGCAATAAATGTCTTGAAGAGATAATTGCAATTAATCCAAATGCAAAAATTATTATAGCTTCTGGTTTTTATAAAAATTCTACTCAGGCATCTTTGGTTGAAAAGGGAGCTTGTTGCTTTATAAAAAAACCTTATTCTTCAAAGCAGCTTCTGGAAAAACTAGAGTCAGTCCTTTAAAGAAACATTACAAATTAAGGTTTGTTTTTCTTATGTTTTTTTTAAAAAATTTTTTTAATAATATTCTCCCAAAAACCTATACTATAAGTTTTGATCTTTTTAAAATAATGATTCCCATGACAATTTTGACAAAAATTCTTGAATATTTTGGAGCTGTTGAATTTACAGGTAAGATTCTTTCCCCTCTTATGGGTTTAATGGGGCTTGACGGGGAGCTTGGCCTTGTTTGGGCTGCTTCCATGATAACAAATATTTATGGAGGGTTAAGTGTTTTTGCTGCAATTTATCCAGGATTAAATGTGAGTTCATGCGACATAACAATTCTTTCCCTTATTATTCTTGTTGCACATTCCCTTCCTGTTGAGCTTGGGATTGCTAGAAAAGCAGGTGCAAAAATATTTCCCATGTTTTTGCTAAGATTTTTATCTGCAGTGATAATGGGTATTTTATTGTCTTTTGCATTTAATTATTTTGAACTTTTTCAATATCCTGCAAAACCTATTTGGAGTCCTGAAATTATTTCTGACCAAACATTTTTTGGGGAGATTTTGGCTCAGTGCATAAGTCTTTTTTATATTTTTTTGATTATTTTGTCCCTTGTTTTTTTAATGGATATTTTTGAAAAAATAAAGTTTATGGATTGGCTTACAAGGAAAATTACATTTTTTATTTCTCCTCTTGGAATTGGAGAAAAGGCCGGATTTATGGCAGTGACTGGTTTCACCCTTGGAATCAGCTATGGCGGAGGTCTTATAATAAATGAAGCAAAATCAGGTAATTTAACAAAAAGGGAAATATTTTTTTCTCTTTCACTGATGGGTCTTTCCCATGGAATGATTGAAGATACAATTTTAATGGCTGCCATTGGAGGAAGCCTTTGGGGAATTCTTGTTGCAAGAATTTTTTTTTCATTCGTCTTTATCTGGATAATTGTGAAATTATCAAAAATTATGTCAGATAAGAAATTTAATTTGGTTTTTATGGAAAGTGAATAAAAAACCGGGCTTAATTTATTTGCCCGGAAAAGGATTTATCAAGCTTGTCCTGGAAGGGTATAAGTTGTACAGCTTCCTGTAGAGCAGGTTCTTTCTTGTATTGAAGCTGATTGGCCGGGGCCTTTTCCCTGGCTTGAAACAGAAATGCTTCCAGAACTTAAAACTCTTTCAAATGAAGATGAACCGCATTTGGTGCATTTTATTTCTTCATCATTTCCGCTTACAACAATAACTTCAAATATTTCTTTACATTCAAGACATCTGAATTCATAGATAGGCATTTTAAAAAATCTCCTTTTATTTTTGCTGATTTGCAAAAAATTAATAAAAAATTATTAATTCAATTAATATTAATTTATGGATAAAGATTCAATATATTTTTTAGTTCAGATACAGGGCAGATAAATTTTAAATATGGTTCCTTTACCTACAACACTTGAAACTGTTATTTCTCCTCCATGCTGTTTTATGATTCCATAGGCTGTAGAAAGGCCAAGGCCTGTTCCTTTTTCTTTAGGTTTTGTTGTAAAAAAGGGTTCAAAAAGATGGTCAATAGCTTCTTTTGGGATCCCGGCTCCGTTGTCTTCAAATAAAATTAAGACATAGTTTCCTTGTTTAAGTGGGATTAAATGGTCATTTGTTGATGGTATTTTGATTATTTTTGTACTTATTGTAATTGTTCCCTTTTTATTAAAGGCATCCTTTGAGTTTACTGCAAGATTCATTAAAACCTGTTCTAATTGTCCTGGGTCTGCTTTTACACAGCACATTACTTCACAAAGGTTTAGGTAAAGGCTGATATTATTTTTTAAAAGCGGAGACAGAAATTCCCTGAAATTTTTTATGAGCTCATTAATATCTGTTTTTGAAAAATTAAGATTTTGCTTTCTGCTGAATGTCAAAAGATGACGAGTAAGTTTTTGAGCCTTTAAAGCTGCTTCCTGAATATGGGATGTGTGGGTTTGGATATCAGGCAGATTTTGTGCATTAAGCAATATAAGATCGGCATAGCCTGAAATAATCCCTAATATATTGTTAAAATCGTGGGCTATACTTCCGGCTATCCGTCCAACAGATTCTATTTTCTGGCTGTGATTAATCATTGCTTCAAATTTTCTTTTTTCTGTTACATCTCTTATAAGGGCAATCATTCCAATTAATCTGCCTCTGCTGTCTTTAACTTTGCTGCCGACTGTTTCTCCAATAAAAATTTCCTGGTTTTTTCTTTTGTATTGAATTTCATAGGGCTCAATAATATCTGTTCCTTCTTCACTGTATCTTATTTTCCCCTGATGTTCATATTCAGATAAATCTTTATATAGAAAGGAAGTGTTTTTTCCTTTTACTTCGTCTGAGGTATAATTAAAAATTTCTGCAAATCTTTTATTGGTTCTCAATATATTTCTGTTTTTATCTGCATAAATCATGGCATCTGGAACTGTATTAAAAATCTGTTCAAATTCTTTATTCCTTTTCATAAGCTCTTCTTCCATGATTTTTAATTCAGTAACATCTTCAATTATACTGAGTACCCCGTATGGGGGGGGGGCTCTCTGGATCAATTTCTGGAGTTGAATTTATAAGAACCCATTTTAAAGATGAATTTCCATAGGTTTTTATTCCTGCAATAAGTCCGCAGGTTTTTTCGCCCTTTTCAGATGCTTTAAAAAAAGGATTATTTATTTTTGTTATTGCAAGGCCGTCTTCTGTTACTGCATTTTTACATAGATTAAATTTTTTTTTACCCACTGATTTAAAGGAAAAGCCAAGAAGATATTCAGCTTCTTTGTTTGCAAGGATTATTTCCTGGTCTTTATTTTGGAAAACAACTGCCAAACCCATTGTTTCAAAAAGATTTTTGAATTTTTTTTCGCTTTTTTCAAATTCATTTTTGAAGATTTGAAGATTTAATTTTTTTTTATTTATTTTGGTTTTAAGCAAAATAATTATGCCAAGAGAAGAAAGAAAAAAAATAAGCAGCAAAAACAATATAAAATAAATATATTGAGGAACAGCAGTTACTGGAGGTCTTTCCATCCATTTTTCAAGAGCTTTGTAATAAACAGAGCCTGGATTAGCCTTCATTATTTTTAGGGTTCTGTCAATTTTTTCAAGAAGTTCAGTGTTTTTATTTTTAGGTGCTGCAAAATGCAGTGCTGCAGGATTGAAAACTAGAGGGGTTTTTGAAAGATTATACCATTTATAAAAGTATTCTCCAAAAAAATGATTTGCCACAGCAGCGTCAACAATTCCCTGGGCTGTAAGATTAAATGCTTCTTCATAGGAATTGACATGCAAAACTTTCAGCCTATAATCAAATCCGCTCATCATTGTTACAATAATTTTTTCTTGAATTGAGCCTTCTAGCAGTGCAATTGTAAGCCCGTCAAGATCTGAAAGTCTTTCAATCTTAATTCCTTTTTTTGTATAAATCTGAGAAAAACTTTCAAAAACAATTTCATTGTTGAAATTAAACTGCCTGCTTCTTTCTAAAGAAAAGGCAACATCAGGCATAATGTCAATTTCTCCTTTTTTAAGGAGTTCAATACATTCAGGCCATTCACATTTTGTATATTCAATTTTAAAATTATTTTTTTTCCCAATTTCTTCAAGTATATCAATAAAAATCCCTGAATATTTTTCATTGTGCATAAACAGTTTTGGCTTGTTCTCATAAAAGCCTGACTTTATAGTTTCTTTTTTTTCTGTAAATGCAGGGCAGTTTGAAAAAAAATAAAAGCAAAAAAATATCAAAGTAAGGGAAAATTTTAAATGGAAATTAAGTTTAAATATCATTAGTTTTTTTCCGGATGGGTTGATTTGTTTTTTAAGAATCTAAAAAAACAATAAAGAAACAAAATTATATTATCAGATGGAAAATTAATTTAAAAGTGTCTAAATATAAAACTGTTAAATATATTTGTAATTGAAACCACTGCTTTTGTTTTAAATTTTGAATCTGAGGCAAAAATTTACAAAAGACGGTTTTGCAGCGATTAATATTAATCGTTAATGTTTTGGTAAGAGATTAATCTAAACAGATCCTTGTTCAATAAGCTCTTTTGCATTGTCAAGAGCTTTTTCAGAAATTTTTTCGCCTGAAATCATTCTTGCTATTTCCTTTATTCTGTCATTTAAGGAAAGTTTTGTGATTGATGTTTTAGTCCGGTTGTCAAAAATATTTTTTTCTATATAAAAATGATGATCTGCAAATTTTGCAATTTGAGGAAGATGGGTAATACAAATCACCTGGGCAGATTTTGAAAGCTTTTTAATTTTTTCACCTGTTTTTTCAGCTGCTTTGCCTCCTATTCCAGCGTCTGCTTCATCAAAAATTATTGTTTGAACATTGTCGTTTTGAGCCGTAGCAGACTTGATTGCAAGAACAAGCCTTGAAAGCTCTCCACCTGAGGCAGTTTCCGAAATTGGTTTTGGAGCTTCTCCTGGGTTTGGAGAAATTAACAGGCTCAAAATATCTATTCCAGTTTCTTTTTTTTGCTCTATATCTGAAATAAGGTTTGCAAAAAAAAGTGCATGGGGCATTTCAAGCTCATTTATTGAAACTGTAATATCCTTTTCAAGCTTTTTTGCCCATGATTGTCGCTTTGAGCTTAGTTTTTGTGAAAGTTCAATATAGATATTTTCTTTTTCATTAAGCTCGGTTTCAAGTTCATCAATTTTGATTTCAGTATTTTCAAAATTTGAGGCTTTTTGGCTTATACTGTTGTAATAATTAATTATATCATCAATTGTTTTTCCGTATTTATGTTTAAGTTTTGAAATAAGCTCAAGTCTTTCGCTTATCAACTGGAGTCTTTCGTCGTCTTGCTCAATTTGTTCTGAGTATGATCCAAGGGATCTCCCAAGATCTTCAACTTCTGCATAAATTGATTCTAATTGGGTTAAGAACCTTTTAAACTCAGGGTCAATAGATGATGCATTTTGAAAGTCTTTTATCATAGACGAAATTATTTCTGAAACAGACCCGTTTTCTAGGTAGAAAACAGCTGATGCTTTTAAGGATATTTCAATGAGAAATTTTGAATTTTTAAGCTTTTTAAGATCTTCTTCAAGTTTTATATCTTCAAACCTGTCTTCAAGGCATGCATTCTCAATTTCTGTTTTTTGAAAGGATATTAGTTCAAGATCTTTTTCAAATTGTTTTTTTTGGGATTTAAGGTTTTTGATTTTATCTTTTAGCTGTAAAATTTCACCAAAAATTATTTCAATTTTGTCTCTTTCTTTGTTGAGTCCTGCAAAATTGTCTAAAAAATAAATATTATTTTTTTCGTCAAGAAGAGTCTGGTGTTCGTGCTGTCCTGACACAGACGCAAGATTTTTTGTTATTTCATTTAAAATCTGTGCGGTTGCAAGCCTTTGGTTTATATAGATTTTATGGCGGTTATTTTTTTGTATTATCCTTCTGATAATGAGTCCCTCTTCCGGCTCAAAATCGTTTTCCTTCATTTTTATCCAGGCTGGTGAATTTTGGTTAATTGAAAAAAAAGCCTCAATTTCAGCATTTTCTTCTCCAGTTCTTATCATTTTAGCATTGGCACGATCACCAAGAATCAGGTTTATTGCATTGATTATTATTGATTTGCCTGCTCCTGTTTCACCAGTCAGTATATTCAGGCCGGTTTCAAATTTTATTTTTATGTCATCGATTACTGCTAAATTTTTTATTGAAATTTCTGAAATCATAATGGACTGAATTTCCTGAATTAAAAGTTGATTACTTGTCTATGCCATAACATTACTTCTTTGTAAAGATTGAGATATATTCTTGAATATATCCTTTGTTGGTGTTAATAGGATTTATAGTATAAATCTATAAAACAGCTTATTTGTAAAATTTAAATCAAATATAGTACAGGAGGGATTTTTAAAATGGCGGCATATGATTTTAGTGCAAATGAAGTTTTTGAAATGGCTATTGAAATTGAAGTTAAAGGGCAGGAATTTTATAAAAAAGCAGCAGCAGATGCACAAAATGAAGACTTGAAAAAAATTCTTCTAGATCTCGCTGACATGGAAGTTGATCATGAAGAAATATTTAAGCAGATGAAAACAGATCTTAAAATTTCTGAGAAGGAATCAAATGTTTTTGATCCTGAAAATGAAGCAGCAGCATATCTTAAGGCTCTTGCTGATACAAAGGTTTTTTATGAAAAGGAAATAGATACAAAATCGGTAAAAGAAGTTATGAAAGCTGCAATAACAGCAGAAAAAGATTCTATTGTTTTTTATCTTGGAATGAAAAACCTTGTCCCTGAAAAAAAAGGTCAGGATAAGTTAGATAAAATAATCAGCGAAGAAATGTCTCATATCAGAATTATAACAAATAAGCTTTTGCCTTATGCTAAATAGTCGCTGAACGGAAACGGTCTTTTTTGTCCATTCTTAAGTCAGAATCAAAATTTAATCCTCAAAATACTAAATGTATCCTAAGGGTTAAATTTTTCATCTTCCTTGAACTGAACAAAAAATTCTCGTTTTCGGCCAATCACTAAATAGTGATTGATCAAAAAATTTGGTTTTAATATAAGGCAGGGTTTTTAATTACACCCTGCCTTATTTAAGGAATGGGGGGGTTAATTTAAAAGCTCATTTTTCAGTCTTTTTTTTAATTCATTTGTCAATGAGTAAACTCCTTTATTGTTTCCTACTTCTTTAAGGAAATTTTCTTTATCTTTACCTTCAAGTGGAATTTCAATAAGCTCTTTGGCATCTTCTGTTGATCTTTTGATGAGAAATATTTTTGGGGGATCATCCCAGGTATTTACTACGAAATAGTATGATACATCATGTTTTCCTCTTATAACATAAGGAACTCCTCCAGGTTTCCAGCTTCCGCCCCACTCAAGATAAAGTCCAACTGCATCTTCATGTGTAAGTTCCCAGTCAATCTGATTTAGTATATTTAAATTTTTTTTTAGTTCATCAAGAGTCATATTTTCTCCTTATCGTTTCATTAATCTTAAAAACATATCTTGCAATAAAAGTGCCATGATTTGTAAGGGGCAGTTTCCCATTGTTTAATTGTATTGTTTTTGTAATTTCTTTTTTTTTGATACAAATTTGTTTCATAAACGATACACTTTTTCTGTTTGCTGATTGGCTGCAAAATAGGATTTTATTTTAGTTCATGCGGTTAAATTTTCATCTTCCTTGAACTGAACAAAAAATTCTCGTTTTCGGCCAGTCACTAACTTAATAAAATACTTGGGTATTTTTAAGAATTAAACTTTTAATCTTATAAAGAAAGATCGCTTTTGTTCAGCAGCTACTTTAATAGGTTTAATGTTTTTTTATTTTGGCACAATATTTGAATGTATTAGTCAAAAGTATAAAAAACCGGAGGAAGTTGGTGAAACCTGAAAATCAGAACATTCTTAAAGTCCTTGAGCTTGCAAAGGAAATGGTAAATACTGCTGAATTAGGAGATATTTACAGAAAAGATGCTGGATGCGGTATTTTGTTCGGTGTTTTAAGAGATTATGGGTACAAGCTTTTAAGCCTTGCAGAAGAAGAAATTGAAAAACATTTTCTCAAAGGTTCCTGGGATGGAGAAAAAATTGATTTCAAGGATTACCACTGAATTTTTAAATCTAAACAGAATTTAACAATCTTTAACAACGAATTTTAACAACTAAAAATTTCAACGGAGGAAATTTAATGGCATCAGTAAAAGGTACAAAAACAGAAAAAAATCTTTTAACAGCATTTGCAGGAGAATCTCAGGCAAGAAACAGATATACTTATTTTGCAGGAGCAGCAAGAAAAGAAGGTTATGTTCAGATTGCAGATATTTTTGAAGAAACAGCAAATCAGGAAAAAGAGCATGCTAAAAGATTTTTCAAGTTTTTAGAAGGAGGAATGGCTGAGATTCAATGGTCATTTCCAGCAGGAGAAATAAAATCTACTAAAGAAAACCTTATTGCAGCAGCTGACGGTGAACATGAAGAACATTCAGATATGTACCCGGCTTATGCAAAAATTGCCAGAGAAGAAGGTTTTGAAGCAATTGCAATAGTTTTTGAAAAAATTTCTGTGGCTGAAAAACAGCATGAAAAGCGTTTTCGTACACTTGCAGAAAATATTGAAAATGGAATTGTATTTAAAAGAAATGAAAAGGTAACATGGAGATGCAGAAACTGCGGTTATCTTCATGACGGGAAAGAAGCTCCTGGAATGTGTCCTGCATGTGCACATCCCCAGGCTCATTTTGAACTTTTGGGTGAAAATTATTAATAAAAATTTCAAGGAGTTTCTCAAATGGCAGAAAAAATGGAAGTTTATAAATGTACAGTTTGTACAAATATTGTTGAAGTATTAAGAGGCGGTAAAGGTGAACTTGTATGCTGTGGAAAACCCATGAAGAACATGAAGGAAAACACTGAAGACGCAGCAAATGAAAAGCATGTTCCTGTAGTTGAAAAGCTTGATGGAAAAGTTAAGGTTACAGTCGGAAGCACTCTTCATCCTATGGAAGAAAAACACTACATAGAATGGATTCAGATTATAACAGAAGACGGCACATCCTACAGAAAATATCTTGAACCTGGCCAAAATCCTTCTGCAGAGTTTCCTGTAGATGCTGAAAAAATAACAGCTCGAGAATACTGTAATCTTCACGGGTTGTGGAAGATTGAGTCTTAATTATTATTAAAAAGGCAGGTTATTCCTGTCTTTTTATAACAAGTTTGGATTTTAAATTGTGACAAACCAGAACAAGGAGAAAATAAAATGGCAAGCTGGAAATGTACAAACTGCGGTTATCAGCTTGAAGCTGAAATGCCGCCGGAAACCTGTCCTTCCTGTAAAAAGAAATGCGAATTTGTAGATAATACCTGTTATACTCCTGATTGTCACTGGGAAGGCAAAGATGACAGAATAGCTCCAAAAAAGAAGTAATTATTACAATTAAATGATTAATCCCCGGCATAACCGGGGATTTTTTTATTTGGTGTCCTGCAAAATTGATTTGATGTTTGCATTTTTCATGGATATTTATTTATAATAAAAATTAATTTAGAAAAATTTTTTTGCAGTTAAACAGAGGTTTTTTAGAAATCAGTTTTATTCATCTTTGTTTTAAATAGTAATTGGCCGAGAACTGGAATTTTTGGTTTGGCAACTAAATAGTAATTGGCCGAAAACGAGAATTTTGTTTCATTCAAGGAAGATGAGAAATTTAACCTTTAGGATACATTGAGTATTTTGAGTATTAAATTTTGAATCTGACTTAAGAATGGACAAAAAAGGGCGTTTTGGTTCAGCAACTAAATAATCATGAATAGAAATCAGGCTTTATGGTTTCACAGAGAAAATAAATCTTTAAAAGTGAGGGGCAATAAATGGATGTTGTATTTCTTTCCAGGCTGCAATTTGCCGCAGCTACTATTTTCCACTTTTTGTTTGTACCTCTGACACTTGGACTTTCCATAATGGTTGCTTATATGGAAACAAAATATGTCAGAACTAAGAATCCTTTATACCTTTCAATGACAAAATTTTGGGGAAAACTTTTCCTTATAAATTTTGCTGTTGGAGTTGTGACAGGAATTACCCTTGAATTTCAGTTCGGTACAAACTGGTCAAAATATTCAACTTATGTAGGTGATATTTTTGGTTCTCTTCTTGCAATTGAGGCAACTGTTGCATTTTTTCTTGAATCAACTCTTATTGGTATATGGGTTTTTGGATGGAAAAAGCTCTCTGCAAAAGCTCATGCTTTTGTAATGTGGCTTGTTGCAATAGGAGGAAGTATTTCTGCTGTATGGATTCTTATTGCCAATGCATGGATGCAGCATCCTGTTGGGTACACAATCAGAAACGGAAGAGCTGAGCTTACAGATTTTATGGCTGTAATTACCCAGAAATTTGCAATTTTAACCATTCTTCATACTTTGTCTGCTGCCTATGTTTTGAGTGCATTTTTTGTTATGAGTATAAGTGCATGGCATCTTTTGAAAAAAAGCAATGTGGAATTTTTTTCAAAGTCATTTAGAATTGGTCTTGTAATGGGTCTTTTAAGCACAGTTTTTGTGGTTGCTGAAGGCGACTTTCATGCTGTTGATATTGCAAAGGTTCAGCCTGCAAAACTTGCTGCAATGGAAACCCATTGGGAAACCCAGGCAAAGGCTCCTGTTTTTCTTTTTTCCTGGCCTGATGAGGAAAATGAAAGAAATATAATTGAAATTGGCAGAATTCCCGGAGTTTTAAGCTTTCTTGCCTTTCATGATATAAATGCTCCTGTTCAGGGTTTAAAAGAATTTCCAAAGGATGAAAGGCCTCCTGTTGCAATAACAGCTCTTGCCTTTAAAATCATGGTCGGTCTTGGATTTTTATTTCTCGGGCTTATGATAACAGGCTGGTTTTTGAGAAATAAATTAAGTGAAAAACCCTGGTTTTTAAAAATTATGGTCATATCACTTCCACTTCCATATATAGCAATTGAAGCTGGATGGGTGCTTGCTGAAGTTGGACGACAGCCATGGATAGTATATGGTCTGTTAAAAACTTCTGATGCTGCTTCTCCAATAGCAGCAGGTCAGGTTCTTACAACTTTGATAGGGTTTATCGTTCTTTATGGTCTTCTTGGAATAGCAGGCTTTTATATGATATTTAAAAATGCACTTAAAGGGCCAAAAGATCTGGCTCACTAATGAATTTTAGGTATCAGGCTGATTTTTAAACTGTTTGATTTAAGATAAACCTAAACTGAAAATTTAATTTCGGAGGAATATATTATGATGCTGGAATCGACCTGGTTTTTTCTCTGGGGACTTTTGTGGGCTGTCTTTTTCATGACAGACGGTTTTGACCTTGGAATAGGAACAATTTATCCGTTTCTTGGAAAAAATGACGAAGAAAAACGAGTAATGATAAACTCTCTTGGCCCTTTATGGGACGGGAATGAAGTATGGCTTATTACAGCAGGAGGGGTTACTTTTGCAGCTTTTCCCCTTGTTTATTCTGTTATGTTTTCTGCTCTTTACACCCCTTTGATGCTTATTTTGTTTGCACTTATCATAAGAGGAGTTTCTTTTGAATTCAGAGGGCTTTCCAATAAAAAATCATGGGTAAGAATCTGGGATACTTCTATTTTTGTTGGAAGTTTTCTTCCCTCACTTTTATTTGGAGTTGCGTTTGCAAATATATTTATGGGAATTCCAATAGATGAGAATGGAATAATGCAGGGAAATCTTTTTTCACTTTTAAATCCATATGGAATTTTAGGCGGGATATTGTTTGTGGTTCTTTTTGTGGTTCACGGGCTTTTATGGATTTGTATTAGAGGTTTTGGTGATCTTAAAAAAAGAGCCTCAAATCTTGTGAAAAAAATCTGGATTGCTGAAGTTGTTGTGATTGTTGGATTTCTTGGAGCAAGTTATATTTATACAAACCTTTTTGATAATTATTTCAAATATCCGGCTTTATGGCTGATTTTGGTTTTTGCAGTAATTTGTCTTTTAATGATAAGGTTTTATATTTCAAAGGAAAAATATTTTTTTGCATGGGCTTTTTCAGCTTCAACAATAGTTTTTTGTACCTTTTTTGGAATAGCAGGACTTTTCCCAAATCTTTTTCCTTCAAGCATAAATCCTGATTTCAGCCTTACAGCATTTAATGCTTCTTCAAGTCCATATACTCTTAAAATTATGCTTGGTATTGTAATTGTTTTTATTCCAATTGTAATAGCTTACCAGAGCTTTGCATATAAACTTTTTTCAACAAAGGTTGATCCAAAGGATCTTACATATTAGATTATTGGCTCAATGCTCAATTTTAGGTGATTGGGCCTGATTTAAAAAAAGTTTTTTTTATTCTTGACATTGAAGATCTATATGTGTATTTTCCTTTTGTTTTTAACGACAAAGGGTCATTAACTCAGTCGGTAGAGTATCTGCCTTTTAAGCAGAGAGTCGTTGGTTCGAGTCCAACATGACCCACCATGCGTCCCCATCGTCTAGCTCGGTCCAGGACACCGGCCTTTCACGCCGGCGACAGGGGTTCAAATCCCCTTGGGGACGCCACCAAAAAAATAAAGCTCTCAAATTTTGAGAGCTTTTTTTATTTGGTAAATCTCTTAATGGCTAAAAGAAAATAGTTTTTTGCCAATTTCGGCTTTCTTGAACTGAACAAAATTTTGTTTTCGGCCAATGAATAAACTAAGTTTAAACTTTTCACTTGAACTAAACTCAAATCATTTTAGAAATATCCACAAATTTTTTCTCAAGTTTTTTTTCAGATACAGGATATTTTGTTTTAAGTTCCTGTGCAAAAACAGAAATTTTTAGCTCTTCAATATCCCAGAAAAATGATTCTGTTTCCTTTCTTTTTTCTAAAGATGACTGCTCGTTTAATTCTTCAAGAAGAGTCTTCAGCCTGATCTGGAATTTTTTTATTACAGAGTTCTTCTGGCTGTCCTTTGAAGGGTTTGATATTCCTCTTTCAGCTCTTAATCGTATTGCACAAAGATATCTTGGAATATTTTCAAGTTCATCTGCTGAATAAATTCTGAAAAAATTTGGAGTAACAAGATTTTTTGCATTTTTTATACAGTCATTTATCATTTCATAAATAAGAATTGTTTTTGAATATTTAAGTTTAAGACCGTTTAAAAATGTCCATAATTGATAAAATTCATTTAATATTAAATCTGTTTTTTCCTTTTTTTCAATTAAGGCAAAATTTAAAGTTCTTTTTTCTTTTATTCCCTTTAAATAATCAAAAAATTCCTTGTCTGATCTTATATCCTTTAAAAGAATCTGATTTTTAACTGATTCTAAAATTCCTTTTTCAATATTTTCCTTTTTGTCAAAAAGTTTAAAAATTTCAGGATTGTCTGTTTTGAGTTTTATCTGATTTTTAAGGTTTTTTATTTCAGTTGAAAGAATTTTTTCATAAAAGGCTTTTACACTTTTTATCTGTGCATTCTGAGCATCTTTAATATTTGAAAAAAGTTTTAAATCTGTTTTTTCTCCGCTGGTTTCAAATGCTGGATAAAAAACCGGTGAATTTTCATTGTCAGGATAAACTTTTATAGATGTTTCCAAAGTAAAAAACTCTTTAATATCTTCCTTTTCATAATTTTTTTTAAATTTTTTAATTTTGTCTGAATCCGGAAGAGTTGATGTGTCTATATTTTTTAGTATTAAAGGATTTCTTGAAACTGAAATTTTGGAGCCTTTTATATCTGTAAGCTCAATTCTCATGTTGAGGTGTTCAGGGATTTTTACTTCTGAAATTATTTTTGCTGGAATAAGAATTTTAAATCTGTTTTTAATAAATTCAGAAAGATTTAAGGCAAAAAGTTCAGAGCCAAAATCCATTTCTTTTAAAATTATTTCAGTTTTTTCCTTAATAGGGTGGAGCATTGTTCTGTATTTTTTTGGAAGACCCTTTAAAACTGCTTCTGTTTTTTCCTTTAGAAGTCCTGGTATTACAGTTTCAAGGTCAGGTGCTGAAATGTGAGATGTTTTATTTACCGGTATTGATACTGTAATTCCGTCATTTTCTGCACCTGGGTTGAATTTGTATCTTAAATTGAAGTTTTCATCACCAATACTTATTTTGTCAGGAAATTTTTCCTTTACTTCATTTTCCGGGTCATAATTCATAAGATCTTCTTTTTTCATTAAAAGAAAATCATGTCCTTTTTTTCTTATTATGTTTTTTAAGGTTCTTATATCTGAAACTTCAGGTATTTTTTGTTCATAAAAATCTATAATCTCGTTTTCACCTACAAGAATGTCCCTTTTTCTAAGCCTTTCTTCCAGGTCTTTTATTTTTTCTATGGTTTCCAGGTTTTTATTTAGAAATTCAAGATTGTCTTTTACCTGATTTTGATAAAGAGCCTGTGAATAAAAAATTCTTGCAGCTTCATCTTTGTTAAATGAATGAAAGGGAATTTTTTTATCCTTGGAAATCATAAGTCCGTAAAGGGATTTCTGGCTGTAAGCAAGGACTCTTCCCTCATTTTTTTCGTAATGAGGATCATAAACTGATATTTTTAAAAGATCTTTTCCAATTTCTTCTATCCAGTCAGGTTCAACAAATCCTGCTGTTCTTGCAAAAACCCTTGATGTCTCTACAATATCTGCTGCAACTATCCAGTCAGGCGGCTCTTTGAAAAGTCCTGAACCCGGGAAAATCATTACTTCCCTGTTTTTTGCAGCCTTGTAGAATTTTTTTTCTGAATGGACTGCAATATTTGAAAGATATCCTGAAAGAATGGATTTGTGTATTGCCTGATAAAGGGGGCCTGTTTTTGAATTTTTATCTCCAAAAGCAGGTGGTTTTTCTTTTATATTTTTTATTTCCTCATCTTCTAAAATTCCTTGAATCTGGGTGTATAGGTCTCTCCATTCCTTGAGTTTTCTAAAAGACAGAAAATATTTTTTGGAAAATTTTCCGATTGCACCTGTGGAAAGCTTGTTTTTGCTTTCAAAATTGAATTTTTTCCAGATATTTAAAATTGTAATAAAATCAGATAATGGGTCTGTAAATACAGCCTGGGCCTGCATGGCTTTCTGACGGTTGTCATCTGGAAGCTCCCTTGGATCTCCGGCTGTTATTCCTGATACTATTGCAGTAACTTCTTCAAGACATCCTCTTTTTGAGGCTTCAATGAGCATTCTTGAAAGTTTTGGATCAAGGGGAAGTTTTGCCATCTGGGAGCCTACTTCAGTCAGGGCATAAATCCCTTTTTTACCTGTTTCCTTTATTGCTCCAAGTTCAGTTAAAAGGTTGTATCCGTCGTTTATGTTTTTTGTTTCCGGTCTGTCAATAAAAGGGAAATCTTTTATGTCCCCAAGCTTTAAGGCAGTCATTTTTAAAAGAACATCTGAAAGATTTGATCTTAAAATTTCAGGGAGAGTAAATTTTGGCCTTGATTCATAGTCTTCTTCACTGAAAAGCCTTATGCACACACCGTTTGAAACCCTTCCGCATCTACCTTTTCTCTGGTCTGTGCTGCTTTTTGATACATGAGTAACAGGAAGTGAGGTTGTTCTTGATGATGCAATATATGAAGGAATTCTTGCAAGTCCTGTATCAATCACATACTTGATTCCAGGAATTGTAATGGATGTTTCCGCAACATTTGTTGATACAACAATTTTTTGTCCTGAAACCGGCCTGAATACTTTTTGCTGAAGATGGGAGGGCAGTCTTGCAAAAAGCGGCATTATATGAACTTTGTCATCAAGCCTTCCTTTGAGTTTTTCTATTGTTTCAGAAATATCGTTTTCTGTTGGCATGAAAATAAGGGTATCACCGTTTTGCTCATTTTTTATGAGGTCAAAGGCATTTGCAGCAAGAACTGACAAATCAGAGTCTTCATCATCTTCATTTTTTTCAGGAGGCAGATAAATTGTTTCTACAGGATACATTCTTCCCGAAACTTCAATAACAGGGGCATTGTCAAAGGCTTTTGAAAATTTTTCAGTGTCTATTGTTGCAGAAGTAATAATAAGTTTTAAATCTTTTCTTTTTTTTACAAGCTTTAAAAGAAAACCGAGTATAAAATCAATATTAAGGCTTCTTTCATGGGCCTCATCAACAATTATTGTGTCATAGGAATTTAAAAATCTGTCTGTAAGGGTTTCGGCAAGTAAAATTCCGTCTGTCATTACCTTTATTATGGTATTTTCATTTGTTTTGTCAGAAAATCTTATTTTGTATCCGACTGTTTTAAAATCATTTTCAAAAAGTTCCTCACTTATTCTTTGAGCAACAGAAACAGCTGCAATTCTTCTTGGCTGGGTAAGAGCTATTGCACCTTTAATTCCTCTTCCTGCTTCAAGGCATATTTTTGGAATCTGGGTTGTTTTCCCTGAGCCTGTTTCGCCTGAAATTATTACAACCTGATTGTTTATTATTTTTTCTTTAATTTCTTCTTTTTTTAAATTTACAGGAAGGTTCTCATCAAAAACCGGATTTGGAATAAGAGATTTTCTTTTTTTTAAATTAAGTTTTGCTCTATCAAGTTCGAGATTGATTTTTTCAATAATTTCTTCTGAAACTATGGTGTTTTGCTTTTGAAGCTTTTTTATTTTTTTTTGAAGATAAATTTTGTCTCTTATGGAAAGAGAGTTTGTTTTGTTGTAAGCTTTATATAAAAAATCTTTTTCAGTCATATTTTTCCATTTTCTGGTTAAATTAAACTTCAGAAGATTTATATAATAGAAAATTTGGAGTAAATAAATGTTTGATGATAAAAAAATGTCTGAACCTGTAGAAATAGGAAAAGGAGTTTTCTGGGCAGGTTTTTATGATAAATCCGTAGATCTTTTATGTAATCCATATTTAATTGTTGAAGGTGATGAGGCTGTTTTAATTGACGGAGGCAGCCGTCCTGATTTCCCTGGAGTTATGATGAAAATTATGAAAACAGGAATAATGCCAAAAAACATAAAGGTTCTTATTTATCAGCATTATGATCCTGATTTATGCGGAAGTCTTCCCCATCTTGAAAGTATAATTGACAATCCCCAATTAAAAATTCTTACAAATAAGGAAAATATAAGATTTATAAAACATTATGGTGGAAGTGTTCCTTTTGAAACACTTGATGATACAGGCTATAAATTTGAGTTTAAAAGCGGTAGGCTGCTTGAATTTTTTAATACCCCGTATGCACATACCCAGGGAAGTTTTATAACCTTTGACCATGAAACAAAAATTCTTTTTACAAGTGATATTTTCGGGAGCTATTCAAACAACCGCCAGCTTTTTTTAAAAATTGATCCAAAATGTTTTAACTGCACTCTCGAAGATAAATGTCCAATTGACAAAAATTTTTGCCACTTAAAAAATATCTGCGAGTTTCACAAAGGGCTTATGACTTCTGAAAGAGCATTAAAATATGCCATGGAAGTTATTTCAGCCATACCCTTTGAAAAAATTGCACCTCAGCATGGGAGCATTCTTGAAGATATTGAAACAACAGCCTTGATAGTAAAACATTTGAGAAATCTTAAAGATGTTGGTGTTGATGCTTATTTAAAAGGGCTGTCCTATGATAAAATAGGCAATATTGATCCCCTTTTAAAAAGGCTTGAATTGAAAGGACAAAATATTGGCTGACATGGAAGATGATAATATAATTGATTATTTTGAACTTAAGGCAAAACTTGAAGATGAAAAAATTGAGGCAGGACTTTTAAAAAAACTTGTTACTGAATACTCAAAACAGGAAAGAAAGCTTTTTGAACTTGTAAATCAGAAAAATTATATTCTTGGAATGGCAGCACATGACATAAGAAATCCTCTTGCTTCAATAAAAGGATTTGCTGATCTTTTGCAGGACAATAGTATTGGAGAACTTAATCTGGAACAAAAAGAATTTATATCAATTATTTCACAGGCATCAGAGGATCTTTTAATACTTTTAAATGATCTTTTGGATTTCTCGTCTGTTTCAGCTGGAATAATTGAGCTTGATTTAAAAGAAGATAATTTATCTAAAGTTGTTTTTGAAAGAATCAGGCTGATTAAACCTGCTGCAGATAAAAAGAATATAGAAATTATTTTTAATAATCCGGATCTTAATGAAAAAATTTTTTTTGACAGAAAAAAAATTATTCAGGTTGTAGACAATCTTTTAAGTAATTCAATAAAATACTCATATAAAAAAACAAAAGTATTGGTTAAACTTTTTTATGACCAAAAGGAAAAATCTATATGTTTTGAAATTTATGACAGCGGTCCAGGAATTCCAAAAGGTGAAGAAAAAAGACTTTTTGGTGAATTTAAAAAATTAAATGTTTCTCCAACAGATGGAGAAAAAAGCACAGGCCTTGGACTTGCAATTTCAAAAAAAATTGTTGAGGCACACAATGGCATAATTTACGGGAAAAACAATCTAGATAAAACCGGAGCTGTTTTTGGTTTTTGTCTTCCTAAAGGAGTTAATTAATGAAAAATATCAGCTGTATTATTGTTGATGATGAATTTCATATCAGGGTTTTTATAAAATCAGTTTTAAAAATTATAGGGCTTAATGTTTCAGGGGAAGCACCAAACGGCGAAAAAGGAATTGAAATTTTTAAAGAGTTAAACCCGGACCTTGTTTTTATGGATATAAATATGCCTGTAAAAACAGGTGATGAGGCTTTAAAGGAAATGAAGAAAATTAATCCTTATGCAATGATAATAATGCTTACTTCTGTTGCTGATATGGAAACTGTTGAACAATGCATTAAGGACGGAGCTGATTTTTACATAAGAAAAGACACTCCCTTAAATGAGCTTAAATCAATAATAAAAGAACTTATTGATACAAGGTTTGGTGAAACATGACAAAATATATATTAAAAGATCTTTTAAAAGAAATTCAAGAAGATGAAAAAGTAAAGGAAAAAGAAGTAAAAAGAAAATTGTCCCAGTCTGAAATAAGGAAAATGCTTTCATCACTTTCAAAAAAGGAAGCATCTGATGAAAAACAATAAATTTTTGGATCTTATAGTTGAAAAAGGGCTTTTAACAGAAGAAGACAGATTTTCCCTTCTTGAAAAAACTGATAATGATCATTTTAAGCTTCTTATGTTTTTAAAAAAAGGAGGAGTAGCACCCAAAAATTTTCTAGGAAGACTTTGGGGAGATTCCATAGGGTTTGCTTATGTAGACCTTTTAAAAACAATTTTTCAAAGCGAAGCTGTAAAAATTTTTCCTATGGAATATGCAGTAAAATATAATGTAATACCAATTTATAAACTTGGCAGTGCCTTGACAATTGCAACTTCAACCCCCTCTGACACCGATTTTATAAAAAAACTTTCCATGGCCTGCGGTGTTGATGTAAGTCCTGTTTTTTCCTTTCCCGAAGATATTGAAGATGCTGTTAAAATCCAGTATCAGTCAAAGGAAACAATTGAAGAGCTTATTAATAAAATATCACAAAATTCTCTTTTTAAGGGGATTTCAAAGATAACTGAAGAGCAGCTAAAAAAAATTTCAGGGGACAAGGCTGTAATTAATTTTACAGATGCCGTAATTCTTCTAGGAGTAAAGGAAAACGCTACAGACATTCATATTGATCCACTAGAAGATGTTATAAAAGTGCGGTTTCGCATAGACGGAGTTCTTCAAACAAGGCTTAAACTTGATTCTGGACTTTTATATCCTTTTGTTTCAAGGCTTAAAATAATGGGAGGCCTTGATATTACAGAAAGAAGACGGCCCCAGGACGGAAGGATTAATCTTAAGCTTAAAAACAGAAATATTGATATTAGGTTTGCATCAATTCCAAGTGTTCACGGAGAAAAAATAACTTTAAGACTTTTAGGACAGCTTGCTTCAAGGGATGTTCCAAGTCTTGAAGATCTTTCATTTTCCTTATCAACCTATAAAAAAGTTGAAAAAATCTGTTCTGTACCAAATGGTATTTTTCTTGTTACAGGTCCTACCGGCTCTGGAAAGACAACAACCCTTTTTTCTGTTCTTAAAAGAATAAATAATGAAGGTGTAAATATTTTAACAGTTGAAGATCCAGTAGAATATATGGTTGAAGGCATAAGCCAGATTCAGGTAAATACTTCTGTAAATCTTGATTTTGCATCAGCATTGAGATCTTTTCTTCGCCAGGATCCAGATGTTATTTTAGTTGGAGAAATAAGGGACCCTGAAACTGCAAAAATTGCCTGTCAGGCAGCTCTGACAGGTCATCTTGTTCTTGCCACCTTGCACAGCAATAATTCATTTCTTGCATCTGTAAGACTTGTTGATATTGGAGTTCCTCGTTTTATAGTTTCTCCGGCTGTTACTGGAGTCATGTCACAAAGGCTTGTCAGAAAAATATGTGAAAACTGTAAAACAAAATACAAACTAACAGATATGGAAGCTGATCAGTATTTTATCAGGGAAAACAATGAAGAAGTTTATTTTTTCAGGGGAAAAGGCTGTGCTGCATGTAATTTTACAGGTTATTCAGGAAGAATTGCAATCCATGAAATTCTTATTTTTACAAATGAAATAAGAGATCTTATATCTTCTGGCGGATCAGTTGTTGAAATTGAAAGATCTGCTTTGCAAAACGGATTTAAAGATATGTTCCACGACGGTATAAAAAAAGTTTTAAGAGGAATTACAACTATTGAAGAGCTTGAAAGGGTAGTTGGAAAAAATTGAGAAAGCTATATTTTAAAAAAATGCACGTAAATAAAAAACGTGCATTTTTGTTAAGCCTGAATTGAGCTGTTTTTAAGTTTGCTGAATATACTAAGCTGAATTTATTTTTTTAAAAATTGAAATACTCAATTCAGGTTAAGGTTAGATCCTTTTTGCTATCTCATCACCCATTTCTTTAGTTGAAACAGCTTTTTTATCTTTTCCTGCAAGATCTGCTGTAAGTATTCCAATGTCAAGAACTTCAGCTATTGCATTCTCAATTGCATCAGCTGCATCTTCAAGATCAAGGGAGTATTTAAGCATCATTGAAGCAGATAAAATCTGTGCTATGGGGTTTGCAATTCCTTTTCCGGCGATGTCTGGAGCAGAACCGCCTGCTGGCTCAAAAAGTCCGAATTTTTCTTCATTAAGGCTTGCAGACGCAAGAAGACCCATTGAACCAGTCAGCATTGCACATTCATCTGATATAATATCGCCAAACATGTTTCCGCATAAAAGAACGTCAAACTGATGGGGGTCTTTAACAAGCTGCATTGTGGCATTATCAACATAAATATGATTGAGTTTTACATCAGGATAATCTTTTGAAACTTCATTAACAATCTCTCTCCACATCACCATGGTTGTCAAAACATTTGCCTTATCAACTGATGTTACAATGTTTCTTCTTTTTCTTGCTGCATCAAAGGCCATTCTTGCAATTCTTTCAACTTCAAATCTTTTGTAGACCATTGTGTCATATGCTTTTTCTTCAGGGCCTTGGCCTTCTCTTCCTTTTGGCTGTCCAAAATAAATTCCGCCTGTAAGTTCCCTTACGCATAAAATATCAAAACCGTTTCCAATAATATCAGGTCTTAGAGGACTTGCAGATGTTAGAGATGGAAATACTTTTGCAGGTCTTAAATTGCAGTAAAGTCCGTAAATTTTTCTAAGGGGCAGAAGAGCTGCTCTTTCAGGCTGTTTTTCAGGGGGAAGTTTTTCCCATTTAGGGCCTCCAACAGAACCAAAAAGTACGGCATCAGCCCAGTTGCACACATCTATTGTTTCCTTGGGAAGAGCTTCTCCGCAATTGTCAATTGCAGCACCTCCGACATATGCATCTTTTGTTTCTATTTCAAAATTAAATTTCTTTTTTGCGGCATTTAAAACCTTGATTGCTTCATCCATAACCTCAGGGCCGATTCCATCGCCTGGGAGCACAGCTATTTTTTTCACTTTTATTTCCTTATTTTTTGTGGTTTAAAAGATATAATTAGTGATTTACCGAAAACCAAGATTTTTTGTTCAGTTCAATGAAGATGAAAAATTTAACCTTTAAAATACATGGCGTATTTTGAGGATTAAATTTCGAATCAGACTTATAATGGACAAAAAAACTGTTTTCGTTCAGCTAATAATTAAAAAAAACATTTTATATATATTTAATGTGAGTATAAAATACAAGCATGGTTTTACTTGATCCTAAATTGAGCGGTTTCAAGTTTGCTGCATATAACGGCAAATTGTATCAGGCTATACTTTTGCTATGCGTGATGCAATTTAACACTGTAGATGCAGTAAAATTGAAAAGCCCGCAGGGTTCATATTTTTAAATATAATAAGCTTGATTCATTAAAAATTTGTTAATTTAAAAATATGAAACGCTCAACTTAGGTTGATATAAATTAAGCATTTCATTCCAATTGACTTTTTTAAAGAAAAAATTTAGGTGAAAAATGAATGAAAAAAATAATAATTCTTCAAATATTAATCTCGCAGGGTTGACATCCAGGCTTTTAAAAGAAGTTTTATCCCTTTCTCCTGAGGAAAAAATGGCATTGCTTAGGGATCTTGAAGACAGAGTCGGAGCATATAAGAGAAAGTCTGGAAGAATTCCTTACCCGGCAGAAATAGATTTTGCAATGAAAGGAAAGGCTGTAAGAGGTTATATTACTAATATAAGTGAATCAGGAATGTTTGTAACTTCATTTGATAAACCTGAAATAGGCTCTGAAATAACAATGGTTTTTCCTCCTCCGGCAAAAAGTGTCCCTGTAAAGATGAAGGCTCGTGTAGTAAGGGTTGATAGGGATGGATTTGCAGTTGAATTTGTCAAACAGCTCAATGAAACATTGCAAAAATATGATATAAAAATGATTTCAGATTTGATTATAAAATAATCAGCTGCTTAAAGCAGCTGATTATTTTTTGTTATTGATCTTTAGAATTGTCTTTATTCATAGAATTTGGAAGTAATTTTTCTTGCCTTGAAACATCAGTTGTTTTTGGGAAAGCAGGATAAAAATGAGATTTTTTTTTATTTTCCTTATTATTTACAATATTACCATTTTTATCAACTACAGTATCATCATCTAAAATAACCATTCCAAGCTGTTTTATAACAGTTTCCCTGTATGCATGCCTGTATTCGATTGATTTTTTCTGAAGCTTGTAATTCAGTATGAGCCAGATCAGCGTAAAAACAGCAGCAATTCCAATTCCAGCTCCAAGAATAATCATCAAATATTCCAGTGATTTTTGTCCAGCTGCTGAAATAAACCCTATTATAGCATCAAGTTTGTAGATAATTCCTGCTGCAAGTGTAAGAATAAAAAGGGTAAGAAGAAATGGGAGTTTTTGGAAAAGAATAAGAATTGCTTCAATTTTTTTTAGATATCCCTGGTTTGTTTCATCAAAATTTTTATCAGGTGAAATTTGGTCTTCATGGGGTGAAAATCCATATAAATATTTATTGAAGCCTGCAACAAGAATCCCAAGTAAAAATGTTATTACAACTGGAATTATAAAGGCTGCAAAAAAATAATTTTTCCATGGGAATGGTATGTCTTTTGAACCAAGCTGTTCAACAAAGCATACAAAAAAAATTATTGCTTCAATTATGCCAATAAAAATAAGGTAGTTTTTTAAAAATGATTTTATTTCAATTTGATCAAAAAGGGAGGCTATCCCTTTTGTTTTGTCTTCTTCTTTTTTCATAGTCTGTCTCCGCAAAAAGAGCATATTGGATAAAAAATATCAATAAAGTTAAATTGTTATAATTTATAAAAAAAATTTTATATTTAATTTTTTTATAAAGAACAAAAACTAATATTTTTTGTTCTTTATTTCAACCTAAATTGAATGGTTTTCAGATTTCAGGGATTTGGTAGTTTTTTTGGGTTGATTTTATATTGTAATAAAAGAGATATAAAAAAATTTATACTTAGTGATTGGCCGAAAACGAGAATTTTTTGCTCAGTTCAAGGAAGATGAAAAATTTAACCGCAGGAATACATGGAGTATTTTGAGGATTAAATTTTGAATCTGACGCAGAAATGGGCAAAAAAGGC
>JAVERC010000033.1:0-39148 GCA_034007295.1 Desulforegulaceae bacterium | reverse complement strand
ATGGCAGTGGTTTTTCCCTTCAAAAGAACTTACCCTTGTACCGGATTCTAAAGAGTTAAGGAGATATCATCTTCACGAAACCCATGTACAAAAGGCTATTAAGATGGGAGTAAGAAAGTCTAAACTTATAAAACGTGCCTCTGCCCACACTTTCCGCCATTCATTTGCAAGCCATCTTCTGGCTGCAAATGTGGATTTGCGGACCATACAGGAGCTTCTCGGTCACAGCAATATACATACTACAATGATTTATACACACACAGTTCAGTCCACAACTATCAGGGAAAAGAAAAGCCCTCTTGATTTTGATGACAGTGTTTTTAAGTCTTTGAAGTATTCTTAATTTATAAAGCCCAGGGAAATTTGTATGAAACACTCAATTGAGACTAAAGCAAAAAACAGCAACCCAGGCAGCTGAACTTATTGAAAAAATTCCTGATGCTCTGGTAAAGATTTTAGACGGTAAATTTTAAAAATTTAATCTCGTTTAATCCAGTAGTCAGGTTTTCTCTTATTATGTGCAACAGCAATAATTCTTATGTGGTCTGGTTCTATGGTATAGATAATATTGAATGGAAATTTTGGAAGAAGATATGTTCTAAAGGGTTTTTTGATAATTCTGTATGTAAAAGGATATTGTCTTTACTGCTGTTTTTTCTGCTTCAATAATCCATTCAGCTTCATTATCAGTAAAAGAATCTTCGTTAAGAGAACTGAGCAGCCTGTCAGCAAGAAAAGCTCTTTCCTGTGCCGGCAGTGTAAGAACCTGATTTTCAATTTGTTTTAAAAGTTCAGACATATTTTTTCCCTTTATTTATTTTAATATTTAATTGTAAAGGTTAGTTCTTTGATTATCAAGTTTTTTGGCAATATTTGCTGTTTGGTTGCTGAACAAAAATTCTTGTTTTCGGCCAATGACTGCTTATAAAATTCTGTTTTTATTAATACCTGAATTGAGCGATTTTCAAGTTTGCTGCATATACAAGGCAAATTGTATCAGGCTATACTTTTGCTATGCGTGATGCAATTTAACGCAGTAGATGCGGCAAAATTGAAAAGCCCGCAGGGTTCATGTTTTTAAATACAATAAGCTTAATTTATTGAAAATTTATTAATTTAAAAATATGAAACGCTCAATTTAGGTAATAGTCTTTTATTGAAAAGGAAATGAAGCTCTTGACAGAACAAACAGAAAAAAATTATGAAAACCCTTTTAATTCTTCTGTGGAAGAGGCATGGATAAAAGAAGCTGAAAAACGCTGCAATGATTTAAAAACCGGAAAGGCCAGGCTTGTACCAGGAGAGGAAGTATTTGAAAAAATAAAAAACAGGTTTGAAAATGGCCGGTTTTTAAAAGAATAAAATATAAATTGTAACAAACCGTTAACCGGACTTTTTCGTTCAGAATATAAAAAGGACAAAAATTTAATTCATGAGTTTTATAAAAGAAAATCAGCTTGTTTTTGAAAATTCAAGCGACTCCATAATCGTTCTTCAGGACGGCCTTTTAAAATATATAAATTCAAACGGATTTAAAATAATAGGATATGAACCTGAAGAAATAATAAATCATCGTTTCAGTGAATTTGTCTTTGAAGAAGATATTTTACTTGTTGAGTCAAGGTATAAAAAAAGGCTCCATAATGAACCAATTCCAGATGTTTATCCTTTCAGGCTTGTAACAAAAAATGGCGAAAATGTCTGGTTTGAAATCCATGCAATAGAAATTATGTGGGAAAAAAGGCCGGCTCATCTTGTTTTTTTCAATAATATAAACAAGAGAAAGCTTGCAGAAGAGGCCTTAAGCAAAAGAGAATCACAAATCAGAGCGGTTTTAAATGCAGTTCCTGACATGCTTTTTCAGGTAAGAAAAAACGGTTTAATTTCAAGTTTTCGTCCTGCCAAGATTTCAAAAATACAATATTTTGATGATTTTACAGGTAAGCACATTGCAGAAATTATTCCGGCAGAGTTTTATGATGAATGTCTGGATAAGATAACAAAAGCATTTAACACAAAAGAGGTTGCTGTATTTGAGTTTCCTGTTGAAAATATGGGAAGAAAAAGATTTTTTGAGGCAAGAATTGTTGCATACAGCGATGAAGAAGTTCTTGCTTTAATAAGAGATATTACCAAAAGAAAGCTTAAGGAAGAAGCCTTAGAAAAAAATCAGGAATTTTTACAAAAAGAACTTAAAAGACTTAAATCAAGTATTAAGGGAAGAAACCCTTTTGATGGAATAGTAGGCCGCAGCAAAAAAATGCTTAATGTTTTTGATGAAATTTTAAAGGCATCATCAGGGTCAGCACATGTGATTATCTACGGGGAATCAGGTACCGGAAAGGAGCTTGTTGCCCGTGCAGTTCATGATTTAAGCGACAGATCTTTAAAATCCTTTGTTCCTGTAAACTGCGGAGCAATTCCTGAAAATCTTCTTGAAAGTGAATTTTTCGGATACAGAAAAGGAGCTTTTACAGGAGCTTTGTCAGATAAAAAAGGATTTATGGAGCTTGCAGATTCTAGAACTCTTTTCATGGATGAAATCGGAGAAATAAACCTTAATATGCAGGTAAAGCTTCTTCGTGCAATTGAAGGCGGAGGATTTATTCCGGTTGGGGGAAATGAAGTTATTACACCGGATATAAGAATAATTGGAGCAACCAATAAAAATCCTTTTGAGCTTGTGAAACAAAAATTTTTAAGGGAAGATTTTTTTTACAGGATAAATATAATCCAGATAAATCTTCCACCATTAAGGGAGCGGATTGAAGACCTTCCGCTTCTTGTTTATCATTTTCTTGAAAAATTCGGTAAGGGAGCAAATTTTCCCTCTATTCCTTCTCAGGTTATGGACAGGTTTATGTTCCATTCATGGCCGGGAAATATAAGAGAACTTCAAAATGCTGTTCACAGATATGTAACCATGGGAAAAATTGAACTTCCCACAATGGAAGATTTTTCTGAAATAAAAGAGCCTGAATATCCGCCAAATTTGGGAACAGACCTTAAAACTGCTTTAAAAAATTTTGAAAAAAGACATATTGAAAAAGTTCTTGAATCAAATAAATGGCAAAAAGGAAAAACAGCCTCTCTTCTTGGAGTTCACAGAAAAACCCTTTTCAGAAAATTAAAAGAACTTGGAATAGAATAGTCTAGTAATGTGGCACTTTTGTCTGTCTCTGGTTTAATACCCAAATTTCAATCCCTTTCATGAAAAAAATTGGTTTTTTGTGGCATTTTTGTCTCAAATTTTAAGCTTATGATTTTTCAGTCAATTTATCATAAAATACTTATTATTTAAGTATCTTATCTCAAATATTTTATGGTGGCATATCCTTTGCTCTTTAGGTTCTGGTGAAAAAAGAATTTAAAACCTAAAGGTATGAAAGGATATAAAATGGATTATTTGGCAGAATATGAAAAAAAGTGTGTTGATGCAGCAGAAGCTGTAAAAGTTGTAAAATCAGGTGATGTTGTAGACTATGGATTTTTCAACGGACGACCTGTTGTATGCGACAAAGCTCTTGCACAAAGACATGAGGAATTAAAAGATGTTCTTGTTCATGGTGCAGTAACACTTCCTCCGGTTCCTGAAGTTGTTCAAAAACCAGGGTCATTTGTTTATCACGACCTTCAGTTCAGCAAAATTTCAAGGGTTCTCCAAAAGGATTACAACCTTTGTTATTATTATCCAATCATGTATCATCAGGCTCCTTCATGGTTCAGGGAAAAAATTGCACCCCATAGAAATGTTGTAATCTGTTCAGTATGTCCAATGGATAAAAAGGGATATTTTAATCTTGGCCCCCAGAATTCTGCAACCTTGGCTGCAATGGAAGAATCTGACTATGTAATTGTTGAAGTAAATAAAAACATGCCTGTATGTCCCGGTGGTGCTGAAGAATCAGTTCATATTTCAGATGTTGATTTTATTGTTGAAGCACCATCAGATTTGAAGCTTGTTGACCTTCCTGTTGCCGAACCTTCAGATGCAGATAAAAAAATAGCAGAGCATATAGTAAAATTTATTAAAGACGGTTCATGTATTCAGCTTGGAATAGGTGCACTGCCAAATGCCGTTGGAAAAATAATTGCAGAATCAGATTTGAAAAATCTTGGCGGACATACAGAAATGCTTTCAGATGCCTATGTAGATATGATTGAGTCAGGCAGAATGAACGGCAAGATGAAAAAAATTGACAAAAACCGTGTTCCATACACTTTTGCACTTGGAAGCCAAAGGCTTTATGATTTTATGGACAATAACCCTGCAGCATCTTCCTATTCTGTAAACTATACAAATGACCCCAAAGTTATTTCAGAGCTTGATGACTTTATTTCAATAAATAATGCACTTCAGGTTGATCTTTATTCACAGGTAAATGCCGAAAGCCTAGGAACAACCCAGGTTTCAGGAAACGGTGGAATGTGGGATTTTGTAATTGGAGCTCAATGGTCTAAAAACGGTAAAAGCTTTATCTGCCTTACATCTACATTCAAGGATTCAAACGGTAATGACCAGTCAAGAATTCTTCCTGTTTTTGAACCAGGCTCAATTGTAACAATTCCAAGGCATCAGACAGACTATATTGTAACAGAGTTTGGAGCAGTTCAGGTAAGAGCCCAGTCAACCTGGAAAAGAGCAGAGCTTGTCATAAGCATTGCACATCCTGATTTCAGGGAAGATCTCATAAAAGAAGCTGAAAAAATGAAAATCTGGAGAAATTCAAATAAAAAATAGGCTTTAATCTCCTGACCGGAACGGAGGGAAGATCAGGTTCAAAAAGACCGCAGGAGCCGTTCCGGTTTAGACTGAACAGTTAATAATTTTTAAACAATTATCACGGAGAGAAGAAAATTGAATAAACTTAAAATAACCGGGGTTTTGCTTTGTCTGATGATTTTTCCAATAACTGTATCAGCAACATTTATTGATAATAATACAAACCTTAGTGCTGAATGGACACGAATGCAGGCAAGAACAGGCTCTTTTGACTCAATGGATGCCATTACATACAATCCTGCTGGAACTGCAAAAATGGAAGATGGTTTTTATTTAAGCCTTCAGAATCAGGTTCTTCCAAAGGCCTATTCCCACGAATATAACGGGGTAAAATATGAAGCAGACAATACCACAGCTTTTGTTCCCGGCTTTTTTGCAATGAATAAAAAAGGGAAATGGTCTCAGTTTGCAGGAGTAAACGTTATAGGCGGCGGAGGATCTCTTGAGTATCCTGACAGCATTTATACAAAAATGGGAGCCGGTGCAGTAAACATTACTCCGGAAATGGAAAGCATTTATACAAGTGTTTATATGGGCTTAATTGCTGGAGGGGCATTCAGTGTTAATGAAAAACTTTCAGTTTCACTTACAGGAAGGCTTGTATATGGTCTAAACAGTCTTGAAATTGAAGACGGAGATGTTTTAGAACTTGAAAAAACAGCTGTTGGGTTTGCACCAATAATAGGTATTAACTATCAGATAAATGAAAAGCTTAATATTGGTTTCAGGCATGAATTTAAAACATCCCTTGAATTTGAAGTTGATGAAATGAAAGGTTCAATGGCACCCAAGATGCAGGCTTTGACAGGAATTAAAAAAGGAAACAAAACAAGAAAGGATTTTCCGGCACTTTCAGCACTTGGAGCTTCATATATGATAAATAAAAAGCTTAAACTTGCAGCTGATTTTACATACTGCTGGAATGAGGAAGTAAACTGGGATGAAGATCCAAAAGGAGACAATGCCTGGGAACTCGGTCTTGGAGCAGAATATGAAATTAAAGACGGGTTGAAAATAAGTACAGGTTATTCATACGTAGATGCAGGACTTGATATTGATGACTATTCAACTGCCATAGGAAAAAAACCTTATCATCTTTTTGGGGGCGGTTTTATGATTTCTCCAATGAAGGATATGAAACTTAATTTTGGTGCAAGCAGACTTTTCTATGATGAAAAAAAAGATTCTATGGGAATAAAGTATGAAAAAGAACTCTGGATTTTAGGAGCTGGAATTGAATACAGATTTGATTAAGATTAAGTCTTTACGGAGTCTTTTTTAAACCTGAACTGAGCGATTTTCAATTTTGCCATAAGAATGGAAGTTCGTGTTAACCCGCCTTTTTTATAACAGGGCCGGCATTTGCCGGCCTTGAACTTTTTTAAAATCAGGAAAAAAGTCTTTTTTGAAAACGGTTGCCAAGACCGTCTAGAAAATTATTCCATGGATTGTTGTTTTCCTTGTTTTGTTTTTCCATCAAAGCCTTCATGTCTTCAAAAAGCCTGTCAATTGCTGATAAAACTTTATCCTTTGGAATTTTTGTATTTTTTGCAGTGTCTGCAGTTTCGTCTGTAAGTCTTTCAAGAAGTGATTTTCCCATATCTGAAATTTTTGTGTCAGCTTGTGGAAGCTCCTGGGTATCTGTTCTCTGGAAAGTTGATTTTTCAATATAATTGTATTGTTTTGTGGCTGAATATGAAAGGTTTGCTTCAAACCCTCCGATTGTGTCAAGTCCGGCAATTGATACCGCCTTATCAACAGCTTTATCAAGATTTCCGTTTGAAAGATGCTTCATTGCTTTTTCAAGTTTTTTTATGGCCTTGTTTATATCCCTTAATTCTTCCTTGCTGAAGTCTCCTTCAAGAGAAATTTCATATGAGCTGCTGTAGTTAAGGCTTGCTGAAAAACCGCTCATTGAAGTCATTGAATCATTTGTTTTTTTAAATGCTGAATAAGTTGTCATTTCAGCATCAAAGTCAGATAAGGATTTTAGGGTTACAATGTCCCCTTCTTTGGTTGTAAGTTTAAGATCTGTTTCCCTGGTTTCAGATTTTGCAATTCTTCCCGCGTTTAAAGACTCGGTTTTTATAAGACTCTGATCCCCACGGGACTGATTTTGCAAAGACGTATTTGTTGGGGTAAATTTCAGCTCCATGGATTTTCTCCCTGTTGATATAAATTTATATTAATATTTTCGGCGGGAAAAAATAAAACTTTATATTGTATTGAAAATACAGCCTGAAATTTAAATATGGAGTCAGGGATAAAGATATGAAAAGGGACAGACCGTCAGCAAGCCTGTCCCTGATGAGTTTATGCGTTTTTTTAATAGTTTTGATAACTTACCCTGAAAAATATTTTGTAAAGCACAGGAACAAAAACAAGGGTAAGAACAGTAGCAAATAAAAGGCCGAAAATTATTGAAATTGCCATTGGTTCCCACATAAGTCCGCCTCCAAGCCATAAAGGGATAAGTCCAAGAGCTGTTGTAGCTGTTGTAAGAAGAATTGGCCTGAGTCTTTGAATTCCGGCATCTATAATAGCATGGAAAGTGTCTTTGCTGTTTTCGGTTTCTTCAATTTTGATTCTGTCAATCAGAACTATGGCATTGTTTATAACAATTCCTGCAAGTGAAATTACTCCAAGAAAACCCATAAAACCAAAATATGACCCTGTTATGAAAAGACCTGGAATTACTCCGATCAGTCCAAGAGGTATTGTTAAAATTATTATAAGAGGTTTTCTTAATGAGTTGAACTGGGCAATTAAAACTATGACTATTATAAAAAATGAAACAGGAAGCTTATTTGCAACTGCACCCATTGCATCTGCGCTTCCTTCAGCATCTCCGCCAAGTTCAAAGGTAATATTGTTTTGTTTGAGGGTTTTATTTTCATTTAGCCAGGGAGTAATTGCTCTTGTAATGTCAGAAGCAGTAAAACCTGATTTAACATCTGAAGTTACAGTTACTGTTTTTGTAAGATCTCTTCTAAGTATTTTGGTGGGCTGCCATTCAACCCTTATATCAGCAACCTGGGACAGGGGAACACCTTTTCCTGTCTGCTGGTCATAGATATTTATTGTTTTAAGGTCTTCAATTTTTAATAAGTCTGCTTTTTCATTTTTCATAATTATTGGAATTGATTTATCCCCTTCTCTGAAAAAACCGGTTGAAACACCTGAAAGGATTGTCTGGAGTGAAACTGCAATGTCCTGATTTGTTATTCCTGCCATTTGTGCTGAGGCCGTATTGATATCTATGACAAGTTTTTTGGTTTTCATTCCCCAGTTGTCATCAATGTTTTTGGCTCCAGGGATTTTTCTTAGTTTTTCCTTAATTTCTTCCGAAACTGAATAAAGATTTTCAATTTTTTTCCCTGAAAGTCTTATTTCAACAGGATTTGCAGAGCCTCCTCCGCTTAAAAGCCTTGAAACTTTATATGTTGCATCCGGGAAATTATTGAAAATAAAAGAATCAACTTTTTCAATCACATAATCATTTATATTGTCTGATGTGGTATTTAAAAGAATATGAGCCGAGTTTGGATTTGATTCCGGGGGGTTGTATCCAAGGTCGTATTTGGGTGCACCTTCTCCTATATATGAAGAGTAGTTTACAATTCCTTCTTTTCCAGGCTTTGAAGTAAGGTTTTTTTCTACAAATTCTTCAATTTTTTCAACTACTGCTGAAGTTTTTTCAATGGCAGTTCCAATGGGGAGCTCAATATTTACAGTTACAAGAGCTCTGTCGCTTTTTTCCATGAAAATAAAAGGAATTTTTGAAACAAGTGTAATTGAAAGAAAAAATAAAACAAGAATTGATGCAATTGTTAAAAAAGAATGTTTAAGGCAAAAGATAAGAAAATTTTTGTAGTACAAAGCAATTTTGTCAAAAATTGAATTTTGCTTTTTGTCTTGTTTTGAAGATTTTTTTATTCCGTAAACGCAGAAAAGTGCAATTATTGTAAGAGTGAGAATCCATGAACTTAAAAGGGCATAGGTTACAACCACAAAAATATTTCCCATGATTTCACCCATTACAGAATCAGCAAGAAAAAAAGCCATAAATGCGGCAGAAGTTGTAATAGATGATGTAAGAAGAGGAATGAGAAGTTCCTTTGAGGATTCTATTGCAGCATTAAGTGAGCTTTTGCCTTCTTCCATTTTAACAAGAACTGACTCTGACATTACTATACCGTTATCAACAAGCATTCCAAGGGCAATAATAAGTGATGCAAGGGAAACCTTGTTAAGGCCGATGTCTGTGAGATACATCAGAAAAATAGTTGAAACAATTGCACATGGTATAAGAGATGCAACAATAAATCCTGTTCTAAGTCCTAGAAATAAAAGCATTACAATAAGTACAACTATAACAGACTGAAAAAGGTTTCCAACAAAGTCATTTACTGATTTTTCAACAACAAAATCCTGGGATGCAACCCTTTCAAACTCGACTCCGTACGGGTATTTTTGTCTCAGCTCATTAAGTTTTTGGTCTACCTGGATTCCAAGGTTAATAATGTTGCCGCCTTTTTTTAAATTTACTCCTATTGCAAGTCCCGGGGTTTTGTTTATTCTTACAATGTTTTTTACGGGCTCTTCATAACCTTTTCTAATTTTTGAAATATTGGAAAGTCTTATTATTTTTCCTTCGCTTGAAGAAACAATCATGTTTTTGAGATCTTCAATGCTTTCAAAATTTCCTGTAGGTTCAAGAATTATTCTTTGCTCTCCTGTCTTAATTTCACCGCCTGGAATGATTATGTTTGTCTTTGAAATCAAATCACTTAGTTTTGCTTTGGTAAGTCCTGTTTCAAGAAGTCTTGCATCATCAAATTCAACATAGATTTTTTCTTCCTGCTTACCACTGATTTCAACCTTTGCAGCATCTGGAAGCTTGATAAGTTCATCTCTGATTTCATCTGCGATATCGTTTATTTCTGCAAATGAGTAGCCTTGGGCTGTAAGTCCTATAATTATTCCAAAAACATCTCCTACTTCATCATCTATTTTTACACTGCATCCTTCGGGAAGGTCTTTTTTTACATCTTCAACCTTTCTTCTTATACGGTCAAAAACCGGCTGAAGATCATAAACATTTTCCTTTAGAGAAATACTTACTATGGAAATGCCTGTTCTTGATTCGCTTGTCATGTAGTCAACTTCAGGTATTTCCTGGACAACTTTTTCAATTTTATCTGAAATTAGATTTTCAATCCGGTCAGGACTTGCTCCGGAATATGTTGTTACAACTGTCATGTATCTTATAAGAAAGGGCGGCATGTCATCCCTTGGCATTGATTGAAAATAAGAGATTCCGCTTATAATAATTACAGCAAGTATGGAAAGGGTGAGTATATAATTTTTTATGGAAAATTTTGTAAGCATTTTTTTCTCCGAGATTTTT
Organism: Desulforegulaceae bacterium; assembly: GCA_034007295.1. Taxonomy (GTDB): domain Bacteria; phylum Desulfobacterota; class Desulfobacteria; order Desulfobacterales; family JACKCP01; genus JACKCP01. The sequence continues at coordinate 28,955 of JAVERC010000033.1, read as the reverse complement.
ATTCAATCCTGACTTTAAGTCCGCTGGAAAGTTTTGAAATACCTGCTGTTACAACAAGTTCACCGCTTTTAATTCCGTTTTTTATTTCAAATCCCCTGTCTGTTATTTCTCCAGTTTTGACATTTCTTTTTTCTATTATTCCAAAACCGTCTGACTGGGGTTTTACTATGTATACAAAATTGCCTGAGCTGTCTTCTCCAACAGAATGAATTGGAACCATCATATTTATTTTGGACGAAAGATTTTTAAATGAAAATTTTATATCTGCAGGCATTCCGGGTCTTATGCTTTTTGTGGGGTCTAAAATTTCAATTTTTAGAGGATAAGTAGATGATTCTTTGTCAAGAGAGTATGAAATTTCTGTTACCTTACCATTGAAAATTTTGTTTTTTATGGAATTGAACTCAATTTCAGCCATATCTCCCTGTTTTAAATATCCTATATATATTTCAGGGATTCCTGCACTTATTTCCATTTTGTCAAATGACTGGATTTCAAGAAAACTTTGGCCTGCATTAATGTTTTCACCTTCTTCAGCAGACTTGTTGGATACAATTCCTGAAAGCGGTGCAAAAAGTTTATAATAGCCAAGTTCTTTTTCTTTGAGTTCTGCATTTCTTATGTCAGCAAGCAAAGAAGCATTTGCATTTGCAAAATTATCCTTTGCAGTTTCATATTCATTTAAAGATATATTATTGTTTTCATAAAGACTTTTAAGTCTTTCAAGATTTGATTCCGCTGTTTTTTTGTAAACTTTGGCTTTGTTTAATGAAGCAAGTATTTTTTCATATTCAAGTTGTGCATCTGAGTCATCAAGTTCAGCAATAAGAAAATTTTCATTTACTTTGTCGCCTTCTTTTACATTGATTTTTTCAATTTTTCCTCCAACCCTGAAACTTAACCTTGATATTCGGCCTGATTGAGAAACTCCTGAAAATGATCTTGAATAAGTGTTTTCAGGTTCAAATGCCTGAACATATTTTACAGGTCTGATAATTTCTTTTTCCTGTGCTTTTTTTTCCTGTGAACATGAAAAGAATGCAAGAACTGAAAAAAGAACAAAAGCTGATTTAAGTTTTGAGTGCATTTTTGCTCCCTATTGAAAATTAGTTGTTTTCTATATATTTTTTCATTTTTTCGTTAAACATAATATTTTCCTGTTCTGAATGAAAAAATGAAAATCTTCCTATTGTTCTCTGGAGATTGAATACCGCAGACAAAAAGTCGTATACTGAATTCATATGACTTAAGTCCGCACTTAAAGATTCGTTTTGTGCATTTACAAGTTCGGTTACAGAGACTTTACCTCTTGCATAAAGATCCTGAACAAGAACAAGGCTTTTTTTTGCATAGTCAGCTGAAGTTTCAGAGGCTTCAAGGTTCATTATTTTATTGAGAAGGTCAAGAATTGATGACCTGACATTTACTTCGAGATTTTGTGAAAGGTTTTTTCTTTCGTTTTCAAGTTTTTCAAGATTTATTTCAGTTTTTTTTCTGTTTAAATTTGTTTTTCCTTTTGAATAAAGAGGCCAGGAAAGATTTAGAGCAATTGTCCATTCATTGTCCTCAGGGTCTTGTCCCTTTATATTTGAACCTTCACCGCTTCTGTCAAAAGTATGCAAAGCCTCGCCTGCAACAGATGCAACAGGAATAAACCTTTCTCTTTTGTATCTTTTGAGCTCCCTTGAATATGCTTTGTAAAGAAAATTGAGCTGTTGTATTTCAGGTGAATTTTCAAGAGACTCCTTTACAAGAAAATCGGAAAACTTTTTAAATGTTGCTGGATTATTTATATATTCATAGTATTTTTTTGATTTATAATTTTTAAAAAGCTCACCTTCTAAAGATTCGTCTACAAGATAGGTCTTTTCTCTGAAAGGTCTGTCAAGAATTTTATTCAGATTTAAGATCTGAAGCCTGTGGTTGTTTGAAGCCTCAAAAAGTTCTTTTGCAGCAGTTGCAACAGAACTTTTCCATCTATAAACATCAGATTTGCCTGAATATCCTGCAATTTCCCTTTGTTCTGAAATAGACAAATGTTTTTTGGTAAGATCAAGGTTGTCTTTTCTGATTTTTTCTATGGTTTTTGCCTTTAAAACATTAAAATATGCAGTTGTTGACTGGTTTATTATATCGAGTTTTTTTATCTCAAAAGCTTTTTTCTGAGCTTCAAGATAGTTTTTATTTACTTCTTTTACTGAACTTGATGTTTCTGAATAAAGAAGCTGTTCTACTTTAACTGATGCAGCAGCTGTTCTTTCAGCAGCTGTTCCCATAGAATTTTCAGCTCTTTTTTTGTCTATTATTGTTTCTCCGGCATTCAAACTTAATGACGGCAAATATTCTGATTTTGCAAGTTTGTAATCCTGGTTTGAAATATCAGTTTCAAGAGCAGACATTTTAAGATCAAGATTTTTTATGATTGCTTGTTTAACAATATTGTCAAGGTTAAGCATTTCTTTTTTGTCAATAGACTGGTTATCAATGATTTCAGCTTCTGAAAGAACTGCAAATGAGGGGGAAAATCCTTGTTTTGAAGCTGCCTGAATGTTTATTGCAAATTTTTTTTCAAGCTCCATTTTAACAGGCAGATCAGACAGATTTTTTCCTTCTGAATAGGATTCAAGATTAAGAGCTGTTCTTCTGACTGTTTTTATTAGATTTTCTTCAGGATATAAGGCTGCAACTGCTCCTGAATTTATGTCTGATTTGGATGAACCAAAAACTGTAATTCCAAGATTTGAAAGAGAATTTAAAAAATTTTTTTTCTCATGACTAAATCTTCCAAAATATCCAAGATAGGCACAGTCATAGCCTGATATTTGTTTTAAGGCGTCATTTATTCCTGTGTTAAGGCGGATAATATCAATTTCTGCTCCAAATGATTTTGCAGAGTTTTTCAATTTATTAATATTTTTTAAAACAGAATCTGCAATTTCATTTTCAGCAATTAATGCAAGTTTTTTAAAAGGGTAAACTCTGTAAAATGTTTTAATGTCACCTTCAAGGTTTTGATTATAAAGAATATATGTAAAGTTTTTTATTCCTGATTTATTTTCTTTTGAAACATCAATTCCCTGAATAACAGGATCAATTATTCCAACTGCCATTACAGGCTTTTCAAAATTTTTTTGTGAAGAAACAACAGCACTTGAAAGAACTCCAATGCTTATAATGAAATTTATTTCTTTGCTGTTTAAAAGAAGCTTATAGTTTGCTTCTGCTTTTTCTGAACTCCAGTTAGAAGAAAGAATAAATTTGTCTTTAAATTCAATATCCTCTGATAAAAGAGCTTTAATTTCTTTTTTAAGAGAACTTATAAAAGGTTCTGACATTTCAATTGAATCATCAATAATTATTCCGGGTTTTATAAGCTGCGGCAAGGAATAAGAATTTTGGACAAAAATTACAAATACTGCCAAAACAAAAAAAATTATTTTTTTCATATTATTTTTCCTAAAGCACATAACAAAATTTGGGTTTAGAATTTAATGTGTCAAAAAAGTCTTTGAAAAGATTTTTTGATAAAATTTTTTTTATAATAGGTTAATTCAAATTTTTAGTCATTATAAATATAAATCATAAATATTAATGATTTTTTGGGAGTTTGAAATTAAAGTTTTGCTTGTTTTTGAATAAAAATTTTTGGTTTATGCAATTTGAAAACAGTTTGATTTGGGGGTATGAAAGAAAATATTATCAACACTCAAATATTTTTAAAAAGGCAGAATTATGAATACTTTTCAATATGATGTTATTGTTATTGGTTCTGGTCCTGGGGGAGCATCGGCTGCAAAAAATCTTTCCCTTGCAGGAAAAAAGGTCTTAATCCTTGAAAAGGGTAAGTATTATAAATCTTATAAAGGATCATATAAAAATACTCTTTTAATGCTCGACAGATTCGGATTTTTTAAAAGCCTTGAAAAGGTCAATATGCTTAAAGTGTCTGCTGTTGGAGGTGCTACAATGCTTTATTCAGGTTCTGCGGCAGAACCTCCTTTGTGGCTTAAGGAAAAATATAATATTGATTTAACAAAGTATTCAAAAGAAATTTCAAAAGAGTTAAATATTTCAATTCTTCCGGGAAAATATCTTGGAAAAGCTTCCTCAAATATTATGGAAGCAGGAAACAGGCTTGGTCATGAGTGGGAGCCGATGCCGAAATTTATAAATCTCAATAAGGTAAAAAATAATAAAATAAGCGGAGCAAAAACTTCTATTGGAGAAAATTTCGGCGAAAGATGGACTGCTTTAGAATATATTGAAGAAGCAGTTAAAAACGGAGCAAAACTTCTTACAAGTACAGAATGTACTGAACTTATAGTTGAAAACGGCGTAATTAAAGGCGTAAAAGCAAAAACAAAAAAAGGCAGGGAAAATAAATATTTTGCCAAAAAGGTTGTATTGTCAGGCGGAGGAATTCCAAGTCCTGTTCTTCTTCAGAAAGCTGGAATAAAAAATGCCGGAAAAGGCTGCATAATTGATCCTACAATACTTGTTTATGGAATATCAAAAAATAAAGGCACATATAAAGATCCCCTTGTAAGTGTTGTTTCGTGGAAATGGTATGAAAGCGATGGAATAAGGCTTGGCACTTTTATTGACCCTCCTGTAACAGTTTTTATTTCCCTTGCAAAAAGCGGAATTAAAAATATTTTAAAAATATTAAAATACCCAAAAATGGTTGGAATTCTTGTTAAAATTAAAGATGAACTTGGCGGTTATGTTGATGAAGATGGAAATGTATCAAAAGAGCTTACAATAAGTGATATGAAAAAAATTGAAAAGGGTATAAAGCTTGCAGAGCAGGTTCTCATAGAATCAGGGTGCAGCAAAGATTCAATTGTAAGGGGTGAAATAAGGGGAGCTCATCCTGGTGGAACATGCAGAATTCTCAATGTTGTGGATAAAAATCTTGAAACAGAAATAAAAAATCTTTTTGTCTGCGATGCAAGTATTTTCCCGGAAGCTTTGGACAGGCCTACTGTTTTAACAATTCTTTCTTTTGGAAAAAGGCTTTCTGATTATATTATTGGGTCATAAAATTTTTAAGAAATGGGAATTATTAATTAATTCCCATAATTGAATAGAAAAAATTTATTATTTTTAATAATTAGCTGCTGAAGGGAAACGGCCTTTTTTGCCCATTCTTAAGTCAGATTCAAAATTTAATCCTCAAAATATTCCATGTATCCTAAAGGTTAAATTTTTCATTTTCCTTGAACTGAGCAAAAAATTCTCGTTTTCGGGCAATCACTAATTATGAATTTTAAAAAACGTGCTGTACAAAACTGGTATAACAACCAATGTTAAAATTGTAGCAAAAGTCAGTCCTCCCATTATGGTTACTGCCATTGGAGCAAAAAAGGCATCCCATAAAAGAGGGATCATTCCAAGTACAGTTGTAAAGGCTGCCATACAAACAGGGCGTACTCTGCTGGTGGCAGAATCAAGAACTGCTTTGTATGGATGCTTACCCTCTGAGATTTCGATGTTTATTTGATCAAGAAGAACAATTTCATTTTTTATTAGCATTCCAGAAAGGCTTAAAAATCCAAGCATTGCCATAAACCCAAATGGTTTGTCAGCAATCAGCATACCTGCAGCAACTCCTGTGATTGCAAGAGGAAGACCCATAAAAATAATGACAGGGTGCCGCAGGGTATTAAACAGAAGTACTGATATGAGAAACATGGCAGTAAAAGCTATTGGCACATTGGACATAAGTTTTTTGTTGGCATCGACTTGTTCTTCATGTTCGCCACCCCATTCAAGTGTGTATCCTTTAGGAAGCTTAACAGCTTCAACCTCTTCACGCAGTTCACGGAGCAGTCCGTCAGTTGTACCGTTTATCTGCTTGCAGGAAATACGCAGAACTCGCATCCGGTTCAGCCGATGTATTACAGGAAGTTCCCATTCCAGGTTTTGGCCGTTTGTAACTTGGTTAATAGGAATCCATTTGTGCCTTGATTTGTTCCAGATTTGAATGTCATCTGTTTTTTCAATTCCTTGCCTTTGTTCATATGGAGGCCGGAGAATGATCGGAAGCAGGTCATCTCCCTGGCGGTACATGCCATAGCTTATTCCTGAAAAATTCATTGCAAGTGCTTCAGATACTGAACGTCTTGTTATCCCTGCTTCACGGGCACGGGCCTGTGCAAAATTTAAAGTTTGAACCTTAACAGGTTTTCCCCAGTCAGTACGGATGCTTCTGGTATTTTTATTGTTTTCCATTACAGATTTAATTTTTTCTGCATGGTTCATAAGAATTTTATCATCAGGGCCGCTGAGACGTGCAACAATAGCACCTCCGCCAGGGCCGAGTTTAAAGGCATCTACGCTTGTAATTGCACTTTGATGGTGTTTTTCAAGATAAGAATTAAGATGGGTTTTTAAAGCCGGTATTTTTTTGTGGTCATCTAAACTTACAAGCAGCTGGCCATAAGCACTGCTTGGCATTTCAGGTTCGTAAGTAAGCAGAAATCTTAAAGGTCCGCGGCCAGCAAAACCAGCCACATTTTTTACTCCATCAAGTGTCCTGATATAGTCTGAAATTGCTGTGAGCTCTTTGTCTGTTTTTTTTATATGAGTTCCTTCGGGCATCCATACATCAACTGTAATCTGCGGACGGTTCATGTCAGGCATGAAATCCTGCTTGACAAAGCTGAATCCCCATAAGGCACTAATCAGCAATATGATAACAGCTGAAAGTGTAAACCATCGGTTGTTTATGCATAATCCAATAAATTTTCTGTAAACCTGGAAAATTTTTTTGTCGTAAGGTTCTTTTTTTTCCACAAGACTTTTGTCAGGGAGAATAGCCTCGCACAGATAAGGTGTAATTGTAATTGAAAAAATCCAGCTGAGTCCAAGTGAAATGCAGATAACCTGGAAAAGACTTTTAAGCCATTCTCCTGTCATGTCTTTAGAAAGCGTAATAGCTGCAAATGCTAGAATTGCAATCACCGTAGCACCAAGAAGGGGCCATTGTGTTTCGCGTACAGTATCTTCTGCTGCTTGCTGCCTGGATAAACCCTGCCGGGATTTTATTACTATTCCCTCTACAACTACAATAGCATTATCCACCAGCATGCCTAGGGCTATGATCAGTGCTCCAAGTGAAATACGCTGAAATGTAATATCCATTAAATGCATGCATATAAAGGTAGCAAGAATTGTTACAAGCAGAATTATTCCGATAATAAATCCTTCTCCGAGTCCCATGAACAGAACAAGAAGAAGCATTACAATTACAACGGCACCAATTAGATTCATTACAAAATCATTTGCAGCTTTTTTTACAGTTTCAGACTGATGGGTAATTGTATGAATTTCAATCCCAAGAGGAAGCCGGCTTTTCAGGAGCTCAAGTTTTTTGGAAATTGCATCTCCCATTGCAATTACATCGCCTTCTGATACCGTTGATATGCCTATACCAACAGCAGGTTTTCCATTCCAGCGAAGTATTTCTTCAGGAGGATCAAAATATCCTCGTTTTATTTTGGCTATGTCCTTGAGCCGGATCATTCTGCCTTTTGAATCACTGTCAATCAACTGTTCATCCATATCTTCAATTTCTGTATAATCTCCTCCAACACGCAGCCGGATATCTTCTGAGCCGGCCAAACTCCTGCCTGACTCGGTAATTGCGTTCTGCTGCTGGATGGTATTGAAAATCACTACAGGATCCAGTCCCAGCTGAGAAAGCTTGATACGGTCAATATCAACATAAACTGCTTCAGGCTGCATTCCCCAAAAATCTATTCGTCCTACATCCTGACAAAGCAGCAGCTCACGTTTTATGTCTATTGCAACTTCACTAAGTTCATGATGGGAATAACCCTTGCCTGTCAGTGCAAACAGAACTCCATAAACATCGCCAAAATCATCATTTACATCTGGCTTTAAGCATCCTGGAGGAAGATTTTTTCCTGCAAGATTTACTTTGTGCCGTAATTCATCCCAAACCTGGGGTAAGGTTTCTTTGTCATAAAACTCTTCTATTTCAGCAAAGACAATAGATATTCCGGCACGTGATATGGAACGGACTTCCTTGAGCTGCTTAAGCTGTTGAACCGCAGTTTCAATAGGTTCGGTGACTTCTAGTTCTACTTGCTCTGCTGATGCTCCTGGATATCTGGTATATATAACAGCTTCTTTTATTGTAAATTCAGGGTCTTCGAGTCGTCCTAGTTTGGTGTAGGAAAATATTCCTGCTATAGTTATAAGAATTAAAAGAACAATCATAACTGCTTTATGCTGAATGCAATATTTTGCAGAATTCATCCGTCAAGGCCCTCCTTGCCACTTACCATAGGGCGGACAAGCATGCTCTCATTGAGCATGTTAAGTCCTGCAACGGCAACATGTTGTCCCAGGCTAAGTTGAGAGCTTATGTCTACGAAATCGCCGCATAATTCTGCCGAGTTTATCCATACTTTTTTTGGATTTCCTCCTTCAGGGTCTATCAACCATACATAGGCTTTTCGATCTTCACTGCAGCAAAGGGCTTCGATGGGTATCCGGGTTGTTTTTTTTTGGAGCTTTGAAGATTGTGACAGCTTTGGTGTTCTTAATTGTACAGTTGCGGTCATGCCTGGAAAAATTTTTAGATTGTCTGGAGGGTTCAATTGAAGGACTACTTCATAGGTTTGGGTTATGTTGTCAGATTTTGCACTGTATTCCCGAATTGAAGCTTCATGCCAGTGTTCTCCTTCAACATCAAAACGTACCAGAGGCTTTTCTTGAAAATTTGTGTCCATGTATGCAATGAGCTGTTCTGAAACCTGGAAAATGACTTCTATAACTGAAATGTCCTGAAAGGAAACAATAGATTGTTTTGCCTGAACGTGCTCATGATTTTCCACATGGCGTTTTACTACTATTCCGTTGAAAGGAGCACGCAGTATGGTATCCTGCAAAGCTTTCTGACAGATGCGATATTCTGCCTGAGCAATATCATGAGCTGTTTCAATACTTTCAAAATCTGCTTTGGTTAAAACTTTCTGATCCCATAAAACAGTGCTTCTGGACAATTCCTTTTTTGCATTTTCAAATTTTGCACTGGCAATATCAAATGCATATTGATAGTCACGTTTATCTAGTTGAGCAATAATTTCTCCCTGTTTTAGAGTGCATCCCTCTTCGGCTTTGAGCTTTGCTAGTAGTCCTGGAACTGAAAAAGCTAGTTGGACTCTTTGATTTGCTCTGACTTTACCTGGAAAGTTTTGAATATCGCTTGCAGGAGATGCCTGTACGGTAAATGTAGGTACTGGCCGTATAACAGCTGTCTCCATGTTTGCAGTTTTGTTAGTATCGCGATGTTCTCCTCTGAGAAGGATACAAAGCAGAATAAAAACTGCAATGCATCCTGCCACTTTACTGATAATACTGATTTTCATCTTAATGTACTCCTTGTTTAACTGTATTTTAGTTAAGTGCCTTAACTAAATAGATAAAAAAATACTGCTTAAATATTTATTCCAAACAGACTTAGTTTATGAAAAAACAACATTGCATGAGTTTTAATCCCTGATTTTTTTTGGTTTACCCACAAAATTTCTAGGCGGAAAAGCTGCTGTGTGAGACCGAGGACTCATAAATGCTGCTATTCCTGAAATGACCATTCTATGAGATGAAAAAACTATTGATAAAGATGTCTTTTTCCACATTTTAAGAACCTTGTTTTGTCATTATTTCTGAACTAGAAAGACCTAAGTTGTAATAGAAAATTAAATTGTTTTTAATAATTTTTGAAAAAAGTCTCTACCCTGGATCGAATTATTTTTACCCGGTTTTTTATGAATCTGCAGATTTTTATAAGTTTGTTTTAGAATACACTTAAGTTGGTCAAGTTATTAAGATATTAATTGTTTCTAATGAGTTATTTCCTTGCTGGATAAGAACATTATTTTTTGTCCACTTCGGCATCAGATTCAAAATTTAATCCTCAAAATACTAAAGGTTAAAATTTTTATTTTTATTGAACTGAAACAAAATCCTAAAATTTTCAATGAATCAAGCTTATTATATTTAAAAATATGAAACCCTGCGGGCTTTCCAATAAATATTAAAATTGGGTTAACAATTAAAAAAAGAAAGATCTGCTTGTTAATTTAGCAAGGAATAGTTTTTTTTGACGGATTGAAGATAAGACCCTGGAAGAATATCAAATTTTTTTTTGAAAGCTTGAGAAAAATGACTGACATTTGTATAGCCTACATTCCATGCAGCTTCGCTTACACTGTAGTTTCCGCTTTCAAGCAATTGTCTGGCACTTTGCATCTTGAATTCTTTGATAAAACCTGCAGCACTTAGTCCAAAAATTTTTTTGAATCCGAAATTCAGTTTATTAATCCCCAGGCCTATTGCAGCTGAGATTTCTGAAACATTTATATTTTCTTCAGCATTTTTTTCTATTAAATCTTTTGCCTGAAAGATTTTTTTTCTGTCATTTGGCGTAAAGGATATTGTTTTTGGTTTTGTATCATTCATATAAAGCCATCTGAGCTGCAGTGCAATAAGCTCAAGAGCTTTAGCTTCTCTGTAAATATTGCCTGGAAGGTTATAATCATCACTTTTAAGAAGCTGCTTAGCACAAAGTTTTACTTCAGGTGATATTTTACCTTTGTCAAAAAAGAAATTTTTTCCCCCTTCCAGTATTTTTATGAATTTTTTGGAAGTATTGTCCAAATTATTTATAAGCATTGAATTTAAAAGATTTGGTTCAATATGGATGTGAATCAGCTTTATTTTCTGGTTTGGAAAAATATTTACTTTCCCTTCTGACATGGGAGCAAACATTATTCCTCCAGATCCTTCGGTAATTTCTATTGATGTGCAGGGCTTATTTTTTTTATGAATGAATTCATTATTTAATTTACCGTTTAGTGTAAATCCAAAATCTATAAGGGAATATTCTTTTTTAAAAAAAAATTCTATGGGATTTTTTGTGGTGAGATCCATTGAACTGATAAAAAAATTTTTTTTTATTTCTTTTATTGTAATTTGTTCAGAACTAAGCCCTCCATTTAAAATAATTTGCATGGATTTTTCCTTTCATCGGCTAAACGGCATTTTTGGTCCATTTCTGAGTTAGATTAAAATAATTCATATATTCCTGCGGTTAAATTTTTAATCTTCCTTGAAATGGACAAAAAATTTTAGTTTTCGGCTAACCACTGGTTATTATTTTTTGTAAAAAATTCTCCAGGGAAATACCATTCGTCTGCTATTGTTATCCCCATATGATCAAAGAGCTGTCCCATATATTTTACACCCGGAACAGCTTCAGCCTTTCCTGTGTGGGGGCCTGCAAAAGTTGCATAAACGCAGACAAATTTTCCTGGTATTCTTGGAGAACCTGGAAGTATTAGGCCATTGACTCTTGCATGTTCAAGCTGAGATTCAATCCATTTCATCATTTTTTTACCTGGAAGCCATGTATATATTCCAGATCCAATGAAAATTAAGTCATAGCTTAAAAGATCAATATTTTCTTCTGACTTGGAAATATTTACCGTATCTACATTGTTTCCTTTGTCTTTGCATGCTTGTTCAATTTGCTGTGCAGCTTTTTGGGTATTGCCGTTTAATGATGCATAAAGATTTAAAATTTTCATTTTTTTATCCTTTTTTATAATTAATTACTGCCTGTATTGAAACAGGCTCATATAGTTGCAGCCAAGGTCAGTTGTTTTTATTTGGAAAAATCCTGCACAAGTTAAAAGTTCTTGTGTTTCTTCAGGTGAAAGTTTCATCTCTATTGGGGGGCCAAAAGGCATTTCTTCCTTTTTGCAATTGATAATTGCAAAAACTCCGGATGGTTTAAGGATTCTTTTCACCTGAGAAAAAATATGTGCACAATTTTTTTTTATCAGGGGAATATGGAGAACAGTAACAAGAAGACATAAATCTGCAATATTGTCCTTAAAGGGATATGCTTCTTTTGTCATGTCAAATTGCTTTGGGAAAATATTTTTAAATTCCGATTCTTTGGCTCTTTTTATAATTTTATCTTTAATTTCCGGCCATTTATCGCAAGGATAAACTATTCTTGTTTTACCTGTAAGCTCAGCAGCATGAAAACTGTAATCACCTGCTCCGCATCCAAGATCAATAATTATATTCCCCTTTTTTATTCCAAGATTGTCAAATACCAGCTGAGGATCCTGCATTCCATAGCTTGTAACTCCATTTTTATGGCGGTTAGCAGATGTTTTTTCATTTGTACAATTTTCATCTTTACAGGCCATTATTGCTCCTTAATTTTTTCAACGGCTGAAAAAATAAATTTCAGCTTTTTTGTTGTTTAGTTGCTGAACGAAAACGGCCTTTTTTGCCCATTTCTGCGTCAGATTCAAAATTTAATCCTCAAAATACTCCATGTATCCTAAAGGTTAAATTTTTTTATTAAAATAGTTAAGCTGCTTAACTTATAGATCAAAAAAAATTAACTCATATTTTATTCATCCATTCTTTTTTTGAGGCGTTCATCCATTATTTCTTCAATTGATTCAAGCATTACTGAAACTGTTGCAATCTGTGACAATGAAAATGCAGAAAGTTTATTTAAAAGAAATTCATTGTCTTTTTTATGGGTTTGTTCATGTGCTGTATATGCTTTTTTGCCAAGTTCTGTTAATATAAGATTAATTTCCTTGTTATTATCCTGTGACCTCATTTTTTTTATAAAGCCTTTAGATTCGAGCTTTGATACCATTTGTGATGCAGCACTTTTTGAAATTGCAAAAAAATTTCCGAGTTCTGTTACCCCAATATTTTTATTATCACCTATTGCCTGAATAACATGAGCTTCTTTTGTTGAAATAACAGTGGTTTCATCAACTTTGACCGGAAGCTCTTCGCTTGCAGAATACTTTAAAGCAACAGAAGCAAATTTTTTAATTGTTTTTTTTATTATCTGAGTTTTAGTTTCCATGGAAAAAATAGTAAAGCCGCTTAACTATAAAGTCAATATTTTTTATTTAAAAATTGAGGATTTTATTTATTAATGGCCGAAAACTAGGATTTTTTGTTTAATTTAAGAAAAATGAAAAAATTAAATTTTAAATCTGACGAAGATATGTGCAGCTAAAAAATTTTTTTTCAGCTGTTGAGTAATAAAAAACCCCGGCTTAAATCCGGGGTTAGTCTTGCATCTTTAATAAGGAGGAGGACATTAAGTTTTGGCAATGTGGTTCAAAACTTGAAAATAAAATTAAGTTTAAAAAAAGATTTTCAAGTCAAAAAAAGAAAAAAAATTAGTTTAGTTTGTATTTTTTTATTAATTCATCTTTTTTTCCCTGTGAAAGAGAGTTGAAATATTTTTTCCAGCCTGGACAAAACTTTGTATGCCATTTCCAGAGTCTTCCAAGAATAGATTCAGGATTTTTGTCATATTTTTTTCTGAAACTGCAGTTTTCACAATTTGATGCCATTGTCTTTCCTTTCTCAGCTTATTTTTTTCAATGCATTTTCAAGATCGTTTTTAAGGTCTTCTTTATCTTCAAGACCGGCACTTATTCTTATAATTACTCTGTCTTCATATTCACAAAAACAGTCTCTTTTTACTTTTCCTGCTGAAATAAGGCTTTTGTAGCCTCCCCAGCTGAAACCAAGTCCGAAAAGATTCAGAGAATTCAGAAAAGTTGTAATTTTTTCAGGAGAAACTTCTTTTTTAAATATCAGACCGAAAAGTCCTGAACTTCCCTTGAAATATTTTTTATAAAGATCATGCTGAGGATGTGATTTTAAGGCAGGATAAAGAACTTTTTCAATAATTTTGTGACCCTCAAGCCATGATGCAAGAAAAAAGGCGTTTTGTTCATGTTCTTTAAGTCTTATTTTAAGAGTTTTAAGTCCTTTCAATGCAAGAATACAGTCTTTTGAAGAGCAGCATATACCCATGAGAGAATAGTATTTATCAAAATGAGCGGCATGTTTTTCATTTACAGAAACGCTTCCCATTAAAATATCTGAATTTCCGGAAATGTATTTTGTTATGGACTGGATTGAAATATCAATTCCTTTTTCAAGGGGTTTGAAATAAAGCGGAGTTGCCCAGGTATTGTCGATTATTGTAATTAAATTGTGTTTTTGCGCTGTTTGAACAATTTTATCCATATCCTGAATTTCAAAGGTGATAGATCCGGGAGATTCAAGAAATATTGCTTTTGTGTTTTCTTTTATAAAGTCTTCAATATTTTCCGCATTAGAGGGCATATAGTCAGTTTCAATATCAAATTTTGAAAGAAACAGTCTGCATAAAAGTTTTGTAGGCCCGTAAACATTGTCACAAACCAGAATGTGGTCGCCTGATTTTAAAAAAGACAAAAGAACATGTCTTATTGCACTTATTCCCGATGGAAAAATTCTTGTAACAGAAGCATTTTCAAGAATATTTAAGCTTTCTTCAAGTTCTCTCTGGTTTGGAAGCCTGTTTGTTCCATAATAAATTCCGCTGTATTTTCCATTTTCTGCAAGCATCATGTCTTCATGGGAATCAAAAAGAATTGTTGATGCATTGTATTCTGGTGAGTTTACTGTGTTTACTCTTTTGTTTCCGATTATATTGTGGTCAAATTCAAGGTTTATAATTTTTGTAAAGTCATCCAACTTTATTGGCCTTTCTGAGGGTTCTTGTGCTTGATGTTTAAAATTTAAAAAGATATCATAATTACTAATTATTTATATCACAAAAGAAAGTGAAAAATATGGAAACATTAAAAAATGAGGTTATTTCTATAATAGGAAAGCTTCCCGATGACATCACTCTTGAAGATATTCAATATCATTTATATGTAATGGAAAAAATCCGCAATAGCATTAAAAGAGCAGAATCGGAGGGAGTTCTTACTCAAAGTGAAGTTGAAAGAAAGTTTAAGAAATGGACTATAGAATAAAGTGGTCACCTGAAGCTGTTGAAGACGTTGAGTCAATTGCAGAATATATTGATAAAGATTCTCCAGCCTATGCAAAAGCAGTAGTAACTAAAACCTAAGTTGAGCGTTTCATATTTTTAAATTAAGAAATTTTTAATGTATTTTTTTTGCTTTTTTAATCATTTTTTATCAAAAAAGCCTCTATATTTATAAATTTACCCTTTTAAAAATTTACAAAAAAGACTATTGCTACCATTTTGATATAAATTTTAGAAAAATGGTGTGCAAATGACAGAAAAAACAGAAAAATATTCACAAAAAAGTGCTTTGGCTCTTTTGCCCTTAGGCCTTTTTATTCTTATATTTCTTGGAAGCGGTATTTTTTTTCATTTGAATGAAACCCCTTTTGCCTTTTATCAGATTTCAGCACCTGTTGCGATTCTGCCTGCAATTATTCTTGCTGTGATTTTAAGCAGCCAGCGACTCGAAAAAACAATAGATTCCTTTTTAAAGGGAATAGGCGATACAAATATCATGGCCATGTGCATGATTTATCTTCTTGCAGGAGGATTCAGCTTTGTTGCAAAGGAAACAGGCGGAGTTGATGCCACAGTAAATCTTGCCCTTGATATTATTCCTTCAGGTTTTATTCTTCCGGGAATTTTTATTGTGGGTGCCTTTATTTCAACTGCAATGGGAACTTCCATGGGAACAATTGCAGCTGTTGCACCCATTGCCCTCGGCATTGCCCAGAAAACAGGAATTCCACTTCCTTTAATGGCAGGAACCGTTCTTGGAGGAGCAATGTTTGGGGACAACCTTTCAATTATTTCAGATACAACAATTGCAGCAACAAGAACACAAGGTTGTAATATGAAAGACAAGTTTAAAATGAATGTTTTCATTGCACTTCCTGCCGCAGTTATTACAGTTTTATATCTTTTTTTTGCAAAATCAGGAACAAACGCAGGTGTTCCGGTTGAAGAATATAATATTTTTCAGGTAATTCCATATATTGTGATTCTTTTAATGGCAGTTTCAGGAATAAATGTTTTTATCACTCTTTTTACAGGTATTATTCTTGCAGGGATTTCAGGTTTTTTTATTGTTGAAAACTATAATCTTCTTATGTTTTCACAGCAGATTTACGGCGGTTTTACTTCAATGCAGGAGATTTTTCTTTTATCCATGCTTATAGGCGGTTTAAGTGCATTGATGAAAAAAGAGGGTGGTCTTGATTTTGTAAGCTCAAAAATTGAAGCAATGATAGGGTTTTTTTCAAAAAACAGCAAAACCAACAGGGCATCAGAACTTGGAATAGGTTTAATGGCTCTTTTTACAAATTTCTGCACTGCCAATAATACTGTATCAATCATTGTTACAGGAAGTGTTGCAAAGGAAATAGCCAGAAATAACAATATTGAACCAAAAAGATCGGCAGGCATATTGGATATTTTTTCCTGTATCTGTCAGGGGCTCATTCCATACGGAGCTCAGATTCTTCTTGCTGCTTCAATTTTTAAGATTTCTCCTGTTTTTATTTCAGGAAATGTTTTTTACTGCATGGTCTTGGCTGTTTGCGTTGTAATTGCAATTATGCTCAATAAAAGAGTTAAAAACTGATGGATAATATAAAAGTTGATTTGATCTGTGATATGGACTGGCCTGAAATAATGGAAATTCAGAACAGTTCCTATGATACAATTGAACCTGAAAAAATGGAGGTTCTTGAATCAAAAAACAAGGTATCTGAAAAAACCTGTTTTGTTCTAAAATATAAAAATGAAGTCGGAGGATACTTTCTGTCTCTTCCATATCCAAAGTTTAAGATTCCTTCAATGCTCAAGCCGGAAACAAAGGTTTACAAGTCTTCAAATCTTCACCTTCATGATATTGCTGTAAATAAAAAGTTCAGGAACATGGGATTTTCTAAGATTTTATTTAATGAAACACTTAAAGCTGCAGAAAAATACAGGTATAAGTCTTTGTCTCTTGTTGCATTAAAGCATGCTGTTTCTTTCTGGTTTAAAAAAGGTTTTGCTCCATGTACAGAGATTGATGTTCCGGATTATTACGGTGATGGAGCTGTTTATATGATGGCTGATGTTTTAAGTTTTTGAAGTATGAATTTCATTTTAAAAGTTTTTTTAATCCGCTTACAAGATGATTAAAGCTTTTTGAATAATTGGATCCGTCTAATCTAAGGTTTGGTGCAATAGCTCTTGAGCCTGCCATTTTTTGATATTTTTTATTGGTGAGTTTTGAAAGTTCTTCGGAGGCATTTGCAATTTTATCTGGTTGTCTGAATTTTTTCTTATTTTGATTTTTAGAGATGTCTTTTATGGAAAGCCCTTTTTCAACAGCCAGAAGATCTCCAAGGTAAAAGCTTTCAAGCTCATGGCAAGCTATTCTAATAATAGTTTTATTTTCTTTTTTAGCTGCCGCTGCTTTTGTGATTAATTGATTTTTTATTTGAATGCAGTCACCGGAATCCTGATCTCTTAACACAAGAAAGAAAGAGTCAGGTTTTTGCCATCCTGACATTTTCTTTACAAGCTGTTTTTCAAGGTCCTGTTTTCCTTCAAAAATAAAAAAAAATGTGTGAATTTCAGGAGGCAAGAATTTAGGAAGAACAGCTTGAAGCATTTCTTTTGCTGAAGGTTCTTCAAGAAAGCATACAAGATCGGTCATACAGGGTCAATCCTTCCTAAAAACCCCTGTTTCCAGAGATAACCCATTTGATCTCCCTGAGACATATATGAAGATAATTGTTTGTCATTTGAGGCACGTTTAATGGTTGTAAATCCATTAACTTTTTCAAGCCAGAAAACTTCCTCAAGTTTTACGGCGTTTAAAAAATCAGGAGAATGGGTTGATACAAAAACCTGGCCTCCTCTGGTTGAATAGTCCCTAAACTCCTCTGCAAGTTCCCATAAAAGGCTTGGGTAAAGCTGGTTTTCAGGCTCTTCAACGCAAAGAAGAGGATGTGCCTCAGGATCATAAAGCAAAAGAAGGTATGCAAACATTTTTAAGGTGCCGTCTGAAACATACTTGTCAATAAAAGGATCTTTAAATGAACCATCTTTAAATTTTAAAAGAAGCCTTCCATCTGCTGTTTGTTCAGGAATAATATCACCGATTCCTGGAACCCTTGACTGCATCTGTTTTATAATTTCAGTAAAAATATCAGGGTGATTTTCATAAATATTATTGGCAACAAGCTGAAGGTTGTCTCCGGTAACTGACAGGTGATCCTGATAACCGGCGGCATCTTTGCTTCCCCTTGCCAGATTTATATGGAAATCTGATATATGCCAGTTTTCAATGAGCTGCCTGAAGGCATTGGCTGCCTTGAATCTTTTGAATTGTCCAATGCCCTTGATTGCAAGAGTGTCTTTTGAATCAAGAGTTTGATACTCTCTTTTCAGCTCTTCGTTTTTTTTGTTGAAATCTTCTTCATTGTTTATTGCAAAACCTTTTCCGTTTTGAAAATCAAGAAAATGATAGGGAGAACCTTTTGAACCTCTTTTATATTTGAGAATTTCTCTTTTAATTATTGGCTTATTATTTTCATGGGATATTTCAAGAAGATAAGTAACAAGCCGTTTTGCACCTGTAATGTTTAACCTGAATTTTAATTCTATACAGATTTCTTCTTTATTGCAGCCTCTTGAGACCATTTCCTTGAAACCGCCTCTTGTCTGAATTGCACGGTTTACGTTGTACATAAGGCAGTCTTTTAAAAATCCAAAAACTTCAAATAAAGTGCTTTTGCCTGTTCCGTTGGCACCAACAATAACACTGAAATCAGGTATTGATTTCATTTCAGCATCTTTAAAAGTTTTGAAATTTTTAAGTCTTAAATATTCAATTTTCATTGATTGAAAAACCTTTACATGATTTTAATTGAAGCTTTTAATTCAGGTATGAATAAAATACCTTGTGAACGTTCATAAATCAAGAGCAAGCAAATATCTTTTTTAAAAGAAAATTATAGAAAGATTGCGGGTAAGAAAATTTATCATTACCTAAAGTGAGCGATTTTTAAGTTTGCTACGTAACTATTCAGCTAAAAAAAATTAATTTTTTCCTTGACAGGGGTTTTTACAAAAATTTTAAAAATTAATGTTATATCTATTCTTAAAATTATTGCATGAATGAGTACTTATACTAGCCTTTATATTTAATGCAAACAAATCAAAATGACCACGGATGTGTCTAAAAATTAAAAACCCTTTATTTTTCAAAATAGTAAGAAAATTTCCGTTTCAAAAACCTGTGTTATAATACTCTTAATGAACAAACGAGTATTAAGGATATCAGGTGAAAATAGATAATATAAATATAGAAGAAGCAATTAATACAACCAGAGAGATGATCGAAAAAGAATCTGATCTTTCTCCTTCATTTAAAGCATAGATTATTCAAAGCTACCGGAAGGAAATTACACAGAAATCGGTTATGAATCAAGACAGGTTTTTGATATTAAAATATCAAGATGGGTCAAAGAATATCAGGCTCAGGTTGTAGAAGATTCATCAGGTAAAAGATATACAGCACAGTTCCCGAATAATGTAAGTCGTCATGTTCAATATGGTAAAACACTTAAAGCACAAGCTATTTATTTATCTCAACATCAGCTGATTCCATATAATAGAATCAGCGAATATTTTGAAGATCAAGCTGGCATTAAAATAAGTGCAGGTTCACTTTACAATTTTAATAAAGATGCTTTTGATAAACTTAAAGAGTTTGAAGATATTTTAAAAGAAAGACTTCTTTCATCTTATATCTGTCATGTTGATGAAACAGGAATAAATAAAAATGGAGACAGATTCTGGCTGCATTGTCTTTCTAATGACAAATATACTTATTATTATCCCCATAAAAAAAGAGGTAGTGAGGCAATAGACGAAATGGGAGTTATACCTGATTTTGTAGGGGTACTCTGCCATGATCACTGGAAGCCTTATTTTAATTATGGTTGCATTCATGCTTTATGCAATGCTCATCACCTAAGAGAGCTTCAGCGAGTTGTGGAACAGGATAAGCAGCAATGGGCTCAGGATATGATAGATATGCTTCTGAAAATAAAAAAAGAAGTAGATGATTATGGTGGTAAACTTCCTCCTGATCAATCTGATCTGTACAGGAAAGCATATCGAAAAATCATAAAAAAAGCTCAAACAGAATGTCCGCCGCCTGATGAAAGTAAAAGAACAAAAGGGCAGCGAGGCCGACTTAAGCGGACTAAGGCTAGAAACCTACTTGAGCGAATGACTAATTTTGAAAATGAGATTCTAAGATTTATGGATGATCCTCTGGTACCTTTCACAAATAATCGTGGGGAAAATGATATTCGAATGACAAAAGTGCATCAAAAAATATCGGGGTGCTTCCGTTCAATGGATGGTGCATTAATATTTTCCCGAATCAGAAGTTATTTGTCTACATGCAGGAAAAATAATATACATGCCAGTGAAGCATTGTATTGTTTACTTAATGGTAAGTTGCCTGTATTTTTAAATTCAGCTGAATAGTTACAAAAGTATTAGTTATTTTATATAAAAAACTATCATTTGAAGGACAAAAGAAAATGAATAATAATAAACAATTTAATGGAGAAATGGCTAAACATTTAAGCAGTATAACTCTTCAAATTGCAATTTTTTTAAATGCAATTTTGCCAAAACTATATAAAGAAGACTGGTGGACTAAAACTGTAATAAATACTTTGTCTTTTCAACAAAAAAATAGAATTGAACAAAACCAAATCAAAACGCTTGACAAATTAGATCTTGCGGCACTTCTCAGGATTCTGGATCAAAACTGGTATCAAATTTCAAGCAGCCTTTCTTATACTTCAGAAAAACGTCATTTTGTTAAAGAAATGATAACTATACGCAATAAATGGGCACATGCAGATGCCAGTGGATTTAACCAGGACGATATTTATAGAGATTTGGATACTATTCAAAGATTTGCTGGTGTAATTAATGCTGAACCAAAAATCATCCAAGAATTAAAAGAAACAAAAAACTCAATCCTCTCTAGGGGAAATTTACTGCCAGTTAATAATATAGAAAATAAAAATATGAGTTCAGCTGATACTGACACACTAGAATTTCAACCTGGAAAAATAGTGTCATTGAAATCAAATCCTGATATAACTGGTGCTGTTATACAGATATTGCCTGGAGATCCTGAAAATAGATATAATGTTTTTATCAATGATTCTATTCAAACTTTTTATGGTTCACAGCTTGTGCTTCAAAGCAAAGAGCTAAAAAAAGAAAAAGTTCTATCAAGTAATCATTTCCATGCTTACCTATCAGCTTTGCAAATTAATTACCCAGGACTTTCATCACTATATTCACTCAATGCTGCACGTGTTGATTTTATACCTTATCAGTTCAGACCAGTATTGCGTTTTATCAAATCAGACCGTCCGCGTTTACTTATAGCAGACGGAGTTGGCGTAGGTAAAACCATCGAAGCAGGTCTCATACTAAGGGAAATTCAAGCTAGAAGAGAAATTTCATCTGTACTTATAATATGCCCACGTCCTCTTGTTACTGAAAGAAAATGGGAAATTGAAATGAAACGTTTTGAAGAGCGTTTTGTGCATTTGGATGGTCCTACTCTAAGATATTGTATAAATGAAACTGACATGGAAGGAACATGGCCCCAACAATATCAGAAAGCAATTATACCATATTCCCTATTTGATGAATCTTTACTAAATGGTTTATCAAAAAAAAACAAATCGAAAGGACTTATTGATTTAGATCCACCTCCAAAATTTGACATGGTTATTGTAGACGAAGCTCATCACATAAGAAATGAGAATACTTTCAGGCACAAGGCTGTTAATTTTTTCTGTGATCATGCAGAAGCCGTTGTATTTTTAACAGCAACGCCAATTCAGCTAGGGAATAAAGACTTATATGTTCTTCTTAAAACACTTCGGCCAGACATAATACTAGATCAACAAAGTTTTAAGCATATGGCTGAACCAAATCCCTATATTAACAAAGCAGTTTCTGCAATAAGAGCTCAGGAAAATGGATGGCAAAAAATTAGTTTAGAGGCGCTTAATCAAGCAGCTTCGACATCATGGGGACAAGCCATTCTTAGACATAACCCTAATTTTAAAGAAATAAGTAAAAAGCTTTTAAATGGAGAAACAACGACAGAAGAACGTGTAAGTATGATAACTGATGTTGAAGAAATGCATACGTTTTCGAGTATAATCAATCGAACAAGGCGTTCAGACATTGGGAATTTTACTATCAGAAAACCTGAAACAATTAAAATAAATTTTACGACGGAGCAAAAAAAACTGCATGATGAAATTCTTAAAATACAAGCTGAGATATATACTCGTCTTCACAATGGAGTTAACGTTAAATTTATGATGACAACTATTCGAAGACAATGTGCTAGCTGTCTTTTTGGTTTAGCACCTTTACTTGATGAAATTTTAAATCGACATCTGGATGAATTAGCCTGGGAAGAATCTGATAACACAACTCTTCCAGATGATAAAGCTATAGATTCAATTCAAGACGAAATTAATTACATTCTTGAATTAGCCCGGACTATTGACAGTAAAGATCCAAAGCTTGAAGCATTGATAAATATCATTAAGGATAAACAAAAATTGTTTAATAATAAACTTATGTTATTCAGCAGCTTCAGACATACTTTGAATTACCTTTACAAACATTTGAAAAATAAAGGATTTCGTGTGGGGTTAATTAATGGAGATACTCCAGATGAAGAAAGAATTAATCTTCGTAAACGGTTTGAAAAATTAAAAGATCACAAGGACTGTATTGATTTGCTTTTATTTTCAGAAATTGGATGTGAAGGCTTGGATTACCAATTCTGTGATTGTATTATAAATTATGATCTCCCATGGAATCCAATGAGGATTGAACAGCGTATAGGACGTATAGACAGGAATGGACAAAAAAGTGAAAGCATCGCTATAATTAACCTTATTACTCCAGGCACTGTTGATGCTGATATTTATGAGAGATGCCTATTGCGTATAGGTGTATTTAATAATGCAATCGGAGCAAGTGAAGAAATTTTAGGAGAAATTACTCTTGAGATTAAAAATATAGCGGAAAATTATGAGCTGACGGAAAAAGAAAGAAACCATAAGTTCCAATTGCTTGCTGACAACAAAATAAGATTAATCCAGGAACAAGAAACTCTTGAAAAAAAACAATTGGAACTTTTTGGAATTCAGCTTCCTATTAAGCAGATGAACAAAAAATTAGAGGATGCTTCAAACTTCTGGCTGTCACCAGACTCGATATTTAGATTAGTTAATTTTTATCTGAGCAATTTATTCGGTAAAGAACAGGACTATATATTAGGTGATAAAAAACTGAAAACACTTAGACTTTCACAGGAACATAGAAATTCACTATTAAAAGATTTTCAAAAAATTAATAGGCAGAATAATGTTATGTACCGTGAATGGGAAACATGGCTAAAAGGAAGCAGCCCGCATTTGCCCATTACATTTGAGTCTGATTGTGCCAGGGATAATTCTAAAGCTGCATTTATAATGCCTATCCATCCATTGGTAAAACAAGCATCAAGATTTTTTGAAATTAAAGAAAAGATATTAACTAAACTGGAAGTAAAATCAAAAATTGTCCCTCCAGGTGAATACGAGTTCGTTATTTATCAATGGAAATTTTATGGAATAAGAGAAGACCTTATTCTTATGCCTATTGCTTCAAAAACTTTATTGAACAACCACCTTAATAAATTATTAGAAACTGCCGTTGACAGTTCAAAAAATGCACCTGATGCTCTGAAAACCTCTTTGTGGGATAATTTAGATGGTGAGCATTACAAATTATGGAATGAAGCTAAAGCAAAACATAAACAAAGAACACAGGAGCTTGCAGAATTTAGGAGAGAAAGTTTATCTACCAGCCATAGTGCACGCATAGCTCTTCTTGAAGAACAGCTCAATCAAGCAAGTGATGTAA
Organism: Desulforegulaceae bacterium; assembly: GCA_034007295.1. Lineage (GTDB taxonomy): Bacteria > Desulfobacterota > Desulfobacteria > Desulfobacterales > JACKCP01 > JACKCP01. The sequence continues at coordinate 5,056 of JAVERC010000033.1, read as the reverse complement.
AAATACAAAAAATGAGACAATCTCAGATAATAACTGCCGAAGCAGATTATGCAAGAAGAATTCAAGAACTTGATATTGCAGTAGAAAGAGCTGATATAGTTGCAGGAGCAGTAGCTTATGGGATAATAACAATCTTAGAGGAAAATTAAAATGCCTGCTGATTATGATAGTATACGTAAAAAAAATATAAAAGGATACGGTGAATACACTCATCATATTTCTTACCTAGGAAAGCTTTATACAGATAGGACTCATTTTATTTTTGAACTTTTGCAAAACGCCGAGGATGCCTGTGCAACTATAGTTTTATTTAAAGTGTTTGAAGATCGCCTTGAAGTATTGCATGATGGACGTCCTTTTAATGAAAGTGATGTCAAAGGTATATGCGGAGTTGGTGAAGGTACAAAAACCGAAGATTTAACCAAAATTGGTAAATTTGGTATTGGATTTAAATCAGTATATGCATATACAAATACTCCAGAAATACATTCAGGCAAAGAAAATTTTATTATTGAAAATTATGTTCGTCCTTATTCCACAGATCCCGAACTTTTGGATAATAATTTTACAACTCTTTTTATATTTCCTTTTAACAACGAGGAAATAACTCCTGAAAAAAGTTGTAAAGAAATAAGCGAGCGGTTAATCAATCTGAATGCAAGAACTTTATTGTTCCTTCGCAAAATCGAAGAAATTGAATATATTTTACCAGACTCAAAAACAGGAACATATCTGCGTGAAGGGATTATTAATGATTCAGCTTCAAGAGAAGTTACTGTAATTGGCCAAAATAATGGAAAAGAAGAATATGAAAGCTGGCTTGTATTTCAAGCTTCTGTTAGTGAATTAGAAGAATCTGAAAATGTTAATATAGAAATAGCCTACCGATTCAGCTTTGAGACAAAAAAATGCAAGGAAATTAACAAAATAAACAATTCGCCTTTGATAGTTTATTTTCCTACTGAAAAAGATACACGTTTAGGTTTTCTCATACAGGGTCCTTACAGGACAACTCCGGCTCGCGATAATATTCCAAAAGATGATGAATGGAACCAGAAATTAATAAATAAAACTGCAGAGCTCGTTAAAGCAAGTCTGCATGAAATAAAAGGCCGTGACCTTCTTACTGTTTCTTTTCTTGATTCTCTTCCTATAAGAGCTGAGGATTTCCCAGAGGACGGCATGTTCTATCCAATTTTTGATGCAGTACTTGAGTCATTATCCACAGAAAAATTACTTCCTGCAGATGATGGTTCATTTACTTCAGCAGACAATGGAGTTTTAGCCCGTGGTTCTGACCTCAGAAAATTATTAACCAATGAGCAGTTAACTGATTTATATGAGCTGGATGGACCAATTAAATGGATTTCAGGAAAAATAACTCAGGACAGAACACCAGATTTGTTTAATTATTTAAAAAATGAAGTAGATGTAGAAGTTTTAACACCTGAAGTTTTTGCTAGAAAATTATCAGAATCATTTATGAAAAAACAGCCAGATAATTGGATGGTTGAATTTTATAATTATATAAGTGAAAGAAAAGAGCTCTGGAAAAAACAGAGCAGATATACTGGTCAAACAGATGGTATTTTAATATCAAAACCAATTATCCGCTTACAATCAGGAGAGCATGTTAATCCTTTCTATTATGGTAATCATGCTCATGCGTATTTATTAATTGATAGTGATACATCAACATCTCTCCCATTTGTAAAAAAAGAAATTACAGAAAATGAAAGTGTGTATAATTTTTTAAAAGAATTAGGAATACCTGAACTAGACCATATAGAAGAAATAATTAATAATATTTTACCAAAATATAAAGATAACTCCAAAATAATTTCAATGAAAGAACATCACCAGGATATAAAAACTATTGTTAATGCCTATAATACAGATTCATATGATGAAAAAAATCGCCTTAAAAAATCTTTAAAACTTACACCTTTTATACTCATAGAAGACTGTTTTAATATTGAACCTGAATATTGTCGGCTTGAAGAACTTTATTTTAAAAATGATGATTTAAAAGTTTACTTTTCAGGCAATGACTCAGTTGCATTTGTATCCTCTGACTATTCTGAAGATACAATTTCAATGTTTAAAGATATTGGTTTAGAAGATTTTGTCCGAATAAAATATAAAGAACCTGACTACCAAGGCCATGTGGTAATTAAAGATTCTTATGGTATGCATGAAAGAGGATTAGACGGTTTTGACCTAAATATTTATATTGATGGAATAGAAAATGCTCTTATGACACCTAATCCTGAAAAAAGTGAATTTATATGGAATAAAATAGCAGTTCCTTATTCGGATTCTATACAAGGGACTATAGAGTCATGTCCAAGACAAACGTATGATAGAGCAGAAAAAAGACACGAAATTTCAAACTTTGGACACTTGCTTATAAATTCAGAATGGATGCCCGATACTAATGGTAATTTTAAAAAGCCAGCCGATTTAAAACTTGATGATTTACCGGAATCTTTTATTAAAGATAGAAAACTGGCTAATCACTTAGGAATGAAGCAAAATCTAGTTGCAAAATTTGCCGAAGAAGTAGGTATATCAATTGAACATATTGATATAATACAAAAAAACCCCGAAGCATTTTCACAATGGATAGAAGGGGTGGGCAAAAAAGATACACAACCTGCATTCCCAACAAAACCGGTAAAAAATCACGAACGACGCCAGGAAAAATTTGAAGAACAGTTTTCACAGTCACCTGAAAAACAATACAAAAAACGTGAAAGAAATACACGGATAACAAATAAATTGATCGATCCAATAATCTGGCTTAGGAGTAATTATACAAATGAAGAAGGACAGATGGTGTGTCAGATATGCAAAGAAGAAATGCCCTTTCGTAAAAAAAATGGAGAATACTATTTTGAAAAAAAGGAGATGTTAAGTAATGAATATTTCAAAAAAGAACATGAAACTCAATATTTAGCTCTTTGCCCAGTGTGTGCTGCAAAATATAATGAATTTATTATTAATGATAACGAGGCTATGGAGAAATTAAAAGAGAATTTTGTTAACTCAGAGAGCTGTGAAGTTGAAATAATTCTAGGAAACCAGTATGCAAGTATTCGTTTTATTGAAAGTCATTATCACGATTTGAAATTGATTTTAAATGAATCAATTTAATATAGAAAGTAAGAAAAACTTAAAAAAGTTAATTGCTTTAGTTGATCTGTGTAAATGTTTTTTATACTTATATTTACTTAAGCTAAAAACAAAAAAAGAGGTTTATAATGAAATTTTATATATTTTTTTTATATATTTTTTGTCTTTTAAGTACAAATAGTTTTGCAGAAATATATAGTTATACTGATAAAAATGGAATAACACATTTTACAGATAACATGGCTAATATACCTGAAGAATATAGAAAAAAATTTAAAACTAGTGCAGAAATAAAGTCCCAAAAATATGAAACGGAAAATACTAAAAAGTTTGATAAAAAAGTTAAAGTAGAAAACCAAAAAAATCAAGAGATTCAAGAAAAGGATAATGATTCAGAAAAAAAAGTTGAGAAAATCAATAAAAAGAAGAAAAATACTCTTACATATAATGAAAAAATAAAATTAGAAGCTTGGAAAATGGCAAAAAGGTTTACCTTAGATTATTTGAAAAACCCTGGATCAGCAAAATTTCCAGAAAATTCATATAATATAAAAGAAGCTAGAAGCTATGAATGGGAAATTACTTCTTATGTTGATGCTCACAATGATTACGGAGCATTTAAAAGAGTGTATTTTAAAATTAAACTATCCAAAGAGTATAATGGAGGTACTTGGTATTTAGAAGATTTTAAATCTTGGGATTAAACTTTTAAAAGTAAAAAAATAAGGGTTCTTTCGGAATAGGTAAGGGCTCTTTTGAACTCTTTCGGGTCGGACCAATAGAACCATTGAAATAAAAGCAAAAAGCTTTTAAAAAGTACCTCTTTTAGTTCTTAAACAGATGTTTTCAGGGACAAAATGAAGCATTCAAATATCAAGGCTGCTTATCAGGGTTCTGTCTATCGTCAAAAATAGAATGAATAACAATCATATTATTTTCTATTGTATAAAAAATTTTAAAGGGAAACCTTCTTACAAGGCAGATTCTGAAATTTAGATATTTTTTTGGGTATAAAAGAGGAGAGTTTAATATATTTATTACGGCTGCTTCAACACAATCTAAAAATTGGAAGCCAAGCCCTTTTCTTTGATTTTGATACCACTTAAAAGAACTTTCCAGATCGTCTTTTGCTCTGTCAGTATAAAAAATTTTCATGTAAATTTACTTCTTATTTCATCATGAACAGACAGACAGTCATGTAGTTTCAAATTGCCTTTTTTGTATTTAGAATACCTTTTTTCAAGCTCTTTTTTTTGCCAGTCAGAAATTGGCAGTTCATTATTTTCCTGAGCAATCGAATCCCATACATCTTCAATGAGAAGAAGCTTCTCAGATAACTTCAGCCTGTTAATATGTTCTTTTATTTCTTCAGGACGCATTTTTTTCCTCCATCCAGTATAAAACTTTAATATGTTAAATTCAGTTTAATATAATGCATGATTTATTCAAGTACAGAATTCTTTTGACCAGAATGATAAAAACATATAGCAAAGCTGGAATGAGGGTTTGAGGAGTTCAGGGGATGAGTTCAGGGGACAGGGGATGAGTTCAGGGGACAGTATATTTAACTTTGGGTAAATTACTGAAGCATGCTGCAGTTTTTTGTAGCATGTTATTAAAATGGACTGTCTTTCCTGAATTTTCAAAGACTATATCAGTTCTGGTTATATTATAAATAAAATTTAATTTTTTTAATTTTTTCAGCAGTTTTTATAGAAAAAGCTTATTTATTTATAAATTTATCCTTTAAAAATTCTAAAAAAAAGACTATTGCTACCGTTTTATTATTAATTTTTAAAAAAATGGTGTGCAAATGACAGAAAAAACAGAAAAATATTCACAAAAAAGTGCTTTGGCTCTTTTGCCCTTAGGCCTTTTTATTCTTATATTTCTTGGAAGCGGTATTTTTTTTCATTTGAAT
>JAVERC010000005.1:0-139535 GCA_034007295.1 Desulforegulaceae bacterium | reverse complement strand
CGAAAAGCAGAACTATATCTTTTCTCTTCCCGTGTCAACACTTTTTTTCATTTCTTTTTTCAAGTGCCTTGCTTGATTTTTCTTTTTCTCTTAAAGAACTTTTCCTTGAGCAAATCATTTTCGCTCAAGGACAAAAGCTAACTTATAAAATTTTAAATTTTATGTCAAACACTTTTTTAATTTTTTTCTAATTATTTTAAAATTATTTTATGATAGCGCTTTTTGCCGGCTCTCAAAACAGACTCTGAGACTACAAAATCATTAAGAGTAACCACATAATCAACGGCATCTATCCTGGTTTCATTAATATATGCACCACCCTGCTGTATCAGACGACGTGCATCACTTGTGCTTTTACATAGCCCTGCTTCCTTAAACAGGTCAAGAACACCCACACCGTCTTCAAATTGCTGTTTGGAAAGAACAGAAGAAGGAACAGAATCACCATCAGCATTAACACGGACTCTTGAAATACAACTAGAAGGAAGAAGATCCTTTGGTATTTCCCTTGCACCAAACATTGCAACAGAAGATTCATAAGCCTTAACAGCTTCATCTCTTCCATGTGCCAAAGAAGTTGCTTCAAAGGCTAAAATTGACTTGGCAGAATTAAGATCACTACCTTTTAATTTTTTAACATCCTCTATTTCTTCCACAGGTAAAAAGGTAAAAAGAGACAAAAACCTTGCAACATCATCATCTTCTGTATTAACCCAGAACTGATAATAATCATATGGAGAAGTTCTATTTGCATCAAGCCATACTGCACCTTTTTCAGTTTTACCCATTTTGGTGCCACTACTGTTTGTAATCAAAGGGAATGTAAGTCCAAACGCTTCTTTTTGCCTGGTTCTTCGAATAAGGTCAATACCAGCTACAATGTTTCCCCACTGATCGCTGCCACCCATTTGAAGAAAACAATTTTCTTTTTCTGATAAAACTTTAAAATCATAGGCCTGCATAATGGTATAATTAAATTCAATAAAACTTAAACCTGATTCTGATTCAAATCTTGATTTATAACTTTCCATTTTTATCATACGATTAATACTGAAAAATTTTCCAATATCACGCAAAAATTCAATATATTTTATACCTAGAAGCCAGTCGGCATTGTCGACCATTTTTGCTTTTCCATCACTAAAATCTATAAAATTTGATAGCTGATTTTTTATGGCATTTTTATTAAATTCGACTGTCTCGACTGTGAGCATATTTCTCATTTCAGTTTTACCGCTTGGATCACCTATCATTCCGGTTCCTCCACCAACAAGAGCTATGGGCCTGTGACCTGCTCTTTGCATATGTGCAAGAGACATTATCGGAACAAGGCTTCCAACGTGGAGACTTGAAGCGGTTGGGTCGAAACCTATATAACATGATTGTGGAGATGAAAGATATTCATAAAGGCCTTCCTCATTTGTAAAAGTATCAACAAAACCCCTTTTTTTAAATTCATCAATTACATTCATGCTTAATATCTCCACTTCTTATTGTTAAAACAAATCTTGTCCTGCAGCTAAACTGCAGGACAAGCATTAGATTAATTTTTTATTTTTATTGTCTAAAAAAGTAAGTAATTTATGACAAGCAAATGTTTCAAGTCAAGCTTTAATCAGTAAATTTTTATTTATTAGCATATCCAACAGCTCTTAGTTCCCTTATAACAGTCACTTTAATCTGCCCCGGGAAAGTAAGCTGTTCTTCAACAGCCTTAGCAATATCCTGGCTTAAAACAACAGCTTCGTCATCTGAAACTTTGGAACTTTCAACTATGACCCTGAGTTCACGTCCTGCCTGGATTGCATATGAACCTGAAACACCGTTAAAACCGCAAGCAATATTTTCAAGATCTTCGAGCCTTTTTACATAATTTTCTAAAAGTTCCTTTCTTGCTCCAGGCCTTGCCCCAGAAAGGGAGTCAGCCGACTGAACTAGAAGATCATATACAGTTTCCGGTGGAACATCCTCGTGATGTGCAGCTATTGCCTGAACAACGGCTTCAGACTCACCATACTTTGCAGCAATTTTTGCACCGATAAGTGCATGAGGGCCTTCTACTTCGTGATCTATGGCTTTACCAATATCGTGCAATAAACCCATTCTTCTGGCAAGTTTAACATCTAGCCCAAGCTCTGCAGCCATTATTCCGCACAAAAAGCCTACTTCTATTGAATGCTGAAGCATATTTTGTGCATAACTTGTCCTGAATTTAAGACGGCCAATAACCATAATCAATTCAGGGTCTATTCCGTGCACTCCAAGGTCAAAGGCTGCCTGTTCACCTGCTTCTTTTATTGTCTTGTCAACTTCTTCTTCAACCGAAACAACAATTTCTTCTATCCTGGCAGGATGAATTCTTCCATCTGCAATAAGCTTTGTAAGTGCTATTCTTGCAACTTCTCTTCTAACAGGGTTAAATCCTGAAAGAATAACAGCTTCTGGAGTATCATCTATAATAAGATCTATTCCAGTTGCAGCTTCAAGAGCTCTGATATTTCTGCCTTCCCTTCCAATAATTCTTCCCTTCATATCATCATTTGGCAATTCTACAACAGAAACTGTTCTTTCTGCTACATAGTCACCGGAATATCTTTGGATGGCAGTTGCAATAATTTTCCTAGCTTCTTTTTCTGCCTGTTCCTGTGCCTCTGAAGTTATTCTTTTAACAAGTTTTGCACCTTCATATCTTGCATCCTGCTCCATTTCTTTTAAAAGAATACCTTTAGCCTCTTCTTTTGTAAGGCCTGAAATCTTTTCTAGCTGAGACTGCTGTTCTTCAATAAGTCTTTCAAGTTTGATTTCTTCCTCTAAAACCTTTTTTTCTCTTTTTTCAATTTCCTTTGAAAAATTAACAATTTTACTGTCTCTTTCATCAAGAAGCTTTTCTTTTTTTTCTAAATTTTCCTCTTTCTGAATAAGCCTTTTCTCCTGAAGCCTTAATTCAGAACGCATTTCTTGAGTTTCTGCATCAAACTCACTTTTCATTTTAAAAAGGCGGTCTTTTGCCTCAATTTGTGCCTCTTTTTGAAGATTGTCTGCCTTTTGTCTTGCTTCGGCTATTATTCTCTGGGCTTCCTGCTTTGCCGCATTCAGACTGTTTTCAATAATACTGGTCTTTATCCACCAGGCTATTCCAAACCCTGCTGCAAAAGCAAAGAGAGCTGATATAATAAAATTCTCTCCCATTTTTTTATCTCTCCCCACAATATTTTAAATATCAAAATAGTTACTAAACAAAAAAACTTCACTAGATGCAAAAAAACTAGAAGCCCTTGTATTCAAAGGAGTTCATTCTAAGATAATAAGCATCTTTAAAAGTATTTATTCAGCATCTAAATACACATAGAAATCATAAATCAATTTCACTTAGTTAAATATATTAAGTGAAAATCGGTTTACAACCAATAACTTAAAAATACAAGAAATGATTTGTGAAAATGGGATATTTAAGGAAAGTATACTATAATAACAAAATGAAACCCCGCTTATGCCGTGATGATCAAACGCTGATCCTATGGATCAGTGCGGCCGTTTTAATAACCCCTTCAGGCTTTTCCTTAATTTAGGAACATGCACACCAGGATCAGTGAAAACAACCTTTCTGTAAATGTTGGGTCAGGTTTTATTATCATTTACACGTACACAGCAGGGTTTTATATTACCCTTCAATTTTCAATAAGATTTTATCAATATTTATTTTTAAATCTTTTTCAATTGTATCAAGCTCTTCATGAACTTCAAGATAATCATTTGCTATATTCATTGTTGCAAGCAACAATTTAACCAGTTTAGAAACATTATTGGCGTTTTCTCTCAGCCTTATTTCTGTTTCGTCGAGTTCCTTAAGAAAAAAATCCAATGCCTGCCTGTTTGATTTATCATTTAAATCAGCCTTAAAACTGAATTTCTCTCCAAAGACTTCTATGTTTATTATGTCATTCAAAATATATTATCTTTATGAAACGCCTTGTGCATTGAAATTGGATATTTTTTCAATTATATTGTCAATTTTAAGCTTCAACTCTTCAGCTTCTCTTGTTTTCTCAACTTCAGATTCTTCTTTTGATTTAATTAAATTTTCCAAGTCTGAAATTTTATTTTTCAATTCAAAATTTTCTTTATCCAGCACAACGCATTTATTTATAAGAGTTTCTATTTTTTCTTCCAACCTGGTAAACTGGTTAAAAACTTCTTCACTTCCCAAATCACACCTCACATACTTTAGTGTCAATATAATCTTTTTAGCTTTTCAAAGTCAAGTTATTTAAGCCATTGACAAGGCATCTGCAAATAATTGCCTTACAGATTCAAGCTCTTTTTTGCTGTTAACTCCAAGAGCCTCTTCATGATTTTTTAAGACATGATATCCTACGCTGTTTTCATTTTGTAAATAGGCAATATTTACAAGATCTGTAAGGTAATATTCTTTTTGTGCATTGTTGCAATTAATTTTTAAAAGACTTTGGACTAAAAATTCCTTTTTAAAGCAATAAATACCTGAGTTAACGAGACGAATACATCTTTGTTTTTCATCTGCATCAGCTTCTTCTACTATTTTCATAATATTGTCAAGGCTATCTTTTACAAGCCTTCCATACCCACTTGGATTATCAAGTTCCATCCCAAGTAGAGAAACATCAAAACAACCTTTCTCGTGTTCAGCAGCAAATTCTATTAATGTTTTACTTTTTATCAATGGAGTATCTCCACAAAGAATCATTATATGTTTTACATCTTCACCAAAATACTCAATTGCTGACCTAACCGCATCACCTGTTCCATTTTGCTCATTTTGAAAAGCGAAACGAACTTTTTTGCTTTTTAATACTGTTGTTTTTACATCATCTGCTTTATGTCCAACAACAATTACAATATCATCGCTCAAAATTTCTGCTGCATTACAGACTCTTACTACCATTGGAATTCCCTCAATTTCATGCAATACTTTTGGCAAATCTGATTCCATTCTTTTTCCCTTGCCAGCAGCAAGAATTACAACACACCAATTTTTGTTATACATAAAACAATTATTCTCCTTTAAAGACAGGATTTCTTTTTTCCAGAAATGCATTAACAGCTTCAAAATGATCCAATGTATTATGGCATAATGACTGTGTTAAAGCAGACTGATCTAAAACATCATTTAGATTCTTCCATTGGGTGGTCTTTAGCAATTTTTTGCAAAGCCTTATTGTAACAGGAGGTTTTTTTGCAATTTCCTCGGCCATTTTCATCGCCTCTTCCAAAACATCTGATTCACTAACGACTTTATTAACCATACCAGCAGAGAATGCTCTTTTAGCACTAATTTTTGCTCCTGTAAAAACCATTTCAGCCGCAATAGGATAATTTGATATTTTTTGAAGAAAATAAAGTCCTCCGTCACCTGAAATAAGCCCTACATTAATAAAGGCCTGAGAAAACCATGCTTTTTCAGAAGCAATTCTTAAATCACACATAAATGCAAGATCACAGCCTGCTCCAGATGCAGGCCCGTTCACAGCTGCTATGGAAGGCACTTCAAGAGAATAAAAAGCCTTTGGAATTCTTTGCACATTTTCCTGATAATTTTCAAAGAGCTCATGAGGACTTCCTGCAAACATTCCAGACTTGTCTTTCATTGAATTCAAGTCACCGCCTGCTGAAAAAACCTTGCCGTTTGCACACAAAACAGCAACTGATATAGACTTGTCTGTATTTATTTCTTTTACAGCACTTTCTAATTCAAAAATTATTTTTTCACCTGTGACAACATTGTTTTTATCAGGACGGTTTAAAGTAATTACTGCTGTCCTGTTTTTTTTTTCAAAAATTATCTCACTATACATAAGCCTCTCCTTACTATGTTGAAAAGCTTTTATCTAAAAAAAGCTGTTTGCAGTTCAAGGTTCATTAAGAATTATCCTTGCGTCAACAATATCAAAACCATCTTCCCTTAAAATAACAGGGTTAAGGTCCATTTCTCTAATCTGAGGATAGGCTTCAACTATATCTGATACAGTTACTAAAAGATTAACAAGAGCCTTTTTATCGACCTGGGGCTGTCCTCTTACTCCGTCAAGTATGGGAGAAGATTTAATTTCAGAAATCATTCTATTTGCTTCATATTTTTGAATTGGTAGAACCCTGAAAGATACATCTTTAACAACCTCAACAAGAATTCCGCCTATTCCAAACATAATTACAGGGCCGAATTGGTCATCAAATTTTGTTCCAATTATTACCTCAGTTCCGGGTCTAACCATTTCTGAAACCAAAACGCCTCGAATATCTGGTTCAAATTTATATTTTCCGGCATTTTCAATTATTTCATTAAAACCGTTTCTTATTTCATCTTCTGTTTTTAGATTGAGTTTGACTCCGCCTGCATCACTTTTATGCAAAATATCAGGGGATACAATTTTTAAAGCAACTCCAAGGGGTTTTCCCTTCGAAAAATTAACTGCTTCATCAGCTGATTTTACAACCTTTTCTGACTTGACGACTATTTTATGTTCTTTTAGCAGCTCCTTTGCCTCATGCTCAAGCAGAACATTTCTTTTATCAAGATATGCTTTTTCAATAATTTTTTCCCCTTTTTTTCTAGCCTTTGCTCCCCATTTCATAACAAAATTGGTTTTTTTATGGTAGGAATCAAGATAAATCCCATAGGCTGAAAGAGAAGATATTACTTTGCATGCTATATCAAGAGAGTCATAAACTGGAATTCCATAATATCTTAAAAGGTCCAGAGAATGGGGTTTTGCAAAATTGTACAGACTTTGAAGCACAATTGGTTTTTTGTATTTTTCAACCATTTTACCCATTCTGTGGGCTGCATCTTCTTCTGCAAATTTAAGTTTTTCGGCAAATCTTATCCCATACCCCCCAAAAAGACCTGCTATAAGAATTCCTCCAACATTTGGATCAGATATCAAAATTTTGGCACACTCTGCAAATACTCCAGGATCAGAATCTGTACCACCTGCAACATCAACTGGATTTGAAACATTTGCATTGTTTGGAAGAATTGCTTTTAATTTTTTCTGGGTTTCAGCACTTAAAACAGGAATATTCACTCCAAGGTCTGTAAGAGTATCTGCAGATATCGTTGCATGTCCTCCTCCATCTGCAAGAACTGCAACATTATTATTTTTTATTGGAGGAAGCGATGACAAGGATTCTGCAACAGGAAAAAGCTCCTCTGATTTTTCTATATTTATTATACCTACTCTTCTAAAAGCATTTCTTGCGACTTCAGAAATTCCGGCAAGGGCTCCAGTGTGTGAGCCAACAGCCATTTTTCCTGAACTTGACCTGCCGCTTTTAAGCATTACAACCGGTTTTTTAAGTGTAGTATTGTATGCCTGTTTTAAAAATTCCCTTCCATTTCTCAATCCTTCAACATACATAAGAATCGTATTTGTATCAGGGTCATCTGCAAAAAACTTTAAATATTCATAAAACTGAAGGTCTGCCTCATTTCCAACGCCTACATAGTATGAAAAACCCGACATGCTCTTAAGCTTTGCTTCAGTAATCATATGAAGAGCTATATTCCCGCTCTGTGTTAAAAGTGCTATTTTGCCCTTTGGGACATCTTTTATTCCCACAAGATCTAGATTTATTCCTACATTTATAAATCCTGAAGTATTTGGTCCAATAATCCTCATCCCATATTTTTTGGCAGTCTCAACCAGCTCAACTTCCTTGGATTTTCCAAGATTGCCAATTTCTCCAAAACCTCCGGCAATTATTATAACACCTGCAACACCTTTTTCTCCGCATTCATAAACTGCGTTAAGAACTTTATCTGCAGGAAGAGTAATCAGAGCAAGGTCAATTTTTTCCTTTACCGCCAGAACACTCGGATAACATCTTAATCCAAGAATTCTTTTTTCTCTGGGATTTACAGGATAAATTGCACCTTCATACCTTTCTTCAAGAAGAGTGGACACTGCTCTAAACCCTCTTTTGGTTTCATCTCTTGAAGCTCCTATTATTGCCACAGAATCAGGTTTAAAAATTCTGGAATAATCCATTATTCCCCCTTATAAACAGGTTTTCTTTTTTCATTAAAGGCATCAATTCCTTCCTGCCAGTCCTTTGTATCCATGCAGGATAAAATAGCGTCTGCTTCTAAATTTGAGGATGTTTCATAATCAAACTGCCATGATTTGTTAAGAAGTTTTTTACCGTAGCCAACTGATACAGGTGCCCTGTTTCCAAAATTCATAGCAAATTCAAGGGTTTTATCATAAACATTGTCAATTTTACAAGAAAACAAAGCCAGACCTTTTTCTACAGCTTCAACTCCATTTAAAACCTTACCTGTAAAAATAAGATTTTTTGCCTCCATCAAACCTACAATACGGGGAAGAATCCAGGTAACACCACCGCCTACAAAAGTTCCAAGACCAGTTTCAGGAAAAGCAATTGTTGCCTCTTCTCCAATAATTATAAAGTCACAGCAAAGAGCAAGTTCTACACCCGCACCCCTTGCATGTCCATTTAAGCAGGCTATAACAGGTTTTTGAAATTCAAATATTTTTTTGTTAACTAAATGTGCTTTTTCAATATATTTTCTCTTATCGCTATGGGTACGTTTTCCTTCCTTATGTTTTTTTAAATCTGCTCCTGCACAAAATGAATATTTTAAAATTTCATTTTTCATATAGGGACTACCCTTGATAATTACGCAATTGACATTTTTATCAGCCTCAATACTATTAAAAACAGCCTGAAGTTCATCATACATTTCCTCACACACTGCATTCATTCTTTCCGGTCTATTCAGGGTAATCACTGCTGTTTTATCAATCAGATCATATTTTATTGTTTCAAAAAACATATTTCCTCCAATTTATAATTTTTAGAAGGCAGATAAAAAATACATTATTTTCAATTTGGTCTTAAACAAAAAAACTTTAATTTATTTATCAATTTGCTATCATATCAAAAAAAATAAATCTTTAAATTTGATCTAATTACTTTTTAAAGCTATCATCTTCAAATATAAACCTTTTTCTAAACAATAATTTACCTGGACTAAAATGAGATACCCACAATACGAATTATTTCATAAAATTATACCACTTGAAATGTGTATCATAAACAGCAGCTGTCAAATAATATATTATAACAAAACAATGGCAGAATCAGCTGACGGAGATACTCTTCTAAATAAAAATATACAGGAAGTAATAGCTCTTGAAACTTTTAAAGACCTAAACCTTTTCTTTGAACAGATTAAACAAAACAAGGTTGAAACCCAGAAATGCCGGCTGTTTGGCCAGACAAGATTTGTCAAATCACTTTATAACGAAAAAACACAGGAAATCTATCTGGTTTTTACTCCAATCAAAATCAATGCAAGCAGCCAGCACATTGATATTCTAACAGGACTTCCTACAAGGCAAATCTTTTTTGACAGGGTTACCCAGCTAATTTACAGATGCGAAAGGCACAACCAAAAAATGGCAGTGATTTTTCTTGACCTGAACGGTTTTAAGCCTGTAAATGATACCTATGGTCATAAAGCAGGAGATATTGTGCTTAAAGTTATTTCCGATCGAATGAAAAACTGCTTAAGAAAAACTGATACTGTTGCCAGATTTGGAGGCGATGAATTTATACTAGCTCTTTCTGAACTTAAAGAAGCAATTCATGCATCTCTTGGAGCTAAAAGAATTTTAAAAATCATTGAAAGGCCTATTAATATTGGAGACCTGGAAGTAAGTGTTTCTGCAAGCATAGGAATTTCAATTTTCCCAGACGATGGGGATAATGTAAAGGAACTTATAAAAAAAGCAGATGCAGCAATGTATGAAGCAAAAACAGGCAATAGAGGATACTCTTTTTTTAACATGCAAAAATTTTTGGGCTGATATTTTTATGGAAGAAGAAATTCTTACAACCATAGCAAACAAATTAAACGAGCACATAAGTAAAACTGTCAAAGAAACCCTTGAAGCTTCTATTGAAAAAGAAGTTCGAAAAGCCCTGGGGAAAGCTTTATCCGACGGGGAATTTTATCAATCAATGACAAATGAAGTTCAAAGTGGCCTTACTCAGTTGATTAATGAAATTCAAAATCTCAAAAACTCTACAGGTATACAAAAATATCATGATAATGATGAAGCACCAGGCGATATATTTCATTACGCAGCAGACAAACTCTCAGGAATCTATTCTAAGACAGAAGATGCAACATTTACTGTCATGGACATAGTTGAAAAACAAATTGATCTGATTGCAAAAGCAGATCAAAAAGACTGGCTTAGCAATAATGAAGATAGAAAATTTTTTTTTGATAGTATAAACAACAATATGGTTGAAATTTTAACAGCTCTTAGTTTTCAAGATATTATTGGGCAGCAAATAAAAAAAGTCATTGAATTCATAAAAAACATTGAAGAGATAATAAATAAATTATACGTATCCCACAATCTTATGCTCAAAAGCAAGGAAGCTAATCCTGATCTTGATTGCGAAGTTATTAAAAAAGAAGTACAGGAAAAAATATCCCAGAAAAATATTGATGCTTTGCTTGCAGAATATGGAATTGACTAATTTGTGATTGACCAAAAAAATTCTTTTTTTTGTTAAGTTCAAGGGAAATTTAATCTTTAGGATTTATCCATTATTTTGAGGTTTAAATTTTGAATCTGACTTGAGAATTGGAAAAAAGGCCATTTTCGGTAAGCAACTAATTTTAAATTCTAGCGATTTTTAACCCACAATCCATATATAACAAATGCTTTAAGTTTAATTCAAAATATAAATTCCTGATTAAAATTTTAATTTGGATTTGATTTATCTTTAAAAAACTGGTATGACCTCATACCAGAAAAGAAATTTGGAGACTATATGGAAAAACCAATCAAACCAGCAGCACATGCCAGAAGAGAAATTATAAGAAAAATCATTCAGGGTGAGTGGAAACCAGGGATAAACCTGCCTTCAGAAAGAAATTTATCGGAATATCTTGGAGTTACAAGGGCTACATTAAGAGAAGTCTTAAAGCTCATGGAAAAAGAAGGATGGATTGCAATAAAGCACGGAAAGCCTTCAACTGTTAAAAATTTCTGGGACGAAGGAGGCCTTGGAATTCTTACAGGACTCAATGAAAACAAGGATCTTTTCCCTTTCCCACTGATTATTGAACTTCTTGAAGTTAGAGCAGGAATTCTTCCAATTTGTGCAAATACAGCCTTTAATAAAAATCTGACTGATTTCAAGTTGATAATGGAAATTGATATTCCAGATATGGATTCATCCTCAAAAGAGTTTACCCATTATGACTGGAGGCTTCAGGAAAAAATTGTGGAGCTGTCTGAAAACAGAGTCTACAAACTTGTTTACAATGAATTTAGGCCTTTATTTTTATTTTTTGGACAGGAATATTTCAAACTGAATGATGCAAGGGTTTCATCAATCAAATATTACAACGACTTAAAACTTGTTTTATCTGGCAATAAAAATCCTGACAACCTCATATTTACAGCAATGACAGAAGCAATATCAATATGGAAAAAACTTAACAGGGAATAATCTATGGGAAATAATACTTTCGACATAATTATTATTGGCGGAGGAATAACTGGAGCCGGGATTTTCAATGAGCTTTCCAATTCCAATCTCAAGGTTTTGATTATTGACAAATATGATTTTGGTTCAGGTACATCAAGCAAATCATCAAAACTTGTCCACGGAGGTCTTAGATATTTAAAAGAGGGCAATCTCCATCTCACATATGAATCTGTCATACACAGGGAAAAACTTTTAAATGAAGCAAAAGGGCTTGTTTCGCCAATTGAGTTTGTCATGCCTTTGTACAAAAAGCAGTCGCCTGGAAGGCTTAGTCTTGGGGCCGGTCTTCTTGTATATGATTTAATGGCATTGAAGCTCAGACACAAATATCTTCACACAGAAGAACTCATGAAAAAATTTTCCTGCCTGAAATCCGAAAATTTAAAGGGAGGCTATTCATTTACAGATGCAGCAGCAGATGATTCAGTACTTGTAGCAAGACTTGTAAATGAAGCAATTAAAAATGAAAATGCTTTTTTTGAAAACTATTGTAAAGCAGTAAAAATTGAAAATAAATCCGGCTTTAAAATTGTTCATGCAAAAACCGAAACCGGAGAAATCAAAACTTTCAAATCAAAACTGATAATAAATTCAACTGGAGTTTCTGCATCAGGCCTTTGCAATCTTCCTGATAAAAATACATTTATCAGACCTCTTAAAGGAAGTCATTTAACAATAAAAAACAAATTCAACCTAGACTTTGCTCTGTCTTTTATTCATCCAAGGGACAAAAGACCTGTCTTTTTTATTCCATGGGAAGGCTCTCTTATATTAGGTACAACAGATATTGATGCATCTTCATTAAAAGACTTGAAAATAAGCAGAAAAGAAGCTGATTATCTGATTGAAGGAGCAAACCATATTTTAGGTAAAAATATGATTTCACCTGAAGATATCATTTCAACATTTTCAGGTATAAGACCGGTAATAAGCTCAAAAAACTCAAAAAAAGATCCTTCCAGAGAATCAAGAGAACATCTTGTATGGGAAAAAAACAAGATTATTTCTGTTACAGGCGGAAAACTTACAACATTTAGAAAACTTGCCTGGGATACAATAGAGCACATTGAAAAACACTTTAAAGACATAAAACTCAAAAGCAGAATACTTCCTGTTTTTAATCTTATTTCTCAAAATTGTCCTGAGGATGAGTTAAGACTCAAAGGAAGATACACAAATAATCATGACTTTGATTATTACAAAAAAAAGAATCTTTTAAGAAAAATAGAAAATACTCCAATAAGTTTTGCAGAAATCCATGCTGCTTCCAAAGATAAAACAATAAAGCACCTTGATGATCTCCTTTTAAGAAGGCTTAGACTTGGCCTTGTATTGAGAAACGGAGGAATGGATTATATGGATGAAATAAAAAACCTAAGTATGGAAAATCTCAAATGGGACAACAATAAGTGGGATTTTGAAATCAAAAGGTACTCTGCAATATATAAAAAGTATTTTTCATCTGAAATAAATTAGGCGGAGCAAAAAATGGAACCTACAATTTTATCCATAGACTGCGGAACCCAGAGTTTGAGAACCCATATTTTTGACTTAAGCGGGAATCTTCTTGCAACAAAAAAAATTGAATATGAACCATATTTCAGTTTAAACCCGGGCTGGGCTGAACAGGATGCCAATATATTCTGGGCAAGCACAATCAAGGGAATAAAGGAACTTAAAAAAAATTATCCTGACCTTACAGACCTTATTGCAGGAATTGGAGTTACGACACAAAGAGATACAATGATATGCTGTGATAAAAACGGAGAAGCATTGAGGCCTGCCATAACCTGGCTTGACCAGAGAAAGGCAACCCCGGTTTTCCAGCCAAATTTTATTGTTAAATCAGGTGCAAAGGCACTTGGAATGCTTGAAACAATTTACAAGATTCAGGCTGAAGGAAAATGCAACTGGATAATGCAAAATGAAAAAAAAATCTGGGACAAGACATATAAATATCTTCAGGTGTCAGGCTTTTTAAATCATAAATTAACCAGCGTATTCAAGGATTCCAAGGCATCACAAATAGGACATATTCCATTTAACTACAAAAAAATGCAATGGGCTTCAAAATATGAAATCCAGTCTTTTTTGTTTCCTGTGGAAAAATCAAAACTTCCTGAAGTTATTGAGCCGGGACAGACAATTGGTCATCTCAGCCAAAAGGCTTCAGATGAAACAGGCCTTAAAAAGGGAATACCTGTTATTGCCTGCGGGTCTGACAAAGGATGCGAAACAATAGGAAACGGAGTTTATTCAAATGAAACTGCATCTTTAAGTTTTGGAACAACAGCAACTGTTCAGACAACCTCTGAAAAGTATTTTGAACCAATCAAGTTCATGCCGCCCTACCCTGCTCCATATCCAAGACATTACAATCCAGAAGTTGAAATTTTCAGGGGATACTGGATGATAACCTGGTATAAAAACGAATTTGCCCATCCTGAAATAAAAGAGGCTCAAAAAACTGGAGTTCAACCTGAAATACTTCTTGACAGGCTCCTTGACCAAACGCCTCCAGGTGCTATGGGCCTTGTTTTACAGCCATTTTGGAGTCCTGGTCTAAACCATCATAATGCAAAAGGTGCAATAATTGGTTTTGGAGATGTTCACACAAGGGCACATGTTTACAGGGCAGTAATTGAAGGCCTTTCCTACGCTCTTTTTGACGGTCTTTTAAAAATTGAAAAAAAATCAAAAACAAAAGTAAAAAAACTTGCTGTTTCAGGAGGAGCCTCACAAAGTGACAACATATGTCAGATATCTGCAGATATTTTTAACAGACCCATATTAAGAGGAAAGACATGTGAAACATCAGGCCTTGGTGCCGCAATAATCACTGCCTATGGACTTGGCTTTTACAAGGACATTAAAGATGCAGGCACTCATATGATAAATTACCAGAAAGAATTTATCCCAAATGAATCCAGTTCAATCCTCTATAAAAAAATTTACGAAAATGTTTATTCAAAAATGTATAAGGCATTAGAACCGGTTTATAAGGAAATAAGGCAAATTACGGGCTATCCGGAAATCTACAGATAAAAGGGAAAAATTATGAATAAAAATAACTTTGAGCCTAAATGGATAAATAATCCACCCGAAAAAAACAGCTACAGATCAATATTCAAGTGGGGAAATCCAAGTGAATTTAAACACCCAAACAAAAGGCTTTACTCACTTATAAAAAAAACATTTTCTTTGAGTGACAAAGATTTTTTTAGGCCTGCTTCAGATACAGGCAATGATGAAATAAAGGGTGAAAAAGAAATTAACATTAAAAAGGAAGTGATTGAAAAGTTAATTTACATCCTTGGAAAAGAAAATGTAGAGTCTGACATTTATTCAAGAGTAAAATACTCCAATGGCAAAACCCTTGAAGAAGCAATTGATTTAAGAGAAAAAAAAATTGAAAATATAACAGACATTGCAGTTCATCCAAGAAGCAAAAATGACATTTCTAAAATTATAAATATTTGCAGCTCCAATAAAATCCCGATCCATGTTTTTTCAGGGGGTTCGTCCGTAACTATTGGGCACAAATGCTCTGAAGGCGGAGTTACAATTGTAATGTCAACACATATGAACAGGATTAAGGAATTCAATGAAACAGATCAGACAATTACTGTGGAACCTGGAATTTTTGGACCTGATCTTGAGAGAATTCTGAATAATGCACCAAAAGTTCTTAATTCAAAAAGAAAATATACCTGCGGGCATTTCCCACAGTCATTTGAATATTCTACAGCAGGAGGCTGGGTTGTAACCCTTGGTTCTGGCCAGGCTTCAACATATTACGGGGATGCAAAAGACCTTGTAATAAGCCAGGAATATATTACCCCAAAAGGAATAATCAAAACAGCAGACTTCCCTGCAAGTGCTGCAGGACCAGACATTGGCCAGATTTTTCTTGGAAGCGAGGGAGTTTTTGGAATACTTGTGGAATTAAAGCTGAAAGTTTTCAGATTCATGCCTGAAAACAGGAAAAAATTCTCATTTATTTTTCCTTCATGGAAAGAGGCTGTTGAAGCCTGCCGTGAAATAACCCAGTCTGAAGGAGGAGTTCCTGCAGTTTTTAGAATTTCAGATGAAGAAGAAACAGATGTCGGACTTAAGCTTTATGGAATTGAAGGTACTCCACTTGATTTTTTCATGAAACTCAAAGGGTATTTTCCAATGAAAAGATGCCTTTTAATAGGACACACAGAAGGATTAAAATCATATTCAAAGGCAGTATTAAAAAATATAAAAAAAACAGCAAAGAATTTCAATGGAATGTATCTTACAGGCTATCCCGTTTCAAAGTGGGAACACGGCAGATATAGCGATCCATATATGAGGGAAGACTTAAATGACTTTGGCATATATATTGACACTCTGGAAACAAGTGTAAAATGGTCAAATCTTCATGAAGTCCATACAAAAGTAAGAAATTTTGTTAAATCCCGGCCAAAAACAATATGCATGACCCACTCTTCTCATTTTTATCCACAGGGAACAAATCTGTACTTTATTTTCATTGGAAAATTCAGTTCAAAAGAGGAATATCTTAATTTTCAAAGAAAAATAATTGAAAAAATAGATGCTTCAGGCGGATCTTTATCCCATCACCACGGAATTGGCCGAATGATGGCTCATTTATTTAAAAATCATATTGGAGAAAATGAATTTGAATTTTTTAAGAATGTAAAAAATTATTTTGATGAAAATCACATTATGAATCCAAAGGGAACTCTTGGACTTAGTTAAAGACAAATCACTAGCTGGAACGAAAACCGTTTTTTTTATCAGTTTATGGATCGGATTCAAATTTTAATCGTCAAAATAACCATGATGCACAGATTAAAATTTCATTATCATCAACTGAACAAAAAATCCTGGTTTTCGGTCAATCCTATTTATTTTTTTTAAAATTTAATAAAAATTCAAATTAGTTACATTCAAAACCCTGAAATATATACTGAACCAAAATTCATTTTAACTACCCAAATAATAATAAATTTGATATTTATTATTTAAACCGAAATTTTAATTATCAGATTATCTTAATAAAAACAGAGATAAACTATACTTTTGATTAGCTTATTAAAGTTAAATCTAAGGAGATACCTAGATGGAAAAACCAAAGTGGCACGACACTATTCTTTTGCCGGTATTTCTTCCGGCAGTATTTGTAATTTTTCTGATTGTACTTGGAACTATCAGCAATCCTTCACTTGCAGGAAATTTTTTTGCATCAATATTGTCTTTTATTACAACAAATTTTGGCTGGTTTTATATGCTGTCTGTTGCAATTTTTCTTGTTTTTTTTGTACTTGTTGCTGTATCAAAATGGGGAAACATTAAGCTTGGCCCCGATCATGCTGAACCTCAATACAGTTTTCCAGCCTGGTTTGCCATGCTTTTTTCCGCAGGCTATGGAATTGCACTTTTATTTTTCGGAGTTGCCGAGCCTGTTCTTCATTATGCCTCTCCCCCACAGGGAGCACCGGCAAGCATAGATTCAGCCAAGCTTGCATTGCAGATTGCTTTTTTCCATTGGGGATTCCATATCTGGGCAATTTATGGACTTGTAGGTCTTGTTCTTGCCTATTTCGCCTTCCGTCACGGACTGCCCCTTTCAATGCGTTCGGCACTTTATCCAATTGTTGGTGATAAAATACACGGCCCAATAGGCCATGCAGTAGATGTTTTTGCAATTCTTGGAACTCTTTTTGGAGTTGCAACAACACTTGGATTGTCAGTTGCACAAATAAATGCCGGAATAAATTATCTAATACCTAAAATACCTGTTGCAACCTGGGTTCAGATAACAGCAATTGCAATAATAACGGCAATGGCACTTTGTTCTGTTCTTGCAGGAATGGACAAGGGTGTAAAAAACCTCTCAATCTTGAACATGATTCTTGCAATTATTTTGATGACTTTTGTTTTTGTTGTCGGGCCTACAATTTTTATTCTTGAAACATTTTTACAAAACACAGGAAGTTATCTCAACAACATAATTGAACGAACATTCAACCTTCAGGCATATGTAAGAAGCGACTGGATTGGAAACTGGACTCTATTTATTTTTGGATGGACAATAGCCTGGGCACCATTTGTAGGTTTATTCATAGCTAAAATCAGCAGAGGCCGTACAATACGTCAATTTGTTTTTGGAGTAATGTTTGTGCCTTCATTATTTACTTTTTTATGGTTTTCAATATTTGGAGATACAGCTCTTCACCTTATTATGAATGAAGGCTACCATGAACTTATTAACCATGTTCAGTCAGATCATGCACTTGCTCTTTTCAAATTGTATGAAGCTCTGCCATTCACATCTGTAGTGTCAGTACTCACAGTATTTTTAATCATAACTTTTTTTGTAACATCATCAGACTCAGGTTCTCTTGTTATTGATTCTCTTTCAGCTGGTGGAAATGATGATTCCCCTGTATGGCACCGTTCTTTCTGGGCTGTGACTGAAGGTGTGGTTGCGTCAGCTCTTTTAATGGCAGGAGGACTCAAGGCTTTGCAGACAATGGCTATAGCTACTGCACTTCCATTTGCAGTAATAATGCTTATTGCAGCACTTGGCATGTGGCGGGCTTTAGTAATTGAAAGCCACACAGAAGTAAGTCTCCAAAGTCATATGCAAAGATTTAGACAAAACTCAGAGGGTGGTAAAGGAGGCTGGAGAGCAAGACTTGCCGGCCTTATACGTTTCCCCAATCAAACCAAAGTAATAGATTTTATTAAGGGTGAAGTAATGCTCAGCATGAATCATGTTAAGGACGAATTAAAGTCAAAGGGATGGGATGCAGAAGTTACCCTTGATAATGAAAATTACCGTGCCTACATTGAAGTAAAAAGAAATGACATGGTTGATTTCCTTTATGATATTCGTTTATGTGAATATCTTATGCCAGAATTTGCCTATCCCGAACTTCCGCCCAAGGAAAGTAAATCACGCCATTATTACAGAGCTGAAGTTTTTCTAAGAAGAGGCGGCCAGTCATACGATATTTATGGCTATGACAAAAGCCAGATAATAGATGACATATTAAACCAGTTTGAAAAATATCTTCATTTTCTTCATATTTCACCAGGAGTTCTGCCCTGGAATATGGAGGAACATGATGAAATGCTTCAGGGAAACGAAAACTCATAAAAACTGATTTCAGCGATTTTCAAATTTGCTGCATATAACGGCAAATTGTATCAGGCTGTAATTTTGCTATGTCTGATGCAATTTGCCGTTTATTTACAGTAAAAAACTCACTAAAAAGCAGGTGAACTAAAAATCATGCTTTTTAGCCAAGAACTAATGAATTAGAGTAATATTTAAAGCACCAACAGCATTTCCGACTTCATGATATTTTGGGAGGATTAGTTTCGTTTTCAGTTTTTCGGCAACTCCTACAAGAAAATGATCTGCAGCTGCTCCTGCTCCAACTATTGGAAATTTAGAAGAGAACTCAATTTTTATATATTTATTATTTCTCCAGTCAGGAAAAACTTCCTTAATTCTTTTTCCTGAATAATGAGAAGTGAGAAATTCCAAAGCTGAATCAACAATTTTGTCCTCAAACATTCCAAGTAATTTTTCACAAAGTTCAATTACAGAAATGCCTAGTTCCTTTGAAAGAATTATTGCAGCAGCATCTGACTTAAACCCAAATGGAGCTTTGATTTTATCTAAAACGCACAAAACATCAGTTGGAGTAAACCCAAAAACATTCAAAAATCCTCTATTCACAAAATCTTCAACTCTTTCCTTTGTCTTTTCTCCTTTGCCCATAATTCTATAAAAGTCATTAATTGTTAGAAAATCCTTCCCTCTGAAACAATCTCTTATTTCATCATTTATATTTTCATTATCCAAAAGACTGTATAAAACATCACTTTCAAAATAATTCATCCAGTCTTTAGGATCTAAAATATTGTCTGCAAAACAAAGCGGATTAACTCTTTTTGGCCCAATAAAAAGATTTTTTCTTAAATCAAGTCCTATTCTGCTGTCACCTCCAAGCCCTATTGTTTTCATTCTTACTGTTTTTACATGGGTATCTAGATCTCCTATTCTGCTTGTACTGTCTGTAACAGGCTCTTTCCCCTCTACCAGCAAAATATCTGTTGTCGTTCCCCCTATATCGCAGACTAGTGCATTTTCAGCATTCATAGCACCAAAATATGCAGTTGAAGCAGGCCCGCTTCCAAATGTTTTTACCGAGCGTTCAACCGCTTCTTCAAAATCTAAAAAACCACCTGCTCCGTCAATAATTTTTAAAGTTTTGATATCTGCATATTTTTCAACACTTTTTTTTAACCCTTTGATAAAACCTTCCATTACAGGCATCAGCCTTGCGTTTAAAACAGCAGTTGCAGCTCTTTCTTCAAGACCTGGAGCTGAACTTACATCAGAGGAAATATAAACAGGTTTATTATCCATAAGGCTTATTGCCTTTTTTGCAACAAGCTCATGGGAAGGATTGGCAAAGCTCATTGAAGATACAACAGCATAAGAATCAACCCTTCCTCTGAAAAAGCTTATCCCATCAACTAGTGCTTCCATATTAAGGGGAGTAACTTCATTTCCATAAACATCATGACCTCCATCTATAAACTTAAATCCAGCAACTGGAAGCTCCATATGTTTTTCTATTCCTATAATAAAAAGAGCTGTATCCCCTCCTTTGTTTTCAACAACTGCATTTGTTGCAAGTGTGCTTGAAACACCAATGATTTTTATTTGATCTTTTTCTATATTTTTATCTTTAAATAAAAAATCAAGACAGATTTCTATTCCTTTTCCAAGATCAAAATGCGTAGTTGGAACTTTTGCAAAAGACTCGATTTCACCGGTTTCAAGATTTTTCAAAACTGAATCTGTAAAAGTTCCGCCTGTGTCAATGCCAATCCCATAACCTTTTTTTTTCACGACTAAAAACCCCCTGAATTTTTGCTGCAATTTTAAATTTAAGGAAAAACTCCATTTTTAGATAACCTAATTATAAAACCTTACATTATTTTATATTTTACATAATAACCTTAATTATTTGCTGAACGAAAATGGTCTTTTTTTTCGGCCAATCACTAATTAATAATAAATTTTTAATTAAAAAAGTTTTTTTTATTTTGATACTAGAAAACAATATCGGACAATAACAATTATTGTCCGATATTGGAAAACTATAAATTTTTAATCTAACCTGAATTAAGGGTTTTATATTTTTTAATTAATTTGGCTTATTATACTTATACCTAAATTGATCGATTTTCAAGTTTGCTGCATATAAGTACAAATTGTATCAGGCTTTTGCTTTGCTATGCGTGATGCAATTTAACGCCGTAGATGCAGCAAAATTGGAAAGCTCGCAGGTTTCATATTTTTAAATATAATAAGCTTGATTCATTGAGAATTTGTTGATTTAAAAATATGAAACGCTCAATTTAGGTTATACTTTAAACTGCATAATCATCTCCTGAATTTCCTCGGAAAGATTTGAAAGTTCACGAACTGTCTGCTGAACCTGAGCACTTGCACCTTCAACCTGAACAGCTGATGCACTTACAGATGACATATCCCTTGAAATTTCTTCTGACACGTTTTTCATTTCGCTGCTTTGGTTGCTTGCCTCATTTACCATAGCAGATACATTATTAACATTTAAACTTACTTCGCCTATTGCAGATGTCTGTTCCTCAACTGCAGAAGCTATTGCAGAAACAATGTCGTCTACTTGTCCAATCCCCTTTACAATTCCGTTAACATCTGCTTCGGCTCTTTGAGCAGCTTCCTGAATACCGCCTATTCTAAGACTAATATCTTTAGTTGCTTCAGCTGTCTGAGATGCAAGCTCTTTTATTTCACCTGCTACAACAGCAAACCCTCTTCCTGCTTCTCCAGCTCTTGCTGCTTCAATAGTAGCATTAAGTGCAAGCAGATTTGTCTGATCCGAAATATTACTTATTGTTTCTGTAACCTTACCTATTTGATCTGCGGCATCTCCAAGCTCCTTCATTACTTTTGCAAAACGCTCAATCTGTTTTACAGATTCTTCTGTTCTTTGATTTGCCGTTGAAGTATTTGCTGCAATTTCAGAAATTGTTGAAGTCATCTGCTCCATTGCTGATGCAACAGAATTAAGATTCCCTGCTGAATCTTCCATTTTATGAACCATTGAACCAGCTGAGGCTGTTAGTTCTTCAGCTGCTGCTGCAACTGTTTCAGCACTTTTACTTGATTCCTTTGCTCCTTGTGCTGTCTGGTCTGAAACAGCTGAAAGTTCAGTTGACGAAGATGCCAGGGTTTTTACTCCCTTGCCAAGATCAGAAAAAACTTTTCTCAAAGACTTTGTCATTTCATCAATTTGGCGTCCCATATCTCCAAGCTCATCTTTTTGAGCCAAAAGTGCCTTTGGAATATTCTGGGTCATATCACCTTCTGATATTGCTTTAAAAAGTTTTGCACTCTGTCTTAAAGGTGTGAGAATACTTCTTGTAACAATAAAACCAAAAATAACTGCAAGAATAAAACCTGTAAAAAGGGAAAACAAAGAAAATCTCATATTTGAATCAGCTTTTACATTTGCAATTTTTTTCTGATTATTTGCAAGATCTAAATTTATTTTGCTTACTGCATCCAAATGTCCCAGGGTTTTTTCCTGTTTTTCCAAGACCTCAAGCATGGCAAGTTTTGACATTTCTTCCTGAATTGTGAATGCATTAAATGTTTCATCAATTATAGAATCAAAACCTTCAAATACAAGTTTTGATGAGGCACTCATTTCTTCATCAAAAATTTTTAAGGCAGTTTCTTTATCACCGTTTTTAACAGCTTCCTTTATTTTTCCTATTGCCTGATGAAACTTTACATGGTTTGGCTTAATATCATTGATTAGGTTTGTCAGAACCTGATTTGGGGTCGTAAAATCCGAAAGCCAAAACCCAAAATTGCAAGACTGATAATCTTCTCCGCCAGAAAACTCCCTGCCCTCAAAAATAAGCATTAAAGCCTTGTTCATCAGTTCACTATGACCTCCCCTGAACATCTGAATTCTGCTCATAAGCTCCTTTGGATTTAAAATTCCTGTTTTGTCAAGATCCTTGGCTAGTGAAAGAAAGCTGTTGTTTACATCAGCCCATTCTTTAAGATGAGTCATAAACTGATCCCATTCTTTTTTTTCTTCAAAAGTCTGGGGAAGTTTCAAATACTCATCTATTGCATTAGAATATTTATTTCTTGCTTCAGTAATAGCCTTATATTGAGCATTTCTTGTTTCAATATCATTTTCAGGATTAAGAAGAGTTCTTTGGGCTGTGACCACCTTTTCAAATTCATATTCCATATCAAGAATTGATACCAGGCTTGGAAGCCTTACTTCGGCAATTTCATTTATATTTTTTTTATTGCTTGATGCTGCCATATACCAGGACGCACCAATAAAAAATATTATTATTACCAGAAGACCAAAGCCAATTCCCATTCTGAGACCAACTTTGAGATTATTCAAAAATTTCATTCTTTCCCCCTAAATATTTATAATCTGTAAAACTGCAAGAAACTTTAAAATAAAAATATATAGACAATACTATAAGAAAAAATAACCTTCAAACCATTTAAACAATGTTTCTAAAAAAAATAAAACTCTAATTTATCAAACACCAAAGTTGAATTTAATTTAAAATTAAAAACTAAACCTTATAAAACACTTAGCATCTGGTATTAAACTGCCTTTTTTGTCCAAACATAAAATAAATTTATCTTAATTTCAGAAGCCTTTAAAATTTATTAATTCTATCAATCAAGGCTAATTTGCACTTTTTTTCTTTTTACACCTTTTTTTAAAGATTCAATAATTTTTATTTTTTTATCAAAATAAAGTTTCACAGCTAAGGGATAGGTCTGCCATTCAAGCTCAATACCTTTTTTTCTGACATTTTCAATAGAATCTCCAGGTAAAATTTCAAAGGACTTTTGTAAAATAATTGGGCCAGTATCTGTTCCGTAATCAACAAAATGAACAGTGCAGCCCCCTACCTTGCACCCATAATCAAATGTATCTCCATAGCCGTCTGTTCCAGGGAAGGAAGGAAGAAGAGCAGGATGAATGTTCATAATTTTGGGATTATCAGGATCAGGAGAAAACCTGTCAATAAAATAAGGCGTTAAGGTTCTCATGAAACCTGCAAGCACAAGCAAATCAGGCTCAAACTCCATTATTTGTTCCAAAAGCTCATTTTCAGCAGATACCCTTGTTTTTAAATATTTTTCCCTGTCTTTGACAGGACAGAACATCAGTTTTTTATTTATATTCTCATAATCAAAATCAGCAGGGAGTTTAAATTTATCAGAATTTGAATTGTAATTTGAAATAATTTTCTTATAATCAATTACAAATGTATGGATATTGTTTTTTTTTGCATATTCAAGCCCTCTGGCTTCAATATTGTCTGATCCTACACAAACAACTTTCGCATTAATTTCATTTTTAAGACAGCTTTCGCAAATTTTTGCTGCATTTGAGCCTGTACCAGATATTAATATTGCGACTTTATTCATTTAATTTAAATCCTTTGTTGTGTTTTTTTTATTTAATTTATATTAAGAAAAAAAACTGATAAAAAAATAATTATTAAAACAAATTTATCCTGGCAACTTTATTTATGGAAATTTTTACAGCAAGACAACCAATATTCAACACTAAAATGGAAATAATTGCCTATGAAATTCTTTTCAGAAGCAGCTATGAAAACGCCATGCCAGATGTTGACGGTGATCTTGCATCTTCCCATGTCCTTACAAACACATATTTTAATTTTGGAATTGATGAACTTACAGGCGGCAAAAAAGCTTTTATAAATTTCACTGAAAATCTGATCATGAAGCAGATCCCTTTAATTTTTCCAAGGGAATCAATTGTTGTGGAAATACTTGAAAATATTCCCCCTACAAAAGAGCTTATAAGAGAATGCGTTCTTCTAAAAAAAGACGGCTATAAAATTGCACTTGATGATTTTATATTCAGACCAGCACTAGCTCCCCTAGTAGATATTGCAGATATTATAAAACTTAATTTCAGGGCCACTCCCATTGAAGAAATAGAAAAATATGCCAGAAAATTTTTAAAAGAAAATAAAACCATTCTTGCTGAAAAAGTTGAAACTGAACAGGAATACAAAATTGCAAAAAAAATGGGTTTTGATCTTTTCCAAGGTTTTTTCTTTTGCAGACCTCAAATTATTAAGGGCCAAAATATACCCTCAAATAAAATCCAGCTGCTCCATCTGATTTCAGAAATAAACAAAAAGGATGCCCAAATGAATAAAATTGCAGAACTTATTCAGCATGATGTCGGGCTTTCATACAAAATTTTAAGATATATTAATTCCGCTTATTACAGAAGGCTTGAAAAAATATCTTCTATTAAAGATGCTGCAGTTCTCATAGGTCTTGAAGAACTAAAAAAACTTGCATCTCTTGTTGTGTTAACCAATATGGAATCAAAAAAGCAAAACGCTCTTTTAAGGAATTCTTCTGTAAGAGCTAAATTCTGCGAGCTTGTTGGAATTGAAATAAATAATCCGAAATTTTCACCAACTGCACTTTTTACAATGGGTCTATTTTCTCAGATAGATGCTCTTTTAGGACATACCATGAAAAAAATCCTTGCAGAACTTCCTCTTTCGGATGAAATAACCCTTGCCTATCTTGAAAAAAGAGGCCCTCTTTATCCAGTTCTTGTCCTTGTATCTCTTTATGAACAGGCAAAATTTGATCAAGTACTTGAACTCCAGAAAAAACTTAAACTTAATGAAAAAAAACTGCCTTTAATTTATCTTGAAGCATGCAGATGGACAGACGAATCTTTCAAATCCCTTTCCTAAAAAAAATTATATAGTTGCTGAACAAAAACGGCCTTTTTTGTCCATTCTTAAGTCAGATTCAAAATTTAAGCCTCAAAAAGTTCAATATATTCCTGTGCCTGAATTTAATATTTCATATTTTTAAACAAATAAAATCTCTATGAATTCAGCTTGTTCTATAAAATATGCAAATCCTTCAGAATTTGCAATGTTTCAGCATCTTATGCACTAAATTGCATCACCTACAGCAAAATAATAGCCTCATAAAATTTGACTTTGAACGCAGCAAACTTGTGATTCATCAATAGGAATGAATAAAAATTTTCATCTTCCTTAAGAACTGAACAAAAAATTCTCGTTTTCGGCCAATCACTATCTAATTTTCATAATTTGCATTCATCAAAAAATACTTGTAACCTATTTTGAATTTTATTCTCAAAAAAACTTAAAGTTTACTTTGATTGATTGACATTGGAGAATATGATTTTTATTATAACCATAAAATAAGAATTATAAAAAAATTAAATTCAAATACAAATGAAAGGACAAAACAAATGAGTGATGCAGTAATTGAAATAGGAGACTCAAATTTTGAAGCAGAAGTTCTAAAGTCTGAAAAACCTGTGCTTGTAGATTTCTGGGCTCCATGGTGCGGACCTTGCAGGGCAATTGCTCCAACTGTTGAAGATCTGGCAGTTACATACGGTGACAAAATTAAATTCTGCAAATGTAATGTCGATGAAAACCCTCTCACACCTGGTAAATTTGAAATAAAAGCAATACCTACTCTTATTTTTTTTAAAAACGGCTCAGTCGCCAGCCAGCAAACTGGACTTGCAACAAAAGAACAGCTTGAAGAAAAAATTAAAACCTTAATTTAGGGGTCTAAATAATGGATAAAAATGATTACGATGTGGTAATCATTGGTGGGGGACCTGCCGGCCTTACAGCAGGTATTTATGCCAAGAGAGCCGGTTTATCGGCTCTCTTAATAGAAAAACATACCCCAGGCGGACAAATAATGATTACAGACTGGATTGAAAATTACCCTGGTTTTCCAGAGGGCCTTGCAGGGTATGACCTGACAATGAAAATGGAACAGCAGGCAAAAAACTTTGGTCTTGAAATTATTCAAGGAGATGTAAAAAGTCTTGAAACTGACAGTAAAATAAAAAAAATTAACCTGTCCGACAAATCAGTAAATTCAAAGACTGTTATTATTGCATCGGGATGCTCTCCAAAAAAACTAGGAATCCCAGGAGAAAACACTTTATATGGAAAAGGAGTGTCAACCTGTGCAACATGCGATGCAATGTTTTTCAGAAATAAAGATGTGATAGCAATCGGCGGAGGGGACACTGCTGTCCAGGAAACTCTTTTCCTTACAAAATTTGCCAGAAAAGTTTATTTGGTTCATAGAAGAGACAAGCTTAGGGCTACTAAAATTCTTCAGGACAGAATATTATCTAATGAAAAAGTAGAAATGGTATGGGACAGCACAGCGACTGAAATACTCGGCAGTAAGAGCGTTGAAGCTGTTAGTGTTAAAAATGTAAAAACAGGCGAAATAAAAAAAATTGAAGCAGAAGGATGTTTTATCTGGGTTGGCACACTCCCAAATACTGAATTTCTAAATGCTCAAATTAAGGTTGATGAAAGTGGATTTATAATAACAAACAATAGGATGGAGACATCAGCAAAAGGTATTTTTGCAGCAGGCGATGTCAGGAATACTCCCCTTAGACAGGTTTCAACTGCTGTTGGAGACGCAGCGATTGCAGCTTTTTGTGCAGATCAGTATATTGAAGGCCTTTCATAATGAAAAAAATTTTTGTTCTTGCATTGATAGCAGTCTTTTTTTCAGGCTGTGGCCTTTTCCATAAGGAAACAGAAAAAACTGCGACAGAGCTCATAACCGAAGCAAGAAAAGAGTATAAAGATGAAGACTACCTTGATGCAATTGAGCTGTATGAGCAGCTAAAAAACTGGTATCCCTTCAGTGAGCATGTAAAGGAAGCACAAATAAAAATAGGCGATTCATATTTTGAAATGAAAAAATATGATGAAGCAATAGTAGCCTATAAACTTTTTGAAAGACTGCATCCAGTTCACCCTGAAACTGAAAAGGCATCATTTAGAATAGCAGAATCATACTATAAGCAGATCCTTTCCATTGACCGGGATCAGCTTTATACAAAACAGGCATTAAAGTATTTCATAAAGTTTCTCCAGACTTATCCTGACTCAGAATATGCAGAAACAGCTGAAAAGCATTCAAAGGAATGCGTTGAAAGGCTTGCAAATTCAGAACTTTATGTAGGTGATTTTTATCTAAAGGAAAAATCTTTTGACGCAGCAATAATGAGATATAAAGAAATTATTAAAAGCTTTACAGATACTCCAGCAGCAAAAAAGGCTGCCCAAAATCTAGAAAAAGCACAAAAGTTAAAAAATGAGTCATTAAAAGAAAAAAAATAATTTTTTTTCAGATTATATTAAAAACTTAAGCCTTTACATCTTTATTTTTTTGGTATAATAATTTTTTTTTGTGAAATTAACCGCCTTAAGCTCAGGGGAAACAATAGTTTATAAGGAGATAGTTAAATGTCAAAACAATGTGCAATCTGTGGCAAAAAGCCAATGGTGGGAAGCAATATAAGCCATGCCCATAATGTTAATAAGAGACGCTTTAATCCAAATATTCAGAGAGTTAGAGCTCTTTATAACGGAAGAGTAAAAACAATTCAGGCATGTACAAACTGTATCAAATCAGGCAAAGTTGTTAAAGCACCCTGATAAAAATCTTTTTAAGCCTAAATAGTGATTCGCCGAAAACGAGAATTTTGTTTCATTCAAGGAAGATGAGAAATTTAACCTTTAGGATACATTGAGTATTTTGAGGATTAAATTTTGAATCTGACTTAAGAATGGACAAAAAAGGCCGTTTTCGTTCAGCAACTAAGTATAAGTTTTATAATCTATTTTAGATCAAGTCTTGATTTCAAAATAATTAATTTAGGTTAAATAAAAAAAGAATTTAACCCCGGTATAAATATTATGCCGGGGTTTAAAATTTTATTACATACTTGCTGAACAAAAAATTTTGACTTTATGGTCAATCAATTTTTAGCTCTTAATTCTTTTTACTTCATATACATCCTTAACTGATTTAAGCCTTTTAAGTATTTTTTCAAGAACATCCCTGTTTGGGACATTAATTGTCAAATCAAAAACAGCACCAATTTCATTTTTTCTAAGTGATAATTCGCCAATATTTGCATTGTTTTCACTTATGGCCCCTGTTATTTCAGCTGCTGCACCAACCCTGTCTTTGACAGAAACAATAAGTTTTACAGGATATGTACCTTCAGCTGTTCTTCCCCAGCTTGCAGCAACAAGACGCTCTGGATTTGTCTGAGCTTTTACATTCGGGCAGTTTTTTACATGAATTGTAATCCCATGACCTTCGGTGATATATCCAATTATCGGATCACCAGGAACCGGATTGCAGCATCGTGCTCTTCTTGTAAGAAGGTCGTCAAGTCCATCAACAATAATTTCGCCTTCGCCTGACTGAAAAAGTGCTTCTGCAGATTCATCATAAACATTTCCAGATTCTTCTTTTGTAAATTTATCTTCCCTGTTCTCAAGAAAACGGTTAAGTATCTGCCTTGGAGTAATTTTACCGTAACCAACTGCTGCAATAAGACTTTCAGACTCTTTATAACCATATCTTGAAGCAATATCTGTCATTTCATCTGTAGAATATAGTTTGTTAAAATTGAGCTTGTGTTTTCTAAATATTTTTTCACACATTTCCCTTCCAAGACTTATGCTTCTTTCCTTATCCTGCTGCTTAAGATAACGCTTGATTCTTGATCTTGCACGTACGCTTTTTGCATAAGAAAGCCAGTCATGATTGGGCTTCACATTATTTGAAGTAAATACTTCAACAGTATCTCCATTCTTAAGCACATGGTGCAAAGGCACCATCCTGCTGTTTACCTTTGCACCAGCACAAGTATTGCCCACATCAGTATGAATACTGTATGCAAAATCAATTGGCGTAGAGCCTTTTGGAAGATTTTTGATATCTCCCCTTGGAGTAAATACATATACTTCATCAGGAAAAAGATCTATTTTGACATTTTCTAAAAATTCTTCAGGCTCAGGAAAGTCAGCCTGATTTTCAACAAGTTTTTGAACCCACTCAAAACTTTTGGCAATTTTTGGATCGGCTGTTCTTCCTTCTTTGTATGACCAATGGGCTGCAACACCTGTTTTTGCTACCCTGTCCATTGACTGTGTCCTTATCTGAACTTCCATTCTTTCGCCATAAGGGCCAATAACAGTAGTATGAAGAGACTGATACATATTGGATTTTGGCATTCCAATATAATCTTTAATTTTATGAGCTATTGGACGCCACAAAGAATGAATAAGACCAAGCACTTCATAGCACCTTGGTATTGTGTCAAGAACTATTCTAAAAGCTATTAAATCATATACTTCATCAAATTTGAGGTTCTGCTTAAGCATTTTTTCATAGATGCTTGGGATGGATTTATACCTTCCAAGGACGATTCCTTCTATTCCATTTTTATTAAGCTCTCCAATAATAATGTTTCTTACTTTTTCAATATAATGCTCTTTTTCCTCAAGATTCCTTGAGGTAAGTTCCTTTATATCTTTAAACTCATTGGGATAAAGCACTTCAAAGGCTATTTCGTCAAATTTCTGCTTAATTGAATAAATACCAAGTCTTGATGCTAGAGGTGAATAAATATCTCGTGTTTCCTGAGCAATTCTTATTTTTTTTTCTTCTTTTTTATGGAACTGAATTGTCTCCATATTATGAAGACGGTCTGCAAGCTTTATTAAAATGACCCTTAAATCATCTGCCATTGCAAGGATCATTTTTCTAAGGCTTTCAGCCTGCCTGTATTCAGCACTTTCAACATTGAGCTTGCTTATTTTTGTAACACCTGAAACTATATGAGCTACTTCATCTCCAAAAATACCTGCAATTTCTTCATGGGTTGCATGTGTGTCTTCTATGACATCATGCAAAAGACCAGCTGCAATGCTGACAACATCCAGACGCATATTTGCAAGAATCCAGGCAACAGCAAGGGGATGTGACAGATAAGGCTCTCCAGAAAGCCTTGTCTGACCATCATGCACCCTTGCTGAATAAATATAGGCTTTCTCAACTATATCTATATCAGCATCAGGATGATATTCTAAAATTTTATCAAGTATGTCGTTAATCCTGATCATAATGTTTTGCCCGATTCCAATTAATATGCTTTAGCAAAAACAGCTTTTTCTTTTGCGTCTTTGTTACAATAAATACATTTTTCGCCCTGATTTATTTTAAAATCAAAAGGAAGGCATCGTATTGTAACTTTAAGATCTTCCTTTATTTTTTCCTCGCAATCTGCCTCTCCACACCATGGTGAAACTGCAAATCCTCCATGTATTTCAGGCTTTTCTTCATTTTTAGGGTTAAAAAAGGAAACGAAATCATCTTTGCTGTCTATTTCTTTTGTATTTTTTTTTAAAAAATCTTTTGCCCTTTCAAACATAGAACAATGAATTGAATCAAGGATATCACAAACTTGAGATTTAAGTTCATTTATTTCATATGCTTTTTTCTCTTTCAGACCAAGATCACGCCTTGAAACCATTGCACAATTATTTTCAATATCCCTTGGCCCGACCTCAATTCTTAAAGGGACCCCTTTTTTAATCCAATCCCAGTTTTTTCCAGGTACATCACGATAATCTTTTTCTATTCTTAAATTTTTATCAAAATATTTTAAATTTTTAAGTTCATCATAAATATTGTCACAAAAAGAAATTATAACATCTTTATCTGCATTTTTAGGAAAAACCGGAAGTATTACAACATGTGCTGAAGCAACCCTTGGGGGGAGCATTATTCCGTCGTCATCCCCGTGAACCATTATTATCCCACCTATCATCCTTGTTGAAGCACCCCAAGAGGTTGTATAGGCGAGTTCTTCGTTTCCTTCTTCATTTTGAAATTTTATACCCGAAGCTTTTGAAAAATTTTGACCAAGAAAGTGTGAGGTTCCTGTCTGCAAAGCTTTTTTATCCTGCATCATGGACTCAATACACAAGGTTTCAACAGCTCCCGGAAACTTTTCTGATTCAGACTTTCTTCCCTGAAGTACTGGAATTGCAAGATAATCTTCAACAAATTTCTTGTATACATCAAGCATCATTTTAGTCCTTGACTGTGCTTCTTCTGAAGAAGAATGGGCTGTATGTCCTTCCTGCCACAAAAATTCACTTGTACGCAAAAATGTTCGTGTTCGCATTTCCCATCTGACTACATTTGCCCACTGGTTAATTAAAAGTGGAAGATCCCTGTAGCTTGTAACCCATTTTGCAAACTGGGCACCAATTATTGTTTCAGAAGTAGGTCTTACTATAAGAGGTTCTGCTAGTTCTCCAGCAGGTTTGAGCCCTCCTTTTCCATCTGACTCGAGCCTGTGATGGGTAACAACTGCACATTCCTTTGCAAAGCCTTCGACATGAGCCGCCTCTTTTTCCATAAACTCAAGAGGAATAAAAAGTGGAAAATATGCATTTTTAACACCTGTTTCCTTGAACATGTCATCTAAAACCCTGACCATATTTTCCCAAAGTGCATACCCCCAGGGTTTTATAACCATACACCCCCTGACAGGCGATGCCTCTGCAAGTTCAGAGACTTTTACAACCTGCTGATACCATTCTGGATAATCTTCATTTCTTGTTGGATTTACTGCTGTTTTTGCCTGTTTAGCCATTTATATTAAACCTTTCATAAAAATTTTATGCATACTTAGTGGCTGAACAAAAACTTCTTTTTTGCCCATTTTAGCATCAGATTCAAATTTTAATCCTCAAAATACTCTATATATCACCCAAGGGTTAAATTTTTCATCTTCCTTTAAAGGAACAAAAAATTCTAGTTTTCGGTCAATCAATTATTTAAATACCTTAAAAAATCAAATTTCTCTAACTGCTCATCATTTCTTTTATTTCTGAAACAAGAGTTTCAACCATTTTATCCTGAGGAATTTTTTTTATGACTTTTCCTTTTTTAAATAAAATTCCTTCCATATCACCACCTGCGATACCTATGTCTGCCTCTCTTGCTTCTCCTGGTCCGTTTACAGTACAACCCATTATTGCCACCTTCAAAGGGTAATCAATATTTATAAGCTCTTTTTCAACATCTTCAAGCACCTTGAAAAGATCAAACCTGCATCTTCCGCATGTAGGACAGGAAATAATATCAATGCCTTTCTGTCTTAATCCAAGAGCCTTTAAAATTTCAAATCCAACCCTTACCTCTTCAACTGGATCCCTTGAAAGAGAAACTCTTATGGTATCTCCTATTCCCTTTGAAAGCATAAGACCAAGGCCAATTGAAGATTTTACTATTCCAGGATAAAGCCCGCCTGCCTCTGTTATGCCAAGATGGAGGGGGATATCACTTTTTTCAGCAAAAAGACTATAGGCTTTTATTGTCCTGTCTACATCTGAAGCCTTTAAAGAAACCTTTATGTCATGGAAATCAAGATCTTCAAGTATTCGTATATGGCTTTCTGCACTTTCAACCATAGCCTCAGGAACTGCTCCACCATATTTTTTCATAAGTTCCTTTTCAAGGGAACCTGCATTTACTCCAATTCTTATAGGAACAGATCTGTTTTTTGCAGCCCTGACAACCTCTTCAACCTTCCATTTTGCTCCTATGTTGCCAGGATTTATCCTTAATCCTGAAACACCTGATTCAAGGGATAAAAGAGCAAGCTTATAATCAAAATGAATATCTGCAATTACAGGGATTTTAGCTTTGGCACATATTTTTTCAAGTGCCATGCCAGCTTCTTCTCCAGGTACAGCAACCCTTACAATTTCGCAGCCGGCATTTTCAAGCCGTTTTATCTGATTTATTGTTGATTCATAATCTTCTGTTTTTGTGTTTGTCATTGACTGAACACTTATTGGCTCACCGCCTCCAATATAAATATTTCCAAGTTTAATTTTTCTGGTTTTATTTCTGTCCATTTTCCCTGCCGCTTTTTATGCTTTTTTTGTAAAAACTATAAATCCATTATTTGAATTAATAGCAAAGGAACAGATTAAACTCAACAACGCACAATTTCAATTTATATTCATTAAAAAATAAATTTTTATAAAAACTCAATTTTTGTCTAAGTAGTGATTGGCCGAAAACGAGAATTTTTTGTTCAGTTACGGAAGGTGAAAAATTTAACCTTCAGGATACATTGAGTATTTTGAGGATTAAATTTTGAATCTGACTTAAGAATGGACAAAAAAGGCCGTTTTCGTTCAGCAACTATTTAATAATTTAATGCTGTTTGTATTTATGTGTCGTCAATAAAAAAATGTTTAATTTTAGATAAAAGTTTAAAAAAAGACCTGCTTTTTTTGTATTGACAGTATTTTATTCTAATTGCATACATGTATAAACTTAAGGCTATGTAATTTTAAGTAGAAAATATCTGGAGGTTTTTTTGGAAAAGGTTTTATTTTGGTCATTGGCAGGTTTTATTCTTGTTTTATCATTACTGCTTGGGAAATGGTTTTCAAAGGAGGCAAAAAAAATCAAAATGGAGGGTAAGCCAATGTATCATGCCTATTTTACCACTCCGGGGATTATTGTTCTTATTTGCTTCAGCATGATTATTGTCTATTATTTTATTTCATCATGATTTAGATAAAAGGAAAAAAATGAAAATAACACATGAAAAACAGGTTCCATATAAAATAGCAGGGCCGGATTCTGTAAAAACTGATATGCTTGATCCTGTTGAATATTTATATAAGGGCAAAAGGGACATAGAAATTGTAATAAGCCATCCTGAACATACTTCAGTATGTCCAATGACAGGTCTTCCTGACAATGGTGAAATCATTTTAACCTATGTTCCAAATGATAAAATTATTGAACTTAAGTCTTTGAAATTTTATTTTTTTCAGTACAGGAATGTGGGGATTTTTTACGAGCATATTGTAAACAAAATTCTTGATGATCTTGTTGAAGTTGTAAAACCTAAAAAAATGGAGGTTAAAGGAATTTTTACTCCAAGAGGCGGAATCAGCTCTACTGTTATTGCAAGGTATCCTGAATAATCTTTTTTATTAAATGAGCGTTACATATTTTTAAATTAAAAAAATTGAAACGCTCATTAAATTTTTCAAAATCAGGTTAAAAATCCAATATTTCTGCTATTTCAAAATTTTTCCCTTTTTTTACAATTCTGCATGCAGCAATAAAGGGATCATGCTCAAAAACCATTATCCAGTTTTCTTTAGCAGCTTTTTCAAGAAGCTGTTTTTTTTCTTCAACTGATTTTTCTGCATGATTATCATATGCCATAACCCACTTTGGAGAAATATGTGCTGAAGTCGGGAAAATATCTGCACAATAAAAAACAGGATTTATTTTGTCCTCAATTAACGGGTGCTGCTGAAAAGATGTGTGTCCACTTGTAATTTTAAGGGAAATATTTTTTAAGCCAGGGTTTTTTTCTCCATCAGTAAAAACAATATTATTTTTTTCAAAAAGGGGAATAAAATTTTGATCGAGAAAACTTGCACTATCCCTTGATTTACCTGAAACAGCACTTTCCCACTGATTTTTCTGAATATGATATTTTGCATTTTTAAATGAAGGAATAATTTTATTATCAATAATGATTGTTGACCCTCCGCAGTGATCAAAGTGCAGGTGGGTTATTATAACATCTGTAATTTCTTCAGGACTTGTTCCAAAAGGTTTTAGTGCTTGAGCCGGAGATTTGACATTTTTTACTGCAAACCTTTTTTTAAAATTTTCGTCATCTTTTGAGCCAGTGCCAAGGTCAATTAAAATTTTTTTCCCGTTTCCATCCAGAAAAAGTCCCCTTGCCTTCATTTTGATCATGTTTTGTTCGTCTGCTGGTATTTTTTGTGACCAGAGAGTTTTTGGAATAACTCCAAACATTGCTCCGCCGTCAAGTTTAAAATCTCCCCATTCAATTGTTCTTATTTTATAACCTCCGGAAATCAAAATTTTCTCCTGTTTTTATTTATTGTTATATAATAGACATAAGCTGATTATTTCATATTTTTAAAATAAAAATGGAAATAGTCAATATCTGGAAATTCAATAAAAATTTTGAAAGGGCAGAAAAATGAAAAAAACATTATTTTTATTATTTGTGTTTTTTATTACAGCATCACCTGGATTTTCATATGAAGGAACTCCAAAAGAGCAGACAGAAAGTTTTTTTAATGAGCTTTTGTCAGGGAAAATAGCTGAAGCTGTAGATAATCTTTATTCATCAAATACATTGATGGGCCAGAAAATTCAGCAGCTTGAAGCACTTAAACAACAGATAGCCATGCTTGACAAGCTTTATGGGAAAGCACTTGGACATGAGTATTATTGTGTGGAGAAAAAAACAGATTCTGTAGTAAGGATAGCTGCTGTATTCAAGTATGAGTTCCATCCTGTTGTCTGGGAATTTTATTTTTACAAGCCTTCCAAAAAATGGATAATAAGCCAGGGTGTGTTTAATGATCAGTTTGAGCTGCTTTCAAGCAGTGATGATTGATTTTTTTAAAAATTTAATCCTGAAAATACAAAATGTATCCTAAAGGTTAAATTTTAAATCAAAAGAAGAATTGACCCTGCAAATAAATAAAAATCAAGGCAGTTTTTTTAACTGCCTTTTGTTTTTCAGATTCTGCAATTGGTGCAGATACAATTTCGTCCTGAATGTTTTGCTTTATAAAGGGCAGTGTCTGCATTGTGTATAAGGTCTTCTAGTGTCTGGTCAAAAGTTCTTTGGGCAATCCCTGCACTTATGGTTATCTGCTTATTTTCCATTGGAGGGCCGAATTTAAGTTCACTTACTTTTAATCGTATTCTTTCTGTTAGAGAATAGGGGATATTATCGTCATAGGATGCAATAAAGACTGCAAATTCTTCACCGCCAAGTCTTACCTGAATGTCTGATTCTCTTGTTTCATTTAAAATTACCTGGGAAACATTTTTTAAGACTTTGTCGCCTGCAATATGTCCGAATGTGTCATTTACAGATTTGAAAAAATCTATGTCAAAAATAATTGCAAAAATATTTCCTGTTTTTTCCCTGTCATGGATTGCAAACATTCTTTTGACTGCTTCATTTAGATAAACCCTTGTATAAAGTCCTGTAAGGGGATCTCTTATGGCCTGCTCATAAAATTTTTGGCGTTCTATTTCCATGGATTTTAAAATTATTTCCCTTTCAACAGCAACTCCAAGTGGAATGGATATTTCCTGAAGTATATGTTGGAGTTCCTGATCTATTTCTATTTCATGGTCAAATGTAAGTTCTGCAATTGCATGTGTTTTAAAATCTGAAATTGAAAAAAGAGGTATAATGATTTTTTCTGCTGAATCATGATTTTGTGAATGTTTTTCTGATATTTTTAGAAATGTATTTTTATATGTATCAATAAATTCATCTTTTGTAAGATTGAATAAATCTTTGAAATTATTGTCTGTTTCTGAAACAATCCCTCTAAACATGGACTGATTATCAAATTTGATTAAAGTTTCTTTATTTTTTGCATAAAATGTCATTTTTTTTACAGGAAGGACTTCTTTTATATAGTTTAAAAGAGAAGATGCAATTTCGTGAAAATCTTTTTGGATTGCAATGGACTCAAAAAATTTTCTAAGTACTTTGTTAAGATTTGAAAGCCTTGTAATATCAGAATTTGTATGGGTCAGCAGAAAAAGGCCGCAGTCAAGGTTTTTGAGTCTGTTGTAAATAAAATTTATAAGTTTTTCAGGTATTATTGAACCATGCTGGGGAGCGATTAACTTTACATCAAGTTTTTCAAATTTTGAAACAGCATGAAACAAAATTTCCCTTGAAGGCATGTAATGCTCATGAAACGGTCTCATTGATTCAAAATATGATTCATCTTCTGCAATAAGATTAAATCCTTCTGTAAATCCTCCAAAAATATCACTTGAAAAAAGTATTTGAGTTTCCGGATCATAAGTACAGAAAGCACCTGGAAAGTGAAGGTATGGAGTAAAAATAAACTGAAGTATTTTATTTCCTATGTCAATTTTCCAGCCAATGTTTTCAACACATTGAAAGGGCATTTCAAGTCCGTAGTGTTTTAAAAGAGCAATTGCTCTCCAATGACTTAAAATTACAGCGTCTTTTCTTGATACTATTGAATCAATAAGAGGCATGCTTCCTGTAATGTCTGGATCCTGATGATGGCATATAAAGTATTTTATGTTTGAAAAAGGGATTATAGACTCAATTTTTTTCATTGTATGTTTGAATGTAAGCTTTGAACCAGGATCTATAAGAACAGAGTTTTTTCCATTTTCTATAAGATACACATGGCATTGGAATTTATCATCTGGAAGGTAGTGTCCGACCCACCAGATTTTGTCTGCAATTTCTATTGGTTCATTGTAGTTGATTTTTTGATTTTCCATAATTTTTATTTTATTCATAAATTCTGCCTGTATTTTTTTGGTTTAAGAATAAATTACGGTAGTGAGGAAATGTGTTTAAAAGATTAATATTTATAATATTAATGGTTTTTAAAATTTTTTGAAACTGATAAAAGAAAATAAATAATTTTTGAAATTTAAACGGCAGAAAAAACTGCTTGTTTTTTTTATTGGTTTTTTGAATATGAAAATTTAAAAAAAGGTTTTTTTATGAAAACAAAAATGACTGAACTATTTGACATCAAATATCCAATTCAGTGCGGAGGAATGCTCTGGATAGGAAAACCTGAACTTGCCGCAGCAATCAGCAATGCCGGTGCAATGGGAAATCTGACATCCGGAAATTATAATTCTTCAGATGAGTTCAGGGAGGCTGTTGACAAGACTTTTGAGCTGACAGA
Organism: Desulforegulaceae bacterium; assembly: GCA_034007295.1. Taxonomy (GTDB): domain Bacteria; phylum Desulfobacterota; class Desulfobacteria; order Desulfobacterales; family JACKCP01; genus JACKCP01. Next base: position 101,144 of record JAVERC010000005.1, on the reverse strand, counting down.
CAAGCCTTTTATAGTGAATATCACAACAATGCCGTCAATTCGTCTTCCAATTGAACTTTTACAGGATTTTTTCAGGATTTCCTGCGAAAAAAAAGTTAAGGCAATAGAAATTGCAGGAGCTCCGGTTGACAAATTTCTTGGGCCTGAATTTATTCCAATGGCAAAAAAAGCCGGAGTAAAGGTTCTTCATAAAGTGGGAACTGTAAAACATGCGGTTCATGCACAAAAAGCTGGTTATGATGCTGTTACTGTTGCTGGTTTTGAAGAAGGTGGATTTCCCCATAAGGACAATGTTTCCACAATGGTTCTAGTTCCCAGGGTTGTTGAAGAAGTGGATATTCCTGTAATTGCAGCTGGTGGAATGGCCGACGGAAAAAGCCTTGCAGCGGCACTTTGTCTTGGAGCTGACGGAATTATGATGGCAACAAGGTTTCTTGCCACAAAAGAAAGCGGTGTTCATGAAAATATATATTCTGTTTTAGTTGAAAAAAATGAGAATGACACATCTCTTAATCTTCAGAGCCTTTTAAGCGGTTTTGGACTTCAGGTGCGGGCCTTAAAAAACAGCATTATGAAACAGGTTGAAGATGTTGAAAAACAAGGCGGTGATTTAACCTCACTTCTTCCTCTTATTTCCGGCGAAAGGGCAAAAAAAGTGTGGAAAGAGGGCAATGCAGATGAGGCAATGCTTACAATCGGACAGTCTGTTGGAAGAATAAAGGACATTCCATCGGTAGATGAGCTGATTTCAAGAATAGTAAAAGAAGCTGAAGAAAGTTTAAAAAAAGCTTTTGAAAAAATTGCAGGATAAATCTTAAACAAGTTGAAATATAAGGAACAATCATGGAAAAACAAACAATTGTCTATACAAAGATAGACGAGGCTCCAGCACTTGCTACATATTCTCTTTTGCCTGTTTTAAAAGCTTTTACAAAAGATACGGGAATTGTTTTTCAGAAAATGGATATTTCACTTGCAGGAAGAATTATTGCAAATTTTCCGGAAAAATTAACTGATGATCAAAAGATTGATGATTATCTTGGCATACTTGGAGACCTTGTAAAAAAACCTGAAGCAAATATTATAAAACTTCCAAATATAAGTGCTTCTGTTCCACAGCTTAAGTCTGCTGTGAAAGAACTTCAGGAAAAAGGTTATGATATACCTGATTATCCTGAAGAGCCTGTAACACAAGAGGAAAAGGAAATTAAGGCCAGATATGCAAAGGTTCTTGGAAGTGCTGTAAACCCTGTATTAAGAGAAGGAAATTCAGACAGAAGAGCTGCTGCTTCTGTTAAGGCATTTGGACAGAAAAAACCGCACAGACTTATAAAGCCTTGGCCGAAAAATTCAAAATCAAGGGTTGCATACATGTCTGAAGGAGATTTTTACGGGAATGAAAAATCAGTTGTTCTTGAAAAAGACTGTAGTGTGAAATTTCAGCACATCAATGAATCAGGTAAAGTAACAGTTTTAAAAGAAAGTACAAAACTTCTTCAAGGTGAAGTTCTTGATGCAACTGTTATGAATGTAAAAGTCTTAAGAAAGTTTTATGAAGATCAGATTCTTGAGGCAAAAAAAGATGACCTTCTTTTATCACTTCATCTGAAAGCAACAATGATGAAGGTTTCAGACCCGGTAATGTTTGGACATATGGTATCTGTTTTTTATAAGAATGTTTTGGAAAAACATAAAGATAAAATAAAATCCATTGGTTTTAATCCAAATAACGGGATAAACGATCTTTATGAAAGAATAAAAAAGCTTGATCCAAAGGAAAGGGAATTAATAGAAAAAGACCTTATGGCCTGCTATGAAAATAATTGCAGGGTTGCCATGGTTGATTCTTCCAAGGGAATTACAAACCTTCATGTTCCAAATAATATAATTATAGATGCCTCAATGCCTGTTGTAATACGTGACGGCGGTAAAATGTGGGGGGCTGACGATAAGCTCCATGACACAATTGCCATTATACCTGACAGATCATATGCCACAATTTATCAGGCTGTAATTGATGACTGCAATAAAAACGGAGAATTTGATCCTTCAACCATGGGAAGTGTTTCAAATGTTGGTCTTATGGCACAAAAGGCTGAAGAGTACGGTTCCCATGACAAGACATTTGAAGCAATGGAAAAAGGTGTTATTCAGATTGTTGATGAAAACGGCAGTATTATTCTTGAGCAGGCAGTTGAAAAAGGAGATATTTTCAGGTCATGCCAGGCAAAGGATGCTCCAATCAGGGACTGGGTAAAACTTTCAGTTGCAAGGGCAAGAATTACAAATAATCCTGTTGTTTTCTGGCTTGATGAAAATCGGGCACATGATGCAAAAATTATTGAAAAAGTAAAAAAATATCTTCCGGAGCATGACACATCAGGTCTTGATATAAAAATTATGGAGCCTGTTGAAGCAATGAAGTTTTCCCTTGAAAGAATAAGAAAAGGAGAAGATACAATTTCAGCTACAGGAAATGTTTTGCGTGACTATTTAACTGACCTTTTTCCAATTCTTGAACTTGGAACAAGTGCTAAAATGCTTTCAATTGTTCCCCTTATGAACGGAGGAGGGCTTTTTGAAACCGGAGCCGGAGGTTCAGCTCCAAAACATGTTGAGCAGTTTTTAAAGGAAGGTCATTTGAGATGGGACTCACTTGGAGAATTCTGTGCTCTTGTTGCTTCATTTGAGCATCTTGCTCTGACTTATAAAAATGAAAATGCAGAAATTCTTGCAAAAACACTTGATCAGGCAATTGGAATGCATCTTGAGAATGAAAAATCTCCTTCAAGAAAAGTTGGAGAGCTTGATACAAGGGGAAGTCATTTTTATCTTGCATTATATTGGGCAAAGGCTCTTGCAGCACAGGACTCAAATGAATGGATGAAAAATAAATTTGAACAAACAGCAAAAAAACTTGAAGAGGACGAGCTTCTTATAATTGACGACTTTGCAAAGGCACAGGGAAAACCAGTTGATATTGGAGGTTATTACAGGCCTGTTGAACTTAAGGTTGAAGATGCAATGCGTCCTAGCAAAGCCTTTAATTCTATTATTGAATTTATGTAGTTGGTGAACGAAAACGGTTTTTTGTCCATTTTATGCCTTAAATTCAAAATTTAATCTTTTTTAAAAAAACATTTATGGTCTGTCAGTTTTTGACAGACCATGTGTGTTATTGCTGTTGAAAATTTATGTCAAATTAAAATAAGGATAAAAAAATGACTGAAACAATAGATTACAAACTGTATTTAGCTGCAAAAAAAGTTGATGGACTTAATAAAGCTGGGAAAGTTAAGGGGTTTTCAGGAAATGAAAATGGATATGCTAAAATTTTACAAATAAAACGAGGCTGTGATGTATGGATTCACCATTTAAAAAATAATAAATTGATAATTGATCTTTTAACTACACCTTCTGCCTCAGAAAGATATCCTGAACAAGTTGATGAAGCTGTTAAATTGTTTAAAGAATTTGCAGGAGAAAAATTAGAAGAGGATACATTTAATCATTCTATAAATAAAAATAGCTTTGCATCAAGGTACTTTATAGATGTTACAGAACTTCCTTTCGCTGTTATTGATGATATGATTGAAGATATTTACTTAAAATTTTCAGATAAAAATGAAATATTGTTTCCTAAAATATAAAGATAAAAACTAATATAAAGTTTTAGCTAAAATTTTTTTATAAGAGAAAAAAGATAATTTATATCATTTAAGCTCCCAATGGGAGCTTGATTTTTTTATTTTACCTAGATATCTTGAGCTTTGCTTAATGAAAACTTATAAAATTGTGCATTAAAAAACAGGCCATTTTTTGGAACAAGAAATAAAAAAATAAGAAAGCCGGGAGTTTTAAATGAAAACCATTAGAAGTGCATGTCAATTACAGCCAAATGCTCTTGAAATAAATGTCGGTGATCAGATAGAAAAACTAGATCAGATCATTAATGAAACAGACGGACATGAATATTTCAATAAGACTTTTATTACAGACGGAATGAAAGTTTTGCTTTCAAAGGGCATGGCACGTCTTGCCGGCAAGTCAAATGATTCTGTATTTCATTTAAAACAGGCCATGGGCGGAGGTAAAACCCATTTAATGGTAGGTTTTGGGCTTCTTGCAAAAGATTTGGAACTTAGACAGTCTAAAATTGGCACAATGCCTTATAAGTCAGATTTTGATTCAGCAAAAATAGCAGCTTTTAACGGCAGAAATAATCCTCACAGATATTTTTGGGGAGAAATTGCAGCTCAGCTTGGTAAAGAAAGTCTTTTTAGAGAATATTGGGAGTCAGGAGCAAAAGCACCTGATGAACAGGCCTGGCTCAATCTTTTTGAGGGAGAAAAGCCTGTCCTTATTCTTCTTGATGAAATGCCTCCCTATTTTCATTATTACAGCACCCAGGTTTTAGGGCATGGAACAATTGCAGATGTAATAACAAGAGCTTTTTCAAATATGCTTACAGCAGCACAGAAAAAAAAGAATGTCTGTATTGTTGTTTCAGATCTTGAGGCAGCCTATGACACAGGTGGAAAACTTATTCAAAGAGCTCTTGATGATGCATCACAGGAACTTGGACGTGCAGAAATTTCAATTACCCCTGTAAATCTTGAATCAAATGAAGTTTATGAAATATTAAGAAAACGCCTTTTTGTTTCACTTCCTGATAAAAGTGAAATTGCAGAAATTGCTTCAGTTTATGCTTCAAGACTTGCAGAGGCAGCTAAGGCAAAAACAGTTGAAAGAAGTGCCGAAGCACTGGCAAATGATATTGAATCAACCTACCCATTCCATCCAAGCTTTAAAAGCCTTGTGGCTTTATTTAAGGAAAATGAAAAATTCAAGCAGACCCGCGGTCTTATGGAGCTTGTTTCAAGGCTTTTAAAATCAGTTTGGCAAAGCAGTGATGATATTTATCTTATCGGGGCCCAGCATTTTGATTTGTCAATATATGAGGTTCGTGAAAAACTGGCTGAAATTTCAGAAATGAGAGATGTAATTGCAAAAGATCTCTGGGATTCAACAGATAGTGCACATGCACAGGTGATTGATATAAATAATGGAAACAATTATGCAAAACAGGCAGGAGCTCTTTTACTTACAGCAAGCCTTTCAACTGCAATAAATTCTGTAAAAGGCCTTAGCGAAAGGGAAATGCTTGAATGTCTCATAGACCCTAATCATCAGGCCAGCGGTTATAGAAATGCATTTGAAGAACTTCAAAAATCAGCCTGGTATTTACACCAGACCCAGGAGGGAAGGCATTATTTCAGCCATCAGGAAAATCTTACAAAAAAGCTTCAGGGTTATGCAGACAAGGCTCCCCAGAACAAGGTTGATGAATTAATCAGGCATCGTCTTGAGGAAATGTATAGGCCTGTTACAAAAGAAGCCTATGAAAAAATACTGCCTCTGCCTGAAATTGATGATGCTGAAGCTTATTTAAAAACATCGCGTACTCTGTTAATTATTGAACCAGACGGTAAAGTGCCTCCGGGTGTTTATTCAAGGTTTTTTGACCAGTTGATAAATAAAAACAATATTCTTATTTTAACCGGCGACAAGTCTTCAATAGCAAGCGTGGAAAAATCAGCACGTCATGTTTATGCTGTTACAAAGGCAGATAATGAAATTCAAAATTCCCATCCCCAGAGAAAAGAACTTGATGAAAAAAAAGCTCAGTATGAGCAGGATTTTCAAACAACCGTATTATCGGTTTTTGATAAGCTTTTATTCCCGGGAAACAGCCAGGGAAAAGATACTTTAAGGGCAAAAGCTCTTGACAGCACTTATTCCTCAAATGAACCCTACAATGGTGAAAAACAGATTATTAAAACTTTAAGTTCTGATCCAATCAAGCTTTATACTCAAATTCCAGATAATTTTGATGCACTCAGGGCCAAGGCAGAATCTTTGCTTTTCGGGTCTTCAGATGAAGCAAAAAAAACTGATCTTATAGATAAAATGAAACAAAAAACCCAGATGCCGTGGATTCCAGGAAAAGGTTTTGATGATCTTGCACTGGAAGCATATCAAAGGGGCATATGGGAGGATCTTGGGAATGGATATATAACCAAAAAACCAAAGCCTAAAACAACTCAGGTTGTTATATGTGAAGTTTTCGATCCCGATGATTTTGGAGAAGTTCGTATTAAAGTTGAAGCTTCAAATTCAGGAAACAGTCCAAGAATTCATTATTCAGAAGATAGTGAAGTTTCAGAACAAAGTCCTGTTTTAAAAGAAAATAATCTTTTAACAAAAGCTTTAAGGGTCCAGTTTCTTGCAGTTGACCCAACAGGAAAAAATCTTCAGGGAAACCCAATAACATGGGAAAACCAGCTTAAACTTAGATGTAAACTTGATAAAGTTTCACGTAATTTAGAGCTTTTTGTGGCACCAAAGGGTAAAATTCTTTACACTCTGGATGGTTCAGAACCAAGAAACGGAAAAGAATATACCTGTCCAATTCAGCTTGGAAATGAAGAAACCACAGTTTATGCATTTGCAGAATGTGAAGGTCTTGAAGTAAAGAAAAATTTTACACTTCCTGCTTCAGGTTCTACAGAAGTGCCAATTATCAAGGAAGCACCGGCTGTATGGGTAAGCACATCTCCAAAAGTTCTGGACAATTCCTCAAAAACCTATGAAGGGCTTAAGATTGCAAAGGAAAAAAATATTTCTTTTGAACAGGTAACCTTAACCCTTGGAACAGGAAAACAAATTATAAATCTGTCCTTTGGTGAAATTAAAATAAGTGCAGAATTTATTGAAAAAGAACTTTCAAACCTTCAAAGTCTTATAGACCCTGATGCTCCGGTTATAATGAGATTTAAAAAAGCTCATGTCCCAACAGGCTATGATTTGACTCAGTTTGCCAAAAAATTTAGTCTGGAAATTCAAAACGGAGAGGTTGAGCAAAATGAGCAAAACCATTGACTTTGGTGCTCCCTCAGCTTTTGGTGTGCATCATTTTTATGTGGAAATCCCTAAAGGTCCCCGTGACGGGGTTTCAATTTATGAAGATTTTGGATTTGACGGAGATGAAAGCCGGCGTGAAACTCAAGAATGCAGGCTTGTTCTTGCAAGGGAGCTCTGGACCAAAATAAGAGACGATGCAAGAAGAGATTTTAATACACGTCTGAAAGCAAAAAAAATGAGTACAGGGAGCTGGTCAACAGGGAAAGTAAAACTTGACAGGTTTCTTGGAAAAGAACTCTGTGTTCTTGGGTGGGCCGCAGAACATGCACTTCCTGAAGAATGTATAGTAATTTGCCAGAAATGGCTTGCACTTCGTCCTGAAGAAAGATGGTGGCTTTATTCAAAAACAGCAGCAGAGGCAGGAAACTTTGACCAGTTTAAAAGGGGCTGGCGCAAGGCTCTTTATTGTGCCTTGTCAGATGCATCAAGTATTAAGGTTGAACCCAAAAAAAAACCAAAAATTAAAAAGTCAGATACCCGGGAAATGGAGTTTAATTTTGATTTTATGGAAAAAGGAAATATTTAATGGCTCTTGAACCGTTTGAATGGAAAGATAAACCAGCTCTTATTGAAGGACTTTTTCCTGTGCAGAAAATATCTGCTGAAAGTTTCAAGGAACAAATGGCAAATCAAGGGAAAACCCTGACTGCTCTTGGAAGTTACTGGAAAGGAAGAAAACCCCTTATTTTAAACAAGGCATGTACACTTGGCTGCCTTCTTCCCTTAACAGATGACAGCCTTAAAGATCTTGAGGTTTTTGAGCTTTTAATGGGAATGGATGAAAAATCCATGGCTTTGCGTCTTGGAAGAATAAAGCCTTGTGATATTGCTTTAAGGGTAAAAGGGCTTGAAACAAATAAATGGTTTTATGTTAAAGAAGATGTTGAACTTCCCATTTATACACCTTTTGATATTAAGGATTATGAGGTTGAAGTAGTTCAGTCCGGCAAAAAAAAAAGAAAAGTTCCGGTTCTTTTATGGGCAGACTCTGTTTCTGAAGATCAAAGGCTTGAACTTGAGGCAAAGGCTCTTCCATACTCAAAATATAATGAAAATGTTTCTAAGGCAAAAAGGCCGGAAGAACTTGGAGACAAAGTTCATTTTCATATATGGGAAAAGGTTAACAAACATCTTGGTACAAGTGCAGATTGTTTTTCAGAGCTTGTTGAGCAGATGGGAATTGCAAGATTTGGACACAGACCAAAACTTGCTGATGTATTTTGTGGTTCAGGCCAGATTCCTTTTGAAGCAGCAAGGCTTGGATGTGATGTTTATGCATCAGATCTTAATCCCATTGCCTGTATGCTTACCTGGGGCGGAGCAAATATTGTTGGTGCATCACCAGCTCAAAGAGTTTTTATTGAAAAGCATCAGGCAGGCTTGGTAAAAAAAGTTAGAGAAAAAATTGATGAATTAGGCGTTGAAACTGATAATAACGGTTGGCAGGCTAAAGCTTTTTTGTATTGTCACGAAGTAATATGTCCAGAAACTGGGTGGAGAGTTCCTTTGTTGCCTTCATTTATTATTAGTAAGGGTAAAAGGGTTGTTGCAAAATTGTTACCAAATTATTTAGACTTCTCATATGATATTAGTATTGAATATGTTTCTACAAAAGATGAAGTTAATGAAGCAAAAGATGGAACTATTCAGAATGGATATTTAGTTCATTCATTTGATGGTATAAAGCAACATCGTGTAAATATTAAAACAATCCGAGGCGATTATAAGGACGGCAAAGAAAACAAAAACCGTCTCAGGCTGTGGGAAAAATCCGATTTTATTCCAAGACCCGATGATATTTTCCAGGAACGGCTTTATTGTATTCAATGGATGAAAAAAAAGCCAAACAGCTCGCAATACGAATATCATTTCCGTTCAGTTACAAATGATGACCTTGAGCGTGAAAAAAAGGTTATTGATTATGTCAAAACCCATCTTGGTGAGTGGCAGGAAAAAGGATATATTCCTGATATGGTTATTGAAGCCGGAGAGAAAACAGATGAGCCAATTAGAACCAGAGGCTGGACCCATTGGCATCATTTGTTTAATCCTCGGCAGTTATATATTAATGGTTTATTGAAAAAATATGCAAAAACAAGTGATGTGTATATTTCTTTATCCCAGGCACTTAATAGAAGTAGCAAACTTTGTGTGTGGGATCCTTCAGAAGGTGTAGATGCTGTTGGTCACGTATTTTATAATCAAGCATTGAACACTTTTTATAATTATGGGTGCAGATCTCTTGAATATTTAACTAATCAAATAACTTTAAAAGGTTGTAAAAGCTATCCCTTTTATGATGTGAAAACAACCGTTAAAACTCACCCTGCACAAAATATTGAAACAGAAAACGATATCTACATAACCGACCCCCCATACGGAGATGCAGTAAAATACGAAGAAATAACAGAATTTTTTATTGCCTGGCTGAGAAAAAATCCGCCTGAGGAATTTTCACACTGGACATGGGACAGCAGGCGGTCTCTTGCAATAAAGGGAGAAGATGAGGATTTCAGGCGGGCAATGATATCAGCCTATGGTAAAACAGCACAGAAAATGCCTGACAACGGAATTCAGGTTTTAATGTTTACCCATCAAAGCGGTTCTATCTGGTCTGATATGACAAATATTATCTGGGCAAGCGGTCTTCAGGTTACTGCTGCATGGTATGTTGTAACAGAAACAGAGTCATCCCTTAGAAAAGGTGCAAATGTAAAGGGAACAATTATTCTTGTTCTAAGAAAACGCCACAGGGAACTTGAAACATTCAGAGACGACCTTGCCTGGGAAATTCAGGATGCAGTAAAAGAGCAGGTTGAATCTCTTATGGGCCTTGATACAAAAGTTAAAGAAAAAAGTCTGGAAGGCCTTTATTCTGATGCAGATCTACATATGGCAGGTTATGCCGCAGCCTTGAAAGTTCTTACATCATATTCAAAAATTGACGGAAAGGATATGGTTTCAGAGGCAGAAGCTCCAAGGCAGAAAAACAAAAAAACCTTTGTTGATGAACTTATAGACTTTGCAGTTCAAACTGCTGTTCAGTTTCTTGTTCCTGTTGGTTTTGAAAAGGAAGAATGGCAGAAACTTCAGGCTGTTGAGCGGTTTTATCTTAAAATGGCTGAAATGGAGCATCAGGGAAATAAAACCCTTGATAATTACCAGAATTTTGCCAAGGCTTTTAAAGTACGCCATTATGATCAGCTTATGAGCGACAAATCAAAGGCAAACAATGCAAGGCTAAAGCTTTCTACTGAATTTAAAGGTTCTTTGATGTCAGGTGATGCTGAAATTTCCAAAACACCTTTAAGGGCTCTTCTTTATTCAATGTTTGAGCTTTCAAAAGAGTTTGAAGTTGATGATGTGCTTTTGCATCTTATGGAAAACTGTCCAAATTATATTCAGAACAAAGGGCTTTTGTCCAAAATGGCAGATTATTTAGCTGAAAAAAGAGAAGACCTTAAACCAACAAAAATATTTAAACCAGATATTGAGGCAAGCTGTGCAAGAATTATTGCAGAAGCTGTTAGAAATCAGAGGTTGTAATTATGACTTTTTGTGAAAATCAAGATAATTCAAGCATGAAAAAAAAATTAGAAAACAATTTTATAGAAGATATTATTGAGATTGAAAATGTTGATACAGCATCTGAAAAAGAAGATGACAATGAAGATTTAGATCCTGTGATGCAAGAACCTTTTGACCCCTCTGAAATAAATATAATACCAAAACAGGATGCCTTGAGTAATATTATTAACAGGATTGTAAACGAAGATATTGATTTATATACGGATTTTCAACGACATGGAGATTTGTGGGACAATCAGAAAATGTCCAGGCTTATTGAATCTATTCTTATACGTATTCCTCTTCCTGCATTTTATTTTGATGCATCAAATGATGACAACTGGCTTATTGTAGACGGACTTCAAAGGCTTTCTGCCATAAAAAAGTTTGTAATAGACAAAAAATTAAAACTTCGGGGGCTGGAATATCTGAAAGATTTTACAGGGTTTTCCTATGATGATCTTCCAAGAACCTATCAGCGAAGAATAAATGAATGTTCTGTTACTGAGTTTTTAATTCAGTCTGGTACACCTGATGCCGTAAAGTATTCAATTTTCAGGAGAATAAATACAGGCGGTATTGTTTTAAATGACCAGGAAATCAGAAACGCCATGGTAAAACCTGAAATAAGAAAATATCTTGAAGAACTTGCAGAGGATGAGTTTCTTGTTAAAACAATTGGAAATCAGAGCCGCAGAATGGTTGACCAGGAAATGGTTCTCCGCTTTCTTGCATTTAGATTTATGGATTATGAACAAAGTAAAAAAAATATAGCAACATTTCTTGATGAGATGATAAAAAAACTGGAAAATTCTTCAAAGGAAGAGCTGATTGAATTTAAAAATTCATTTTGTCTTGCAATAAAAAGGTGCTGGGAAATTTTTGGAGACAGGGCCTTTGAAAAAATTACAGACGGTAATCACTCAAAAAAAAGGCGTAAAAATTCAACTCTTTTTGAAGTCTGGATGAATGCTCTTTCAGGATTGTCAGATGAAAAAATGCAGGGTCTGATTAAGAGAAAAAAAGCACTTGAAGATAAACATTTTGAACTTATGAAAACTGATAATGATTATTTCAGGTCAATTACCTATTCAACCCAGAAAAAAGATCATTACAGAACAAGGCGTGATAAAGTAAACCAGCTTATATTGGAGATTTTAAATGCTTAAATTTATAAGAATTCAGCGTTTTAAATCATTGAATAACGCACAGTTTCCCCTTGCATCGCTTAATTTATTCAGCGGTCTTAACGGTATGGGCAAGTCTTCACTTATTCAGGCTCTTTTACTGCTTAGACAGTCCAATGAAAAAAACACTCTTTTTAATAAAGGACTTCTTTTAAAAGGCGATTATGTATCCCTGGGTACAGGGCAGGATATTTTAGCTGAAAGTGCAGAAAAGGAAGCAATTGAATTTACACTTACCTGGGAAAATGAAAATCCCTTTAATTTTTCCTTTGATTATGACAGTAAATCAGATTTGCAGCCTTTAAAGGCAGGCAGCAGTAACATTAATGAAAAAATTGTTGAAAAAAGTCTTTTTACAAGACAGTTTCAATATTTAAGTGCAGACAGGATAAGTCCTAAATCATCATATGAAGTTTCAGATTATTATATTAGAGATTTAAATTCCCTTGGCAATCATGGTGAATTTACAGCTCACTATATTGCTGAATACGGATTGTCTCCTTTGGCTGTTGAAGCACTGAAACATAAGGATTCACCATCATTGTCCCTGCTTGACAACCTTGATAAATGGATGGCTGAAATTTCACCTGGGGTAAGGATTCATGCAAAGCTTCAGCCTGCAATGAATGTTGTTTCACTTAATTATGCCTTTCAGCAGGGAACTGATATTACAGCAGATTTCAAACCACAGAATGTAGGGTTTGGTTTGACTTTTGTATTGCCGGTTCTAACTGCAATACTTCGCTCAAAGCCTGGTGATATGATAATTATTGAAAATCCGGAAGCTCATCTTCATCCTGCAGGTCAGTCAACTCTTGGAAGGCTTTGTTCTATAGCTGCAAACAACGGAGTTCAGCTTTTTATAGAAACCCATTCAGATCATTTTCTTAATGGAATAAGGGTTTGTGTTCGTGAAAAAATTATACCCTCCCACGAAGTAAAGGTTTTTTATCTTGAAAGAAGTAAAACTTCAGTTCATGAAGCTCTGGTTGTTAATCCTGAAATAGACGAAAGCGGAAGAATTGATTTATGGCCGCAAGGTTTTTTTGATGAAGGTGACCGCTTACTGGAGAAACTTTTATGACAGACTGCATGGTATTTAATCATCATTCACTTCCTTTTGATCATAGTGATTATGCAAAAGAAGCTGTCCCTGACTTTCTTAAAATCTGTATAAAAGCTAAAAATGCAGGCCTGAAAACAATCCTTGTTGATCAGTCTGTGGATAAATCATGGTTTTTGATTGAACTTGCACCAGGTTATTATTGGAAAAACTGGCATGATCAAAATTTAAAAGGAAAAAACCGTGATATGCTAAGGGCTTTTCGTTCCATTGCAACTCAATCTCCTTTTTTTAATACAGAAGATATAAACGAGGGAGCAGATGTGTTTGAGGTTAGTTTAAATGGATGCATGGATTATAGTGCTTTATCGGCTGCTGCCTGGCATGATTCGCCGATTTTGAGCTTTAGTACAAGAGCTCCGTGGACAGTTTCTCCTTTGACCGTTGATATTTCTAAAATGAATTTGGAAAATGGTGAAATTGAAGAGCAAAAATGTGAAATTCAAAATTTTTATAATTACTTTGTATTTCAAAAATTTTTACCTGAGCTAATTGAAAAAAGAAATCAGTCTCTTTTATCTGGAAAAGAAGTTCTTTTATTGTTTGAAGAGTATTATCCAGGGGTAGTCCTTTGTGGAAAATCTGAGCAGCAGTTAAACTCATGGTCAGGATCTTTAACTATTTTAGAGCAGGTAAAAAAATCAGTTTCTGTTTTAAATGATTTTGCATTGCAATGGAAAAGTAATGAGATAAAAGAATTTAGAATTGAAAGTTTAAAAAATCTTGGCCTGCCGTTTAAAGTAAGCGGTGAATCGCAAACTGTCAGGGACAATCCTAAACTTCGTCGTGACAGAGAATTCTGGCTTCCAAGCGGAAAACAGGAATTTTTTGAAATGCATATAAAAATGTCGGCAGGTTACAGGCTGCATTTTTATCCTGATAATGAAACTTGCCGGATATATGTCGGCTATATTGGACCTCATTTAAGATTAAGATAAAATGACCATAAAACGTTTTTCATCCAGAACACAAAAACTTGATAAAGAGTTTTTAGCTAAAGCTCTTGATGGTGCTTCAAAATATTTCAGGATTGCAGGTTATTTCAGAAGTTCAATTTTTGAGCTTGTTGGTGAAGAAATTGCAAAAATTCCGGAAGTAAAAATTGTATGCAATTCAGAACTTGACCTTATTGATTTTCAGGTAGCAACAGGACGAAACAGAGCATTGAAAGAACGCTGGAATGAGGTAGATGTTGAAGCAGAATCAATTTTAAAAAAAGAGCGTTATAAAATTCTTTCCAAATTACTTCAGGCAGGCAATGTGGAAATTCGGGTTGTACCCCGTGAGCGTCTTTTTCTTCATGGAAAAGCAGGCTCTATTCATTATTCAAATGGAAAAAGAAAATCTTTTATTGGTTCTGTAAATGAATCAAAAAGTGCTTTTTCAGATAATTATGAATTGATTTGGGAAGATGATGATGCAGACAGTGCAGACTGGGTTGAACAAGAATTCTGGTCTTTATGGAATGACGGTGTTCCTTTGCCTGAAACAATTTTGGCAGAAATAAGCCGTGTTGCTCAGCGTCGAGAGGTTAGTGTAGAAGTTTTAAAACCGTATGAAATTCCGGCAGCTGCTCTGGCAGAAGCTCCAATATACCGGGGCGGAGAACAATTGCAGCCCTGGCAGCGGTCTTTTGTAACCATGTTTATTGAACACAGGGAAAAATACGGTAAAGCCAGACTGCTTTTAGCAGATGAGGTTGGTGTGGGGAAAACACTTTCAATGGCAGCAAGTGCATTGGTCAGTGTTCTTCTTGAAGACGGGCCTGTATTAATTCTTGCACCCTCAACTCTTACAATTCAATGGCAGATTGAAATGATGGATAAACTTGGTGTTCCAACTGCTGTGTGGTCTTCGCAAAAAAAAGCCTGGTTTGGAGTTGAAGGTCAGCTTTTATCCCCAAGGGGAGATTCATCTTCAATAAAAAAATGTCCTTATAAGATAGCAATTATTTCAACCGGATTAATAATGCATCAAAGGGAAAATTCTGAGTTTGTAAAAGAGGCCGGCATGCTTTTGAAAAATCGTTTTGGTACAATTATTCTTGATGAAGCACATAAGGCAAGGGCAAAGGGAGGATTAGGCAGTAAATCATTTGAGCCAAATAATCTGCTTGCATTTATGATGAAGATTGGAAAAAGGACAAGGCATATTATTCTTGGAACTGCTACTCCAATTCAAACTAATGTAAAAGAGCTTTGGGATCTTTTGGGGATTTTAAACAGCGGTGCAGATTTTGTTCTAGGAGATTCATTATCTCCCTGGCAGGATTATGAAAAGGCTGTTCCAATGGTAACTGGAAAAGTAAATGTAAACTCTGAAAAAGATGCCTGGTACTGGCTGAGCAATCCTTTGCCGCCAGGTGATGAAGATTATGTTATTAATGAGATAAGGAATTCACTTTCCATAGATCCAAACACTTTTATTTGTTCTCACCGGTTTGAAGATTTGGAATATATGATTCAGGAAATGTGGCTTTCTGATTGTCTGGCACCAGAATTTTTCAAAAAAAATAACCCTGTTTTGCGTCATACTGTATTAAGAAAAAGAAAACAGCTTGAAGACGACGGCCTTTTGGAAAAAATTGGGGTTAATACCCATCCTGCTGCAAATAATCTTACCATGTATAAATCTCGGTTTGTTGGGTTAGGTATTCCTGTAAATACACCGTTTAGAGTCGCTTATGAACAGGCTGAAAAATTCAGTAAACTGCTTCAGTCAAGAACAAAATCAGGCGGGTTTATGAAATCTCTTATGCTTCAAAGAATCTGCTCCAGTTTTGCATCGGGCCTTAAAACAGCTCAAAAAATGCTCAGGCATTCAATTTCAAATGAAGATGAAGATCAAATTGAACAGGTAGAACATATTCTTTCGGGAATGACTCCTGCTGAAGCTGCCTGTTTAAAGGAAATTGAAAATCAGCTTAGCCGTCCAGAGGCTGTTGACTCCAAATTTAATACAATTAAATGGTTTTTAACAGAATTTAGAACTGAAGGCAAAACCTGGCTGGAACATGGATGTATTATTTTCAGCCAGTATTATGATACAGCTGAATGGATTGCAAAAGAGCTTGCAAAATTTTTTAATGATAAAGTTATTGCAGTTTATGCAGGTGCAGGAAAAAGCGGACTGTTTTCTGGAGAGCAATTTAACAATGTTGAACGTGAAATAATAAAAAACGCAGTAAAAACAAGGGAAATACGTCTTGTTGTTGCAACTGATGCTGCATGTGAAGGTTTAAACCTTCAGGCCTTAGGCACTCTGATTAATATTGATCTTCCATGGAATCCTTCAAGGCTTGAACAAAGACTTGGAAGAATAAAAAGGTTTGGGCAGACCCGAAAGTTTGTTGATATGCTCAATCTGGTTTATTGTGAAACTCAGGATGAAAAGATTTACAAGGTATTGTCTGAACGCCTGAAAGACACTTATGATATTTTTGGAAGCCTTCCCGATACAATTGATGATGAATGGATAGAGGATGAGGAAGAGCTTAAATTAAGAGTCAATGAATATATCCATGAAAGAAAAAAAGCACAGGATGCTTTTACTGTAAAATACAGGGGTACGGTTTCTCCTGAATCACATTTATGGGAAAGATGTTCTGCTGTTTTATCCCGTCGTGATATTGTCAATAAATTGAGTGAGCCTTGGTGAAATAATATTTAGCCGTTCCCATGACAAGACATTTGAAACAATGGAATTATTGAACTGCCAGTTGAAAAATAAGATATTTTCAAAGTATCCTAAAGATTGAATTTGTCATTTGAAATGAAACAGAATATTTTTTTTCGTGTGCTTGCAATGAAATCATTTTTAATTCAAATATTTATGCCCTGCAAAAATTTATTTTTGCAGGGTTTATATTTTTAGTTAATATTTGGTAAATTTTGGTTTTGCATTCTTAAGAGACTTTTAAATTTTTTTGTCCAAAATTAATTTCTGACCAAATGTTTATTATTATTTTTCCAATTTAATCATAATTAATAAGAGTTATTGATTGACATAAGGTTTGTATAATTATAACACTAAACAGTGTTTATTATATAAAAATATATTTGCATTTCTATCCTACATTATAAAAAAGTAAATTTAACCAAAGAGTTTTAAAATTGCATATTCCTGGTTTTTTAAACATAAGTGCCTGAATTTTTTAAGATCTGATCATATTTTTGTATATAGTTGCTGAACGGAAACGGCCTTTTTGGGCCATTCTAAAGTCAGATTCAAAATTTAATCCTCAAAATACTAAATGTATCCTAAAGGTTAAATTTTAAATCTACTTAAACTGAACAAAAAATTTCGTTTTCGGTCAATCACTATATGCACATTCATTAAATCAGCAAAATCTGGGGGAGAAATTTATGAAAAAAATTGCCTTAATTTGTTTTCTTTTCTTTTTTGTTTTATTTACAGGCGGTTATTGTGATGTTTCTTCTGAAACAAGTTTTGACAAGCTTCAGGAAAAAATACAATCGCTTGGTTTAAGTGATTTGAATGTTGATCTTAATCTTAAAATCCCTGTTCCTGCAAATTCATCTGGAGAAGCAGTTGAACTATGGGCAACTGCAATAACTCATGCTCAGCCTTGTCCGACTATTGTTATATCAACACCATATCGCAGAGAAGTTATGATGATGCTTTACCTTGGTCTGGTAACAAAGGGCTACAACCTTGTTGGCGTTGATATAAGAGGTACAGGGTCTTCAAACGGAGAATGGGAATCTTTTGGGCCTTCTGAGCATTATGACAATGCATGGATAATTGACAATTTTATTCCTTCCATGCCTTCTTGCGACGGAAGGGTAGGTATGATTGGACCTTCCTATATGGCAATATCACAGCTTCTTGCAGCAGGTCAGATTCAAACTGACGAAAATGGAGAACCAATACATTTAAAGGCACTTTTTCCACTTGTAAGCAAATCAGATGCATACAAAGATATTGTTATGCACGGAGGGAGTGTAAATGCAGAATTTATTCCGCTCTGGCTTGGACTTGTAGATATTTTATCTGTTTTTCCACCCCTTCTTTATCTTGGAGAAAACGGAATAAATCTTGATGATATTCAAAAAGCTTCTCAAATATGGGAAGAGCATTTGGGCCAGCTTGATGTTCCAATTCACTGGGTAATGGATATTGCAAATGCTGAAAAAACAGATTTTTATGAAACAAAGTCTGCAATGATTTACTGGCCCAAGGATCATCCGCAAGGCTGGGATTTTCCTGCATTTCCCGAATTTAACAATGATCTTTACAACAGTCCTTTGGGTAAAAAACAGATTTCTGAAAAACTTCCTGTTTTTATGACAGGCGGCTGGTTTGATATTTTTACAAGGGGAACAATAAATAATTACATGCACGGCCTGAAAAATCACAGTATTTCAGATAAGGCTCTTGTGATGGGCCCCTGGTATCATCTTGGAGGTTCTCTTGGGCTTGGTGTAAATTCAATTATGGATATGTCGCTTCCTGCAAGATGGTTTGACTGGAAAATAAAAGGTAAAAACGATCCTTTTATGGAAGAGTTCAGCGTATTAAGCTATGTTCTTGGCAAAGAAAAATGGAAAGCACTTAAAAACTGGCCTCCGTCAGAAGAAATTACTGAAAATAAAACCTTTTATCTTTCAAAAAGAAAAGCTTCATTTATATTTGGCGACTGGTTTTCAGCATCAAATTATTCCAGAAATTACAAAATGAAGGAATCCCTTAACTGGACAGATACAACCTGGCTTCTTTCAAATCCTTTAATTGAACATTCTCCCCTTGATTTAAAAGGTCTGATTTCCAGATCATCTTCAAGATGGCTTATGGGACTTCCTGCTCTTGTTTCCCAGGCATCAAAACTTGTTTTAAATCTTGATATAGATTTTCTCATGCCCTGGGAAGACGAAAGAATTGATGAAGACGGTGTTCTTACCTTTACAACTGAGCCTTTAGATGAAGATATAGAAGTTGCAGGGCCGTTTAAGCTTAGTTTTTATGCAAAAACGGATTTTAAAAGGCCTCTTTCATCCCTTGCAGTTTCAGCTGTTCTAAAAGACATAAAAAATGCACTTGGATATGATGCAAACCTTCTTTTTGACTCAATGGACAGAAAAGATGTTCAGTGGATTGCAGAAATTAATGACGTTCAGCCAGATGGGAGAGCAAGAAATATTACTTCAGGATGGCTTACAGCTTCACACAGACCCTATGACCCAAATAATGTTTTTGAAATTGCTCCAGGATATGATCCAGCAGATCCTTTTTATGATTATGCAGACAAAAATCCCAATATGATTGAAGAAAATAAGGTTTATAAATATTCAATGGAAATCTGGCCTACACATGCAGTATTTAAAAAAGGCCACAGAATAAGACTTTCAATTTCAAATTCTGATTTTCCTCATCTTCTTCCAATTCTTCATCCTTCAGAAAGCCGGATTGTAATAGACTCAAACCGCAGTGCAAAGCTTGAGTTTACTAAGGTTAAAAATGAAAGACAAGGCGAGCTCTGGAATTGGGTTGATGATGCTTCAGCTTATTTAATGGAACATTCAAACTAAAACTTAATTAAAAAAGCGGAGGTAAAAACTCCGCTTTTTTAAATTGATTTATCAGATAAACCTTGCCACATCATTTCCAGAACTAATTGCCTGCCATCCGCTTGCAGGCTCTCTTGAATCTCCAATTGTAAAAATATCTCCCTTAAAATCTGAATTTGAAATTTCTGTGTAAAGAGAATTTTCTGACAATGCACCTGTTGCAAAAATTATAAAATCAGTATCAATTTCAATTTTTTCTGTATTATTGATATTTAATTTTTTATCAAAAGGATTGTGAATATTTTCAGGGATAAGTGTATGCCATGGGGTGAAAGGATTTTTTCTTTTTTTGTTTGCTTCAATAATGACTGAATTTTTTGTTATTTCCACTGCTTTTGAAGATGTATAAGCTTTTACAGGATTTTTTATCAGAGGATTTTTTGAGTTGTCCGTTGAACCAAGTCCCATCATGAGCCATAAAAGCATTGCCCTGTTTGCCTGGACAACTCCTTTCATAAGGTCTTTTTCCATTTCAATTACAGTAATTTCAATATCTTTGTATTTTGCACCCATTTCGCAGGCGAGTTCGCATCCTACAATTCCGCCTCCGATTATTGTTATTTTTTTATGATTTTCATCAAGCTCAAGATTTTTTTCAAGTAATGTTCTTGAATCTGTATATTTAATGTTTTCCAGGCCTTTAATATTTAAAATTAAAGGTTTTACTCCGGTAGCACATATAATTGAATCAAATGATGAAATAAGCTCTTCTTTTGAAGGTTTTGTGTTTAATTTTATTTCAAGGCCCTGTTCTTCAAGTGCTTTAAGGCGGTTTTCAAGATTTGTTAAATATGTTTTTACGTCATGTTTTATCTGCATTTTTGAGGCAAGATAAAATTGTCCTCCAATATTTTTCCCTTTTTCAAACAAGGTTACCTTATGTCCTCGTTTTACTGCTGTTATTGCTGCTTCACATCCTCCGGGTCCAGCTCCTACAACAGCAACATTTTTTATTTTATCTGCAGGCTTTAAAATTTTTACATCCTCAAAACCAGCATATGGATTAATGCTGCAGCAGGGATGTCCTCCAAGAATAAAAGACTGAATACAGGCATCCTGATCTCCAATGCAGTGAACAATCTGATCTGCCTTTCCTGTTCTTACTTTTTCCGGCCAGTAAGGGTCTGCAAGAAGAGGTCTTCCAAGCATTATCATGTCTGCTGTATTGTTTTTTAAAACATCTGATGCAGCTTTTGGATTTCCAAGTTTTCCAACTGCAATTACAGGTGCTTTTATATTTTCCTTTTCAAAAAATTTTTTTAAGCTGCCTGCCATTTCCTCAACGTAGGGCATATCTTTAAAATATGCAGGAGGGTGGGGAAAAAACCAGTTGTCATAACATCCTTTGTCAACATCAAAGGCATCAACTCCGGCCTTGTAAAGTTCTTTACAGAATTCAAGGCCTTCTTCAATTGTCCTTTCCATTCCCATGAATCTTTTTTTGAATATTTCTTTTCCGTAGGTAAATTCAAGTCCCTGGGTAAGGTCAACTCTGTAAATTACAGGAAAGTCATTTCCGCAGATATTTTTTATTTCCTTTACAATGTCTATGGCAAATTGAAATCTGTTTTTGTATCTTCCGAATTTTCTTCTGTTCCAGGGAAGGGATGTGAGCTGATCCATTAAATAACCTTCATGGCCGTGAAGATGAATTCCGTCTGCTCCGCATACCTTGGCATTTATTGCACTCTGGCCGAAGCTTTTTACTATTTTTTTTATTGCCATGTCAGTAAACGGAAAGTGTGGAATAGCCGGAAGATAAAAATTTTTGTTAAAAGATGCTGATTTTGGAAGCTTTAATTTTAATGCACATTCAGGAGAACCGACCCTTCCAAGTCCTGCTGTGAGCTGGATAAAAAATTTTGAGTCATAGGAGTGAAGAGTTGAGACAAGGTCTCTCCATCCTGACATTCTTGTTCTGGATGATCCGTCAATTCTTGGGAAATATGTTGTGTTGTTTTCTTCTGAAATTGTCGGGTCAATCCCAAATGGAACAGGAACAAGCCCGCTTATTATAAGACCTGTTCCTCCTTTTGCCCTTTCTTCAAAATATGAAATCATTTTCTGAAGCGGCCTTCCTATGGGGTCTGCCATGTTTATGTTTCCCATTGGTGCCATTACAATTTTGTTTTTTACATTGAGATTTCCTATTTTTATGGGCGAAAACAGTTCCTTGTGCATGATTTTGCTCCAAATAATAATATTTTTATTGTAGTGATGAAAATAAAATACTGCTTAGTTCTGATTTTTGAAAAGGCTTTTTAATAAAACCCTTTAATCCCTTTTCCTTTAAAATTTTAATTGTGCTGTCTTTTGAAAAGCCAGATGAAATAATTATTTTTGCCTCTGGATTAATTTTTTTTATTTCAAAAAATGTTTCTTCTCCATCCATTAAAGGCATAATCATATCAAGAATAACAAGATCAAATTTTACTGGATTTTTTTTATAAATTTTTAAGGCTTCAAATCCGTTTTCAGCCGTTTCAACATTATAGCCAAAAGTTTCAATAAGTGCTGATGAGGTAAGTCTTATTGCCTCTTCATCATCTGCAATAAGTATAGTGCCTTTCCCTTTGACAAATTTTACCAGCTCAAGGTTTTGCTCTAAATCTTTACTGTCTGACAAAGGAAGAAGAATTTTAAATAAACTGCCTTTTTCAGGTTCGCTGTAAACTGTAATAATTCCATTATGTTTTTTTATTGTCCCGTATACCGAAGAAAGACCAAGGCCTGAGCCTTTGCCATTTTCCTTGGTAGTAAAAAAAGGATCGAAAATTTTTGAGAGAATATTAAAAGGTATTCCATCACCTGAGTCTTGAACTTCAATTTCAAGATAATTCCCCGGGTTTATTTCATATGGAAGATATTTTATTGTGTTTTCATCTAGGGTTTTATTTTTTGTTCTGAAAAAAATAATTCCGCCCTTTGGCATGGCATCTTTTGCATTTATTCCAAGGTTTAGAAAGGCATTTTGGATTAAAGATTCGTCACCTGAAATCTGAAAATTTGAAGCCTGAAAATCTTTTGAAATAATAATTTTTTTATCTATACTTCTTTCAAGAAGTTCTACTGTAGTGTCAATAAATTTTTTGTATTTATCTTCAACATGGGGATAAACAAGTTCACATGAGCCTAAAATTCCTGTTAAAATATTGTTGAAATCATGGGCAATCCCTGCTGCAAGCTGACCAAGAGCATCCATTTTCTGCCTGTGTGCAAGCTCTTCTTCCATTTTTTTTTTATCTGAAATATTTTCGCAGAAAATTTCTATTAAATCCTGTTTTTGTTCTGATTTTAAAATATTTGCAGAAATAAGAATCTCTTTGTTTTTTGCTGTTTTTAATTTTATAAAAAAATTTTTTATGGGCTTTTTATCTTTAATATCTTTTAAAATCTGTTCCCATTCATCGGGATATGACATAAGTTCTGTTTTAAAATTTTTCCCTTTAAGGTCTGAAATCTGGTCAAAATTTGTCATATGAAGTATTGCAGGGTTTGCTTCAAAAATTTCACCTTTTTCATTTAGTCTTAAAATTCCGTTGAAAGCATTGTCAAAAAATGACTTGTATTTTTTTCTTTCATTTTCAAGTTCATCAATTTTTTTTTGAAGTTCCGGATAATAGCTTTTTTGAATTGAAGAACTCCCAAGGCCTATAAGCTTTTCAAGAATTTCATTTTCAGGATTTTCACATGGCTTCTTCATAGATAATTTCAATTTCCCTTGTTTGTGCCTTTCTTGGATTTGTTACAAGGCAGGCATCATTTACTGCTTTTTTTGCAAGAACAGGAATATCAGATGATTTTACTCCTGTATCTTTAAGGGTGTTTGTTATTCCTATAAAATTTTTAAGTTCCCTTATTTTGGAAAATATTTTTTTTCTGATTTCGTTTTGGGTTAAATTTTTTGTGTCAATATTCATATTCTGGGCAATTACTGAAAAACGCTCAGGCACAGAATTGAAATTAAAATTTATTACATGTTCAAGAAGCATTGAATTGCATTCTCCGTGAGAAAGATCCATAAGTCCTCCAAGTCCGTGGGACATTGCATGAACAGCTCCAAGAATGGCATTGGAAAATGCAAGACCTGCTTCCATGCTTCCAAACATGATTTTTTTTCTTGTTTCAATATCATCTGGTTTTAAATGGACTTTGTAAAGATTTTCACTAAGTATTTTTACTGCTTCAAGTGCATGGACATCTGTAAGAGGAGATGAAGCCTTTGATACAAAAGCTTCTATTGCATGAACTAAAGCATCCATTCCTGTGCATGCAGTAAGATATTTGTCCATTGTAAAACTTGTTTCAGGGTCAATAAGTGCAACATCGGGAAGAATTATTTTGCTTACAATTGCAATTTTAACAAGTTTTTTTGTATCAGCAATAATTGCAAACTGGGAAACGTCAGCTGAAGTTCCTGCTGTTGTTGGAATAAAAATCATAGGGGGAAGCGGATTTGTTATTTTGTCAATTCCCTGATAATCAAGAATATGTCCCTTGTTTGCTGAAACAATTCCAATTCCCTTGGCACAGTCCATGGGGCTTCCGCCTCCAACTGCAACAATTGAGTCGCATTTTTCCTGAAGATAAATTTCAGCTCCTGTCATTACTTCGTGTTCCCTTGGATTTGGGCTTATATTTGAAAAAAGCTTATAATTTATTCCAAATTTTCCAAGGCTTTCAATTACATCATCTGTCCAGCCTGAAGAAATTACTCCGGGGTCTGAAACAACAAGGGGTTTTTTTGCATGAAAATTTTTGCAGTATTGTCCTGCAAGCATTCTTGAACCGTTTCCAAAAATTATTTCAGGGGCTATAAATTTTCTTAATTCAACAGGGTTTGCTCCCATTATTTTCTCCTGAAAATTCTGATATTTAATTTATTTTTTTGACTTGTATCTGTCAAAAAATGATTTTCCAATCATTTTGGATAGTTCCATTGGACTTGTTTTGCCTCTTGCATGAAGAGTTTTTAATGATGAGGTAACAATATTTTGTGAAACTTTTGGATATGTTCCTTTTGGTTTTCTTTCAAGTTTGAGAGTTTTTGAAGGACAGGTTGAAACGCAAAGTCCGCATCCAATGCATTTGTCATAATCTATTTTTACTTTTTTATCCTTAATTTCAATTGCATCCATTGGACATCTTTTTAAGCAGAGTTTGCACCCTGTACATGAATCATTTGAAACAACTGCTCTGAAAGGTGAGGATAAAATATGTGATGGTTTTGGATATGTTTTTACTGTTCTTAAAATTCCGCAGCAGCATCCGCAGCAGCAGCAAAGCCAGTGAATGTCTTTTCCATTGCTTGGCTGAAGAACAAGTCCTTTTTTGTTGGCAAGTTTTAAAACATCAAGAACTTCCTGTTTTGTGGCTCTTCTTCCAATGTTGTTTTTTACATAAAAATCCTCTTCATCCCCAAATGAAATGCAGGTTTCAATTGGCTTATTGCATCCTTTTCCCTGAAGTCTCATTTCCATTCTGCAAATGCATGGGCTTATTACAAAATTTTCCTTTTTTTCAACAAGCTCATAAGCATTTTCATAGGTCATGACTTTTAATGAGTTGTCTATGCTTTCCCCAATTGGAATGGTACGCATTTGAGGGTTTTTTTTCCAGGTTTTTACATCAAGAAGGTGGGGGATATGTTCTTCCATATATTCAAGAAGTTTTGGGGTCAGTCTGTTTACCTGAAATTCCCAGATTCCTACAACATATTGAAGTGCCATGTATTTTGGCTCTTTATTTTTTTCTTTGTTCCTTAAAATAAGACCTTTTGAAGCCATTTGTTCTAGAATTTCAAAGGTTTCTTCAACAGACTTATCTGCTCTGAAAGCTATTGTTTTACAGTTTTCTGCAATAAGGTTTAAAAGAAGTGCTGTTTTTGCTTCTTCTCTTGTAAAAAGAAGCTTTAGAATTTTTATTTCAACCCCTGATTTTGTTTCAGGATATCCCCCTGGCAGTGAGTCAAGGTGATTTGCAAGTTTTTTATAAATATTATCTTCCATAAACCTTTGCCTGTTTTATATTTTTTGAGCGTTTAAGCTGAAGTCCAGTTAAGATAAAAAATATATTTGCCTGTAATAGCTGCTGAACAAAAAACCCTCATTTTTGGTTAGTCACTATAATATCTTTATGAAACTTTTTTTAAAAGATTTAATTTTATTATAAAAGATTGTGCTTTGTTTTATGCCTGCAAAAAAGTATGATATTAAATTTATTGCAAATTATTTAAAAATGTGTCAAAAAATTCAGTTTTCTTAATATAAATTAAGGTAGAAGTGTAATGAAAAAAACAGTAGCTCTCTTTGGAAGACCCAATGTTGGAAAATCAACCCTTTTCAACAGACTCACAAAGTCAAGGGATGCAATAGTAGACAATATGCCCGGGGTTACAAGGGACAGGAACTACGGTGATGTGGTTTATGATGACAAATCTTTTCTTCTTGTTGATACAGGCGGTTTTTTATCAAATGATACAGATTCCTTTGCAAAGGAAATAAAATCCCAGCTTGAAGCAGGTATGAGAGAAAGTGATATAATTGTTCTTGTTTTTGACGGTAAATCAGGCCTTTCATCATATGATTATGATCTTCTAGATCTTGTAAGAGATATAGATAAACCGAAATTTTTTCTTGTGAATAAAGTAGATTCTCCTGCAAAGG
Organism: Desulforegulaceae bacterium; assembly: GCA_034007295.1. Lineage (GTDB taxonomy): Bacteria > Desulfobacterota > Desulfobacteria > Desulfobacterales > JACKCP01 > JACKCP01. Next base: position 75,031 of record JAVERC010000005.1, on the reverse strand, counting down.
AAGATTTGATTTATGATTTTTATCAGACAGGAACAGAATATCTTTTTCCTGTTTCAGCAGAGCACGGATATGGAATAAATGATTTTCTTGAAGCTGTATGCGAGCTTATTCCATCAGAAGACATGGAAGATGAAAAAGAAGATATTATAAAAATTGCAATTGTAGGAAGACCTAATGCAGGAAAATCTTCACTTACAAACAAAATTCTTGGCGAAGAAAGAATGGTTGTAAGTGATGTGCCCGGAACAACAAGGGATTCCATAGATTCTAAAATAAGTTATGACGGGAAAAATTACCTTATAGTCGATACAGCAGGCATAAGAAGAAAAGGCAAGGTTAATGAAAAAATTGAAAAGTTTTCAGTTATAAAAGCTTTAAAAAGCCTTGAAAAATGCGATATTGCACTGATTTTGATTGATGCCTCAGAAGGTGTTACAGAACAGGATGTAAAAATTGCAGGTTATGCAGAAGAAAGAGGCTGCGGTGCAATTTTTGTTTTAAATAAATGGGATCTTGTGGAAAGAGATCCAAAGGCTCAAAAACGCTTTGTTGATGATCTAAGATATCAGGCTGCTTTTCTTTCCTATGCACCTGTAATTACAATTTCTGCAAAAACAGGAAAAAGGGTTCACAAGATTTTTGATCTGGTAAATAAGGTTTATGCAGAATATTCAACAAGAATTTCCACAGCTAAAGTAAATGACATTATAAATACAGCTGTTCAAAAAAATACTCCTCCATACCATAAAAGCAGAAGGCTTAAATTTTATTATTCAACACAGGTAAAAGCCTGTCCTCCTACTTTTGTTTCGTTTGTGAACTACCCTGATGCAGTTCATTTTTCATACAAGAGATTTCTTATAAATCAGATAAGAGCTGAAACAGGTCTTGAAATGACTCCTGTTGTTTTTTATATGAAGCAGAGAAAGGGTAGAGAAGGTTTTATGGAAAACCTTCCAACAAGACCTTCAAATACAAAACCGACCAAAAAAGGTAAAAATAAAAGACTTAAAAAAAGGCGCTGATTTTGGATCTTTTTGAGCAGAATACTGACAGGCTTTTATACCAGCCCCTTGCAGAAAGAATGAGGCCGGCTTCCTTGTCTCAAGTTATCGGCCAGAGTCATATTACAGGTGAAAAATCTCTTTTAAGCACATCTTTAAAGGAAAAAAGAATTTTTTCCTTTCTTTTATGGGGGCCTCCAGGATGTGGAAAGACCTCCATTGCAAGAGCCCTGTCAAGTGAAAGCGGATATTTGTTTGTCCAGCTTTCAGCGGTTCTGTCAGGTGTTGCAGATGTTAGAAAATTTCTTGAAGAGGCAAAGGAAAATCTTTTTAAATTCAAGAAAAAAACCGTTCTTTTTGTGGATGAAATACACAGGTTCAGCAAATCCCAGCAGGACGCATTTTTAAAGCATGTGGAAGAAGGCCTTATTACACTTGTTGGAGCTACAACTGAAAATCCCTCCTTTGAAATTATTTCTCCTCTTCTTTCAAGACTCAAGGTTTTCAAGCTCAATTCACTTGAGGAAAATGATATTGTAAGGGTTCTTAAAAAGGCTCTTGATGATGAAAAAAAAGGACTCAAACTTTTTGGTGTTGAAGCTGATGACGAAGTGCTTTCAATGATTGCATCGGCAGGGGAGGGTGATTTGAGGCTTTGTCTCAACAATCTTGAAAGTCTTGTTCTCTTCTGTGTCGATTCCTCAAAAAAAAGAATAGAAAAACAGGATTTAAAGGCAGTTTTTGGTGAAAAAACTATAAGATACGATAAATCAGGGGAAAATCACTTTGATCTTATTTCAGCCTTTCATAAAAGTTTAAGGGGAAGTGATCCTGATGCTGCTCTTTACTGGATGGAAAGAATGTTGTCTTCTGGTGAAGACCCTTTATATATTTTAAGAAGAATGGTTGCAGTTGCATCAGAAGATATTGGGAATGCCGACCCTGAAGCTCTTAAAATTGCAGTTTCCGCTGTAGAAGCTTTCAAGTTTATGGGGCTTCCCGAAGGAAAGCTTGCAATGGCTCAATGTGCTCTTTATCTTGCAACAGCTCCAAAAAGCAATAAATCATATCTTGCCTTAAGAAAAGCAGAAACTGCTGTTAAGGAAAATAAGGCTTTTGAAGTCCCTATGCATTTGAGAAATGCTCCCACAAAACTTATGAAGGAACTTGGATATCACAAAGGATATCAATATCCCCATGACTTTGAATATGCATTTGCAGACCAGGATTATCTGCCAAAAGAACTTAAAGGCATAAAATTTTATGAGCCTTCTGATTTTGGGCATGAAGCACTTATAAAAAAACGGCTTGCATTCTGGGAATCAAGAAGGGAAAAAAAAGAAAAGAAGTGATTTTTTAAAGAAAAATTTATTTGACTTTTTCAGCCTTTTTTTGGAAGTATTGCCTGAACCTGAAATTATGAAAAGTTCAATTCAGTTAAAAATTAAGGAAAGTTTTATGTTTAATCCCAAAAAAGAGATTGTTTTTAAAGCTGCTTAGTAAAGGGCAGGTTGTTTTTTTTAAAAATATGAAACATCTGGTTCAGATTTCATTATAAGTTTTATATCCTGAAAAGTTCATTCCCTTTTTAAGCGGCACTCCATTGTAAACTGATCATATTAATTTATTTATCGGCAGAACGAAAATATATATTTTTCAGTCAACTGCTGTTTATTGAATCGGGCTGTTTTAAGCTTTGTTTAACAGCCGCTGTTTTCAGGAGAATAAAACAATGTCTATGGAACCAATGGGATTTGGCAGATTTTACAATACAGATTCAGATACAGACACTTCAAATATATTCAGGATTGTATCATCTGGAAGAAATATTTATCTTTCGTCAAACGGAGAAAAAGAAATTTATGCAAAACCGGCAGGACGTCTTCTAAATCAGGGTATTTTTCCTGCTGCAGGTGACTTTGTTGAAATATCGGATGAAACAATAGTAAGAGTTTTTGAAAGAAAAAATTCTCTTATCAGAGGAAGTTCCGGCAAAAATAATAAAAAAGATAATTTTGGCCAGAAAGAACAGGTCATTGCATCAAACCTTGACTATGTTTTTGTTGTTGGAGGTCTTGACAATGACTTTAATCCAAGAAGGCTTGAAAGATATTGTGTGCTTGTATACAGCTGCTCAATAAAGCCTGTAATAATTTTGAACAAGTGTGATCTTTGTGATGATCTGTCTGAAACAGTATCAGAAGTGGAAATGTCTGTTCCGGGTGTAGAGGTTTTTGCTGTTTCTGCAAAGGAAAATACTGGAACTGATCTTATAAAAAACTACATGAAACCTTTTGATACATGTGCTCTTATCGGCTCTTCAGGTGCCGGGAAATCATCCATAATAAATTCCATTTGCGGATTTGAAAAAAGAAAAACCAGTGAAATAAGCAGTTTTTCAGGTAAAGGCAGGCACACCACAACCACAAGGGACTTAATTGTTCTTGAATCAGGTGCAATGATTATTGACAATCCCGGCATAAGAGAAATTTCTCTTGCTGAAGGAAATGAAGGCGTAACAAGAACTTTTGCAGATATAAAAGCTCTTGAGCAAAAATGCAGGTTCAGAAACTGCACACATGAAAATGAGCCTGGATGTGCTGTCTTAAAAGCAGTCAGGTCTGGAGAGCTTGATCTGAAAAGGCTTAAAAATTACAGAAAATTAAGTCTTGAAGAAAAATTTATAAAGGACAGGCAGTCAAAGTCATTTGATCGTATTGAAAAGGAAAAATGGAAGGATATTCATAAAAAAATAAGGAAAATGAAAAAATAAAATCTTTTGGAGCCGCAGTCATGCGATGCGGCTCCTGCTTTTCAGGAAATAAAAAAATCTGTGTCCTTTACAAGCCCTTTTTCAAGATAAGCCCTTTCTCTGAAACGGATTTTTCCATTTTTATCTATTAAAAGAACAGAAGAAGATCTTGTACCGTAAATTTCACTTTTAACAAATACAGGTGACAAAAGCCTTTCCCATTCAAGACCCATTCCTGTTTGGGGAAGTTTTTCATCATCAAAAATTTCATCGTTTTTGAGCATTTCAAGGCTTGATTCAACTACATTTTCAGATTCAAAAGATTTTTGTAAAAGATTTTTTGCTTTTACAACTTTAGGCCAGGGAGTATTTAAAAGGTGATTGCTTACTCCATGAAGTCCTGTCTCAATTTTTGTTATTTCATCTGTGATATTTGAATAATGAAATATCTCGTCCACATTCCCGAGAATAAAATTAAATCCATTGTAAAGGTCTTTTTCTTTTTTAAGGTTTTCAAGATATATAAGTGGACTTTCATCTTTATTTAAAAAAGAGCTTACAATTATTCCCCTTGATTTTGCATTATCTTTGATTTTTGAAGGGTCTCTGTAGTTAGTAATTGCTGCAAATTTTTTTGTTTTTCTGTTTATCCCCATCCATGTTCCTCCTGATTCAAGGTCTTTTCCTGAAATTACAAGGGGATTTTCATCAGTTACATCAAGAGTTTTTGTTTCTCTTTTGTAAAATTCATCGCGGTTTGCAGCAATGATAAGGGGATAATCTTTATTTTGGCGGAACGAAAAAATAATCAGACACATTTTATTTGCACACAGTGTTTATTATAGGTTTAATCTGTTTTACCAGATTATTGACTTTCACTTTTAATACGGCTAATCTGCGTCTATAATTAATTTTCGGGTAGTGTCAACCATAAAGTTTTAAATATAATTTCAAAAATAAATTAAGGAGGAAATCCATGAGAGATGTTGTAATAGTCAGCGGTTCAAGAACAGCAGTAGGAAGTTTTGGTGGAGTTTTAAAAAATGCTTCTGTTGTTGAACTTGGCAAAACAGTAATGAAGGAAACTCTTAAGAAGGCCGGCATCAGACCAGTACCTTCAGATGAAATGAAAGAAATTTATCCTGATGCTCTAAAAGATCAGGGACAGATAGATCTTGAAAAACCAGGTTACGACTATGATGATTCTCTTACCCCGGTTGCAATTGATGAAGTAATAATGGGATGTGTTCTTACAGCAGGTCTTGGTCAAAATCCTACAAGACAGGCAATGATTGCGGCAGGCATGCCAAAGGAAACCCCTGCATTTACTGTGAGTAAAGTGTGTGGTTCAGGTTTGAAAGCAATTGCACTTGGTGCACAGGCAATTATGACAGGCGAGTCTGATGTAATACTTGCCGGAGGTATGGAAAGCATGAGTAATGCCCCAATGGCACTTCTTGATGCAAGATGGGGACATAGAATGGAGCTTACAGGTGTTGGAAAAGTTCATGATCTTATGGTTTATGACGGACTTTATGAAATTTTTTACGGATACCATATGGGTATTACAGCTGAAAATATTGTTGCAAAATATGATATTTCAAGAAAAGCACAGGATGAACTTGCTGTTTTAAGTCATAACAGAGCTTTAAATGCAGTTAAGACAGGCCTTTTTAAAGAGGAAATTGTGCCGGTTATAATGAAGTCCAGAAAAGGTGATATTGCTGTTGATACTGATGAACGTCCAATGGAAACAGATATGGAAAAAATGAGCAAAATGAAGCCTGCATTTAAAAAAGATGGTTCTGTTACAGCAGGAAACGCTTCAGGTATAAACGACGGTGCAGCTTCAGTTCTTCTTATGTCTGCTGAAAAGGCAAAGGAACTTGGACTTGAGCCAATGGCTGTAATCAAGGGATTTTCTTCAGGTGCAATGGACCCTGCATATATGGGACTTGGCCCTGTTCCTGCAATCAGGAAACTTATGAAAAAAACAGGAATGGATGTAAATTCAATTGACATGATAGAGCTTAACGAAGCTTTTGCAGCACAGGCACTTGGCTGCATGATTGAACTTGGAATGGACACAGAGAAACCAAACCAGTTTGGAAGCGGTATTTCATTAGGTCATCCAATTGGATGTACAGGTGCAAGGCAGATGGTTACTCTTATTCATGGAATGAAGAGAAACAACTGGAATACAGGTATTGTTTCCATGTGTATTGGCGGCGGTATGGGTATGGCAATGGTTGTTGACAAGTAAAAAATTTAAAAATTTTTATTAAGGCTGCCTTTAAAAAATTTAAAGGCAGTTTTTGTTCATTTGAATAAAAAAAAATGTTAATTGAAGGGTAGTTGTTTTTTTGCTCCGGTTAAAGTTTGTAAACGAGAGTTTACGTGTCAGCTTTTTGCTACAATTACAAGGAGTTATAATTGAAGCCTTCAATATTAAAGTATTTTCTTGTTCTTTTTCTTATATCTTTGGCTTTGATGGGAAGGCTTTTATGGCCTTTTGCATCAATTCTTTTTCTTGCAGCAGTTTTTGCAGCTTTTCTTTATCCTATCCATGCAAAGTTTTCTTTAAAAATCAGACCAGTCTTATCTGCATTGGTTCTTTGTTTTATTGTTTTTGTAATTGCAGGATTTATTGTGACAATTTTTGCAGGAATTCTTTCAAAAGAAGCATATTCACTTTATCTTGTTGCAAAAGGTGCTGTTTTAAAAGAAGAAATAATGTCTATTGTATCAAGTGAACAGCTTGATAAATTAAATCTTATTCTTTCAAAGTTTGACCTTGAAGTAACTCGGGATGATCTTATTGCACCTTTTGCAGAGCTTGGCAGATTTTTAGGCAAAACCCTTTTTGACCAGGCAAGCATGATTGCCTCAAATATTTTAAAACTGACAATAAGTTTTTTTATGCTTTTAATTGTTCTTTTTTTTCTTCTTGTGGACGGTAAAAAAGTAATTGATTATTTTATTTATCTTTCTCCTCTGCCAAGGGAAGAAGATGAAACAATAATAATAAAATTTAGGGAAATGGCAGGTGCTATTCTTATAGTAAATGGGATAGCCGGAGTAATTCAGGGCGTTGCAGGCGGAATTTATTTTAAGCTGATTGGAATTTCTTCTCCTTTTTTATGGGGAGTTGTAATGGGTATTTTAGCTTTTCTGCCTATTGTTGGTATTGGAGTTGTAATGTTTCCAGTTGCAGTTTTTCTTTTTTTGAAAGGAAAAATTTTTCTTGGGATAATTACAGTTATTTTTTATTCAGCAGCATCTCTTTTCACAGAATATTATTTTAAGCCAAAACTTGTTGGCGACAGGGTAAAAATGCACCCTCTTCTTGTTTTTCTGGCTATAATCGGCGGACTTAAGCTTTTTGGAGTTTTAGGTATTATTTATGGCCCTCTTATTGTTACTTTCTTTTTTACTTTGTCAGATATTTACCATAAAAAATACCAGAAAATGGTTGAATAAAACATGAAATGAAATGTATATTAATAAGGTTATGCCTTATTTGAGTAGTTTTAAGGCTTTTATCAAATTTTATAATTTAAGGTTTAAGATATGTCTGAAGAACAAAAAAGTTCTGGAATAAGCATAGAAAAGGAAATGCAGCAGTCTTACCTTGATTACGCCATGAGCGTAATTATCGGGAGAGCCCTTCCTGATGTAAGAGACGGGCTCAAGCCTGTTCACAGGCGAATTCTTTTTGGTATGCATGAACAGAAAAATGATTATAATAAACCATACAAAAAATCAGCTAGAATCGTTGGTGAAGTTATTGGTAAATTCCATCCCCATGGCGATTCTGCTGTGTATGATGCAATAGTTAGAATGGCACAGAATTTTGCCATGAGATACCCTCTTGTAGACGGCCAGGGAAACTTTGGCTCAATTGACGGAGATTCTCCTGCTGCCATGCGTTATACAGAAGTAAGAATGAAGAAAATATCCCATGAAATTCTTGCTGATCTTGAAAAGGAAACAGTAGACTTTATTCCAAACTATGATGAGTCTATTTATGAACCGGTTGTAATGCCTACAAGAATGCCGGCACTTCTTGTTAATGGTTCGTCTGGAATTGCAGTGGGCATGGCTACAAACATTCCTCCCCATAATCTCACTGAAGTTTCAAATGCCTTGATTGCACTGATAGACAATCCAGAAATTACAATTGATGAAATTATGGAAATAATTCCAGGCCCTGATTTTCCTACAGGAGGAATTATATATGGAACAAATGGAATAAGAGACGGCTACCATACAGGCCGCGGGATTATAAAAGTCCGTTCTGAAATTTTTGAGGAAAAGGACGGGTCAGGAACTGTTCTCATATCCAATGAAATTCCCTATCAGGTGAACAAGGCAAGGCTCATAGAAAAAATTGCCGAACTTCAAAGGGATAAGGTTATTGAAGGAATCAGGTATGTAAGAGATGAATCTGACAAGGACGGGATAAGAGTTGCCGTTGCATTAAAAAAAGACGCAATTCCTGAAGTGGTTAAAAATCAGCTTTATAAGCATACACAGTTTGAAATCAGTTTTGGTATAAATTTTCTTGCTGTTGTGGACAGAAAACCTGAGCAGATGAGCATAAAGGAAATTCTTGCTCATTTTGTAAGGCACAGAAGAGAAGTTGTTATACGAAGAACCAAATTTGACCTAAGAAAAGCAGAGGCAAGAGCCCATATTCTTGAAGGCCTTAAAATTGCACTTGATAATATTGACGCAGTTGTTGCACTTATCCGTGCTTCAAATTCACCAGACGAAGCCAGGACTGGCCTTATAGAAAAATTTTCCCTTTCTGAAAAACAGGCACAGGCAATTCTTGATATGAGGCTTCAAAGGCTTACAGGTCTTGAAAGAAATAAAATTGAAGAAGAGTATCAGGCCCTTCTTAAAGATATTGCCTGGTTCAAAAGGATTCTTTCAGAAGAACCTTTGGTGTATCAAATTATAAAAGATGAAATTTTACAGGTAAAAGAAGAATTTGGAGATGATAGAAGAACAAGAATTGTAGCATCTACAGCAGATATAGATATTGAGGATCTTATAGCAAGGGAAGAAATGGTGGTTACTGTTACAAGAACAGGCTATATCAAACGCACCCCTCTTTCTACATATCAGAGCCAGAAAAGGGGAGGTAAGGGTAAGATCGCAATGTCTGTAAGAGATGAGGACTTTATTGCCCATCTTTTTGTTGCTTCAACCCATGATATGTTTTTGTTTTTTACAAATTTTGGCAAGGTTTACTGGTCAAAGGTTTATGAACTTCCTGAAGCCCAGCGTTCAGGCAAAGGAAAAGCACTTGTGAATTTTTTGGATCTTCAGGAAGGTGAAAATCTTGCAACAATTTTAAATGTCTCATCCTTTGAAAAGGATCATTACCTTCTTATGGCAACTAAAAACGGATATGTTAAGAAAACTGATCTTATGGCTTATTCAAGGCCAAGAGCAGGCGGAATAATTGCTCTTGATCTAGGTGAAAATGATGAGCTTATTGCTGTAAGAATGACAAACGGAGAAAAGGATGTTTTTCTTGGATCAAAAAATGGCAAAGTGATTCGTTTCAAAGAAAGCAATGTAAGACCTACAGGAAGAGTCTCACGTGGTGTTATAGGACTTCGTATGGATGAAGGGGATTCAATTATAGGAATAGGTGTGTCTGAAAGCGATGACAAGACAGTATTTGCTGCAACAGAATATGGGTATGGGAAGAAAACATTATTTCAAGCCTATCCATTAAGGCATAGAGGCGGAAAAGGCGTAATAAATATCAAAACTTCAGGAAGGAACGGAAATGTTGTTGATATGCTTCTTCTTGATGAAAATGATGAAATTATGCTCATATCTGACAGAGGTAAGCTTATAAGAATGTGTGCTTCTGATATCTCATCTGTTGGAAGAAATACACTTGGAGTAAGGCTTATAAATCTCTCAGAAGATGAAAAGCTTATTGGTGCTGCAAGAATTGAGGAAAAAGAAGAAAATAATTCTGATGAAGAAATAGATATGGAAGAACCTGATTCAGATTTAGCAGAGGAATAATAAATAAAATTTTTTGCTTAAAGAAGCGTTAAAAGTTTTAACTTGAAAATAATAGTGTTATTTTAAGCTGACTTTTTGACAAAAGTAAAAAGGGCAAAATTAATTTATTTTGCCCTTGGTTTATAAAAACTTAATTAAAGGGTTTTAGGTTAACTGAATTTAGTGAAAAATTAAAACCTTAAAGTTTAGTAAAAAGCAAAAAATGAAAGAGTGTTATGAATATAGATGATAAAGTTAAAAATACTAAAATATCAGTAATTGGTGCTGGGAGCTGGGGAACCTCACTTGCAAATCTTCTTGCAGTTAAAGGCTTTAATGTAAAACTCTGGTGCTATGAAGAAGAAGTTTTTGAATCAATAAATTCAACAAGAGAAAATAAAGTTTATCTGCCTGAAATAAGACTTTCAAAAAATATAATACCTAGCATTGATTTGGAAAGTGTTTTGTTTGGAAGCAATCTTATTATACTTGTTGTTCCTTCTCATGTAATGAGAGAAACACTTGAAAAAATTAAACCTTTTATTCAAAATGAAATGGTTTTTATCTCAGCTTCCAAGGGTATAGAAAATAATACTTACAAGACAATGACCCAAATAATTGAAGAAATTCTTGAAGTGCAGCCTTGCAATTGCGGAGTGCTTTCAGGGCCAAGCTTTGCTCGCGAGCTTGGGGAGCTTAAACCTACAGTAGTTACTGTTGCTTCAAAGGATTTTAATACAGCAGCCTATGTGCAAAAAGTTTTTGCTTCGACTTATTTCAGGGTTTACACTAGTGAAGACCCAATTGGTGTTGAAGTTGGAGGTGCTGTTAAAAATGTTATAGCAATAGCATCAGGCGTTGTAGATGGAATGAAGCTTGGTCTAAATGCAAGGGCAGCACTTATTACAAGAGGACTTGTTGAAATAAGAAGAATAGGGCTTGCAATGGGAGCAAATCCGCATACTTTTTCAGGCCTTTCAGGTGTTGGAGATCTTATTTTAACGTGTACAGGAAGTCTGAGCAGAAACCATACAGTCGGTTTTAAGCTTGGCGAAGGCAAAAAATTAGACGATATTTTAAAAGAAATGCGAATGGTTGCAGAAGGGATAAAAACAGCTAAATCTGTATATAATCTTGGTAAAAAACTTAAAATTGAACTTCCAATTTGCGAAGAAATTTATAATGTTCTTTATAATGGCGAAAAACCTGAAAGATCTGTTTTAAAACTTATGACCAGATCTCTTAAAAATGAAATAGATCCAAATATTGAAAACTGATGTGAAACAAAATGCCGGATACTAAATATCAAAAAAATCCTAATTCAGGCCATAGACAAAGGCTCAGAGAAAAATTTTTTGAATCCGGCATTTCAAGTTTTCATGACTATGAAATAATTGAAATTCTTCTTACTTTAGGAACTCCAATAAAAGACTGCAAGCCTCTGGCTAAAGACCTTTTAAATAAATTCAAATCATTGCCTGGGGTTTTAGACGCACCTGTAAAAGAACTTGAATCAGTAAAAGGACTTGGACCTGCCAATATTTTTCCCTTAGTTTTTGTTAGAGCAGCAGCAGAAGTTTATTTAAAGAGAAAAACAGAAAAAAAAGATGTGGTTTCATGTTCTGAAGATGTCTTTAATTATTTGTATTTTTCCATGAGGGAAAAAGATATAGAAATATTTAAAGTGATTTTTCTAAATTCAAAAAATGAAATTACTGCAATTGAAGATATCCATGAAGGAAGTATTTCATCAAGTGCTGTTTATCCAAGGGAAATAATAAAATCAGCTTTGGAAAAAAAGGCTTCTGCATTAATTTTTGCACATAATCACCCATCAGGCTCAGTTGAACCATCAAAATCTGATATATCAATAACACGAAGGCTTGTTCATGCATGCCTTCATATGGATATAAAAGTTCATGAACACCTGGTTATCGGGAATAATAAGTATTTCAGTTTTGCAGATGAAGGATATATAAAAAAATTTTCAAATGAATTTTTAGATTTTGAAAAAGATATTTTAATCAATGGATAATAAAAAGCCAAAATGCTTTGGGGATCTAGATATAGTATTCCCTATGTCAAAAGAAGGGTATAGAAAGACTCCAGATAACTGCATTAATTGCTCGTTTAAAAAAGAATGTATTTGCCTTGCACTAGATTCTGAAAAAGGTATTGAAAAAAAAAGTGAAATGATTGATGCATCATATGAATCTGGAAATATTAATTTTTTTGCTAGGTGGGCTAAAAAAAAATCAGTTGAAAATAAGAAAAAAAAGGGTAAAAAAAATTTTTTCTGGTTCAAAAATTAATTTACTGAATGGCTGAAAACAGGGATTTGTTGTCCTAATCCTTAACCTTTGCTTAGTGTGATTCCTTTGATATGAAATTAAATCTTTATTTAAATAAAAATATTGTTTTAAAGGCTTTAATTCTTGCTGCAGTCTTAGTTTTATTGGGAATTATTTTTTTTTTAAGAGATAAAATTCATTTTATCCAAGTTTTCTCCGACAAAAATCTTTTTATGAAAGAAATTGAGTCATATGGAATTATGGCACCTTTGGTATTTGTGCTAGTTCAGGCTTTGCAGGTTCTTATTGCTCCAGTGCCTGGAGAGGTCTCAGGTCTTGTGGGAGGATATATTTTTGGAGCTTTTAAAGGGTTTATTCTTTCAAGTTTTGCACTTACATTGGGATCAGTAATAAATTTTACTCTGGCAAGATATGCAGGCAAAGATATTGTAAGAAAGATTGTACCTGAAAAATATTTTATGAAATTTGACAGATTTTTTTCAGAAGAGGGAAAAATTTTTGTTTTTGCTCTTTTTTTGTTTCCAGGATTTCCAAAAGATTATTTTTGCCTTTTCCTTGGGATTACAAATATTAGATTCTCATTGTTTATTTTTTTTGCATTGGTTGGAAGAATGCCTGGAACTATTCTTTTAAGTATTCAAGGCGAAATGCTTTATGATGGAGACTATATATTAACAGCAGTTCTTGCATTTTTAACAGCAATTATTTCTTTTTTTCTTATTTGTTACAGGAAAAAAATTTACCTCAAATTCAGAAAATCAAGATAAACCTTAAAAAAAAGAGAAAATATCCGCTTTTCTTTATTTTGCCTCGTTGACCAAACACCTTGTTTAATGTTAGATATTAATAATGATTATCTGGCTTACAAAAATTAATCACTAGCAATTTTCTAATTGGTGATTGATCAAAAATTAGTATTTTTTGATCGCGTTAAGGGAAGTTAAAGATTTAACCTTTAGTATACTTTATATTTTAAGGCTTAAATGTTGAGTCTGATTCCCTAATGGACAAAAAACAGGTCTTGTTCAACAGCTGATTAGTTCTATAGGAAATAAGCAGGCTCATATCAAATTAATGTGAGCAGTTGGTCAACTTTAGATAATAAACATAGTTTGTGATTGGCCGAAAGCGAGAATTTTTTGTTCAGTTTAAGTGAAAAATTTAACCTTTAGGATACATTGAGTATTTTGAGGATTAAATTTTGAATCTGGCTTAAGAATGGACAAAAAAGGCCGTTTTCGTTCAGCAACTAGTTTAATAAGTCTGAATAATTTTTTAAATTTAAGATTAATTCAGGTATATTCAAATTAATTATTTTCAATAAGGGCAAATACAGAAGTGGCAGGAAGATTGTGGTATAAAAGAGAAAATTTAAGTCTGGCAAACAGGCTGAGGAGAACTTATTATGAGCTGATGAGAGATGATCTTGACCAGTTTATTCTTCAATATGGTCTTGTTGATTCATACTTTCAGTTTCAGGCAAGAAAAGTACCTTATCCATTTGTAGAAAGAAGGGAATTGAAGCCAAAGGCAAGAATACCTACCCTTGAATACGAATGCCAAAATGCATTTCTTGTAATTTTTATTGAAGATACAATACCTGTGTCTCACAAAAAATACATTAGATTTTTTGATGACAATAAAACAACTAAGAAAAATTTTTTGAAAGCTGAGTCTCTTTCATTAAAAAAAGATTTTGACAGAAGCCAGAAATATTTGGATTCAAAATATTTTTGGGATCTTGTAAGAGATCTTTTGCCTGTTGACTATGCACTTTTAATTCAAAGAGATCCATCAACAAAACTTTCTGACAGATATTGCCTTACACATTTTCATGTAAGAATAGACTGGCCAATAGCAGAGGCAGCAGAAGAGCTTGCTCTTTCTCTTCGTTATATATCCAAAAATCTTTATGAAAAAGGGGATAAAAACGCAGAGGATTTACAAAAAAAATTTTTTGAATATTATGGACAGCCTGTTATGTCAGGTGGAAGAAGAACTGCAGCAATTGTAGCAGCACAGTATATGAGAAGATTGTCCTGCCTTTCCACTGTTTATGCAGGCAGCAGTGAAAGCCGTGCAATGATTAGAATTTCTGAAAAAGGCCCGTCTAAAACTGTTTTGGTCAAACTATCAGAAAAAGAAGTTCAGGAAATAGCTTCGCAGAATTCAATGACAAATTCTGCATTTAAGGAAAATTATGTTTTCGCAAAGGAGGGCAAGTCTAGTGTTGTACTTTTTCAGGTAAGGTATGAGTACACCTCCCACGCAAAAGAACCTGAAGATGGCAAGTTAAGGGAGCTTAATCCTGACCTTTACTGGCTTACTGTAGATGCAGAACAAATACTTCCGAAACCATTTACGTGGAAGTTCCCTCCAATAAATGTCAACAGAATTTATACGTAGGATCAGCATCAAGTGAAATAGTGTTCATCATGGCTGTTTCATCGCAGTCAGGGAATTTTACGCAATGAATGCAATCTGCCCATATTTTCAGCGGAAGCTCTGACCTGTCAATTATTTTAAATTCAAATTTTTTAAAAAAATCAGGCTGGTATGTAAGGGTAAAGACATGAGTCATTCCATATTCGGTTGCTTCTTCCATCATTCTTGATACAAGAATTCTGCCGATGCCTTTTTTATGATAATTTGCATTAACAGCAAGAGATCTGATTTCAGCAAGGCTTTCCCAGCAAAACTGCAAAGCACAGCATCCAATAATTTCACTTGTATCATCATCTTCAAATACCCAAAAATCTCTTAAATGATCATATAGCTGACTTAATGGCCTCCCTATCATTAAATTTTTTTGTGCAAAGGAATTGATGAGCTTGTGTATTTTTTTTACATCTTTTAGTGTTGCATGTCTTAACATAATAATTAATAAACTTTACTTTTATTGTGATTGGTTAATTATTTTGGAATAAAAATTCCAATTACTCCTTTTTTTTCTTCTGTGTCAATTACTTTCCCTGAATCTGGATCAAATTTTTTGTATATAATATTGTCTGGAACAGGAAAATATTCAGGATATTTTTTATTATCAATTATATATTTCATTATGTCTCTCCAAATAGGTAAGGCCGCCCTTGCTCCAGTTTCTGAATATCCAAGTGATGAATTGTCATCGCACCCCACCCAGACCCCTAATGCAACACTAGGCGAAAAGCCAATAAAAAGGGCATCTCTGTAATTATCTGTGGTTCCAGTTTTTCCCCCAAGGGGATGTCCGTGGAGACGGGTATTTTTTCCTGTACCTTCTAAAATTACTGCCTGTAGAATATCAACCATTATTGCTGCTTCCTGCCTTGGATAGACTCTTTTTTGATAAATTTCTTTTTTTGAAAAAATAGTCTCTCCTGATTTTTTTATTTTTTCAACATACCATGGCTTTTTATAAATTCCGCTTGCAGGGAAGACAGAGTAGGCTGAGGTAAGTTCAATAAGAGTTGTTTCATAAGTTCCAAGAGCAAGTGAAAGCGTAGGTTTAAGTTTGGATGAAATTCCAAGAGTTTTAATAAAAGATATCAGATTTTTTGGGCCAAGAGATTCAAGAAGTCTTATGACAGGTATATTTTTTGAAAGAGCAAGAGCTTTTCTTATGGTGATTTCTCCAGAAAAAGTTTTGGAAAAATTATTAGGTACCCAGTCCTTATTACCGTAAATATTAAATACACTTGGAACATCCCTTAATGTTTTGTTTTGTTCATATCCTTCTTTTATTGCAAGAGCATATACAAAGGGCTTAAAAGCAGACCCTGGCTGTCTTTTTGCATAAATAGCCCTGTTGAATTTCGATTTTGAATAATCTCTGCCACCGGAAAGAGCAAGTATTTTTCCGGAATTGATATCAATAGCTATAACTGCACACTCAGGTTTTGAACTTATATTTTTCTCTTTCATCCGTTTTTCAAGGGCCTTTATATTTTTTTTTATTGACTTATTAACAGCATCCTGAATTTTGGAGTCAAGGGACGTGTGGATTTCAAGACCTGACTTATAAATCATTTCGTAACCAAATTTATTTTCAAGGCTTTGTTTTACTATTGAAGTAAACCAGGCATAATTTTCGTTAGAAGCTTTTTGGGGTTCAAGTTCTATTGGTAATGAAATAAATTTTTCATATTGAGCAGAAGAAATTTTTTTTTCAAAAAGCATATTTGCTAAAACCTGATTTCTTCTTTTAAGTGCAGGTTCAGGATTTAAAAGCGGTGAAAGATAACTTGGTGCTTTTGGCATTCCTGCAATAAGTGCTGCTTCAGCAATATTTAATTCAGAAGCAGATTTGCTGAAATACGTTTGAGCAGCAGCTTCTGCTCCGTAAGCTCCACTTCCAAAATAAACTTGATTCAGATAAAGAGCAAGAATCTCTTTTTTTGTATATTTTTTTTCAATTTGGAAAGCTAAGATAATTTCAATTAATTTTCGTTTTATTTTTTTTTCAGAGGATAAAAAAAGAGTTTTTGCAAGCTGCTGGGTCAAGGTACTGGCACCTTGTGCAAAAGAACCTGATTTTATATTTTTTAAAAGTGCTCTTAACATTCCCTTGGGAGAAATACCTGAGTGATCGAAAAATTTTCTGTCCTCTGTTGTTATCAGTGCATCTATGAGATGCTTTGAAAAATCATTAAGATCAAGACTGATTCTTTTTTCTTTGTACAACTGGCTGATTATTTTTTTGTCTGATGAATATATTTTAGTTATATGGGGCGGTGTATAGGTTTCAAGTTTTTTTATTTCATTTAGATCGCTGAGTTTGAATACATAAATGCCTATACTAGCTCCAAGGATTATGCTGGCACTTAAGAAAAAAAAGGTAAATATAATAAATTTTTTGAAATTAATGCTCATTATTTTTTAAAAAGTTCTTCTAATGCTTGTTTTAGATCTTCATCTCTAAAAGGTTTGTTTATAACTTTATTGATCCCGGCTTCTTTTATTTTTTTAGCATCAAGTCTGTTTTTACTTGTTTGTCCAATAAAATCACTTTGAGTTGTTATCATTATGATTGGAAGTTTTTCAACTGGATAAAGTTCTCTTGCTTTTTGAGTTACATCAAGTCCGTTAAGTTCAGGCATGTTTAGATCTGTAATTAAGAGGTCTGGTTTTTCATGTTGCAAAGCCTCTAAAGCCTTTGCAGGAAATTCAAATAATACCGGCAGATACCCCATTTGATGAAGTTTTTGTTTGTAAATTCTCAGCATCATTTTTGAGTCATCAACAGCAAAAACAGTGAGAAGTTTTTTATCTTCTTTAAGCTCTGTTGAAGCCATAATTTTCTCTACAATTTCGTCTTGATCAAGAGCTGCAAGAAGATTTGTAAAGTGCTGCCTTGTATCTGGATGAGTATTTTTTGCAAGATGGATTATGGCTAGATTTGCAAAATTTTTTTCTTTTATAAGCTGTTCAAAGGTTCTGTCTGCACCAGCGTCTATTATGGTTGAAACAATATCTTTCGACGAATTGTCCATTGCTGAAACCATATTTTTTATCCCTGCTACAAGAATTGGAGAAAGATTTTTGTCTATTGCCCTTGCAGCAGCCATTTTTACCTGTTTTTCCGGATCTTCAAGGCCCTTTGCCAGGCTTATGGCGGCTTTGTCAGAAGGCAGTTTTTCAAGAGCTTCATATGCTGCAAATCTTATATTGGGATTATCAGGGTTTTTGAATAAAAGTTTGGATACAGCCTGTATTGCACTTTTATCTCCAATGTTTCCAAGGACATTTAAAGTAAAAATTGTAGCATCATCATCTTCACACTTAAGGTTTTCAATTACCATTGGCACTGCTTTCTCACCGATTTCAACAAGTTTGTCTATTGCTCTATTCCTTATTGAAGTAGAATGAGAATTTAAAAGCTGAATAAGTTTGGATAGAGCATAATGGTCTTGAACTTCTGCAAGCTTGTCGACAATAAGAAGATCTGCTTCAGTTTCTCCTATAATTGCTTCTCCAAGAAGGTTTATTGCAGAAGGACCTCCAACCTGAGAAAGGGCATTTACAGCTTCAATTTTAAGTCCTGTATGGCCAAAGTAAAGAAAATCAGCTATTTTTCTTATGGTCGAGGTTGAGCCTATTGATGCAAGAGCCCTTATAGCTGCAGTAAGAGTTGATACATTAGTTTCATTGACAAGAATATCATTTAAGGCGGGTACAGCCTCTGCAATTTGGAGTTCACCTGCAACCTGAATCAGAAGAGCCTTATTTTTAACTTTTGGGTCGTTTAAATATTCTGCAATAAGTTCATTGTGGTTAAAAAACTTATCTACTAGAAGAGAATGGAGTCTTTTTTTTATTGCAGGCTCCTTTATTTCAAATTTTATTATGTGAATAAGGCAGGGATAGGACATTTCATCAGGAGCTCTGTTTATTTCGTAAATAATTTTTGCCTGACTTTTTTCATCAAGCTCCGGGAAAAATTGAATTAATGCCTTTGCCTTAACAATGTCTTTTTCTTTTATGCAAAATTTAAGTTCATTTATAAATTCTTCTGGATTAACAGGCATTTTTTCTCCCTGAATTTTTAGTTTATAACTGATAAAATAAAAGAGACGTGATTCTAGTCAGGTTTATTTTTAATTTTTAAAAAACTAATAAAAATTTTATTGGTTTCAGACACCTTTAAATTGGTAGAAGGTTGAGTTTAAATATCTTTGAGGTTTGAACATTTGTGTGTCATTAGTAAGGGATTCAGTTGAACCTATTAATAGATATCCGTCTTTTTCAAGAGAATTTGAAATCGTCTGGTAAAGTTTTTTTCTGTCTGGCGGATTAAAGTAAATTGCAACATTTCTGCAAAAAATTATATCAAATTTCCCTGGCGTGCTAAAAGATTTTAAAAGGTTTACTTTTTGGAATGAAACCATTGATCTTATTTCATCTTTTATTCTCCAGTCTTCGCCTGTTTTATTAAAAAATTTTTTTAGTCTTTCTGGAGTAAGTCCTCTTGCGACTTCAAATTTATTGTACTTGCCGTAGCTTGCCTTTGCTATGGCAGCATCTGAAATATCCGTACCAATAAGTCTTATATTATACTGTTTTGTATTAGCAATGCCAAGTTCATGGATAATCATAGCTACACTGTAAATTTCTTGGCCAGTTGAACTTGCAGCACTCCAAACTCGAATATTCAAAGTCCTGCCAGTTTTTTCTGCTGTTCTTTTATCTATAAGATCTGGTAAAATTTTGTACTTTAGAAGTTCAAAAGGACTTTTGTCACGAAAAAAATATGTTTCATTGGTTGAAATTGCATCAACTATTTGCTTTTCGATTTTTTTTTGAGCATCATTTAAAGCTAAGTTGTAAAGATCTTTAAATGAGCTAAGATTATATTCTTTTAAAAGGGGCCGTAATCTTGTTTCAATAAGATATTCCTTTCCAGGATCAAGGGATATCCCTGAAATAGACAGAATATATTTTGAAAAAAGAGAAAATTCAACCGAAGTTATTTTTACCATAATTTTATCACCGCAGCTTTGATGTGCTTTTGACAGTTTTAACTATTTCATCAGCAATTTTTTCCAGGGGACAGACAATATCAGCAATTTCATTGTCTATCGGTGCTTTAGGCATTCCATAAACAGTACAGGTTTCTTCGTTTTGGGCTATTATTGTTGAATTTTTTTTGTGCATTTCAATAAGCCCTTTATAACCGTCTGAGCCCATACCAGTCATTATTACACCGGTTGCTCTTCCTACATAATAGTCTGCAACTGATCTAAAAAGATAATCTGCTGAAGGTTTGCAGCTGTTTTCAGGAGGATCATCTGTAATTTTAATCAGCCTTCTTAATCCATCATTGGAGGCAGAAATTTTCATTTGTTTTCCTCCAGGAGCAATATAAACTTTATTTGCTTCTATTGTGTCTCCGTTGGAGGCTTCCTTAACACTAAGCTTAGACTTTGAATCAAGGCTTTTTGCAAGTGAGGCAGTAAAAACCGGAGGCATATGCTGTACAATAAGTATTGGCACTCCTAAATCAGCAGGAAGCATAGGGATCATTTTAGCAAGAGCATTTGGCCCCCCTGTTGATATTCCTATTGCAACTATTTCAGACCTTGATTTTAAAGATAAAGTCCTTGGTTGTAGTAATATTTTTGTTTCAGGCTTTTTAATAGTATCAGGTGTATTAGATTGGTATTTGTGCTTGCCTGTTAGCTTTAATCTTAGCTCTTTTCGTTTTAAAAAAGCCTGGATTATTGGTACAAGATTTAGTTTCACACGTTCCATATTTTCCTTCATTGAACTGCCTTCTGAAGAAGGTTTTTCAATGAAGTCAAATGCTCCAAGCTCAAGTGCCTTGATGGTAATCTGGCTTCCTCTGCTTGTAAGGGTGCTTACCATTAAAACACCGACATCAGAATTTTTTTTGTTTAGTTCCTCAAGAACTTCAAGACCGTTCATTCCAGGCATTTCAACATCAAGGGTTATCATGTCAGGTTTTAAGGAATCAATTTTGCTTAAAGCAACTTTACCAGTATTAGCAGAGCCAACAACTTCAACCTGGGGGATTTCTTTAAGTATGTCGCTTAATATTTTTCTGTAAAATATTGTATCATCTATTACTAAAATTTTAACTTTATCCACTATGATATCCCGATTAATCAGTTGATAGAACTTTATCTATATCTAAAATCCCAATAAGGGTTTTTTCAGTTTTGACAACATTCTCAAAATAACTTCCCTGGATGCCTCCCAAGTTAGCAGGCGGGGTGTCAAGTTCTTCAGCCTTTGCAACTATTACATCACTGATTTTATCAACAAGAAGGCCTATTTGTTCATCATAGAAATTTACAATTATGTTTCTGTTGCTTTTGTTTTTTTTTACAGGAGACAACCCAAGTTTTTTACCAAGATCAAGAATTGTTACAATTCTTCCCCTTAAATTTAAAACTCCTTTTACAAAATTTTCTGATTGAGGCACAGTTGTAAAATCAAACTGCTTATTTATTTCCTGGATATTCAATATATCAATTCCACAAAGAGCTTCTCCGACATAGAATGTTGCAAGTTCGAGATTCTTGCTTATGGTCTTCTGTCTAGTCATTTTCAGTCCTTTTTAATTAAGATAGTTTCTTATTGTTTCAAGAAGTTTTTCTCTGTCGAGTTTTATCTGATAGTCATCTATACCAACAGACTTTCCCTTTGCTATATCACCTTCCCCTGCTAAAGATGTAAGGGCTACAACAGGAATTTCAGAAAATCTTTCATCTTTTTTAATTTTTGATGTTAATTGAAATCCGTCCATATTTGGCATTTCAAGGTCTGTAAGTATGAGATTATAGTCTGTTTCTCCGCTAGAAATTATTTTCCAGGCAACTTCCCCGTCTTCTGCAATTGTTACGTTATATCCGTCTTCTTCTAGGAATCCTTTAACTTGGTTTCTGAAAAATGATGAATCTTCGGCAAAAAGAATTTTTATAGAACTTGCTTCAAGAGATTCTCTTTTCATTATTGAAGATGATGACTCTGCTTCATTGTACCAGTCTGGATGAAGTGTTTTGAAAAATGAGTAAACATCAACCATAAGAGTAGTCATATTGTTTATGATAAGTGAACCCATTATTCCAGGCTGTTTAAGAGTTTGTGGATCAATGTTTAGTACAACATCAACTGCATCTACAGGAGGCTGAACCATAAGGCCGACCTCTTTTCCTGTAAGTTTAAAAACTATAACTTCTACCTGCTCAGAATCAGGAAGTGGCTTAACATTTGCAACCTCTCCCAACTCATGAAGAGGAAGAGATCCGCCTCTGTATTGAACTACTCGTTGTCCACCTACAAGCTCAATATCCTTTGATTTTATTCTTTCAATTCTTTGTACAAGATTTAAAGGAACTGCGAACTGTTCTTCTTTGGTATTTCTAAAAAGAAGAAGGGATGCATGTTCTTTTAGCTTGTCTGATGATTTTTCAATTTTTTCTTTTTCTTCTGCAAGTTTTTTAGAGGAAGAAGAAGTCGATAAATGGCTCATTTCGGCAATTGAAGCAACATCAATTATGAGGGCAACTCTTCCGTCTCCCATTATTGTTGCACCTGCGTATCCTTTGCAGTTTTTTAAATGTTTTCCAAGCGGCTTTACAACAATTTCTTCTGAGTCCATTAGTTCATCTACAATAAGACCGTATCTGTATGTACCTGCTGAAACAACTGCAATATTTATTGCACTTTTTGCATGATATCTTCTATCGAAATCCGACCTTCTTTGAAGTTCTTCCTCAGATACGGTATCAGATTCGGGAGAAAAAAGGTCTTTGGACCGTCTGTCAGCAATGTTATCTCTTCTGTCTAGCCTTTCCTCTCCTGTTTCTGGATCAATAAAAGTCCTTTTTATTCCAAGAACATCAGAAAGTCTTATTAACGGCAGTAAAGTCCCCCTGAGCCTTACAACTGCGGCATCACCGACTTTTTCAATTTTATCTTTGATCTGTCCTGCAGGTACTCTTAAAAGTTCATCTAAGTTAACCTGAGGGATTGCGTACTTCTCATTGCCTGTTGATATTATCTGGCTTGGAATAATTGCTAGAGTTAGCGGAAGTTTTATTTTTATTGCAGTGCCTCTTCCTTTTTTCGAATCAATATCAATTATTCCGCCAAGTTTTTCAAGATTGCTTTTTACAACATCCATTCCAACGCCCCGGCCTGAAACATCTGTTACCTGTTCTGCTGTTGAAAATCCAGGAGCAAAAATCAGTCCCATTTTATCTTTTGCTGAAAGCAGATTTACATCTTGTTCAGTTATAATTCCTTTTTTTACAGCAACAGAAGCTATTCTTTCAGGATCTATTCCACCACCGTCATCTTCAATTTCAATATTTACCTGACCTGCCTCGTGAAAGGCTTTCAGGCTTATTGTCCCTTGCGGAGATTTGCCTGCCATCTGCCTTACCTCAGGTCTTTCAATACCGTGGTCTACTGAATTTCTAACTAGATGAGTAAGAGGATCATTGATCGCTTCGATTATTGTTTTATCGAGTTCAACATCTTTTCCCTCGAGCACAAGATTGATTTCTTTGCCAAGTGTTTTTGACAAATCTCTTACAACTCTGTTAAATTTGTTGAAAACATTGGATATGGGCTGCATTCTTGTTTGCATGATAGCTTCTTGAAGTTCTGAAGTTATCATATCAATTCTTTGGCTTGCAGATTCAATATTATGCTGGTTAGATGAATTAAGTCCCTGGACAAGCTGGTTTCTGCTTAAAACAAGCTCTCCTGCAAGTGTCATTAAACTGTCAAGAAGATTTACATTTACCCTTAGTGATGTAAGAGTCTTTTTTGATTGTTCATCATTAGAATTATTAGAAGGCTGGTCTTCGTTATTTTCATCTATTTCTTCAGCCAAGTTTTTTTCTACAGTTTTTTTTGCAGGTTTTTGTTTTTCAGGTTCTATTTTTTTAGGTTGTTTAACTATATCCTGTTCTCTTATAATTTTTTCTTCTGTTTCTTCAATCAAGGGCAATTTAGGACTTTTTTCCGAATAAGATTTTTCTTTTTTTGTTTTTTCTTCTGAAACTGGCATATCTTCGTCTGTTATGTTGTAAACATATTCAGGATCTAAATCTACGAGTATTGAGGCCATATCTGGTTCTATTATTGAACCGAAAAGAATTATAAATGGAATTCTTGTTGGGATATTGTCATCTAGAGTACCTACAGAAGAAATATCTACCTTGCAGTCTAGGATAACACCGCTTTTCAGAAGAGAATTAATTACATCCAGAGGGTTTTTATCTTTTTTATGCACATCGTGAATAAGATCGTATTCAAGAATATATATAAATTTACCTTGTTTTTTTGCCTGTTCAATATCATATCTGTTTGAATGTAAAATTGTGCTTTTTTCAGGGTGGTGAATTTCACAAATTTCTTGAATTGCAATTTTTTCTTCTTCTGGAAGGGTGCTTTCAGTAATGTTTTTAAGATCATGTATGTATTGGCTTATATCCTGATCGTTGCTTGTTTCAACATTTGATATAAGTTCTCTTAATTTATCAAAACTTCTTAGCAGGATGCTTATTATATCTGATGAGGGTATTAGTTCCCTGTCTCTGATAAGGCCAAGTATGTTTTCAAGGTTGTGTGAAAGTTCTTTTATAGCGTCAAGGCCCATGAATCCGGCTCCACCTTTTACAGAGTGGGCTGCTCTGAAAACATTATTTATCAGCTCGTCATCAATTTCCTCCCCCTGTTCTTCAAGGGCAAGCAAATCTGTCTCTATATCACTAAGATGCTCAAGTGATTCTTCAACATACATTTGCAAGGTTTCGTCATCTTCAAAAAACATAGGGGCTCCTCCTAGTTAAAGTAATTTTTTTAAAAAACTGGGAAATAATATAGCTTTGGGTTGCTGATGAAATTTTTAAATATTGGGAACTAGTATTAGTGCTAAAAGCTGGGCATTTTATCATATTTTGTATCCATGATAAGGTTTTTAGTGCAAATTTTCAATAATTTTATATGTTTTATTATCTGATTTCAAGCAATAAAGATTATAGTTTAAAACCTAATCTTTAAAAAGAATATCACCCTCGCTAAAATTTGTGTTTTCTATTTTAATAAAAACTGTTTCATTAGGCTTGGCTTTTTCCAGTATATTAAAGTTTTCATCTGTAATTTTTTCAATTAAATAAGGTGTCAACTTTTTGCCTGGAGAGAGAATTTTTATTTTTTCATTAGGTATAATTTTGTTTTTTGCATCAACAATAAGCATATTATTTTTTATACCCTTAATTGTGCCAAGGAAATTATGAACATTGTCAGGTTTGATATTTTCAAAATTTGCAGATACTGAATCAGGATCATTTAAAAAAAAACCAGTGCAGTAGTTTCTGTTAGCAACACTTGAAAGAAGTTCTAGCCACTCATGTTTAAATTTGTAGCTTTCGGCTTGAAAATAACTGTCTATAGCTTCTCTGTATACTTTTACAACTGATCCAAGATAAAAAGTCCCCTTCATTCTTCCTTCAATTTTAAGTGAATCAGCTCCGGTTTCGATAACTTTGTCTAAGTGTTCTATCAGGCAGAGATCTTTTGAATTAAAAATGTATGTGCCTCTATCATCTTCCATTACAGGATAATATTCCCCTGGCCTAAGCTCTTCTTGAACATGATATCTCCATCTGCAAGGATGAGAGCATTTCCCTTTATTTGCGGATCGTCCTGACATAAAGCTGCTTAAAAGGCATCTCCCAGAATATGAAATGCACATAGCACCATGTATGAAAATTTCTACTTCGAGATCTGAGTTTTCCTTTACAGATTTTATTTGATCCATTGTAAGCTCTCTTGCGAGGTTTACTCGAGAAACACCTGATTTTTTCCAAAAGTTTGCAGACATATAATTTGTTGTATTAGCCTGGGTGCTTAGGTGTATTGGAATTTCAGGTGAATATGACAAGGCTAGTTCAACTACACCTGGGTCTGCAATTATTAAGGCATCTGGTTTTATTTCTGAAAGAAATTTAAGATAATTTTTAAACTCTGTTAATTCAGAGCTATCAGGAAAAATATTGCAGGTAATATAAATTTTTACATTGCGTTCCCTTGCAAATGATATGGCTTTAGCCATTTCTGTATTTGTAAAATTGCCTGCAAAATTTCTAAGGGAGAAGTTTTTACCGCCCATATAAACAGCATCAGCACCAAAATGAATTGCAGTTTTTAGTTTTTCAAAACTTCCAGCTGGAGCCAATAATTCTGGTTTTTTTATTTTCACTTTTTTAGTCCAATTTAAATCATTAAAAAAATTTATTTTTTAAGAAACTAAACTCTTGTTATTTAAAGTTAAGATTAAAAATTTGATTGGTGATCAAATTAAATTTTTTATTTGAACTGAAATAAATAGAGATTTTCAGACAATTAGTAGTTATCAAAATTAGTTCTAATTGTTAAGGAGATATTTGATTTGGATTATATACTAAGTATGACTCTATAAGTTGGTGCCCCCGGCAAGAATCGAACTTGCGCACAAGGATTAGGAATCCTATGCTCTATCCACTGAGCTACGGGGGCTTTAGATTTAAGCTTGATAATAAAAAAACATTTTCAAGTCAATATAAAAATAAAAGTATTAAAAAAGGGTTGTTATCAGCCTTTAATTATTCAACATAAACCTCCTGACCCGGGAAAATTGTTGCGGAACTGCTCAAATCATTGATGTTTAGGAATCTTTTTAAAGACATATTATGCTGTGATGCTATTCTGAAAGGGCTGTCACCAGATTTTACTTGATATTTGATAAGTGTCTTGTTAGTGCTTTTAACCTTAATTTTCTGTCCAATGGACAAAAGATTTGAGTTAAGGTTGTTTATTCTTTTTAGTTGTCCAGCAGAGGTATGGAATCTTTTTGCGATTGACCACAAAGAATCACCTCTTCTGACTGTATAGTATGTAATTCCTGATTTTGATTTTGATATTTCTGGTCTTATATCAGAAGCAGTCAGATATGTTTTGCTGGGAATTTTCAAAAGCTGCCCTGGTAAAATATAATTATTCTTTGACAGTCTATTTGTAAGCATTATGGATTTAACTGAAGTTCTGTATCTGTTTGCTATTTGTGAAAGCGTTTCTCC
Source organism: Desulforegulaceae bacterium (assembly GCA_034007295.1). Taxonomy (GTDB): domain Bacteria; phylum Desulfobacterota; class Desulfobacteria; order Desulfobacterales; family JACKCP01; genus JACKCP01. Next base: position 48,357 of record JAVERC010000005.1, on the reverse strand, counting down.
TCTTCTTACCTTATGCATGGCATATGATTTTTCAAGCTTTTTTTCTGGAAGCTTATCTAAACTTGCAGTTAAAATTGTAATTTTACCTGGAGGTACGTTTACATTACATCCTTCTGGTGGAACAATATCATAACGAAGTGCAGGATTTAGTTCTCTTAGGCCTTCAAGGTCTGTATTAATAATTTTTGCAATGTCTTTTAGATGTACAGATTTTTTTATATAAATTTTTTCCGTATTATAGCTTTCATAGGTTTGGATATCCGAAAAGCCATATTTTTCCATATTTTTGATAATATGAAGGGTTGCAATAAATCTAGGAACATATCTTGCTGTTTCATAAGGCAGCTGCAAATATAAATCCCAAAAATTATCAAGGTATTTAAGCTTTTGTCTTTTTATGGTTCTAAGGACTCTTCCTTCACCACAATTATAAGCTGCAAGAACTGTTGCCCAATCACCAAAAATAGAATGAAGCTCCTTTAAGTAAGCTATTGCTGCATCAGTTGAGGCTTCAGGGTCAAGTCTTTCATCTATGTATAAATTTCTTTTAAGCCCAAATTTATATCCTGTTGAGGGAATAAACTGCCATAATCCCAAAGCCCTTGCGTGTGATAAAGCTTTTTCTTTAAAACCACTTTCAATTAATGGGAGCCAGGCAAGCTCTTCAGGAAGATCAGCATCTCTAAGTTTTTTAAGAATCATAGGCATAAATTTTCCAGATCTTTTATAGGAATATATAAAAAAATTTCTCTCAGGGCCTGTAAACCTTTTAATTTCTTTTTCTATGTGCGAATTCATAGTTAAAGGGATTTCTTCTGCCATTCCCTTGGTACCGGTAATTCTTGTTGAATAAATTTCCATTATTCTTTTAGCTATGGTGTATCTTAGGTCATCTAACTGCTGGGTGATGGTTGTTCCTTCAGAAGGGATTTCAGAAAGAATCCTATAAGCCTGATCAAGAGCTTTTAAAGCATTTTCTTGCTCATTGTTTTCTCTAAATTTTTGAGAGGCATCACAAAAATCAAGAGCCTCTTCAATGGAGCTAGAATAAAAATCAGTGTCTTGCTGAGGCTGACAAATTTCTTCTTCAGGTAATTCTTTTGAAATATTATCATTATAATAGGGTATTTTATTTTGGTCGATAAGCTCTGAATTTTCATTTTGTGTATTTTGAATTTCAGAATCAATATTTGTATTTTCTGTTGAGATGGCATCAGGTTCAATAATAGATGATTTGTTTGTAAGTGAGCATGAGTTAAGAATAAGTGCGATTGCTATAGTTAGTAAAATAGTAAATCTTTTCATAGTCATATTTGATGTCTTTGTGGTTAGAATTAATATTTAAGAATAAAATAGTAACTTTACTTTTAAACTAAATAAAGTTAAATAGCCTTCGAGTCAAGGTTTATTGGCAAAAAAGCTTTAGAATCAAGGCATTTAAAAAAAAATAAAAAAAGCTTGATTTCTAGATTGAGATGGTGTTAAAAGAAGAAGTTCTTTTTATGAAGGCCAACGTAGCTCAGCTGGCAGAGCTGCTGATTTGTAATCAGCTGGTCGGGGGTTCAAGTCCCTCCGTTGGCTCCATAAAAATATTTTTTGAGCGGGAGTAGCTCAGCTGGCAGAGCGTCAGCCTTCCAAGCTGAATGTCGCGAGTTCGAACCTCGTCTCCCGCTCCATTTTTATTGGTAAAAGAAGCCCATGTAGCTCAGTAGGTAGAGCGCTTCCTTGGTAAGGAAGAGGTTCACCGGTTCGACTCCGGTCATGGGCTCCATTTTTATTAAATTGAAAAATAAGTAAATAATAAGGTTTAGGAGGGTTAAATAGATGGCTAAGGAAAAATTCGCACGTACTAAGCCTCATGTAAACGTTGGAACAATTGGTCATATCGACCATGGAAAAACAACTCTTACAGCAGCTATTACAAAAAACTGTGCAATGAAGGGCTGGGGACAGCAGGTTGATTTTGATAATATTGATAAGGCTCCTGAAGAAAGAGAAAGGGGTATTACAATTGCTACTTCTCATGTTGAATATGAATCAGCAATTCGTCACTATGCCCATGTTGACTGCCCAGGTCATGCCGACTACATCAAAAACATGATTACTGGTGCTGCTCAGATGGACGGAGCTGTTCTTGTTGTAAGTGCAAATGATGGTCCAATGCCTCAGACACGTGAGCATATTCTGCTTGCACGTCAGGTTGGTGTTCCAAAAATGGTTGTTTTTTTAAATAAATGTGACATGGTTGATGATGAAGAACTTATAGAGCTTGTTGAAATGGAGATTCAAGAACTTCTTGAGTCTTATGAATTTTCAGCAGACGAAACTCCTATAGTAAGAGGTAGTGCACTCAAGGCTCTTGAGTCAGAAGATGTTAACTCTCCTGATTCAGAATGTATATGGAAGCTCTTAGAAGCACTTGACTCAACAATTCCTGAGCCAGAGCGTTTGGTTGATCAGGCTTTTCTTATGCCTGTTGAAGACGTTTTTTCAATTTCAGGCCGTGGTACTGTTGTAACAGGAAGAGTTGAAAGAGGTAAAATCAAGCCTGGTGAAGAAATTGAAATTGTTGGTATTAGACCTACAATTAAAACAGTGTGTACTGGTGTTGAGATGTTTAGAAAAATTCTTGACGAAGGTCTTGCAGGTGATAACGTTGGTCTTCTTCTCCGTGGTACTAAAAGAGATGAAGTTGAGCGTGGTCAGGTTTGTGCTAAGCCAGGAACAATTACACCTCATACAAAATTCAAAGCTGAAGTTTATATTCTTACCAAAGAGGAAGGTGGAAGACATACTCCTTTCTTTACTGGCTACAGACCCCAGTTTTTCTTTAGAACAACTGACGTAACAGGTATCTTGAATCTCCCAGAAGGTATAGAAATGATTATGCCTGGAGATAACGTAACAATAGATGCTGAGCTAATCGCTCCAATTGCTATGGAAAAAGAACTAAGATTCGCTGTTAGAGAAGGTGGTAGAACAGTTGGTGCAGGTGTTGTTGCGGAAATAATCGAGTAGTCCTTAAAGGGGGTGTCCGATGAGAGTTAATATTACATTGGCATGTACAGAGTGCAAACAAAGAAATTATACCAATACAAAAAATAAGCGGACAACTCCAGATAAACTAGAGTTTCGTAAGTTTTGCAAGTTTTGCGGAAAGCACACTTTGCATAAAGAAACCAAATAGAAGCTAAAGCTGCCTTTTGGCAGCTTTTATGCAGGCCAGTAGCTCCAACGGCAGAGCAACGGACTCCAAATCCGAGGGCTGGGGGTTCGAATCCCTCCTGGCCTGCCATTTTTTTGTTTATTATGGAGTAGGTGTACAATTATGGGGCGGTTGCATCAGAAAAAAACTGATCAGGAAAAAAGAGAAAAAAGAAAAAAAATTCAAGAAGATAAGCTTGAAACTGAGTCAAACTCTGTAAAAAAAGCTTATGTTCCTGCTAAGACAGCAGTTAAAGCAAAAGAGATTAATAAAAACTCTTTTTTTCACAGATCCATAGAATTTGTAAAAGAGGCTAAAGGCGAGCTTAAAAGAGTTGTCTGGCCTGGACGAAAGCAAACTATTGCATCAACAATTATGGTGGTTGTTTTTGTTGCAATAATTTCTTCATTTCTGGGATTGGCAGATTTTATACTGTCCGGTCTTATGGCTTTAGTACTCCGGTCATAAAATTTAGGAGTTTATATTTTGGCGGATTTAAAATGGTACATAGTACATGTTTACTCAGGTTTTGAGAATCGGGTAAAACTTTCTTTGGAAGAAAAAATTTCTGTATCTCCATTCAAGGAGAGCTTTGGAGATATAATTGTTCCTACTGAAACTGTTGTAGAATTAGTTCAGGGAAAGAAGAAAGAATCTTCAAGAAAGTTCTATCCAGGATATATACTGATAAATATGCACCTTACCGATGCGACTCAGCATCTTGTTAGCAGTTTACCCAAAGTTACAGGATTTCTTGGGAGTACTAATAAACCAACACCAGTGAGCAATCGTGAGGTTGACCAAATTCTTAAAAGGATGGAGGAAGGTAAGGATAAGCCACTTCCAAAATACTATTTTGAATCAGGAGATGAAGTCAGAGTAATTGATGGTCCATTTACAAACTTTAATGGAACTGTAGAGGAAGTAAACCCTGAAAAGGGTAAAATTAAAGTTCTTGTTAGTATATTCGGCCGTTCTACACCAGTCGAGCTTGATTTTGTTCAGGTTAAAAAATTATGATATTTTATAAATATTCGGGAGTTTTGTGATGGCAAAGAAAGTAATGGCGCAAATAAAGCTACAGGTTCAGGCTGGAAAGGCGAATCCGTCTCCTCCAATCGGTCCTGCACTTGGTCAGCATGGCGTAAATATAATGGATTTTTGTAAGGCATTCAATGCCAGAACTCAAGAAGACGTCGGGATGATTATACCTGTAGTTATTACAGTATATCAGGACAGAACATTTACATTTATTACAAAGACTCCTCCTGCTGCTGTTCTTTTAAGAAAAGCCCTTAAACTTGAAAAAGGTTCTGCAGAACCAAACAAGACCAAAGTTGGTAAAATTAAGCGCTCCCAGCTTGAAGAAATAGCCCAGATGAAAATGCAGGATTTGAATGCACATGACCTTGATGCAGCAGTTAAAATAATTGCAGGTACAGCAAGAAGCATGGGTATTGAAGTTGTAAAATAAAATTTGAGGGATGGTAAAATGCCTAAGCGCGGAAAAAAATATTTGGAGTCAATGAAAAAAATTGATTCTGAAAAAATATATTCATTGGAAGAAGGGCTGAAGCTGGCCCTTGAGTCAAGATTCGCGAGTTTTGATGAAACAGTTGATGTTGCATTAAAGCTTGGGGTTGACCCAAGACATGCGGATCAGATGGTTAGAGGTTCTGTTGTTCTTCCTAATGGCACAGGAAAAGATGTAAGAGTTCTTGTTTTTGCCAGGGGAGAAAAAGCAAAAGAGGCTGAAGAAGCAGGTGCAGACTTTGTCGGAGCTGAAGATTTTGGCGAAAAAATTCAGGCAGGCTGGCTTGAATTTGACACAGCAATCGCAACACCAGATATGATGGCTGTTGTTGGAAAGCTTGGTAAAGTTTTAGGTCCTAGGGGCCTTATGCCTAATCCAAAAAGCGGTACAGTTACCATGGATGTTGCAAGAGCTGTTAAAGAATCTAAAGCTGGTAAAATTGAATTTAGAGTTGAAAAAGCCGGTATAGTTCATGCTCCAGTTGGAAAAGCTTCTTTTGGTTCTGATAAACTTTTAGAAAATATTAAATCCTTGCTTGAGACAGTTCAAAAATTAAAGCCTTCGTCAAGTAAAGGGGCTTATTTTAGAAGTTTTGGCCTTTCTACTACAATGGGCCCTGGTATCAAGGTGGATACAGCAGAAATTAAAGATATAGTTAAATAATAAATCAATTACTGTCAAAGACAGTAGGTACACTTAAATGTGTGTATAAACGGCTTTGCCGGCCTACCGAGGCGGTTTATTAAGTTTTGGTCTTGGCTGGCACCTCTGTTGTTATTTTATTGAAAGGAGGTGTAAATACAATATGAACAGGTCACAAAAAGTTAATGTTGCAAATGAGCTTCATGAATGCCTGAAAAAATCGCAGATATCTATTCTTGCTGATTATAAAGGGGTTGATGTTGAAGGTCTGAATTCATTAAGGAGTCTGCTTAGAAATGCTGATTGTCGAATTCAGGTTGTTAAGAATACTCTTTTAAGAAGAGCTTCTGAAGGAACTCAAACTGCTGAACTTAAAGATTTTTTTACAGGTCCTAATTCTATTACTACTACTGAAAGCGATCCGGTTTCCCCAGCAAAAATTCTTATAAAATTTGCAGAAGATAATAAAAAATTTGAGCTAAAAGCTGCAGTTTTAGATGGTAAAATTTTAGATCCTGAGCAGATTAAAACTTTGTCAAAACTTCCATCAAAAGAAGTACTTTTGTCACAATTTTTATCTGTCCTCAATGCTGTTCCTACAGGGCTTGTAATGGTTCTTAGCGGTGTTCAGAGAAATTTTGTAAATGTTATAAATGCGATTAAAGAAAAAAAAGAAAACGAATAATTTATTTAAAAATATAATCAATTGTTTAGGAGTATATAGAAAATGTCTGAAATTACAAAAGAACAAGTAATTGAATATCTTTCAAATTTAACTGTACTTGAATTATCTGAGCTTGTAAAAGATCTTGAAGAAAAATTTGGAGTTTCTGCTGCTGCTCCTGTTGCTGCGATGCCAATGGGAATGGTTGCTGATGCTGGTGCACCTGCTGAAGAGAAAACTGAATTTGATGTAATTCTGAAGTCTGCCGGCGATAAAAAAATTAATGTTATTAAAGAAGTTAGAAAAATTACTGGTCTTGGTCTTAAAGAAGCGAAAGCTTTGGTTGAGGAAGCTCCAAAACCTGTTAAAGAAGGTATTGCTAAAGAAGATGCTCAGAAGATCAAGGAAGAGCTTGAAGCTGCTGGAGCTGAAGTCGAACTTAAGTAATTTGTTTACAAATTGTATTTTTTTAGCGGAACTGGCTTTTTTTAGTCAGTTCCGCAATTTGTTATTGGAAATTGAAAAAAATTAAAGTCCATGGAACAATTGTTTTTGAGAATAAGCCATTTTAACATCAAGAACCAAAACAATTATTTGAGATACTTTTTTGAAAGATTTTAATTTTTTTTAAAAAAATTAAAAAAAGTTATTTCGCGAAAACTAGTATTTTTTTATTTTTATTATAATTAAATTGCAGCATTTAAAATTTTCAAAAATTAAATGTTATATTTAACTTTTTTAATAAAAAAATATCTTTTTTTTGTTTTCGACTTTATATTTTAGGGAATTAATCGTTTTTTCAGCAATTAATAAAAGTCTGTATTTTATTAAATACCAAATCCATTGGAGTAGCCATGTCCGGAAATCCTGTGTCAATTAAGCGTTTTAGAAAAATATTCGGAAGGAAGGAAAATGTGTATGATATTCCGGATCTGATCGGAATGCAAAGGGAATCATACGAAAGATTTCTTCAGATGAATGTTCCCCCAGAAAAAAGAGAAGATAAAGGTATTCAGTCAGTATTTAAGTCTGTTTTCCCAATCAAGGATTTTACAGGGTCTGCTTCTCTTGAGTTTGTTTCCTATGATTTTGGTGAAATAAAACATAGTGAACAGGAATGTATTCAAAGGGGAATGACTTATGAAATATCTTTAAGAATCCGTGTCCGTCTGGTGGTTTATGATATAGACAAGGAAAACGGCAGCTCAAGTATCAGGGATATAAAAGAGCAGGAAATTTATTTCGGAACTATTCCCCTTATGACCAAAAGAGGAACTTTCATAATAAACGGAACTGAAAGAGCTGTTGTAAGTCAGCTTCACAGATCTTCAGGTGTTTTTTTTGACCATGACAAGGGCAAAACCCACACAAGCGGTAAAATTGTTTATACAGCAAGGGTGATACCTGTTAGAGGGTCATGGATTGATATGGAAATTGATCCTAAGGATATTTTGCATATCAGAATCGACAGAAGAAGGAAATTCCCTGTTTCAGTACTTTTTAAAGCCTTTGGGTATACAACAGAAGATCTCCTTTCATATTTTTACAAAAAAGAAAAGATTAGATACAAAGACGGTGGCTATATAAGAGATTTTGATGAAATTAAGCTTAAAGGTAAAAGAGCCGGTTTTGATATTATAGATCCAGAAACAGGCGAAGTTGCAGTTAAGAAAGGAAGACTTTTTACAAAAAGAGCTTTGAGACAATTGGAAAAAAGTGGTTTAAAAGAGCTCCCAATTGGCGTCGACGAAATTGTTGACAAAGGACTTGCAACTACTATTATTGACCCAAAAACTGAAGATACCATTGCAAATGCCGGTGATCTTATTGATGAAGTTCTTCTTGAGAAATTTCATGAATTTGGAGTTGATTCATTTGATATACTTTATGTTGATGCTGTTTATAGTGCCGATTCAATAAGAAAAACTATTTCAGTTGATAAGGTTGAAACAAGAGATGAGGCCCTTATGGAAATCTATAAAATTTTGCGCCCAGGGAATCCAGCTACTCCTGAGGTTGCTCAGGATTTTATAGATCATTTATTCTTTAGCGGTTCATATTATGATCTTTCCGGTGTAGGAAGGATGAAATTAAATCACAGGCTTGGGATAAATACAGATATAAATCTTACTACTTTGAGAAAAGAAGATATTCTTTTAACCGCTAAAACTCTTGTTGAGCTAAGAGATACCCAAGGCCCTGTTGATGACATTGATCATCTTGGAAATAGAAGGGTAAGAGCTGTTGGTGAGCTTCTCGAAAACCAGTATAGAATCGGACTCGTCAGAATGGAGAGGGCAATAAAAGAAAGAATGAGCATGCAGGAAGTAGATGCTATGATGCCCCATGATCTTGTTAATTCTAAACCTGTGTCAGCGGTTGTAAAAGAGTTTTTTGGTACAAGTCAGCTGTCTCAATTTATGGACCAGACAAATCCGCTTTCAGAAACAACGCATAAAAGAAGATTGTCAGCTCTTGGGCCTGGGGGTTTGACAAGGGAAAGAGCAGGTTTTGAAGTAAGAGACGTGCATCCTTCACATTATGGAAGAATTTGTCCAATTGAGACTCCTGAAGGCCCTAACATTGGTTTAATTGTCTCACTTTGTACTTTTGCAAAAGTAAATGATTTTGGATTTATAGAAACTCCTTTTAGGGTTGTAAAAGATACAGAAGTTACAAAGGATATTAAGCATTTAAGTGCTTTTGAAGAAAAAGAGATTCCAATTGCTCAGGCAAATGCAAGAATAGGTGGAGACGGCCACTTTATCGATCCTATAATTAATGCAAGGGTAGGTGGTGAAGTAGAGCAGGTTTTAAAAGAAGATGTTCAGCTTATGGACATTTCTCCAAACCAGATAGTGAGCGTTTCTGCATCTCTTATTCCTTTTCTTGAAAGTGATGATGCTAACCGTGCTCTTATGGGTTCCAACATGCAGCGTCAGGCTGTGCCTCTTGTTAAAAGTGAAGCCCCTCTTGTTGGAACAGGTGTTGAAGGCGTTGTTGCAAGAGATTCTGGTGTTACAGTTGTTGCAGAGCATGATGGAGAGGTAGTTGACGTAGATTCATCAAGAATAGTTGTTATGCATGATTTTGATGAAACTGGGAAAATTCCTCCATGTACAGTTTATACTTTGTCAAAATTTAATAGAACAAATCAAAATACTTGTTTTAATCACAAGGTTATAGTCCAAAAAGGTGAAAAAGTTAAAAAAGGTCAGATTATAGCTGATGGCCCTTCAACTGAAAGAGGGGAACTAGGCCTTGGCAAAAATGTAACTATTGCCTTTATGTCTTGGGGAGGATACAACTTTGAGGATTCTATTCTTGTAAGCGATAGGCTTGTAAGGGAGGGTACTTTTACTTCAGTTCATATAGAAGAATTTGAAGTAGTTGCAAGGGATACTAAGCTTGGAAAAGAAGAGATAACAAGGGATATTCCAAATGTTGGTGAAGACGCTCTAAAAAATTTGGATGAAAGTGGAATTATAAAACTTGGTTCTGAAGTTGTTTCAGGAGATATTTTAGTTGGTAAAGTAACTCCAAAAGGGGAAACTCAGCTTTCACCAGAAGAAAAGCTTTTAAGAGCTATTTTCGGAGAAAAGGCAGGAGATGTAAAAGATACATCGCTTAAGGTTCCTCCAGGGGTTGAAGGCGTAGTAATAGATGCAAAGGTTTTTTCAAGAAGAGGCGTTGATAAAGACGACCGTACAAGACTTATAGAAGACAATGAAATTGCAGTACTTGAGAAAAATCGAGACGATAAGATCAGCGTTATTGAATTTACAGCAAAAAATAAAATAGCTTTAATCTCACAAAATCTTGAAGCTGGTGCTAATCTTATAAAAAATAAAAGAACAATAATTAAAAAAGGTGATCTTGTAACTTTAGATCTAATAAATTCTGTCACTCTAGAAGAATTAGAAGGTATTATTGTTTCAAATGATGAAGCAACAGAAAGAATAGATTCTATAATAGAGCTTGCAAAAGAAGAAATAGCTTCTGCAAAAAAAGAATTTGACGACCAGGTAAGTCATTTTGAAAAAGGGGATGATCTTCCTCCTGGGGTCATAAAAATGATTAAAGTTTATGTTGCTATGAAAAGGGTTTTGTCTGTTGGTGATAAAATGGCAGGACGTCATGGTAATAAAGGTGTTGTGTCAAGAGTTCTTCCTGTTGAAGATCTTCCTTTTTTCAAAGATGGAACACCTGTAGATATGGTTTTAAACCCACTTGGTGTTCCATCTCGAATGAACGTTGGGCAGATCATGGAAATTCATCTTGGCCGTGCAGCAAGAGCACTTGGATACCAGATAGAGGAAATGCTTGAGGTTAAAAGAGCTGATTTATTAAGAGAAAAGTTTGAAAGAATATTCAGTGACAACCCTAGAGAACTTGAAAAAATAAAAAATGCTGATGAAGAAGATATTATTGATTTTGCAAAAGAATTCAAAAATGGAGTTCATGTTGCCACACCGGTTTTCGATGGTGCAAAGGAATCTGAAGTAAAGCTGCTTCTTGAAGAAGGCGGTGCTTCACCTCTAGGTCAGGAAATTTTGTATGATGGAAGAACAGGGCTTCCATTTGAAGGTCCTGTAACTGTTGGTACCATGTATATGCTTAAGCTTCATCATTTAGTAGATGACAAGCTTCATGCAAGATCTATTGGTCCTTATTCTCTTGTTACCCAGCAGCCACTTGGCGGTAAGGCCCAGTTTGGAGGACAGAGACTTGGAGAAATGGAAGTATGGGCAATGGAAGCTTATGGTGCAGCCTATGCTCTTCAGGAATTTCTGACTGTTAAATCAGATGACATGGCCGGAAGAACAAGAATGTATGAAAAAATAGTAAAAGGTCAGAATATGCTCGAACCTGGGCTGCCTGAATCTTTTAAGGTTCTGATTAAGGAACTTCAAAGCCTTGGACTTGATCTTAACCTGATTGAAAGTGATAATTAAGGAGGGTTAGTAGTGGACTCAATTTATGATTTTTTTGCTAAACCAACTGATCCCAAACGTTATGAAGGTGTGCAGATTTCGCTTGCTTCACCTGAAACGATCAGGGAATGGTCTCATGGCGAAATTACAAAGCCTGAAACAATAAACTACAGAACATTCAAGCCGGAAAGAGACGGTCTTTTCTGTGCAAAAATTTTCGGTCCTACCAAGGATTATGAATGTAATTGTGGTAAATATAAAAGAATGAAACATCGCGGAGTTATATGTGAAAAATGCGGTGTTGAAGTTATTCAGTCCAAGGTCAGAAGAGACAGAATGGCACATATTGAACTTGTTACTTCAGTTTCACATATATGGTTTTTGAAAAGTCTTCCAAGTAAAATTGGCAATCTTCTTGATATAACATTGAAGAATTTAGAAAAAGTTCTTTATTTTGACTGTTTTATCATACTAGATCCAAAAGATACCGGCTTAAAAAAAATGCAGCTTCTCTCAGATGACAAATTTCATGAAGCACTTGAACTTTATGGAGAAAATTCATTTGAAGCCGGAATTGGTGCAGAGGCTGTAAAAAAACTTCTTGAAGAAATTAATCTTGAGGAAGTTTATTCTGATTTAAAAGAAGATGTAAAGCAGACAAATTCAATTGCCAAAAAGCAGAAACTTGCAAAAAGGATGAAAATTGTAGACGCATTCAGAAGGTCAGGAATTAATCCTTCATGGATGATTCTTGAGGTTGTTCCTGTTCTTCCTCCGGATTTAAGGCCTCTTGTTCCCCTTGAAGGCGGACGTTTTGCAACATCTGACTTAAACGATCTTTATAGAAGGGTTATAAACAGAAATAACAGACTTAAGCGTCTTGTAGAACTAAATGCCCCAGATATTATTGTAAGAAATGAAAAAAGAATGCTTCAGGAAGCGGTTGATGTTCTTTTTGATAATGGAAGGCATGGAAGAGTTGTGACAGGGTCAAATAAAAGACCTTTAAAATCACTTTCTGATACACTCAAGGGAAAACAAGGCCGTTTCCGTCAAAACCTTCTTGGAAAGCGTGTTGATTATTCAGGTCGTACAGTTATTGTAGTTGGTCCACAGTTAAGGCTTCATCAGTGCGGACTTCCTAAGAAAATGGCTTTGGAACTTTTTAAACCCTTTATCTATCACCATCTTGAGCAAAAAGGAATAGTTTCAACAGTCAAAAGTGCCAAAAAAATGGTTGAGAAAGAAACTCCTGAAGTCTGGGACACTTTAGAAGAAGTTGTTAATGAATACCCTATAATGCTTAACAGAGCTCCGACTCTTCACAGGCTGGGTATTCAGGCATTTGAACCTGTTCTTATTGAAGGAAAGGCTATAAGGCTTCATCCTCTGGTTTGTACAGCTTTTAACGCAGATTTTGACGGCGACCAAATGGCTGTTCATCTTCCGCTTTCAATAGAGTCTCATATTGAAGCAAGAGTCTTGATGCTTTCGAGTAACAATATATTGTCGCCTGCAAATGGTTCTCCAATAATTGTACCTACCCAGGATATAGTTCTTGGTCTGTACTATCTGACTCAGCATATTCCTGGAGACAGGGGAGAAGGCACTGTTTTTTCATCTCCTGATGAAGTAAGAATAGCCTTTGATTCAGGCACTGTAGGTATGCATGCAGCAATCAAAGTAAGGTTAAGAGACGGTAAATTATATGATACAACTGTAGGCAGGACAATTCTCTGGGAGGTAATTCCTTCAGACAGTGTTTTATCCTTTAATCATATTAAAACATCTTCAATTGAAAAAGCTGCCCAGTATGTTGAAAAAATAAAGATTGGTGAAGTTTCATTTATTGATGCAGCAGATGAGATTTCTGAAGGTATTTTTAAGGATAAAGGACACTTTACAGGAAAATTTTCCAAAAAGGATTTTGAGTACGAGTTTTCATTCAAGGGTACAGAAGCAAAAGAGCTTTTCAGGAAAGCCCCTGGACAGATTGCCGGCCCATTCTATGATGGAGAAGCCTATCATATTTTTGAAATTAAAGATCGCGAAGACGGAATACCCTTTGAAATAGTTAATACTCAAATGAATAAGAAAACAATAAGAGAGCTTATTGACTATACTTACAGATATACAGGAACTAAAAATACAGTTATTCTTGCTGACAGGTTAAAAGATCTGGGATACGAAATAGGTACAATAGGCGGACTGTCTATTTCTATAAATGATATGATTATCCCTGAAAACAAATGGGACATTATAAGGTCGTCAGAAGATAAGGTAAATGAAATCAACAGGCAGTATACTGAAGGTCTTATAACCCAGGGTGAAAAGTATAACAAAGTCGTAGATATCTGGGCCAAGACAACTGACGATATTTCTGAAGCCATGATGAAATATATGAACAAGCCTCCAGCAATTATAGAAAATAACCCCGAAGCAGGAAGAATGAATGCTATTTTTATGATGGCTGACTCAGGAGCAAGGGGAAGCAAGGATCAGATGAGACAGCTCGCAGGTATGAGGGGGCTTATGGCAAAACCATCTGGAGAAATTATTGAAACTCCTATTACTGCTAATTTCAGAGAAGGTCTTTCAGTTTTGCAGTACTTCACATCAACCCATGGTGCAAGAAAAGGTCTTGCTGATACAGCACTTAAAACAGCTAACTCAGGATATCTTACAAGAAGACTTGCTGATGTTGCACAAGACTGCATGGTTACAGAGGATGATTGTAAAACAAGACTTGGAATTGAAGTTGAGCCTCTGACAGAAGGTGGAGAAATTATTCAGGAACTTGGAGAAAGAATTCTTGGAAGGTTTACAGCTGAAGATGTCCTTGATCCATTTACAGATGAAGTTATAGTTCCAGCAGGAGTTGAGATTCGTGAACGTGATGTAAAAAAAATAGATTCTGCCGGTATAAAAAAAATAAGAATCCGCTCTGTTCTGACCTGTCAGGCTGAAGAAGGCGTGTGTGCTGCATGTTATGGGCGAGATCTTGCACTTGGTAAAAAAATTGAAGTAGGTGAAGCAGTAGGAATCCTTGCAGCCCAGTCTATTGGTGAGCCAGGAACACAGCTTACCATGAGGACTTTTCATATTGGTGGAACAGCCAGTCAAAGAGTTGAGCAGGCTGATATCAAAGCAAGAACAGAAGGTATTGTTAAATTTGATGGTATTAATGTCGTTGTTAATGCTGAAAATGAAAATGTTGTAATGAACAGAAGAGGCGGCGAGTTTGCAATAATTGGCGAAAGCGGAAGAGAGCTTGAACGATGCAGGGTGATTTATGGAGCAGTTCTTCTTGTTAAAGATGAACAGAAAGTCAAGCCAGGCGATGTAATGGCTGTATGGGATCCGTTCACAACACCTATTATTACTGAGGTTTCAGGAACAATCAAATATGAAGATATAATTCCAGGTAAGACTGTCAGCGAACAAATTGACCCTGTTACAGGAAAAGCAAGCCGTACAATATCTGATCATAAAACAACTGAATACAGACCAAGAATTACTTTGAAAGATTCTAATGGAAGAGGTGTAAGGCTTCCTGATGGAAATGATTATGCAAGGTATGCTCTTCCAGTTGGGGCTGTTCTTATGACTGAGGAGGGTGATGATGTTCATTCAGGTGATGTTATTGCTAAACTTCCAAGAGCTACAACAAAAACAAAAGATATCACTGGTGGTCTTCCAAGAGTTGCTGAACTTTTTGAAATCAGAAAGCCTAAGGATGCAGCTGTTCTTTCAGAAATAGACGGTTATGTAACTGTTTCAAGAGGTACCAAAGGCAAGCATAAAGTAATTGTAACACCAGTAGATGTAGGAGAGAAAAAAGAATATCTTATTACAAGGAGCAAGCAGCTCAATGTCTACGAGGGTGATTATGTGAGAGCAGGAGAAGCTCTTTGTGGAGGCGATGTAAACCCTCAGGATATTTTGAATATTAAAGGTGAAATTGAACTTGCTAAATATCTTTTGAATGAAGTTCAGGAAGTTTACAGACTCCAAGGTGTTAAAATCAATGATAAGCATATTGAAGTAATTGTGCGTCAGATGATGAGGATGATCAAGGTTGTTGATCCTGGAGATACTGATTTTATAATTGATGAGCAGGTTGAAAGAAAGGCCTTTGAAAGTGCTAACTCTATGGCGGTAGCAAGAGGCGAAATGCCTGCACAGGGTGACCCCTTGATTCTTGGTATAACAAAAGCATCTCTTTCTACAGAAAGTTTTATATCAGCAGCATCATTTCAGGAAACAACACGAGTGTTAACTGAAGCGAGCATTGCAGGAAAAGTTGATTCTTTGCGGGGACTAAAAGAAAACGTGATTATGGGAAGGCTTATTCCTGCTGGAACAGGTAAAAAGGAATTCTGGGATTTAAATGTAAAGGCTGTGGAAAATTATTAAATAAATCTAAATAGCTTTTTAATAATAAAAAAATATTGTATAGAAGAACGGCTTTAAAGGGGTAAGTGTATTAGAAGTTTTTAATAATACAAATAAAACTTGACCCCTTAAGTCTGTTAATTTATATATAAATGATTTTGTCAAGACAGGTAAAGGAGGATAGTGCTAAATGCCAACTATTAACCAGCTAGTAAGAAAGGGTAGAAGCCGTGCTGCTAAAAAGAACAGCACTCCGGCTCTAAAAGGCGGGCCTCAGAAAAGAGGTGTGTGTACCCGTGTTTTTACATCTACCCCAAAAAAGCCTAACTCAGCTTTAAGAAAAGTTGCAAGAGTAAGGCTTACAACAGGAGTTGAAGTTGCAGCCTATATCCCAGGTATAGGTCATAATCTTCAGGAGCATTCTGTTGTACTTGTAAGAGGAGGCCGTGTAAAAGACCTTCCAGGTGTTCGTTACCATATTGTTCGTGGTGCTCTTGATACTTTAGGAGTTGAGGACCGTAAACAGGGAAGATCCAAATATGGTGCAAAAAGGCCTAAATAAATTTTAAGAGTAAAATAATTAAGGAAAAGAGATTTAGAATGCCGAGAAGAAGAGAAGTTCCTAAACGCAAAATTAAACCAGATTCAAAGTATCAAAGCGAGCTTGTTTCCCGGTTTATAAACAAAATTATGCTTGACGGGAAAAAAAGCGTAGCAGAAAAAGTTGTTTATTCGGCGTTGGATCTTGTTGGAGAAAAGTCAGGCGAACCTGCCATTGAAGTATTTAAAAGAGCAATGGATAATGTACGGCCATTTGTTGAAGTTAAATCAAGAAGGGTCGGGGGTTCAACCTATCAGGTTCCAACTGAAATAAGACCTGCAAGGCAGACAGCACTTGCCATGAGATGGCTTATTAATTATTCAAATTCAAGATCTGAGAAAGGCATGCCAAAAAAACTGGCAGCCGAATTTTTAGATGCTGCCAATAATCGTGGTGCATCAGTAAAGAAAAGAGAAGATACCCATAAAATGGCCGAAGCTAACAAAGCTTTTGCACATTACCGCTGGTAGGGTATATGAGATTTGTTAATGCCGGTAAGCTAATCGGAAAAGCGAGAGATTAAATTATGGAAACCAAGATTAGAATAAGGTTGCGGGCTTATGATCACAAACTGTTGGATCAGTCGGCACTGGATATTGTAGACACAGCGAGAAAAACAGGTGCTCAGGTTGTCGGTCCGATTCCATTGCCAACAAAAATTAACAAGTTTTGTGTTTTAAGATCTCCCCATGTAAACAAGAAGTCAAGGGAGCAGTTTGAAATCAGAACCCACAAAAGGCTTTTGGATATTCTTGAGCCGACACAGCAGACAGTTGATGCTCTTATGAAGCTGGATCTGTCTCCTGGTGTAGATGTGGAAATTAAACTTTAGTTCGGGGATTTAGGTTATGTGTAAAGGATTGATCGGTAAAAAACTTGGGATGACAAGTGTTTATACCCCCGAGGGAAATCAAGTACCTGTTACTGTTGTAGAAGCAGGTCCCTGTGTAATCACCCAGGTTAAAACAAATGAGACTGACAATTACAATGCGCTTCAGCTTGGTTTTAATGAAAAAACCAAAAAAGTGACTAAGCCTTTAAAGGGACACTTTGAAAAAAGCGGCGGAAAATGTTTTTACAAGATTAAAGAATTTCCCGTAGATAATCCGGGAGAGTATGAAGCCGGTCAGGAAATACGTCTTGATATTTTTAAAGTTGGTGAAAAAGTATCTGTATCAGGCACATCAAAAGGCCGCGGCTTCTCAGGAACAGTTAGAAGACATAATTTTTCAAGAGGACCTGTTGCTCATGGTTCAAGGAATGTAAGAAGACCTGGTTCAATTGGATGCAGTGCGTATCCTGCAAGAGTTATAAAAGGTAAGAGAATGCCGGGTCAGTATGGAAATAAAAGAATAACTGTTAAAAAAATTCAGATAATAGATATTCTTCCTGAAGAAAATATTATTTTTTTAAAGGGAGCAGTTCCAGGACACACAAACGGATACTTGGAAATTAAGAAGGCGTAAATATTTAAGCTCTAGCCGTATTGTAAAAGGAAGAAATGAGGAAAAAATGGCAGCTTTTGAAGTTTTAAACCAAAAAGGCGAAAAAGTATCTGAAGTCAATCTTTCAGACGAAATTTTTGATCTGGAAGTAAGAGGAGATATTCTGAATACTGTTGTTCGCATGCAGCTTGCTGCAAGAAGAGCGGGAACTGCCTCGGCCAAAGGCAGATCAGAAATTAAGGGAAGTACAGTAAAGCTGTACAGACAAAAGGGAACTGGCCGGGCAAGAAAAGGTAGTATCAAGTCACCTTTGCTCAAGGGTGGAGGTGTTGTTTTTGGACCTAAGCCAAGATCCTATGAGTTCAGTGTTCCCAAGAAGGTTAAGAAAACCGCTAAAAAAATGGCATTGAGTGCAAAAAATCAAAATAATTGTTTAAAAATATTAAACACTATTGAGCTTGAAGAAATTAAGACAAAAAAATTTATAGAAATACTCGAAGCTCTTAATGTTAAAAATGCACTTATAATTGTAAATGATATGGATGACAAAGTGGTTCTCTCAGCAAGAAATATTCCATCAATTAAAATACTTCATGTTGATGGTCTAAATGTTTATGATGTTTTGAAATATGAGAATCTGATTTTACTTGAGTCATCAGCAAAAGAAATTGAAGGGAGGCTATCATAATGAGAACCTCTTATGACATTATTCTTGGACCGGTAAATACCGAAAAATCGAATCTTCAAAACGAATTGCTAAATCAGGTTACATTTGAAGTTGACCCTCGAGCCAATAGAATAGAAATTAAAAAGGCTGTAGAAGAAATTTTTAAAGTCAAGGTAGAGGGCATCAGTACAGCAATTGTAAAAGGCAAAAAAAAGCGTCGCGGTCTCATAGTCGGCCAGAGGAAAAACTGGAAAAAAGCAATAGTTAAATTGAGACACGGAGATAAAATCGAATTTTTTGAAGGTGTGTAGAGGGTATAAATGGCTATAAAAAGAGTAAAACCGACGTCTGCAGGACGAAGAGGGCAGGAGTACAGCACCTTTGAAGAAATTACAAAAAAGGAGCCCGAAAGAAGTCTTGTTACATCCCTTAACAGAAGTGCAGGAAGAAACTCCTACGGAAGAATTACTGTAAGGCATAAAGGCGGCGGTCACAAAAGACTTTACAGAAAAATAGATTTTAAAAGAGACAAGGTTGATATACCTGCAAAGGTAGCATCTATTGAGTATGACCCTAACAGAACATCAAGAATAGCTCTTCTTCACTATGTTGATGGAGAAAAGAGATATATAATTGCTCCCCAGGATCTTAAAGTGGGTGATGTTGTTGAGTCTGGCGATAACGTTGATATTAAGCCGGGAAATACTCTTCCGCTGAAAAATATTCCCCTTGGTACTCATGTTCATAATATTGAGCTGAGAAAAGGCCAGGGCGGTCAGCTTGTAAGAAGTGCAGGTGTTTTTGCACAGCTTCTTGCAAAAGAAGACAAGTATGCATTGATTAAGATGCCTTCCGGTGAAGTGAGAATGATACTTCAGACATGCAGGGCAACAGTTGGTCAGATTGGAAATAAAGAACATGCCAATATTTCCATAGGCAAGGCAGGAAGAAACAGATGGAAAGGTCATCGCCCAAGTGTAAGGGGTGTGGCAATGAACCCTGTTGATCATCCTATGGGTGGTGGTGAAGGCCGTTCTTCCGGTGGTAGACATCCATGTTCTCCATGGGGTAAACCTACCAAGGGATACAGGACAAGGAAAAATAAATCCACTGATCGCTATATTGTTAAGAGAAGAACAAGAAATTAAGGGGTAGACAGTTATGCCACGCTCATTAAAAAAAGGACCCTTTGTAGATAACAGTCTTTTTAAGAAAATACTGACTGCACAGGAGACTCAGAACAAAAAAGTTATCAAGACCTGGTCTAGAAGGTCTACCATACTTCCGGAAATGGTCGGACTTACCCTTGCAGTTCATAATGGCAAGAAGTTTGTTCCGGTTTTTATTACTGAAAACATGGTCGGCCATAAATTAGGCGAGTTTTCGCCTACCCGGACATATTATGGTCATGCGGCAGATAAAAAGTCAAAGGCTAAGTAATAGGAAAAAGGGTGGCGAAGATGGAAGTTAGAGCAATTGCTAGATATAAAAGAATTTCACCTTTAAAGGTGCGAATTGTTATAGGCCAGGTTAAGGGGAAACCCATTGATTACAGCCTAAACAGCTTAAGTTTTATGCCCCAGAAAGCAGCGGGTATTTTAGAGAAGCTAGTCCGTTCTGCAGCAGCAAATGCTGAACAGAAAGGGCTTGATATTGATGATCTCTACATTAAAAATATTTACGTTGATCAGGGCCCTATGCTAAAAAGGTTCCGTCCAAGAGCCAGAGGCCGTGCAACCAGGATTCTGAAGAAAACCAGCCATATTACTGTCATTTTGGCAGAAAAGGCTGCATAAGGAGGATGAGTTTTGGGTCAGAAAGTTAATCCGATAAGCCTGCGTCTTGGAATTATAAAAACATGGGATTCCAGGTGGTTTGCTGATAAAAAAGATTATGGACAGCGACTGCAAGAAGATTTCAGAGTTAGGGAATATCTAAAAAAAAGGTTGTTCCATGCAGGCATTTCAAAAATAGAAATTGAAAGATCTTCAAAAAGGATCAAAATTAGAATTTTTACTTCCCGTCCAGGTATTGTTATTGGAAAAAAAGGTGCAGAAATAGGCCTTATTAAGCAGGAAGTTTCCAAGTTAATATCAAAGCAGGAAGTTGTTATCGACATCCAGGAAGTTAGAAAGCCTGAACTTGATGCACAGCTTATTTCTGAAAATGTTGCATCTCAGCTTGAAAAAAGGGTTGCATTCAGAAGAGCAATGAAAAGAAGTGTTACAAGTGCCATGAGACTTGGAGCTGAAGGCGTTAAAATTATCTGTTCTGGAAGACTTGGCGGTGCTGAAATGGCTAGAACAGAGTGGTACAAGGAAGGTAGAATTCCTCTTCATACTTTGAGGGCAGATATTGATTACGGCGTAACCCGTGCACAGACAACATATGGTGCAATCGGTATTAAAGTATTTCTTTTCAAGGGTGAAGTTCTTAAAAAGGATAAAAACCTAGCGGAAGTGGAAAAATAGGAGTTATTTTTAACCATGCTTAGTCCAAAGAGATTTAAATTCAGAAAGCAGCATAGAGGTCGTACAACTGGTCAGGCTATGAGAGGTTCTTCCCTGAATTTCGGAGAGTTCGGACTTCAGGCTGTAGAGCCCGGTTATATTTCTTCCAGGCAGATCGAAGCTGCAAGGATTGCGATAAACCGTCATATAAAAAGAGGCGGAAAAATGTGGATCAGAATTTTTCCTGATATTCCAATAACAAAAAAACCTGCTGAAGTCAGGATGGGTAAAGGAAAAGGTCCAAATGAAGGCTGGGTAGCAAGAATCAAACCCGGCAGAATCATGTATGAACTTCAAGGTATTGACAGAGACGTAGCTATGGAAGCATTCAGGCTTGCATCTCACAAGCTTCCTGTTAAAACCAAGTTTGTAGAAAGAGGCGAGTGGTCATGATTAAAGCTGCAAAATTAAGAGAAAAGAATATTGATGAACTCGAAAAGCAGGCAAAGGATCTGAAGCAAGAATTTTTTAACCTAAGATTTCAGCACCGTACAGGACGTCTGGAAAATACCGCTGCAATTCCAAAGGTTAAGAAAAACATTGCAAGAGTACTTACTGTGCTGAATGAACTAAAAAACAAGTAGAGTGAAGCCATGAGTGAAAGAGGAATGAAAAGACAATTGTCAGGATATGTCGTCTCTAATAAAATGGATAAGTCTGTTACCGTAAAAGTTGAAAGACTGGTAAAGCACCCATTATACAAAAAGTATATCAGACGTCATAAAAAATATATGGCCCATGATGAGCGTAATGAATGCCAGGTTGGAGACCGTGTCCTGATTCTGGAATCACGCCCTTTAAGCAAAAATAAAAGATGGCGTGTAAGCAGAATAATGGAAAAAGCTGTTTAATTTTTGTCATAATCATAAAGGGTATTTAAAATGATTCAGCAGGAGACACGTCTGGCAGTCGCTGACAACTCTGGTGCAAAAGAAGTGATGTGCATCAAGGTTCTAGGCGGTTCCAGAAAAAGATATGCCAGAGTAGGCGATGTAATTAAAGTAACTGTAAAAGTTGCAATCCCCGGGGGAAAAGTAAAAAAGGGTGACGTTGTAGAAGCTGTTGTTGTTAGAACAAAAAAGCAGCTGCAGCGTCCTGACGGTTCTAGTATTCGTTTTGACGATAACGCAGCCGTTTTAATTAACCCCAACAGAGAGCCTATGGGGACAAGGATTTTTGGTCCAATAGCGAGAGAACTAAGGGCCAAACGATTCATGAAAATAATTTCGCTTGCACCTGAAGTGCTATAAGAGGAAAAAAGGAAGATCCCATGCAGGTTAAAACAGGTCTTAAAAAAGATGATAAGGTAAAAGTTGTTGCCGGTAAGGATAAAGGCAAAATTGGGAAAATATTAAAGGTGGACCGAAAGGAAAACCGGGTAGTAGTTGAGAACATTAATAAGGTGAAACGCCACGTCAAACCAAATATGCAGAACAGACAAGGCGGGATCATCGAAAAAGAAGCTCCTATCCATTCCTCAAATGTTATGATTCTTTGTTCGCAGTGTATGAAGCCGTCAAGAATTGGTTATAAAATTCTTGAAGACGGTAAAAAAGTTCGTATTTGCAGCAAATGCAAAGAAGTCATGAATTAGGATAAGGATAAGGATAAGGGGTATCCCGGAGGAATTTGATGCTTGATATGAGAAGTATGTACAAAACGGAAATTGTTCCAAAACTTACAGAGACTTTTGGATATAAAAACCTTATGGAGGTTCCAAGAATCGAAAAAGTTGTTTTGAACATGGGTTTAGGTGATGCAGTTTCCAACAATAAGTTAATTGATTCAGCCGTAGAAGAACTAAAGCTTATAGCTGGACAAATGCCGGTTGTAACTAGAGCTAAAAAGTCTATTGCGGCTTTTAAGTTAAGACAGGGTATGCCCATTGGCTGCATGGCAACTTTAAGAAAAGAAAAAATGTATGATTTTCTTACCCGTTTAATTAATATTGCTCTGCCTCGAGTAAAAGATTTTAAAGGTATATCGGGTAAATCGTTTGATGGTTCAGGAAACTACACATTAGGAATTAAAGAGCATATTATTTTTCCTGAAATAGTATATGATAAGATAGACAAGATTAAAGGTCTTAATATATCTATAGTAACTACGGCAAAAACTGACAATGAAGCAAAAGAACTTTTAAAACTGTTCGGTATGCCGTTTAGAAATTAATTAAGGAGGAAGGGTTTTGGCAAGAAAAGCTTTAATAGAAAAGTCAAACAAAAAGCCAAAATATAATGTTCGTGCATATAACAGATGTCCTCTATGCGGTCGACCAAGAGCTTTTATGAGATATTTTGGAGTGTGCAGAATTTGTTTTAGAGATCTTGCAGCAAACGGCAAATTGCCGGGTGTTACTAAGTCTAGCTGGTAATATAAAATTATAAGTACGGAGATATGATATGAGTGCAATCACAGATCCGATTGCAGATTTGCTTACAAGAATAAGGAACGCGGGGCATGGGAAACTTGAAAGTTTCGACGTACCCAATTCAAAGATAAAGACTGGAATAGTTTCTATTCTGAAAGATCAGGGCTATATCCGCGACTATAAAATAATTGAAGATGACAAGCAGGGTATACTGCGTGTTTATCTGAAATTTATTGAAGGCAGAAAACACGCAATCTTTGGTATTCAGCGTGTTAGTAAGCCAAGCAGAAGAATTTACTCCAATGCTTCAGATATTCCAAAAGTAAGAAACGGACTTGGAATATCAATTTTGTCTACATCCAAAGGTTTAATGGTTGACAAAGAAGCAAGAAATCAAAATGTAGGCGGAGAAATACTCTGCAATGTTTGGTAAGAATAGGAGATAATATGTCACGTATAGGAAACAAGCCTGTTAAACTCCCGGGTAGCGTTAAGGCAGAGTATAAAGACAGTATTATTTTTATTGAAGGAGCCAAGGGAAGACTTCAGCAGGAAGTTCATCCCGATGTTGAGCTTGAAATATCAGAAGGGGTAATCAATGTTAAAGCCAAATCCCAGGCAAATGCAACAAGAGCATTTCAGGGTATGACAAGGGCTTTGATTGCCAATATGGTAACTGGCGTAAGCGAGGGTTTCAAAAAAGTACTTGAAGTTAACGGTGTAGGATACAGGGCAGAAGTAAAAGGAAGTGAACTTGTGCTAAACCTTGGATATTCAAATCCAGTGGTTTACAAAGTGCCTGAATATGTTGAAATAGCTGTTGAAGGTAATAAAATCAGTGTATCAGGAATAGATAAACAGAAAGTTGGACAGGTAGCGGCTGAAATAAGGGAAAAAAGACCGCCTGAACCTTATAAAGGTAAAGGGGTTAAATACCTTGATGAACATATTATCAGAAAAGCCGGTAAAGCTGCCAAAGCTTAATGTATAAGAGGTGCTAAAATGGGTTTTAAAAGAGAACCTAAATTTGTTTCTAGATATAAAAGAAAAGTAAGAATCAGAAAGAAAATCGCTGGTACAGCAGAATGCCCAAGACTTTCAGTTTTCAGAAGTGCAAGGCATATTTATGCTCAGATAGTAGATGATTCAAAAGGCCTGACTCTTGTTTCTGCATCAACTCTAGATAAGGAACTTAAAGGCAGCGAATTTGAAAACAAAACTGCTGCTGCAGTTAAGATTGGTAAACTTGTTGCTGAAAGAGCCAAAGCTAGAGGGATAGAAAAAGTTGTGTTCGACAGAAACGGGTATATCTATCACGGAAGAGTAAAAGCTTTGTCTGAGGGTGCAAGAGAAGCAGGGCTTAATTTTTAATTATCTTAGGAGGCTGTTTTGTTTAAAAAAGAGACAGATGATAAACAACTTATAGATAAAGTTGTTCACATAAAAAGAGTCGCAAAGGTTGTTAAAGGCGGCCGCAGATTCAGCTTCGGTGCCTTGGTAGTTGTAGGTGACGGGCAGGGTAAAGTTGGATTTGGTACAGGCAAGGCTGGTGAGGTACCCGAAGCCATCAGAAAAGCAGTTGAACAGGCAAAGAGAAATATGGTATCGGTATATTTAAAAAATGGAACAATTCCCTATACTACAAATGGAAGATTTGGAGCTGGAAATGTTCTTTTGAAACCCGCTGCCCCTGGTACCGGTGTTA
Source organism: Desulforegulaceae bacterium (assembly GCA_034007295.1). Classification (GTDB taxonomy): domain Bacteria; phylum Desulfobacterota; class Desulfobacteria; order Desulfobacterales; family JACKCP01; genus JACKCP01. Next base: position 23,684 of record JAVERC010000005.1, on the reverse strand, counting down.
TTGCAGGTGGAGCTGTTCGTTCAGTTCTTGAAGCTGTTGGTGTTACAGATATCCTTACTAAATGTATTGGAACAAATAATCCTAATAACGTAGTTAGAGCAACAATTGACGGTCTTATAAATATTGAAAGTCCCGAGCAGGTTGCAAAAAGAAGAGGTATCCAAGTCAGCGAACTTTTTTAAGTTTTGCTGTGAGGATCATTATATCGGGATTTGAAAGGTGTAAAATGGCAGAAAAACTGAAAATAACCATGGTTAAAAGTATGATAACCCGACCTGAGAAGCATAGGAAAACATTAAGGGCAATGGGTTTGACTAGAATTGGCAAACAGGTTGAAATGCAGGATATTCCATCAGTAAGGGGAATGATCCATAAAGTTGAGCATTTGGTGAAGGTTGAGGAGATTTAGTTTATGAGACTTCATGAGCTTTCACCGGCTGAAGGCAGCCGGAAAAAGAAAAAAAGAAAAGGTCGCGGTCCTGGTTCAGGTAATGGAACTACAGCAGGTCGCGGTAGCAAGGGACTTAAGGCACGCTCTGGCGGTAAGGTAAGGATAGGATTTGAAGGTGGTCAGATGCCTATTCAAAGGAGACTGCCTAAAAGAGGTTTTACAAATATTTTTAAAAAAGATTACTCAGAAATAAATCTTGAAGCATTTGCATCATTCGAAGCAAATTCTACTATTGATGAAAAAATTCTCCTGGAATCAAGAAAAATTAGTAAACTCGGAAATGGAGTAAAGCTCCTTGGACGTGGAGAAATAAGTGTACCTCTAAATATTAAGGTTACCAGTGCAAGTAAATCTGCAATTGAAAAAATTGAGGCGGCCGGTGGTCGTGTAGAGGTAATTTCAAAATGATAACTGGCAGCGGATATCAGAATATATTCAAGCAGGCTGAACTAAAGAAGCGTCTTCTTGTAACTGCACTTCTTTTGATAGTTTACAGGGTCGGAGTACATGTTCCGACCCCTGGGATTGACAGAGAAGCTCTTGTATCTTTATTTGCATCAGCAAAAGGAACATTATTTTCAATGTTTGACATGTTTGCAGGGGGAGCTTTAAGTCAGCTTTCAGTTTTTGCTTTAGGTATTATGCCTTATATCAGTGCTGCAATTATTTTCGAATTACTCCAGGTATCAATACCTTATTTGCAGCAGTTGAAAAAAGAAGGTGAGCATGGAAGACGAAAGCTTACTCAGTATACAAGATATGCAACAGTTGCCATAAGTCTTATTCAGGGGGTTGGTATTAGTATCGGCCTCGAAAATATGACTTCTCCAGGCGGTGCTCCCATTGTAATTGAGCCAGGCTGGAGTTTCAGAATCATGACCATGATAACACTTACAGCTGGTACAGTTTTTATAATGTGGCTTGGTGAACAGATTACTGAAAGAGGCATAGGCAACGGAATATCACTAATCATTTTTGCTGGAATTGTAGCAAGAATGCCGGTTGCAATAACAAATACATTCAGGCTTATTTCACAGGGAGAAATGAATGTTTTTGGGCTGATACTCCTTCTTGTGCTTATGGTTGGAGTTATTGCCTTTATTATTTTTATGGAGCAGGCACAGAGAAGAATACCTGTACATTATGCAAAAAGAGTTGTGGGAAGGAAGATGTTTGGCGGTCAAAATTCACACCTGCCTCTAAAAATTAATAGTGCGGGAGTAATTCCACCAATTTTTGCATCTTCAATAATGATGTTTCCTGCAACACTTGCAAATATTGTAAATGTTCCTGCAATGGAATCTTTTTCACGTGCCATGTCCCCTGATACATTAATTTATAATTTAATATATGTGGCATTTATAGTATTTTTTTGTTTTTTTTATACAGCAATTCAGTTTAATCCAGAAGATCTAGCTGAAAATTTAAAAAAAGGTGGGGGTTACGTCCCAGGAGTAAGACCAGGTAAAAAGACAAGTGAATATATTGACAAAGTTATAACACGTTTGACTTTAAGCGGTTCAATTTATATTTCAGCAGTTTGCATTCTTCCTACTTTTTTGATTGCAAAGTACAATGTTCCTTTTTATTTTGGAGGCACTGCACTTTTAATTGTTGTAGGTGTTGCTATTGATTTTGTCGGTCAGGTAGAATCCCATTTAATTAATAGAAATTATCAAGGTTTTCTAACTAATGACAGTTCAAATAATAAAAAGAAAAAAGCTGGACTTAGCATAAGATAGGTGTTAATTTACACAATTTAATTTTTTCCTGTTCTGTAAATTGAAAGGAGTAGGAATGGCAAAGGAAGAAGCCATAAAGGTAGAGGGTGCAGTTACTGAAACCCTTCCTAATGCAATGTTTCGTGTTGAGCTTGAAAATGGTCATGAGATACTTGCCCATATTTCTGGTAAAATGCGTATGCATTTTATTAAAATTTTACCTGGAGACCAGGTCACAGTTGAACTTTCTCCCTATGATTTGACACGGGGTAGAATTGTATACAGAGCTAAAAAATAGAATCTAGCAGAGGTTAATTATGAAAGTCAGACCTTCAGTGAAAAAGATGTGTAGAAATTGTCGCATCATAAAAAGAAAAGGTGTGGTTAGGGTTATTTGTACAAACAAGCGTCATAAACAAAGGCAGGGTTAAAGGGGGGTATTTTGGCTAGGATAGCAGGTGTAGATTTACCCAAAAATAAAAGAGCAGACATCGCTCTGACATATATTTACGGTATTGGAAGAACAACAGCAGCAAATATATTGAAGAGTTTGGAAATAGATGCAGCTGCAAAGATTATGAATCTTTCAGATGATGATATAAATAAAATCAGACGTAAGATTGATGGCGAATTTAAGGTTGAGGGAGAGCTAAGAAGTGAAGTAGCCATGAATATTAAGCGTCTTATGGATCTTGGCTGCTACAGAGGTCTAAGGCATAGACGTGGTCTCCCAGTTAATGGCCAGCGTACAAGGACAAACGCGAGAACTAGAAAAGGACCAAGACGCGTCGCTGTTAAAAAGAAAAAATAAATAAATTTTGGAGTATTTTTAAAAATGGCTAAAGTCAAAATTAAGAAGAAAAAAAAGACCAGAAAGAATATATCTACCGGAGTTGCCCATATACTTTCAACTTTTAATAATTCTATTGTAAGTATTACTGACACTTCAGGAAATGTTATCTGCTGGTCTACTTCAGGTGCTATGGGCTTTAAGGGATCAAGAAAAAGCACTCCTTTTGCAGCTCAGATGGCAGCGGAAGATGCTGCAAAAAAGGCAGTTGAAAATGGAATGAAGACAGTTGAAGTTTATGTTAAAGGCCCGGGTGCTGGAAGAGAGTCTGCTATCAGGGCTCTTCAGTCAACAGGTCTTAATGTTACTTCTATCAAAGATGTTACTCCTGTTCCGCATAACGGATGCCGTCCGCCTAAGCGTAGAAGAGTTTAATTATATTTGATTTAAAAGAAATTTTTAATTAAGGAGGAAGCCTTGTCTCGATACAGGGGAGCGGTGTGCAGACATTGCAGACGCGAAAATATAAAATTATTTCTAAAAGGCGACAGATGCTTTACAGATAAATGTGCATTTGAAAGACGTTCATATGCTCCTGGTCAGCATGGACAGAAAAGAGGAAAACTTTCTGAATATGGAATCCAGCTGAGAGAAAAGCAGAAGGTAAGAAGACTTTACGGACTTTCAGAAAAGCAGTTTAAACTTACATTTCAGAAAGCATCAAGACTTCAGGGTGTTACAGGTGAAAATTTTCTTATAACTCTTGAAAGAAGACTGGACAATGTAGTGTATCGTCTTGGTTTTGCACCTTCAAGAAATCAGGCCAGACAGCTTGTAAGACATAACCATTTTACTGTTAACGGGAAAAAAACTAATATCCCTTCATTTATGGTAAAAACTGGAGATGTTATTCAGCTAGTTGAAAAAAGCAAAAACAACCAGAATATTAATGATTCTCTTGCTGCTGTTGAAAGACGTGGTATTGCTCAGTGGCTTGAGCTTGAAAAAGATAATTTCAAAGGTGTTGTGAAAAATATACCTGTAAGGGAAGACATTGCATTGCCTATCCAGGAGAATCTTATAGTAGAATTTTACTCCAGGTAGTAATTAATTTTAAAGATCAGGGATTTTCATGTTTTACAATAAAAACCTTCCTGGCGTAAGGGAGTAAATTAATGTCATCAAATTCACATTTAGATGAAATTGTATATATTAACTGGCGAGAAATGATTAAGCCTGAAAAAGTTCAGGTTGAAACAACAGAAACTTATGGTAAATTTGTTTTTGAGCCTCTTGAAAAAGGGTTTGCAACAACTATAGGTAATTCCCTGAGACGCATAATTCTTTCATCTATTTACGGAGCTGGTATAGTGAGGGTTTGGATCGATGGGGTTTCTCATGAGTATTCAACCGTTCCAAATGTAATTGAAGATGTATCAGATATTATTCTTAATTTAAAGGAGGTCAGATTAAGAGCCAGTGATCTTGAACCTCGCATTTTAGAATTAAAAACCGACGCTCCAGGCAAGGTTTATGCATCTCAAATTGTATCTGAAGACGGTTCTGTGGAAGTTCTTAATCCTGACCAGTACATAGCTACTGTTTCCCAGGGCGGAAATCTTCATATTAAAATGGAAGTAAGAATTGGCAAAGGTTATGCTCTTTCTAGTCAGAATAAAGAACAGGCCATAATCGAAGATTCAATTGCTGTTGATACAGTATTTTCGCCTGTAAAAAAAGTAAGTTACCAGGTAGGTAACGCACGTGTAGGACAGAAAACAGATTATGACAAGCTGACAATTGAAATCAGAACAGACGGCTGTGTCAAACCTGAAGACTGCCTTGCTTATGCAGCTAAGATTTTAAAAGAGCAAATGAATCCCTTTATCACTTTTGACGAGCACCTTGAACCTGATCCTGAACCTGATAAAAGTGATGAGGATAAACCGAAATTTAATGAAAATCTTTATAGAAGTGTTGATGAACTAGAACTATCAGTAAGAAGTGCAAATTGCTTAAAAAATGCAAAAATTGACACTATATATCAGTTAGTTCAAAGGTCTGAAAATGAAATGCTTAAAACCAAAAATTTCGGTAGAAAATCATTGAATGAAATTAAGGAAGTCCTTGGGGAAATGGGCTTATCGCTTGGAACCAAACTTGATGGTTTTGTGCCTCCTGAGGAAGAAGATGATGAAGAAGATATAGAATAGGAGTAAGATATGAGACATAAAGTATCAGGAGTCAAGCTTGGCAGGACTTCAAGTCATCGCAACGCCATGTTTAGAAATATGGTTACCTCACTTTTAAAGCATGGCCAGATAAAGACAACTGTTGTGAAGGCAAAAGAACTTAGAAAATGGGCTGATAAAATGGTAACTCTTGGCAAAAGAGGAGACCTTCATGCCAGAAGACAGGCTCTTGCAGTTATAAGAGAAAAAGATGTCTGCCATAAACTTTTTGAAGAAGCACAGGAAAAATTTGGCTCAAGAAACGGTGGTTATACACGTATAATCAGACTTGGTAACCGTAAAAGCGATGGTGCACCAATGTGTGTTATTTCTATGTGTGAGCCTTTAGAAGAATCAGCAAAAGCAGAGTAATTAAATTTTTGTTAGAACCTTGTTAAGATCTCTCACAAATATGAGTAAAAAAAGCCTGTAATTATAAATTGCAGGCTTTTTTATTTTTAAACTAATAATATGCTAACAATTCCCTAACATTTTAGTTGTAAAAATCCTTTAAGAATTTTTTTTGATACAAAACAATATTAAAGGATGGTTTACAATGAAAAGAATTTCAATTTTTATGGCAATGGCAGCATTGCTGATTTTTTCTTCAGTATCATTTGCAAAAGAAAAACTTGTAATTAAAGGTTCAACAACTGTGCTTCCAGTTGCACAGATTGTTTCTGAATCATTTATGAAAGACTACCCTGATATTGAAGTAACCTTGTCAGGCGGTGGTTCTGGAAATGGAATCAAGGCTATTCTTGATGGTACAACAGATATTGCAAATGCCTCAAGATTTATTAAAGACAAGGAAGTAAAAACTGCTGCTTGTGAAAAAGGCGTATATCCTGTTCCATTTATGGTAGCACTTGATGCAATTGTTCCTGTGGTCAACCCTTCAAACCCTGTAAAAAACCTTACCCTTTCTGATCTTCAAAAAATTTATCTTGGAAAAGCAACTAACTGGAAGGAATTTGGGGGACCAAATATGGATATAGTTGTTATTTCAAGGGATAGTTCCTCTGGAACATATGAAGTCTGGAGTGAGATAGTTCTTAAAAAGCAGAGAGTAACTCCAAGAGCACTGACTGTTCCTTCAAATGGTGCAATTGTTCAGTCTATAGCTTCAACCAAAGGAGCTATAGGATATATTGGACTTGGTTATCTTAACAATGATGTAAAACTTGTGAATGTTGATGGTGTGAAGGGATCAGAAAAAACTACTCAGACTGGCGAATATAAAATTTCAAGAGGTCTTTACATGTTTACTAATGGCTGGCCTGAAGGAAAAATTGGAAAATATATTAATTATATAATGTCGCCAAAAGGTCAGGAGCTTGTAAAAAAAGCTGGAAGCATTTCAATTTACTAAAACACTTTAATAAAAGCTGGCAGCTTAGTAAATAAAGAGCTGCCATTATTTCAATAAATTACAGAGATATTTTAATGACAAGAGAAAGCAAAGAAAAAAAAATCCGGCTGTTTTTTTTGATGATGGGTTTTTTCTGCATATTTATAATGGCAATGATAATAGTTTTTCTTTTTATTGAGGGCTTCCCTTTATTTAAGGAAATAAAAATACATGACTTCTTGTTTGGGAAATACTGGTATCCAACCTATGATCCGGCTGATTTTGGAATTTTAGCTCTGATTGTCGGCTCATTGCTTGTAACTATTATATCAGGTTCAATTGCAGTTCCTCTTGGACTCATGACAGCAATTTATATCGCAGAGGTTGCAAATGAAAAGGTAAGTGAATTTGTAAAGCCTCTTATAGAACTTTTAGCAAGCATCCCATCTGTTGTAATAGGTTTTTTTGGGATGGTTATTGTAGCACCTTTTTTACAGGAAATTTTTAATATTTCATCAGGGCTTAATATATTCAATGCTTCCCTTATGCTTGCATTCATGTCAGTGCCGACTATATGTTCTTTGTCTGAAGACGCAATAAAGGCAGTTCCCTCATCTTTAAAAGAAGCATCCCTTGGGCTTGGTGCAACTCATTTTGAAACTATTGTAAGAGTGATTATACCATCTGCATTGTCTGGAATAAGCACTTCTGTAATTTTGGGAATGTCAAGGGCAATGGGAGAAACAATGGTTGTTCTCATGGTTGCTGGCGGTGCTGCAATGATACCAGGATCAATATTTGATCCTGTAAGGCCGATGCCTGCATCTATTGCAGCTGAAATGGGAGAAGCACCGGTTGGAAGTGAGCATTATCATGCTTTATTTGCAATCGGATTTGTTCTTTTTTTATTTACATTGCTGTTTAATCTAATGGCTGCATGGATTTCAAACAGGTTCAAGCAGAGAGAAACCGGATTTTAACAAGGCTTTAAAATGGAAAAAATAAATTTTTATACTGTTAAATCAAAAACACTTTTTCAGAGAAAAATTGCGGAAAAAATAGCTTTTTCTGTGTTTAGGTCCTCAGCTTTTATATGTGCTGGAGCTCTTGGTATTTTATTTTATTTTCTTATATCAAGGGGATATTCTGCAATTAACTGGACATTTTTAACCAGGCCTCCAAGGGAAGCAATGACTGAAGGCGGAATTTTACCCTGTATTATTGGGACATTTGGATTAAGCATTGGAGCAATTATAGTTGCTCTTCCAATAGGGGTAATGGCTGCAATTTATCTTACAGAATATGCAAGAGACGGGAAAATTTTAAGAATAGTAAGGCTTGGAATAAATAATCTCGCAGGTGTTCCATCAGTTGTGTTCGGACTTTTTGGCCTTGCGTTATTTTGTATTTATCTGAAAATGGGTGTAAGTCTTGCTGCTGGTGCACTTACATTGTCGCTTATGAGTCTTCCCATAATAATTGGTGCAACAGAAGAGGCTTTAAGAGCAGTTCCTGACAGTTACAGATACGCAAGTCTTGGACTTGGTGCAACTAAATGGCAGACAATATTTAGAGTTGTGCTTCCTGCTGCAGCACCAGGCATACTTACAGGTGCAATACTTTCTGTAAGCAGGGTTGCAGGAGAAACTGCACCAATTATGTTTACAGGAGCTGTTTTTTTTACACCCTCACTTCCCAGTTCAATTTTTGATGAAGTAATGGCACTGCCATATCACATTTATGTTCTTGCAACTGCTGGAACTAATATATCGCAGACAAGACATCTTCAGTACGGAACAGCTCTTGTTCTTATAGCTCTGGTTTTTTTGATTAATATTATTGCTATTGTTATCAGGGCAAAGCTTCGTAAAAAAATGAAAATATAAATATTTTGGAGAACAGATGAGTTCAGGCAAAAAAAAGATACTTGTGGAGGATTTGGATTTTTATTACGGCGATTTCAAGGCATTGTCTTCCATCAGCATAGATTTTAATGAAAATGAGGTAGCAGCTTTAATCGGACCCTCAGGGTGTGGCAAAAGTACATTTTTAAGATGTCTTAACAGAATGAATGATCTTGTGAGTAATACCAGGGTGGAAGGAAAAATTATTCTTGATGATGAAGAGATTTATACCTCAGGCCTTGATGTAGTAGAGCTTAGAAGAAAAGTGGGGATGGTTTTTCAGAAACCAAATCCTTTTCCAAAGACTATTTATGAAAATGTTGCCTATGGATTAAGAGTAAACGGCATTAAGGATAAAAATTATATTCAGTCACAGGTTGAAAAGAGCTTAAAGCAGGCAGCGTTATGGGACGAGGTAAAACACAGGCTTAAGGATAATGCATTAGGGCTTTCGGGCGGGCAGCAGCAAAGACTTTGTATTGCAAGGGCTCTTGCAGTTGAACCTGAAGTGCTTTTGATGGATGAACCAGCATCTGCACTAGACCCGATTGCAACAACAAAAATTGAGGAGCTTATCCATGAGCTTAAAAAAAATTATACAATAGTAATAGTTACGCATAATATGCAGCAGGCAGCAAGAGTTTCTGATGTAACAGCATTTTTTTACATGGGTGAACTCATTGAAGCAGCAGATACAGATACAATTTTTACAAATCCTGGTAATAAAAAAACAGAAGATTATATAACAGGCCGATTTGGCTGATAAAGGGATTTTTATGAGACTTCAAAGAGAGATTGAAAATATTAAAAAAGATATTTTAACCCTTGGAGCAATGGCTGAGGAAAGGGTTGAAAAGGTTACTAATGCACTATTTGAAAGAAATTCAAGTCTTGCAAAAGAGGTAGTTGAAGCAGACAATGAAATTGATTTAAAGGAAGTTGAAATAGAAGAAGAATGTTTAAAGGTGATTGCACTTCACCAGCCGGTTGCAACTGATTTGAGGTTTCTTGTAAGCTGCATAAAAATAAATAATGAGCTTGAAAGAATAGGAGATCAGACTGTAAATATTGGGCAGAGAGTCATAAAACTATGCTCATGGGGTAAACCCGAATATGTTTTTGACTACAGATCAATGGGGCAAAGAACCAGGGAAATGCTTAAATTAAGCCTAGACTCATTTGTAAATTTTGATGCTTCGCTTGCACAAAAAGTCAGGGGCATGGACGATGAGGTCGATGAAATAAAAAATCATGCATATGATTATATTAAGCAGGTTTTAAAAGAAGCAGATTCTCATATAGGTTATATAATAAACATGTTTCTTGTTTCACGCCATATTGAGAGAATAGCAGACCATGCAACAAATATTGCAGAAGAGGTTATATATATGGTCAAGGGTGAAATTGTAAGGCATAATTATTAGATACGGGGTTTTGATAAATGGGAAGTGAACTGATTTTAGCAATAGATGATGAGGAAGATATCCTTGAATTGATAGATTATAATTTAAAAAGAGAAGGATTTCGGGTAATTACTGCAGAAAACGGTGAAAAAGGTCTTAAACTCATGGAAAGGGAAAAGCCAGATCTTGTTCTTCTTGATCTTATGCTTCCTGGAATGGATGGTTTTGATGTTGCAAAAAAAATACGAAATTCTCAAAAATTTAAAAAACTTCCGATTATAATGCTTACAGCAAAGGGAGAAGAAGCAGATGTTGTTACAGGTCTAGAACTTGGAGCTGATGATTATATTTCAAAGCCTTTCAGCCCCAGAGTCTTGTTGGCGAGAATAAAATCAGTTCTTAGAAGAAACAGTATTGAAGATGAAGCTGAATCAACTGATAAAGAGATTGTATTTAAGGATTTAAGAATCCACAGCGGAAGACATTTGGTTACCCTTGGCAAAGAAAGCCTGACCCTTACCCACTCGGAATTTGAAATTTTAAAATTTCTTGTATCAAAGCCAGGATGGGTTTTTACAAGATCCCAGATAGTAGATGCCATCCACGGGGAAAGTTATCCTGTAACTGAAAGAAGTGTTGATGTCCAGATTGTAGGACTTAGAAAAAAACTTGGCGGCTATGGAGCCTATATAGAAACTGTAAGGGGTGTAGGATACAGATTCAGGGAAGAGAATTATGAATAAGAACAGAAAAAAAAAGCTTTTCTGGCAGATTTATCCATCTTATTTGATTGTAATAGTAATCTGCACAGTTATAGGAAGCTATTATGCTTCAACATCAATTAAAAGTTTTTTTTATTCCCAGGTAGAAACTTCTTTATATGAGAAAAGTGAGCTTTTTGTTCCTGTTGTAAAAAGAGAGCTCTTAAATAATTCTTCGGTGGAAGAGCTTGATTTTCTTTGTGTAGATGCCGGAAAAAGAGCTGGACTGAGATTTACAATAGTTGATTTCAATGGAAAGGTTCTTGGAGACAGCAAAGAGTCTCCCCAAAGAATGGAAAATCATAAAACAAGACCTGAAATAAGAGCAGCATATTCTGGTAAAAAAGAATCCAATATAAGATACAGCGACACTTTAAAGCAAAAAATGCTCTATGCAGCACTTCCTATTTATATTGAAAATAATCTTGCAGGAGTTTTAAGGTCTTCTGTTTCTCTTGAATCAATTGGAAAAGAGCTTTTTATGACCAATTTTAAAATTGGTTTTGCAGGCCTTTTTATTGCACTGCTTGCAACTTTTATTTCATTTATTTTTTCTTTGAAAATAACAAAGCCAATTATTGAAATGAAAAACGGAGCAAAGGATTTTTCAAGGGGAAATCTTGATAAAAAGCTTTTTGTTCCTGAAATAAAAGAACTTGGAGAACTTGCAGAAACATTAAATCTTATGGCAGATGAGCTGAATGAAAAACTTAAAACAGAATCAAGAAACAGAAATGAGCTAGAAACTGTTTTTTCAAGTATGACAGAAGGTGTCCTTGCACTTGATACAAATGAAAGAATTATGAGGCTTAACCAAAGTGCCCTTGATATTTTTTCAATGGACTTGTCAGATATTAAAAATAAAAATGTTTACGAGCTTGTAAGAGACAGTGAACTATATAAATTTATTCAGGATTCTGTAAAAACAGAAAATCATGTTTCATCGGATTTAAAGTATGGAAAAACAAGAGAAAAAATTTTAAATGCACACAGCAGCCCACTTAAGGATGAAAAAAATAAAAGAATAGGAACTCTTTTTGTAATTCAAGATGTCACAAGGATAAGACACCTTGAAAATATGAGAAGGGATTTTGTTGCCAATGTATCCCATGAACTTAAAACTCCCATGACAGCAATTAAGGGGTTTGTGGAAACAATACGGGAAAGCACTGATATTGAAAGGGAAAGATTAGACAGATTTTTGTCAATTATAGATAAAAATGTAGACAGGCTCATAAACATAATAAATGATCTTCTTGATCTTTCCTGGATAGAAAAAAATGAGGAGTCAGAAATTATAAAATTCAGAAGTGAGCCTTTGTTTGAGCTTGTAGATTCTTCCGTAAAAATCTGCGAACCTTCTGCAATAAATAAAAATATTGAAATCATTGCTTCAATTGATTTAGCAATGAAAATTACAGTCAACAAGGTGCTTTTTGAAAATGCTCTTACAAATCTTATTGACAATGCAGTTAAGTACAGCGAGGAAGGAAAAACAGTAAAAATAATGGCAAAGGAAACAAGTTCTGATTTTGTAATTTCAGTTGAAGACGAGGGTATAGGAATTTCTTCAATGGAACATCAAAGAATTTTTGAGAGATTTTATAGAGTTGATAAGGGAAGAAGCAGAAAAATGGGTGGAACAGGACTTGGTCTTGCAATAGTAAAGCATGTGATGAATATTCACAAAGGCAGTATTGAACTTGCAAGTATTCCTGGAAAGGGCAGCTGTTTCAGTCTTAGAGTTCCTAAAAATATTTAACTGAACTTAAGTCTTTTATTTTTTTTGAATTAAACAGCCAGACAAAATAAAGTCTGGCTTATTTGTTTGGTGATTAATATGGCCTTATTTCACTTGAACTGAACAAAAAATTCTAATTTTAGGTGAATCACTAAGTAAAAGGTGAACGGAAATTGTTTTTTTTGCCCATTTCGGGTTGAGATTTAAAATTTGAATCTGACTTAAGAATGGACGAAAAAGGCCGTTTTCGTTCAGCCACTAAATATTAAGTTTTTTTTAAATATAATAAGCCAAATTTATTAATTTAAAAATATGAAAGGCTCAATTCAGGTTATAGCTCTTTTTTATTCACTTATTTCTGCTAATTTTGCATTTGTTATTTTTGATAGGTCAAGAACAGAAATTTCAATTTCAAGACCCCTTTTACCTGCACTCACAATAATTGTTTCAAAATCTAATGCTGAAGAATCAATTATGGTTTTAAGTTTTTTTTTCTGACTAACCGGGCTTATTCCCCCTACTATGTATCCAGTAATCCTTGAAGCTTCATCCGGGTTTGAAATTTCAGCTTTTTTTAGATTAAACTCTTTTGAAAATAATTTTAAGTTAAGCCTTTTTACAGCAGGGATAACTGCTGTAAAATAATTGTTTTTTAAAGATACATCTTTAACAATAAGGGTTTTGAAAATTTTTAAAGGATTTTGGTTAAGTTTTTCAACAGCTTCTATTCCATAGGAAGAATTATTTTTATCATGTTCAAAGCTTAAAATTTTAAAATTTATTTTATTTTTTTTTAACAAATTAATTGCTGGTGTCATTTTTTTATAAATTAGCTTTATAGTTTCAAATTGTGATTAATTTTTTGTGAATGAACAGAAAAATTTTGTCTGTTGTAATTAATATTATTTAAAATATACTTGAAATTGTTTTCAATAGAAATAATTATATTTTTTAAAATTTAATAGGATTAACAAAAATTTGACATTCTGAAATAAACTTTGTTTTCAGTTAATTAAAGTTTATTTAGAATAAATCTTTTTTTAGTATGATATTCAAAATTTGATCTAAAAGGGTTTTTAAATTTTTTGCATTAATGATAAAAATAACAGTTTTTGTATTGCTTTGATTATTTTAAGTTAAAATTAATAGTGGAGCAGAAATGGACCTTGAACTCCTGAAAAAAAAATTTAGGCATAAGGCAGAAGCTGATGTTAAGGACATTAATCTTGCAATAAAAGCGGCTCCTTTTTTAGTCAAGGAAGTGATAAGACTTGAAGAGGAATTAGAACTAAAAGAAAAAATGATTGAAAAGTTTAAAAAAAGGATTAAACGTCAGCCTCCTCTAGTGAGTAAAGGAGAAAAGGACGATTTTAATTGGGTAATAAAGATTAATGAAGAAACAAACACTATGCTAATCCAGTTTAATGGAGTTCCAAATAAAAGTGGTGCAAAAATATGTTCAAATGCTGTGATTAATATGAGCGAAAATCTTGAGCCTGGCTTTTCAGTAATAAGTGATTTAAGGACATTTGACACCTCAGTCATCAATCAGAGAATGAGTTTTTATTTTAGAAAAGTGCATTATCTTTTTTTGAGGACAAATGCTAGATATATAATAAGGGTTGTTTCTGAAAAAGACAAAGAAGCAGCTGGATTTCTTGATTTTCCGCCTGATCAGAAAAAAAATTTGAAAATGTTTACTGTTACTTCAGTAGATGAGGCTAAAAATATAATAAAAAATATGGGAAAATATCTTAGAAAGTAGATTTGATATGTTTGAATTTTTGCAGGAAGATTTAATTGAAAAGATTATAAATAAAGAAAATTTTGAAAAAAAAGATCTTCTTCAAGTACTTAAGATTGAAAAAAAAGACTTATTAAAACTTTTGTATATTACAGATAAAGTAAGATATCATTTTTTTAAGGATAAAATTGGGCTGTGTAAAATAATGAATGCAAAGTCTGGCAATTGTAGTGAAGACTGTGTTTTTTGTACCCAGTCTTTTGCTTCATCAGCAAAAATTGAAAAATATGAATTTAGAGATTCTCAAGATATAGTTGAAGCGTCAAAGCAAATTTCTTTATTGCCTGTTAAAAGGTTTGGAATAGTCACCAGTGGAAGAGGCCCATTAAAAAAGGATATTGATGAGTTTAAAAACGCTCTTTCAAACTGGCAGGCAAAAAGACCTTTTTTTTGTGCTTCTTTTGGGATTGCTGATTATGAAACTTTGAAACAATTAAAAGAAAGCGGTCTTTCAAGATATCATCACAATCTTGAAACATGTGAATCCATGTTTGATAAGATATGTACAACCCATAATTTTGAAGAAAGAATGGAGACTGTAAAAAATGCCAAAAAAGCAGGTCTTAAAGTTTGTTCAGGAGGAATTTTTGGGCTTGGAGAATCAGATGAACAGATTTTGGAATTTACATTTAATTTGAAAGAAGCTGATCCAGATTCAATCCCTGTTAATTTTTTGGTTCCTGTAAAAGGAACAAAAGCCTATGGGTTTAATTTTTTGACTCCTTTGAGATGTCTTTTAATTGTCGCTTTGTTAAGGATTGTCATGCCAGATAAAGAAATAATAATTTGCGGAGGGAGAAAGGAAAATTTAAAAGAACTTTATCCTTTTGTATTTTATGCTGGTGCTTCAAATCTTATGACAGGAAATTACCTTACAACTTCGGGTGAAGATATTGAAAAGGATTTACAAATTCTAAATGAGCTTGGTTTTTATCCGGATATAGGCTGATTTTTTTGTTAATATTTGAATCTTTTCCTTGATTTTTGAAAAAAAATAATCAAATTAGAAAAAATTTTTGAATAAAAAGAAGATATTTTCAAACATTAATTTAATCATAAGGTCGGAAAAAGAAAAAATGGAATCTGTAATAATAAATTTCACAGAGAAAGAAAAAAATCTTATTATTGAAAATACTTTAGCCCCTGAAAATTTGACCCTTAGACTTAAAAATGCAGATATAAAAGGTAAATATCTTAGGGTCAGTTATGAATATGATGAATTGGATGAGCTTGTGGGATTTATTGCAGCAGAATTCAACCATGTAACGGACGAGTCTGTAAAAAAAGGGTTGGATAAACTCTATGAAAAGCTCAATGAAATTCTTGAGACGGAATATTAACTTTTGGATCATTATTATTTTAAGGGCTGTTTTTTTTAATCTGAAATGCAATTTCAAAATAAAGACTGCTTTTAATAAAAAAGCAGTCTTTTATTATATAAAATTTTTAAATTTATGCGTCTTTTTTATTGGAAGGTCTCCAAATCTTTTGTTCCTGAGCTTTTTTGATAAGTTCTTCCCTGAAATTTGGATGTGCAATTTCAATTAACATTTCTGCACGTCTCCATGTAGATTTTGCTCTAACCTGTGCGGCACCGTATTCTGTTACAATATAGTCTACCTGTTGTCTTGGAATTGTAACTATTGTGCAGGGATCAAAATTTGGCACTATTCTTGACTGAAGGTTGCCTTCCCTGTCTTTTACTGTTGATGAAAGACAGATAAAACTTTTTCCGTTTTTGGCCCATTGAGCTCCAAGAACAAAATCCCACATTCCTCCGTTTCCAGATATCTGATGCATTCCCGAACTTTCGCCGTTTACCTGTGAGTAAAGATCTACCTGAACTGCATTGTTGATTGAAACAAAGTTATCTAGCTGCTGGATGATTCTTGGGTCGTTTGTGTAAGTTGCAGAATAAGAAGCCACAGCAGGGTTATTGTTGACAAAGTCATAAAGTTTTTGTGAACCCATTGAGAATGTATAAGGGACTCTGTATTTATCAATTGATTTTTTTGAGCCGTTCATTCTTCCTGATTCAATCATGTCAACATAGGCATCAGAAAGCATTTCTGTATGTCCGCCAAGATTTTTAAGATCAGATTCGGCAATCATTTTTCCTACAGCATTAGGCATACCCCCGATTCCAAGCTGAATACAGCAGCCGTCGTAGAGATATTTCATGATAATTTTAGCAATTTCTCTATCTGTCTCAGTGGGTTCAACTTCTGGTGGTACAAAAACAGCCTGATCTTCAGGAGCTTCTACAATAAAGTCAACCTGAGATATATGGATTCCCTCTTCCTGTCCGCCAAGTGCAACTGGAAGATTTTTGTTTACCTCTACAATTACTTTGTCAACATGTTCTATGTTTGCCATGGAAACTGAGTTTGTAAGTGAAAAATTAAAATATCCATGTTCATCCATAGGGCATACCTGAGCTATGTATACATGCTGTTTGTCTGCAATATTTTTCCTGAACCATTCGCCAGCCATGTGATACATAATTGGAGTGTAATGGCAGATATTATAATCTCTTTGAAGAATTCTTGCTACTTTGCTGAAATGCAAATCATGATAAGCAAAAACATCTGGACGCTTTACAACTTCTGGAACTGGAGGAAGTGTAATTGCACATGAAACATCAATATTTGATAGTTCATCTGCTCTTTTTGCAAGAGCCTGATCGCATATAACAGGTTTACTTGTCATAAATCCGTAATCAACCCTCATGCCTGATTCAATACATTTTACCGCCTCATCGGCAGATACAAGCTTTTTTTTGTACTCATTAATGTATTTGTTCATAAATTAAAACCTTTCCTTATTTTAAAATTTTTAAATATAGTTTTTTTTGTACAAATCTTTTTCTTGTTGGTTAACATGGTTAATCTGTGTAAACATTTGATATTAAAGATAAATTTTATGCTGATATATTTTATTGAAAAAATAAGTCAAGGAAATAACCTGGTTTATTTAAAGGAAAAATGTGTTTTTTTTTGATTTTTGTTTTCTGGCTTATTATATTTTTGTTCAAAACACGGACAGTATTGTTGACTTTTAACTTCATGCAACATATAAATAATTTTTGATTCCATGCATAAATGGCGTTTTTTGATAGTACAAGCTGTCTACTCAGCTTGTTATAAATTTTATAATTCTGGCATAGACATTGTGATTGGCAGTAAACTTTTTAACCCCGGGGGAGATCTATGAGTAATAAAGGCCCTGTTGTTTTTAACGATCCTGACAAACTTGCAGATTTTGTCATTGAAAAAGCAGGAAAAAATCTTGTATTGGGAATGCAGCTTGGTTTGGGTAAGCCAAATAACATAGCAAACGCATTGTACAGAAAAGCTAAAAGTGATCCAAGTATTAAACTAAAAATCCTTACAGCTTTATCA
This sequence comes from Desulforegulaceae bacterium, assembly GCA_034007295.1. Classification (GTDB taxonomy): domain Bacteria; phylum Desulfobacterota; class Desulfobacteria; order Desulfobacterales; family JACKCP01; genus JACKCP01. The sequence goes on along the minus strand of JAVERC010000005.1, from coordinate 6,126 downwards.
CTAGAAACTCCTACATGGTCGAGTGATCTTGAAAGAAGATTCATGGAGCCCCTTGTGGAAAGAATCTGGGGCGGTTATGTTGACCTTGAATATGCAAGGGATGTAAGGCTTAAAAAACTGCCCCCAAATGTTGAGGTTGGCGAGTTTTTTTACAAGGCCGGTGCTTTCATGAATAATAACCATATGCAGCAGAATTATATAAGCACAAACTATACCCATGCAGCAAGAGACGTTTTGGCAAATGGAATGAATGTTGCAGGTGCTCTTTTGGCCGCAAAAGAAATAGACGGAAATATGAAATATTCTGTTTCCTGTAATGGCGACACTGCTCTAGATGCTCTTGACCTTATGAGAGAAAAAGAGAAGAAAGATCCTTCATATAAAGCTGTTGCGGTTGGAGAAATAAACAAAAATCTTCCTTTTATGTATGGAGATGCTGTTGCAGATCCATCTGAGTTTGATGCAGTTTTAGAAGGCCCTCAGTCTGATTTTACACTTTTTGGAGCTCCAAAAGAGGCTATAAATGCAACTGATTATATGATTGGTATTCATGCAAGTACTCTTATACCTGATGGAGGGACTCTTCAGATAGGAATTGGTTCTCTTGGAGATGCTATTGCTTACGGTCTGATCAGCAGGCATAAAGAGAATTCAAAATATAAGGCTTTTCTTGAAGAAGCAGGAATCCTTGAAAGATATAGTGACCTCATTGAACGTGTCGGTGGATATGAGTCTTTTGATAAAGGTATTTACGGCAGTACAGAAATGATGGTTGATTCTTTTGTCGATATGTACAAAAACGACGTAATGAGAAGAAGATGCTATGATGATGAACATATTCAGCAGCTTGTAAATGAAGAGGTTTTCAAAAATTATAAAGTTACTCCAGAAGGTCTTGTAAGGCTTGTAAAAGACGGAGCTGTCCCTCCAAAATTAAATGATGCAGCAGTTAATTATCTTAAATATTTTGGAATATTTAAAGACGATGTTATTCTTGAAGGTGATACCTTAAAATGCAAAGGCCAGGCATTTTCATCTGATTTAAGAGATTCTGAGAACCTTAAGGCTGTTGTTGAAAATTGTCTTGGTACAGATCTTAAACATGGATACTGGATTCATGCAGGATTTTTTCTTGGTCCAAGGGCTCTTTACAAGACTCTCTATGATATGAGTGATGAAGAACGTGCTCTAATAAATATGACCAGCGTATTAAATGTTAACCAGCTTTATGCAAATAACAACTATTCATCAGAGAAACTTAAGGTCCTTCAAAGACAAAAAGGAAGATTTATCAATGCTGGTCTGATGGTGTCCCTTAGCGGTGCAATCGCATCTGACGGCCTTGACAATGGAAAGGTTATAAGCGGAATTGGAGGCCAGTACAATTTTGTTTCTCTTGCACATGCTCTTAGCGATGCAAGAGGTGCCTTGATGATTAGAAGTACAAGGGAGTCAGGCGGTCAGATAAATTCAAATGTTGTATATAATTATGCTCATTGCAGCGTTCCAAGACATTTGAGAGATATTGTAATTACTGAATATGGAATAGCTGATTTAAGAAGCAGAAGCGATAAAGATGTAATTAAAGAACTTCTTAATGTATGTGATTCAAGATTCCAGAACGGTCTTCTTGAAAAAGCAAAGCAAAATGGAAAGATTGAATCTGATTACACAATTCCTTCCCAGTACACACAGAATTATCCTGAAAAAATTGAAAAGCTTGTTGAATCTCACAGGAAAGAAGGGTTGTTTCCTTTATTCCCGTTTGGAACAGATTTTACAGATGAAGAGGTTGCAATCGGTAAAGCTCTTAAAATGTTCAAGGCAAAGGCAGATAAAAGTAAAATGTCAATTATTCCAGGTATTTTTAAGGCTTTTACTTCTTCAATTCCTGAAGGTGCAAAACCCTACCTTGAAAGACTTGCTCTTGATAAGCCGTCTGATTTCAAAGAAAAACTGCTTCAAAAAATTGTTATTTCAGCATTGAAAAACAGTGGAGCTGTATAACTTTTAAAAGTTTATTTATAAAAATATTAAGGCAGAATCTTTTTTTATTAAAGATTCTGCCTTTTTAAATTAATTTTTTTTAAGTTTTTTATAATGAAAGATTTTTTTCATCAAACTTAAGTGTTGCAAAATAATCTTCTTCAGTTTCTTCTCTTCTTATGAGTTTTACATTTTTATCTTCACATAAAAGAAGCTCTTTTGGTCTTAATCTTCCATTGTATGAAAATCCCATTGCATGTCCATGTGCTCCTGTATCTTCAATAACAACAAGATCGTTCTCGTAAAGAAGGGGGAGCTTTCTTTGAATTGCAAACTTATCATTATTTTCACATAAAGACCCGGTTACATCCACAATTTCAGTTTTATCTGCATTTTCTTTTCCAGGGATTTCAATATGGTGGTATGCTCCGTAAATTCCCGGTCTCATGAGGGCAGACATTGAAGCATCTACTCCGACATATTGTCTGTAAATAGATTTTCTATTTATTACTTTTGTTACAAGAACTCCGTGTGGGCCTGTCATGTATCTTCCGCTTTCCATATTAAGTGCTGGTTCATAACCGTTTCTTAATTCAAATTCTTTAAAAAGCTCAGTAATATTTTTTCCCATTTTTTCAAGATTAACAGGGGTTTCATCTGGTCTGTAAGGTATGCCTATACCTCCACCGATATTAATGAATTCAAATTGGATTTTAAGTTCTTTTCCTGTTTTTTCGGCAATATTTAAAAGCATTCTTGCAGTTTCAATAATATAGTCTTCATTAAGTTCATTTGAAGCAACCATTGCATGAAGTCCAAATCTTCTGATTCCAAGGTCACAGGCTTTTTTGTATGCAGGAATAATCTGGTCTGTTGCAAGTCCGTATTTGGCTTCAGAAGGGTTTCCAATAATTGCATTACCTGTTCTTTCAGGACCTGGATTATATCTAAAACATATAATTTCTGGAATTTCGGGCATTTTTTCAATTAAGGAAATATCATCAAGGTTTATTATTGAACCGCAGTCTGAAAAAGCTGTTTCAAATTCTTTTTTTGATGTGTTGTTTGAAGTAAACATTATATCCATATAATTTTTTGTCTGCTGCCTTGCTAGAATAAGTTCTGCAATGGAGCTGCAGTCAAACCCAAAACCTTCATCTTTTATGATTTTAAGAATTTGAGGATTTGGAAGAGCTTTTACTGCAAAGTATTCCTTAAAATTATTTAAGTCTGCAAAAGCTTTTTTAAGATTTCTGCATGTCTCTCTTATTCCTTTTTCATCATAAATATGGAAAGGGGTTTCAAATGCAGATGAAATTTTATCAAGGTTTGGAAATAATCTTTCCTTGAAATCTTGTGAAACAGGCATACTTGGTTTCCTTTTTAATCATGTATTTTGACAAAAAAATAAGTTTATTATTGAAGTTTTGAACTGTACTCAATTATTTTTTCCCATTGATCATCTTCTAGTTCTGCTCCAAGAACAGATACAGCTTCAGCTCCCATAAAAGAACCAAGTTTTCCGCATTTTTCAAGTGTAAGTCCTTTAAGATAACCGTAAAGAAAACCTGCTGCCCAATAATCGCCTGCTCCAGTAGTGTCAACCAGGTTTTCGCATGTTACCGGACTTACTTTTATGACACTGTCCCCGGACCTTATTAAAGAGCCTTTGTCACCTGTTTTAAGAGCAGATATTTTGCAGTGCTGGGAAAGAATTTCCAGACACTTGTCAAGGTCTTTTGTATTGCAAAAAGCACTTGCTTCATCTTCGTTTGCAAAAATTATGTCTACATATTCCTTTAAAAGATCAGGAAGAAAATCTTTTGAAGCATTTACAACTTCAAATGAAGAGAGATCAAGGCTTATAATACAGCCAGCATCCCTGGCTGTTTTTAAAATATGGGTTATTAAATCCCTGTTAAAAATAAGATATCCTTCAGTGTGAAAAAGGGGGTATCCTGCAAAAGTTTGGCTTGAAGTATCTTCAGGTGAAAAATGCATTGCAGCTCCAAGATGGGTTCTCATTGTTCTTGCTGCATCAGGTGTAACCATGCATACAGAAACTGCTGTTGGAGAATTTTTGAGTGTTTTAAGGTTTTCTGCATTGCCTCCGGCTTCTAAAAGGGTTTTTTTATAGAATAAAGAGTTTTCGTCATCTCCTGTTTTTCCTGCAAGAGAACCCTCAGCACCAAGTCTGCACATTGCAAATATTGTATTTGCTGCTGATCCTCCGCATGCTTTTTTTGAAATATTTATAAGAGAAAGAATTTTTTTTAGCTCATCTTCACTTATAAGCTCCATTCCTCCTTTTTCTCCTGATATGTTTTTTAAAAGAAAATCATCATCAACATAAGCAAGAATATCTACAATAGGTGAGCCGGCACCAATAACTCTAATTTTATTTTCTTCAGCCATATTTTCCCCTGGATTTTGTTTTATTTTAATCTGTAAATAGAATTAATTTCTCAGTTTATCCGAATATATTTTAAAATTACATAAATTCAAGTAAATAAACTTAATTTTTTGGTTAAAGATAAAACTCGCTTAAAAAATCAGGCAGTTTTTTCAGGCCATAGACCGCAGCTCTTGATAGTGCAGATTTTTTTAGGACATGAACATTTATGTCTACATAATCATAAACAACTGCCTTGGTTTTTCCTGGTGCTGTTCTTAAGACTCTGCCTAAATACTGGGTAAGCCTGCCGCTGAAATTTACAGGCGTTGTAAGAAAAAGAGTTGAAAGTGAATTGAGGTCAAAACCTTCTCCAATCAGCTGTCCTGTTGCAATGATTATGTTGTTTTTTTTAGAAATCATTTCTTTAAGAGCTGCTATTCGTTTTTTTTCACTTAAATCTCCTGTAAAAACAAGAGAATCAATTTTATGCCTGAATTTTAAAATCTGGCTTAAATTTTCACAATGTTTTTTTCTGTCTGAAAGAACAATTATATGTCCATTTGAATTATTGTATTCATTTGCAATATCTGAAGCAATAAGCCTGTTTCTTTCATTGTCTGAAGTAAGCTCTGTCATCATTTTTGAATATTCAGTTACAGGGTCATGAAACGGAGTAAAATCTGTTGGCCTTAAAATTATTTCAGCTTCGGTTATATGGCCTCTCATCTCCAGATTATGTTTTTCAATTTTATGCATTAAATTTCCAAGATACCAGAAAATAAGATTTGAAAGGTTGTCTCTTCTGTAAGGGGTAGCACTTAATCCTAAAAGGTATTTTGAAGAAAATGAACTTACAACTTCTGTAAATGTTTTTGAAGGAGTTCTGTGGCATTCATCAACAATTAAGTGGCCTATTTGGTTTTTTAAATTTCCATCATATTTGACAAGACTTTGTACAAGTCCGATTGTAAGTTTTTCACCTTCTTTTTTTTTGCCTGCACCAATAAGACCTATTTCATTTTCATTTATCCCAAGGAAGTAAGATGCCTGTTCAATCCATTGCCTTGCAAGGTCTTTTGTGTGGACAATAACAAGAGCTGGCTGTTTTCTTAAATAAATAAGATAAAGTGCCATTACAGTTTTGCCAGAGCCTGTTGGAGCATTTAAAATTCCAAAATCCTTTGAAAAAACATCATGGACAGCTCTTTTTTGAAATGATTTTAATTCTCCGTTAAAAATAAAGTCTATATTTTCCGACTCAATTCTTTTATCTAAAATTTTGTATTCAATTTTATTTGTGCGGCAAAATTTTATATATTCCCTGGCAAGGCCCCTTGGTATTATTAGACTGCCTTTGGTGCTGAAAAAATAAAATTTCAGTTTTTGGCTTGTTTTACCGTTCCATCTCCCCATTTTTTCATTTTCAGACCATTTTGGATTTATTATTTCAAGCTCGTTTTTTGCTTTTTCAACTATAAGGGGATGGGGATTAATGATTTCAAGTCTGTTTTTTACTGTAAAAATTGTTGTGGGCAAGTTAATTTCCGTAAAATTCTTTGTTTAATCTTAAATTAAATTTTATTATTATAATTTTTAAACATTTATAAAAATATCATATAAGATTCAAGCTGATTATTAAGAATAAGTTGTAATTAGTGGCTGAACGAAAACATCAAATTTTATAAAATCAGGCCTCAAAAAATGAAATTATTTTTCTAAAAAATTATGAGAAAATTATGAGAAAG
>JAVERC010000086.1:0-6609 GCA_034007295.1 Desulforegulaceae bacterium | reverse complement strand
TGATAAGATATTTACTCAGTAACACAGATGATCTTGAAATTAATGATTTAAAATCTATAGTTTCAAATGCTGTAGATCAAAATAAGGGGGATATGGTTATGACTATTGCTGAAAGATTGAGGCAGGAGGGTTGGCAGGAAGGCCGGTTAGAAGGCAGGCAGGAAGGCCGACAGGAAGCCATGCAACAGGGAATAGGACTGGTACTGGCAGTTTTTGACAAATTTGGACAAAGCAGTGAAACTAAAATAGTTGTTTCCATGATTAAAAATATTTATGAAGCAGATGTTCTGGCTAAACTTGAAAAAAAACTTAATGAGACCAATTCCATTGAGGATTTTAAGGAAGCTGTTTTTCTTGAGTCCTGATAAGGAAAAAATATCATGAAAAAAAAACTTGGTCTTGGAACTTCATCATTTAAAGTGATTATTGAAGAAAAAAACTTATACGTAGATAAAACAAAATGGATTCACAAGCTTCTTACAACAGGACGTGCATATTTTTTATCAAGACCAAGAAGATTTGGGAAGTCACTCACTGTTTCAACCCTTTATGAGCTTTTTTCTGGAAATAAGGAATTGTTCAAAAGTCTTTACATTGAGGATAAGTGGGAATTTGATTCTTATCCTGTGTTAACCTTTGATTTTAATGAGATAGACACTTCAAACCCTGAAAATCTTACAGAATCTTTAAAAGAAAACCTGTTAAACATTGGAAAAACACATAATATTCACCTGGATAAAAACAAACTTTTAAAAAACCTTTTTTTAAATTTACTTACGGCCTTATATGAAAAATATAATGAAAATCTTGTGATTTTAGTAGACGAATACGACAAGCCAATAATAGACCACCTTGCAAAAGATGAAATAAAAATTGCTATACAAAACAGGGAAATACTTGAATCCTTTTTCGGCACCTTAAAAGGTGCAAATGTTGTAGACAAGCTTGAATTTATATTTGTCACAGGAGTTTCAAGATTTTCAAAGGTTTCCATTTTTTCCAAGTGGAATAATCTTACTGATATTACAATGTCAGGGGAATATTCAGATTTTCTTGGATACAGCGAAGATGAAATTAAAGAATATTTTGATGAATATTTGTATGAGTTTTGTGAAGAAATGGGAATCAGTATTGAAGAATGCCTTGATAAACTTAAATATTATTACAACGGATATCGTTTTTCAAAAAAAGATATAAAGGTTTTTAATCCCATTTCCCTTATGAATTGCCTTCAGAACAAAGAATTTGCAAACTACTGGTTTTCAACAGCAACCCCAAAATTTCTTGTGGAGCTTATCAAGGAAAACAATTATTTCATCCCTGATATTGAAAATGTAAAACTGCGTCCAAGCCTTTTGGAAACATTTGATATTGAAAGGCTTCCAATTGTTCCAATGCTTTTTCAAACCGGTTATCTGACTATCAAAGACTATTACAGAGAACGCCTGCATCTTTCTTATCCAAACCAGGAGGTTAAAAAGTCTTTTACCGAAAATTTAATGCTTGATATGTCAAACAACTTCAAGGCCATAAATTTTGCAGATGAGCTTGGAATTGCTTTTATGGATGAAGACTTTGATGAAGTAAAATTCAATATAAATGCAATTTTCAATGAAATCCCCTACCCCCATTTTAAAAATGCAGATGAAAACTATTTTCATACAATAATTTATCTAAGCTTATCTTTAATTGGATATAACACCCTATCAGAACTTTTAAACTCAAGGGGAAGACTTGATCTTGCACTTATTTTTCCAGACAAGGTTTATGTTATTGAGTTCAAGTGCAATTCTTCTGCTGATGCTGCCATAAATCAGATTAAGGAAAAGGGATATGCTAAAAAATGGGAAAATAAAAATATAAGAACCATTTTATGCGGCATATCATTTGACAGTGAAAAAAGGGAAGTCAATGATATTTTGTTTGAAGAATAAACAATAGCAAAAATTTAATTTGATATTGTTTTTATAATATCCTCAAATTCTTTTGATGATTTTATAAAATTCAGATTCTTATCATTAAGAATTTTATTTTTATTATTATATCCAAGATTTACAGCATATTTCAAATTTGATATTGCTTTTTCCAGGTTACCTGCTTCAGAATAAACACATGATAAATTATAATACACAAGGGAATTATCTTTCATAAACTCTTTGAGCAGCTCAAATTTTTCAGCTGCATTTTCATATTGTCTATCTTCTACATATAAAAATGCAAGGTTTTCAATAACATACTCATTATTCTTATCATAAAAAAATGCCTTTTCAAAATTTTTAATAGCATTTTTATTATCTTTTTCTTTATTGTAAATTTCTGCTTTTTTTATCAATAAGTCTGTATTATCAGGTTTTTTTAAAAGAATTTCAGTGTATATTTCAAGAGCCTTATTATTTTGATTCAAAGTTGAATAAACATCTGCAAGCTTTTTCTTTGCCTGCTCAAAATCAGGGTTTAATTCACCAGCTCTTTCCAAATAAAATATGGTTTTGGAATAATCCTCCTTAGACAAAGCACAAAGTCCCAGATAATAATAAGGAAAATATTTTTCAGCACTTGTATCTGCAGCTTTTTTAAAATATTCCTCTGCTTTTTCATAATTTCTGGATTTAAAAAATATAATCCCAAGCTGAATTTTTAAATAGGAATTATCAGAATTGATATCCAAAGCTTTTTTATAAAGACTTTCAGCCTTATCAAACTGATTTATGTGAAAATAATAATCGCCTGTTTTTATTAGAATATCAACATCCTGATCATCAAGTTCAAGTGCTTTTAAAAGATAATTTTCAGCTGATTTAAAATCTTTTTCCTTCAAAAAAATACTTCCAAGATTCAGGTATGCTTTTTCATAATCAGGATTTAATTTTAAAGCCAAATTAAAATATCCCAGGGCTTTTTCTTTTTGCCCCATTCTCATCAATACATCACCAATATTATTATAAGCCATATAATACTCCGGGTCAGTTTCAATAACCCGTAAAAACTGTATAAGAGCCTGATTATAATCATTTTTTAAAATATATGAATTACCAAGATTCATTCGTGCTTCAATATAATCCGGATATTTTTTCAATACAGTTTCAAGATATGAAATTGCTTTATCCGGCTGATTTCTGGAGTTGTAGATAAAACCCATCAATTTATAATTTTCAATGTAGTCAGGCTTAAGTTCAATTGCTTTTTTGATATAAAAAATTGACTCTTCATTATTTCCTAGTTTTTCAAGAACAGCACCTTTTTTAGAATAAGCCTCGCCATAATCAGGCTTTAATTCTATTGCTCTGTCGTAATAACCAAGTGCTTTTTCAAATTGTTGATTATTATGATGGCATACGCCCATATTCAAAACAACCCTTGGCTTTTCCGGAGATTTTTCAAGACAGTCTCTGTGAAATCTTAAGTCATCAGACCAGGTATAATTTCTTTGTATTGTAAACCCGGAAAAAACTACAAAAAATACTGAATATAAAATTATCAGCTTTTTTTTGTTCTTCTGAAAAAAGGAAAAATAATAAATAACAGATAAAAATAAAAAAGCTGAAGGAAGATAAGTTCTGTGCTCAAAAATAAGTTCAAGTGCAATAAAGCTTGATTCAATGGCAAGATTTCCAAAAAACCATAATATTGAAAATGACAGCAACCTGTATTTTTTTGCTGAAAAAAAAGCAAATACAAGCAAAATAAAAATAACCAAAACAGACAAAATTGTTGTTAAAGGGTCAAAAAGTGAGGTTGAGATATCAACATGATGTTCAAGATTAAGTCTTGAAGGTAAAGGGAAAAAAAGTATTGATATATAAAATAAAACAATCCTTGGCTGGGTTAAAAGTCTTTCTATAAGTGTAAAATCTCTGTAATTATATCCAGATAATATTCTTTTTAATGGAGAATCACCTAAATAATAAATGCTTACTGCAAGTATAATAACAAAAATTGCAATTACCCATTTAATATTTTTTTTTATCCATTCTGTTTTAAGGTCTTTTATAAAAAACCATTCATACAAAAAAATAAAAAACGATAGTGTTGCTGCGATTTCCTTGCTCAAAATTGCACACACAAAGGATAAAAAAGATAAAATAAAAAGGCTTACCTGCTTTTTATTAATTTGATTAATGCCTATAAAATCAAGTCTTGCCTTTATATATAAAAAAAGACTTAAAAAATAAAACATTGCACACATGCTTGTCATTCGCTGAACAATATATGTTACAGACTGAGTATGAACAGGATTAACAAACCACAAAAATGCTGCAAGTGCAGGAATTATATTAGTTCTATTGCCAGAAAAATAAAGAGTTTGCCTGAATATGAGAAACAATAGAAAACCGTTTATTATGTGAATCAGGATATTCACTAAGTGATAACCGCCAACATCATACCTGTCAAAATAATAGTTAATTGAAAATGTAAAATTTGGAATTATTCTTGTGCTGCATGGAAAGTTTTTTAATTTTTCAAAATAGTTTGATTCAATTTTTGTCATTCTTACATATGGATTATCCTTTATGTTATGCATATCATCAAAAACAAAAGGTGCTTTAAAAGTATTTCCGTACAAAACAAATCCTAAAATAAACAACAATACAAATATTATTTTTAAAGGATTTTTGCTGAAAAGTTTTTTTATACTTTGCATTTAAAAATTCCATTATTTTATTTTTGCAGAAAAAATTCGAGTATTAAACTAATCTGTTATTTGATTGTTTTTTTAACTTTGTATCTAACCATGATTGATTTGTAAATTTTTATTTTTAAAACAAACAGCGTTTTTAAATTTAAATATATTGCATTGCTTGATCTTCAAATATTTTTTCGCTAATAGGAGTTAGGAGGACATACCTATATCTGGCATATCCTTTTTTTCTTTAAATCCGAAGTGATGTAACCTTCCTGTAAATATAAATTATATCCAAAGTTCGGGTGACACCTTAAAGTTCGTTAAGTTCGGGTGACACCTTACCGAATTAATGTCAAATGTATTTCCCCTCGTTTTTTTATTACCATTTTCTTATATTTTAAGTTGTCTTTAAAATTTAACTTTGATAATCAGCTTTAATTATGAATGATTTCAATATCAAAAACTCACACGACAAACTTTTCAAAGATACCTGGAGCGATCTTTATAATGCAAAAAGCTTTTTGGAAAATTATCTTCCAAAAAAAGTGCTTGAGCTTACAAACCTTGATTCTCTTGAAATCTGCAAAGATTCCTTTATTGAAAAAGATCTTGAAGAGTTTTAACCTGGATTGAGCGATTTTCAAGTTTGCTGCATATAACGGCAAATTGTATCAGGCTATACTTTTGCTATGCGTGATGCAATTTAACGCAGTAGATGCGGCAAAATTGGAAAGCCCGCAGGGTTTTATATTTTTAAATATAATAAGCCTGATTCATTGAAAATTTATTAATTTAAAAATATGAAACGCTCAATTCAGATTTTACTCTGATATGCTTTACAAGGCTGATATTAAAGGAAATTCAGGATATATTTATCTGCTTTTTGAGCACAAAAGCTATTATGACAAATGGATTCACCTTCAGCTTTTGGAATATCTGATAAAAATCTGGTGCCAGGACATAAAAAACAATAATCCCGATAATCTGCTGGTTATTATTCCAATGGTCTTATACCACGGCAGATATAAATGGATTGCAAAAACTGTGAATACTTTATAGGACACCCACAAAGTAGACATAAGCTTTCTTGTAAGTCCCTATTCTTTTATATTTTGTATTTATCAAATTCAACTGCTTGACAGCAGCTTATAACAGATTTAATTTTATTATATATATTCTTTGTCAGGAGCAGTTATGCCAACTATTAGTATGTTTTATGGAATAATTATAAGAATGTTCTTTATGGACTCAGGAAAGCACAAACTACCACATTTACATGTTGAATATCAATCAAAAGAGGCTGTTGTCAGTTTACCGGATGGAGAACTTCTTGAAGGAGATTTACCCGTAAAAAAATTAAGATTGGTGCAGGCCTGGATGGCTATACATGAAGAAGAATTGATAGCTAACTGGTCACTTGCTGAACGTGGAGAGCCGATATTCAAAGTAGATCCGTTACGATAATTGGAGGTTTGTTTATGTTGAGAGTCAAATTTGTAGAACCAAAACCACACTATCGTTTACTTTTACATTTCACCAATGGAGAAACTCGTATATTTAATATGGAGCCTTATTTAAAATATCCAGTATTTTTGCCTTTATCTGATATAAATATATTTAATTTAGCGAAGGTGGAATATGGTACTGTTACTTGGCCAGGTGAAATAGACATAGCCCCGGAAACTTTGTATGAGAGAGGACATAGGGTCAGAAGTTAACTTTTTACTTATAGTTCAATAGTTCCCAATTAGTTCAGGGGACACCTTCAATAGTTCAGGGGACACCTTCAATAGTTCCGGTGGCACCTTACCGAATTAATGTCAAATGTATTTCCCCCCGTTTTTTTATTACCATTTTATTATATTTTAAGTTGTCTTTAAAATTTAACTTTGATAATCAGCTTTAATTATGAATGATTTCAATATCAAAAACTCACATGACAAACTTTTCAAAGATACCTGGAGTGATCTTTATAATGCAAAAAG
>JAVERC010000032.1:0-40662 GCA_034007295.1 Desulforegulaceae bacterium | reverse complement strand
TGAAAAAGGAATTCCAGAAGCTAATGCAAAAGCTTTATTACAATATGAGGATGATTTAACTGATAAAAAAGGGAGCTATTTAAATAAAATAGAACTTGAAACAGATGATGATTTCAACTATTCATGGAATGCAGGTGTGCTTTTCAAGCCCACAGACAAATTAAGTCTTGGTCTTACATACAGAAGCAGAACCAGTGCTGATTTTGAAGGAGATATCCTTTTCAACGGAACTACAGTAGGCTCCATTCAGATGGATTATGATCATCCTGAGCAGGTACAGGGTGGTATAAGATATGCTTTTTCAGATAAATTTTCAGTAGAATTTGACCTTACCTGGACAAGATGGTCAATAAATGAAAATCAGACTGAAAGAATGGTTTATGATAAGGATGCTGTTTTATCCTCTCTCAATCTGAACATGAACGACCCCAGAGTAGCAGCAATTCTTTCAAGTCCTTTAGTTCAGGGAATGCTTGCAGATCCTTCCTTTACAAACAGTACAACAGTATATAAAAGAGACTGGGACGACACCTTTCAGTATCAGATTGGTGCAGAATGGCTTGTTAATGAAAAACTTGCATTAAGAACAGGTTTTGTTTACGACCCTACACCAGTTCCAGATACCACCTTTGACCAGGGATGGCCTGATACAGACAGAAGCCTTTTCAACCTGGGATTTGGATACAAATTTACTGAAAAATGGGAAATTGACGGAGTTCTTCAGTATATAAGAAGTATTCCAAGAAGAGATATTCACGGCAACTCAGAAAACCTGAATCATGTATTTTCTGCAGAAGTTGTACAAAACGATGTTGATGTTTATGTTAAAAACAACAAAGGCGTTCTTTACGGACTAGGTTTCACAGTTTCCTACAAATTCTAAAAAAAATTCAGTTTTATTTTAGAGCGGACAAAATTTTGTCCGCTCTTTTTTTTGATTTCCCTTGAAATTTTTATAAATCAGAGTAATTTCTTGACTGATTGAATAAAAAATTAAGCTAAAGGTAAAAAGCATTACAATGAGCAATGATATAAAACCTCAAAAAACCCATGTAAACGATATAGTTCTTGTATATAAAGAAGATATTCCCCAGTTTTTCGGCCGGGTTGAAAAAATTTCAGAGGACATAAAACCAGGCTGGTTTCATTTGACCCTTCTTGTTTTAACACTTCCAGTTCAGGAAATAACCTGGATTTTAAAGGATATTTATATTGACGGAACAGAATTTTCCATGGAAGGCAATAAAATGAGAATTGAAAAAATAGTTCCGCCTTCAAAAATTGAACTTGTCAAAAATCAGGAAGAACCAAAAGATAATGGAAGAATAATAAGCTTCCCAGGTCAAAAAAAACAAGGTTAATGAAAAAACAAAAAACAATTGTTTCTGCATCAAGAAGAACTGATATTCCTGCTTTTTACATGAACTGGTTCATGGAATGCGTTTTCAAAAAAAGATTTATCTTAAAAAATCCATACTCTAAAAAAATCTCTACTCTGCCCTTTACTCCAGAAAATATTGCGGCAGTCTGTTTCTGGTCAAAGGATTATTCCCTTTTTTTAAAAAATAAATACGCACAGATTCTAAATGACAAGGGGTTTAATATTTTTTTCCAGTATACCCTTAATTCAGAAAATTTCCTTCTTGAACCGGGAATAAAAAAATCAGTACAGGAACGATGTGATATTTTAGAAAAAATGGCTGAAATTTTCGGGCCGGACAAAATGTTTTTAAGATTTGACCCAATAGTTTTTTACATGGATGAAAATAAAAACTTAAAAAACAACCTCAAAGACTTTCAATATATTTTAAAAAGGGCTTCAAACTGTAAAATCAGATCAATTACAATAAGTTTTACTGATTTATACAAAAAAGTTTTAGAAAGACAAAAAAATAAAAATATAATTTTTATAAATCCTTCAAACGAAAAAAAAATAAGTATTATACAAAACTTAGAAAACATGGCAAAAACCTGCAATATTTCACTCAATTTGTGCTGTGAAGCAATTCAGGGTCTTGAAAGACTAAAAAAAAAGCCCTGTATTTCAACTGAATATATAAACAAAACCTTTGGCCTGAGTCTTAACCACAAAAAAGACCCTGGCCAGAGAAAAGACTGTATGTGCTCAATTTCAAAAGACATAGGTTCATATAGAGATCATCCATGTTATCATAACTGCCTTTACTGCTATGCAAGGCCTCTTGGAGAAACGATTTGAAAATAGGAAATATTGAAATAAAAAAGCCTGTTATTCTTGCTCCACTTGCCGGAATAACAAATCTTCCTTTCAGGGAAATCTGCAAAAATCAGGGAGCAGGGCTTGTCTATTCTGAAATGATAAGCTCAAACGGACTTATTTATAATTCACAAAAAACATTTTCCCTTTTAAAATCTTCAGATATTGAAAAACCCCTTTCAATTCAGATTTTTGGTTATGACCCTGAAATTATGGCTGATGCTGCAAAAATAATTGAGGAAAAATCATGTGCAGACATTATTGATATAAATATGGGATGTTCAGTAAAAAAAATTTTAAAATCAAATTCAGGTTCAGCTCTTATGAAAGAACCTCAAAGGGCTGAAAAAATATTTAAAAAAATTAAACAAACAATAAATCTTCCATTAACAGTAAAAATAAGATCAGGATGGGACAATTCAGGAAAAGATGCCTTTCTTATTTCAAAAATTGCTCAAGACTGCGGACTTGATGCAGTTGCAATTCATCCAAGAACAGCAATGCAGGGATTTTCAGGGGAAGCTGACTGGAGCCTTATAAAAAAAATCAAACAAAATCTAAATATACCTGTAATTGGAAACGGAGACATCATAAATTACAAAGATGCTCTTAAAATGTTTGAAAAAACAGATTGTGATGCAGTTATGATAGGAAGAGCAGCTATTTCAAACCCATTTATTTTCAGAGAAATAACTGAAGCTTTAAATGGAAAAAGTCCTTATGAGCTTTCCCTTGAAACCAGATTTTCTTTAATGAAACTTTATTTTAAATCAACACTAAATCATTTTGGCGAGGAAACCGGATGCAAAATGATGAGAAGCAGGCTTTCATGGTTTGTTAAAGGCCTGCCCCACAGCACTTTTTTTAAAGAAAAAATTAAAAATGTCATAAATTATGCACAGGGAATTGAAATAATTGATAAATATTATTGTGTTTTAAATGATAGACTTTTTTAATTCAAAGCTTAAATAAGGGATTATCTTAAATATCAAATGATAATCCCAAACAGATTAAACTAAAGGCTTATTACACTATGATCTGCTGAAAGTTCAATAAGTTCTGCTGCTGTTGCAAGCCTTGCTCCGTCTATTAAATCATCCTGGGATATTTTTCTTGCCTGTGCACATGGAGTACATGCAAGAATTGGAACTTCAAATTCCTGAAGGTGTAATAAAAGATCTGCACATGAGTCTCCTGTTGCAGCATAAAGATTGTCTGCAAGACCTTCCTTGGCAATAAAAACAGCATCATCTAAAAGAAAAACCTTAACATCCCGTCCAAGCTTTTGTGCAACTGTTGCAAGATGAATTCCTCTTGTTGAACGGTTTGGATTATCAAGACCTGATGCTATAACAATAAGAACCTTGTCATTCATTTTATTTCTCCTTATGGGTTTAAATTTTGACTCTTAAGATGTGAAACAAAAAGAAAGGTTACAATTAAAATATAAAGGCTGATTTTATGGGATAATTAAGGAAATGTAAATCAGGGATTTAAAAAGGCAGAAAGGTTTTAACCCAGTCTGCCTTTATTTTTTAAATATTAAAGTGTGGAATCTTCAACTTTTTTACCAAAAAACATCAAAAATACTCCCATTCCAATTATACCTGCAATAATTGAAATCCATGGAGAAATTCCAAATCCTGTGGGAATATATCCAAATACAAGAGCAAAACCTGCAACTGTAAATGAATAAGGAAGCTGGGTTCTTACATGGTCAATATGATCCGAACCTGAAGCTGTTGAAGATAAAATTGTTGTATCTGAAATAGGTGAGCAGTGATCTCCGCATACAGCACCTGTTAAAACTGCACCCATTGAAGAATACATTAAAGTTGTAACCTCTGTTGAAGCACCTGAAATTGCAACTGCAAGAGGAATAATTATAGGCATTAAAATAGCGTTTGTTCCCCATGAAGTTCCTGTTGCAAAAGCAATGAAAAAAGCAAGAATAAATGTAAGAGAAGGCAAAAATGCTCCTGATAAAACATCCTTTGAATTTGCAACAATCCATTCTGCGAGCTGCATTTCTGTTATTACAGCTTTAAGAGAAAAGGCAAGAGTCAAAATTATAACAGCAATAAGCATTGTTTTAAGTCCTGCTACCCAGGCATCAACACCTTCTGAAAGCTTAAACTTGCCTGTAACCCTTCCTATGATAATTGCAACTATGGAGGATATAAAAGCAGCCCAGGTAAGAACAACTGAAGCGTCAGCATCACCAAAACATTCTCTTATTGTTTTTCCAGGTGCATAGCCATTGTACCAAAGGCCGAAAATAGTAACCAAAGCAAAAAGTGAAATAGGAATTATTGCTCCCCATATAGAACCTGTGCCAGCATCATCAGGCATAAGATCCTTGTCTTCTGAAATCATTGGGGTTGAACCCTTTGCAAAAACTTCTCCAGTGGTTCTAGCTCTTTTTTCAGCCTTGTACATAAGGCCAAAATCACGTTTCATAAAAATAAGAATAAAAACAAAGGCTATTGTAAAAAGGGAATAAAACCTGAAAGGAATGGTATTCATAAAAGCTACCATTGAATTGCCTTTAATTCCAAGAGTTGTAAAAGCAGTTGCAATAAGCCCAAGTTCCATTGCAACCCAGGTTGAAATCGGACAGATTGATGAAATAGGTGCAGCAGTTGAGTCAACAATATATGCAAGCTTTTCCCTTGCAATATTGTACTTGTCAGTAATCGGCCTCATTGTGTTTCCAACAATCATTGAGTTTGCATAGTCATCAAAAAAAATTGCAATGCCCATTAATGCGGTTGCAAAAAGAGTTGATCTTGTATCCTGAGCTTTTTTTGCTATTGATTCTGCAATTGCCTGGGTTCCGCCGATTCTTGACATAACGCCTACAAGTCCTCCAATAACAAGACAGAAAACAACAACACCCACATTCCATGCGTCAGCAAGAGATTTTGCAACAATATACTTTGAAAAAGTATCAAGAAGACCTGTTAAAGGATTCCAGTTATTGACAATTGTTGCTCCGGCAAAAACACCGAGTGTAAGTGATATTATTACCTGTTTTTTCCAGACTGCAAGCACTATTGCAAGCACAGGCGGTACTAAAGCCAAAGCACCGTAAGTAAAGGTTACAGCTTCTCCCTCCATAAAAAATTCCTCCCCGTAAAAAGTTTATATTACTGAATACATATTAAAACGGTTTTTTTATCACAACTGAAATTATATTAAAAGCCAAAGAACTGATTTTTTTGATTTAAACAATTGAATCGCTCTGCCTTTTCTATTGTTATTTCCATTTGAATAATCATGATTGTATGTTAATTAATTATGGTTTCTCATCCAAATAACTCACAAATTTCAAGACAAGGAAAAATCATGGAGAATTATTTAATTTCAAGACCTCCAAGAAGTGTTTCTTTAAACCTGAAAATAAAAATGCTTTTTGGCGGTTCTATAAATTTTCTGGCATGGGGTATTATAAGTTTTGGACTTATATTCTGCCTTGCCTTTGACATTGCTGAAACTGTAAGGGAATTAAAAATATTTTCAGGTGAAATTATTACAGTAGAAGGAATTTCAACTGGATATTCAGGAACAAATATAACTGTAAATGATGAAACTGTAATTGAACTGAGATTTTCCTTTAAGGGAATAGACAATAAAGAATATCACGGCAGATCTTTTGCAACTGGTGCTTATATAGATGAAGGAACAGTTGTGCCTGTTGAGTTCAGTCCTGAAAATCCAAAGTATTCAAGAATTGAGGGAACAAGATATTCAGTTATGGGAGCATGGGGACTTTTAATAATGATTCTTCCGACAGCAGGAATAATTATTCTCATATTCACTTTAAAATCAGGGATTTCAAAAATAAAAATCCTCAAAAATGGAATCCCTTCCAAAGGAACTCTTAAAAAATCATATCCTACAGGAACTGAAATAAATGAAGAAGAAGTTTACAACATGATTTTTGAATACAGGGACGAAAACGGTCAAATCCATGAAACAAGCATAAAAACAACAAACCCTGATGTTCTTGAAGATGATGATAGTGAAAAGCTCATTTATAATCCTTTAAATCCTTCAAAGGCTGTTTTTATTGACACACTTCCATTTAAAACAAAACTTGATCATAATGGAAATTTTATTTGTGAATCAGGCATTTTAAGGTCTTTTATCTATTTTATTCTGCCGGCTGCTTCAATTGTTTTATTATTGTTTATTATTGATGTTTTATAAAATTTTTAAGCCTTGGCATAGAGCTTTTGATTTGCCGGAAAATGGATTTATTATTCTCATCAAAAAATACAATTATTTTGCAGCTGTTTAAAAGCAGCAGTCTGAATTTTAAAAATCAGGATGCTGCTTAAATTAATATTAAAAAATTATATCAGCATTTTTTCTATTAAGCTGATTCTTTCCATTTTTTGTAAGCTATCAAATCATCATGTGAAAAATCAATGGCAAGTTTCAGTACAAGAGCATCATCAAGATATCCTACCAAAGGAATAAAATCAGGAACAATATCAATTGGAGAAGCAAAATAAATTATTGCTCCAGCAGCTGCTGCTATGGTTTTCCATGGAGTTTCCCTGTATTTTCCGCTGACATAGTCACCAACCAAGCCAACAAGAAGTTTTATATCTTCCCATATTTCAATAAGTGCGGACGGTTTGTTTTTTTCCAAGGCTTCTACTTTTTTATTCCCTTTTTTGGCAGCATATTCCACATCATTTTCATCTACATCTTCTATATCATCCATAAACTTTTTTCTTGCTTTTTCTTCCTGTTCTTTAGTTATTCCCATTTTTGTTTACCCTTTCTTAAATAGTGATTGGCCGAAAACGAGAATTTTTTGTTCAGTTCAAGGAAGATGAAAAATTTAACCGCAGGAATACATTTAGTATTTTGAGGATTAAATTTTGATTCTGACGCAGAAATGGACAAAAAAGGCCGTTTTCGTTCAGCAACTAAATAGTTAAAAAAAATTGCTCATGCTTAAACTTAATTTTAAAATCAGTTACCAATACCTGTTTGTCAAAAATTAAAGTTTAATAAGGAAATAACAAAACCAAGCTCGTTTAAAGCATTTTTAAAATTTTAATTTATAAAATATAAAAAAATATTGTGACCAGTTCATCATGATTTTTCATAAACCTTATCAAGAAAAGGATCATGTGCTGTATAAACAATTTCATCCTTTTGAAAAACAGGGGCATCCATTTCTTCAGGTTTTAAGTTTTCAATATTTCTTTTTTCAAGGAAATCTGCAATTTTTTCTCTTATTCCTTCTTTCCAGTAAAATCTTTTGCCTTTTTCATTTCTGTAAATTTCCCAGGCCGAAAAAGGAATTTTCTTCCATAAATCTGAATAGCAAAAAGGTGCATCACCTGAGAGTACAATTGTTTTTTCTCCTGTAAAAACCCTTACAACCTGATGTCCAAGTGTATGATATCCTGTTTTATAAATTTCTATATTATCAGAAATAGAAAAACAGTCTTTTGTGAGAATAAATTTATCAAGGCTTTCAATAAAAAAATTAGGTGCAAAATATGTTTCTTCATTTGGCATTAAATGCAAAAGTCCTGTTATCTCATCTTTATTTACATAAATATCTGCATTTTTAAACAATGGAAGGTTTCCGGTATGATCCCAGTGAAGATGTGTCATGATTATTTTTTTTATATCACCAGGTAAATATCCAAGATCAGAAAGTGATTCTTCAAGGTTTTTTTCAATCTTAAAATCAGAGCCTGAGCCTGGAACATGAAAAGGACTGAAACCTGTATCAACAAGAATTGGAGACTGATTTTTCTCTTCAATAAGAAAAACAAAGCATGGAATATTTTCAAAGGATGGAAGCCTGTTTCCAAGGCCCTGAAATCTTACTGAAAAATTTCCGGTTTTTATGGGTGTGATTTTTGGATAATTTTCTTTCATTATATTTTGCCTTTAAAAATTAATAGAACAATTGCTCGTTTTTTTTAAAGACAAAACATAATAATTATTTCATTTAAAAGTCAATATTAAAATCTGGCTGAAAAAAAATGCAGCAGCCGTTCCAAATTAAACTAAACACTTACTTCAACCTGAATTGAGCAAAATATAGTTATCAATGGGAAGCGTCTGGATGAAAACAAACAATTGCAGCTGTTGTGCATCCAGGAATAAACTCGCCTGAATCTGTTACTTTTATTCCAAGTTTTTCTGCTCCAAGAAACTTAAAAAGTTTAATATTTTCTGAAATATCCATTCCAGGATATCCTGGGCTATACCTTGCACTTTTATTTACTCCGGCCTTTTTTTCAAGATAATCATTTATATCAGATGCCAGATCTTCAGCAATTCTGTTTGCAAGTCCGTTTAAAAGATAGGCTCCTTCTGAATCTCCGTTTTTTGAAAGATTATTTGTACTTTCAGTTACAACATTTCCAGACGTTACAATCTGAATTCCAATAAAGTCTGATTTATCATTTATATAGTCAGAAATTTTAAACTTGTCTTTTTGAGTAGTTATCTGAGTTGTTTTTATTGTCCCAAGTTTTTCATTTAAATTTACAGGGCTGAAAATATCAATTGAATCATTATTTTTTCTGCATGGAAAAATCCCTGCTGCAGCAAGAGGTTTTATAAGCTCTTCTTTTTGAGCTTTTATCTTAAGCTCTTCAAATTCTTTTTTAAGCTCATTTAATTTATCCTGATTTTTCAATTCATCAGGCTTGAATTTCCAGTTTGTGATAAAAAGATTTTTTTCTCTTATATTTATTTCTTCTATCTTTTTTTCAATTATTTCAACAGTAAAAGGATTGATATTATTTTCATGTGGCAAAATTTTTCTTTGTAAAACATCATTTTTTTCTTCACTTAAATTTTCATTTTGCTCATTTAATATTTTTAAAAGCTCTTTTTTATTTTGCTCAATTGTTTCGGCTCTTTTTTCTCCAAGAAGTTTTCCAATAAGATTTACACTGTCCATTGCAGTTCTGCAGTAAAAAACATCAGGTTTTATATCTTCAGAATTTTTTGCTCCGCTCATTGCTACAGAAGCCGCATGTTTAAGATTTACAGGTGCTCCTCCAATAAAAACAGGAATATCAAGTCCTTTTTCCCGCATCATTTTAACAACTGAAAGCATATGATTTGAGGTCTGTACAAGAAGAGCACTCATTCCTATTGCATCGGCATTATATTTTAAAGCTGTTTCAATATAGGACTCCAGAGGTACCTGAACACCAAGGTCAATGACCCTGTATCCGTAATTTTCAAAAAGAGTTTTTGTAAGGTCTTTTCCAATACTGTGAACATCCTGATAAACTGTTCCAATTACTATTGTTCCTTTAAACTCGGAAGATGGCTTGTCTCCTTTCATTAATTTTTCAAGGAAATTCATAACCTCCTTCATAATGTCAGCAGCCTTTAAAAGGTGGGGAAGAGATGCTTCACCTTTTGCAAAACGCTCCCCTAAAACATTCATTGCTTCCATTAAATAATCATTTATAAAATCAAGGGGTTTAATTTCTTTAATTGCAAGGGCCGCATCTTCAACAATAGAATCTGAATAAAAATACTCGTTATCTTCAAAAACAAGACTTCCCTTTGTTCTTGACTTAAAACCGTCCTTTATTTTTTCAGATACTTTTTCAGCCGGAGAAAGACCTTCATATGAAGACCTTTTTTCTATTTTTGTTCCTTTTTTCTGCAGAGCAATTTCT
This sequence comes from Desulforegulaceae bacterium, assembly GCA_034007295.1. GTDB lineage: Bacteria > Desulfobacterota > Desulfobacteria > Desulfobacterales > JACKCP01 > JACKCP01. The sequence continues at coordinate 30,741 of JAVERC010000032.1, read as the reverse complement.
TCAAGTTCTGCAAAGGCATCCATATCCCTTTCTAAAACAGCTCTAAGTCCAAGCTCATAATCTTTTTTATCAAGGCTTTTTACAGGAACATAATGATTTGGATTTACAATTGCCGCATCAAGTCCTTTTTTTCTTCCTTCATCTAAAAATACTGAAGTAAGTACTTTTCTCATGTAAGGCTTTTTTGCAAGTCCGTTTGTAAGGTTGCTTACTCCAATTGTTGTTTTGATACCCGGAGCTATTTTTTTAATTAAAGGAATTGAATTAAGGGATTCAAGAGCAAAATTCATTCCCTCTACAGATTCTGAGCCAATTGGAAAGGCATTTATATCAATAAAAAGCTGTGATGGGGAAATATTGTATTTTGCTGCTGTTGCAACAAGTTTTTCTGCAATTTCATATTTTTTTTCAGCTGTTACAGCAGGGCCTTCATCATCTGCTGCAAGGGCAATATATGCCGGAGAATGAAAGGCTGTTCTTTCAAGAATATAGTCTGCCTTTGTGGTATTTTCATGGGATTCCATGGAAATTGAATTTAAAAGGGGACGTCCCGGATAAAATTTTACGGCATCTGAAAGTGCGTCCGCATCAAAGGAGTCTATGCAAAGGCCGCCTTTAAAATCATGGGTAATCCCCTGGACAACCTTTGGAAGTACATCTTTTGTTTCAACCTGATTTGAATCCATGCAGACATCTATTACAAGAAGACCAAGGTCATTTACCTGCTCATTTACAACTTCTTCCAAAACATCAAAATCAATTTTTCCCTCTTTGTTTTCAACTGCTTCCCTTACTTTTTTTGAACCTCTGATATTGAGTCTTTCACCTATTCTCAGAAGCTCGTCTGAAAACTCAAGCAAAACTGCATCCTGGGGCCCGGAAATATAAAGTCTTTTATCTTTTCTGTTGTCAAAGGGCTTTTTGCCTTTTACCCTTTTGCATACTTCCTTCATATGTAAAGGAGATGTACCACAGCACCCTCCAACTATATTTACTCCATAATCCAAAACAAATTTTTCAAGATATTTTGCCAGAGATTCAGGTGAAAGCCTGTAAACAGTCTCACCGTTTTCAGATTCAGGAAGGCCTGCATTTGGAAGAACAGAAACTGGAAGAGGCGAATACTGGGAAATCTTTTTTATTGTGGGCTCCATAAGGTCAGGGCCGATTGAGCAGTTAATACCAAATACATCTATTCCTGTGTGGGCAAGGGTTGTAAGTGCTGAATGAATATGGGTGTTGAAAATCTGCATTCTTGAATGTTCGTTTACAGTCACCTGACACATTACAGGAATTTTTACATTTTTTTCCTTCATTGCCTTGAATGCACCTGAAACAGCAGCCTTTACTTCAAGTACATCCTGCTGGGTTTCAAAAAGAAATACATCTGCACCTCCGTCAATAAGTCCTTTTGCCTGAACATAAAAATTTTCTTCAATATCTTCCCAGCTTCCCTTGTGAAGGTCTGCATTTGTTGGAGAAAGAACATAGTTTGAAGGTCCTATTGATGCAACTGCAAAAAGAGGACGTCCGTCATAGTCTTTGGAACTTTTTATTTCCTCTATGGCTTTTTTTGCAATTTCACATGATTTAACATTCATGTAATATGCTATTTCTTCATAAGACCTGTTTTTAAGGTCAAGACTTTTTATTTCTTCGGGGAATGAAGAGTCATTAAGATTTTTAAAGTCAAATTCCTTAAGCCTTAAAGGACAGGCTCCAAAAGTATTTGTTTCAACTGCATTGCATCCTGCCTTAAAATATTCAAGGTGAATATCTTTAATTATATCAGGCCTTGAAAGGGACAAAATATCTGAAAGCATTTCAAATTCAGCTCCGCCAAAATCAGTTTGGGAAAGACTGTAATTTCTAATCATTGTGCCCATTGCACCGTCAAAAACAATTACCTGCTCTTTAATTGCCTCAAGAAAACCTGACATAAATATATACTCCCGGAATGAATTTTTAACTTTATTTATAAATGCTCATTTTAAAAAATAAAAAAAGCATGATTAAACCTCAGCTTAGACTTAAATTTCCAAAGCTGTCTAAAAATAATCATATCAAGATATATTGATTTATTATTCATGTCAATTCTGCATACTCACAAAAAATTAATATCTGCCTAATCATCAATTTACAAGAATCATATATCCCATCTTAATTCAAAACTCTTACAAAACAAAAAATATTAAACGGAGGAAAAATGAAAACCAATATCAAACACGCAGTAATATTTCTTATTGTACTGCTTTTACTTCCTGCTGCATCCTATGCAAAACAGGCAAAATACGTATTTTTGTTCATAGGAGACGGAATGGGAATCCCCCAGAGAGCTGCTGCAAATCAGTATGCTGGTGAAAAAATGATAATTGAAAATTTTCCTGCCCAGGGAATTACAACAACACACGCTCTTGACAGATTCATAACAGGTTCTGCTGCTGCTGCAACTGCAATGTCATGCGGGAAAAAAACAAAAATCGGATTTCTTGGTATGGATGAAAACCTGAAATCTTTAAAAACAATTGCAGAAATTGCAAAGGAAAAGGGAATGAAAGTTGGAATAGTTTCAAGTGTTTCAATTGACCATGCAACTCCTGCTGCATTTTATGCACATGTTCCAGCAAGAGGACAATATTATGATATAGATATTGCTCTCGCAAAGAGCGGATTTGATTATTTTGCAGGCGGCACATTAAAAGACCCTGAAAACAAAAAAAACACATCAAAAAATTATCAGGGAAATGCCTGGGAAATTGCAAAACAAAACGGATATAAAATTACAGACAATAAAAAAGAGTTTTCAAAGTTAAGCAGAAAAGACGGTAAAATAATTGCAACAAATTCATGGATTCAGGACAGCGGAGCCCTTCCGTATGAAATGGATAACACATCAGAAGATATTACACTTGCTGAATTTACAGAAAAAGGGATTGAACTTCTTAATAACAAAAACGGCTTTTTCATGATGGTTGAAGGCGGAAAAATTGACTGGGCCTGCCATGCAAACGATGCAGCAGCATCAATAAAAGACACAATAGCCTTTGATGATGCAATAAAAAAAGCCTATGAATTTTACAAAAATCACAAGGATGAAACCCTGATAGTTGTAACCGGAGACCATGAATGCGGAGGAATGACCCTTGGTTTTGCAGGTACAAAATACGGATCAGATTATGAAATTTTAAGTAATCAAAAAGTATCCTTCCAGAAATTTGATGATAATGTAATGAAAAATATCAAAAACAATGATTCTGTAAGCTTTGAAGATGTTAAGCCATATATTGAAAGGGATTTCGGCCTTAAATTCAAAGGTGGAAAAAATGATCCAATGGTTTTGAAAACCCATGAAATAACAGAACTTGTAGAAGCCTTTTACAGATCTCTTTCAGGAGAAACTCTAAAAGACCCAAGAGATTATGTTCTTTATGGGGAATATGAGCCACTCACAGTTAAAATCACCCAGATTTTAAACAGAAAGGCAGGAATAGGCTGGACATCATACAAGCATACAGGCGTTCCTGTTTCAACATCTGCAATTGGAAATGGATATGAAAAATTCCACGGTTCATATGACAATACAGATATTGCTTTAAAAATAATGGAAGCTGCAGGGTTTGGCAAATCACCGGTTTATGCTTCAAAATAAAATAAAAATTATTTTTTAATTATACCGGGGTATTTAATGCCCCGGAATTTTTATATCCGGACAAAAAAATGAAAAAAATATTTGAAAAATTAAGCTCCAGAAATTTTAACCTGGTTTTTATTTTTATACTTTTATCCGTTCTTTTAATTAAAATTCCCACAGGGTTTGAAAATCAGATCGATAAAAATGCAATAAGGGTAAAAGGACAAATAATTTCTGTAAATAATTCACAGATTTTTGATGCAGGACTTATAAAAACAGGCGATCAGAGAGTTACAATAAAAATCCTTAAAGGAAAATTTAAAAATAAAACAATTGAAGCACAAAATCAGCTTTTAGGCCAGATGGACAGGGATAAAATATTTAAACCCGGAGACAAGGTATTTACTGTTTTAACACTTAACGAAGATGAAGAAATAATCTATGCTTCAGCAAGGGAGCATTACAGGCTTGGCCTTGAATTTTTCCTTTTTCTTCTTTTTGCACTTCTTTTGGCAGGTTTTGGCGGTTTTACAGGAATAAAAGCTCTTGTTTCATTTGTATTTTCAGGACTTGTAATATGGAAAATACTTATTCCCATGCTTTTGAAAGGCTACGATCCTATTCTTACAACTTTTTTGATTTCATCCTTATTATGCGGAGCAATAATTTTTCTTGTGGCAGGAATAAACAAAAAAGGATTAACCGCCCTTGCAGGCTCATTTGCAGGTGTTTTTGTAAGCTGTATAATGGCTTTGTTTTTCACTTCAAAATTTCATATCCATGGTGCAATAATGCCTTTTGCTGAAACACTTTTATATTCCGGCTTTGCACATCTAAATCTCACAAAAATATACACAGGTGCTGTATTTATTGCATGTTCCGGAGCTGTAATGGATCTTGCAATGGATGTTTCTGCAAGCATGGAGGAAATCAAGAAAAAAAAGCCCGACATATCTGCTAAAGAACTTATAAAGTCAGGCTTAAGTGTTGGAAGAACAGTTACCGGAACAATGACAACCACCCTTCTTCTTGCATATTCAGGCGGATACATAACTCTTCTTATGGCATTCATGGCACAGGGAATTCATCTTTCAACAACATTTAATCTTGTTTATGTTTCTGCAGAAATATTAAAAACACTTGCAGGTAGTTTCGGACTTGTAACTGTTGCCCCATTTACTGCAATTGCAGGGGGATTTATATTCTCACTTAAATCAAAAAAAAGAGAAAACCTCACTGTAAAACACTCTGTAAATGCTGTTGAAGATTTATTTTGATAAATAGTTGCTGAACGAAATCGGCCTTTTTTGCCCATTCTTAAGTCAGATTCAAAATTTAATCCTCAAAATACTCCATGTATTCCTGCGGTTAAATTTTTCATCTTCCTTGAACTGAGCAAAAAATTCTCGTTTTCGGCCAATCACTAAATAAAAAAATTGACTATTCGTAGCCCAAAAACTACATTGTGTAAATGATATACGAAATTGAACGCACTCATCAATTTGATTTGTGGCTCAAAAACCTAAAAGACCGCCAGGCAGTTTTAGCTGTTACTAAACGTTTAACAAGAATTGCTCTTGGAAATTTTGGAGATTCAAAGCCGGTAGGAGATGATGTTTGTGAGTTACGTTTTTTTATTGGCCCGGGTTATAGAGTTTATTATACAATTCAAAACAAAAAAATTATTTTTCTGCTTAACGGAGGTGACAAGTCAACTCAATTGAGGGATATAAAAAAGGCAAAACAGATTGCAAAAAAATTAAAGGAGCAAAATCAATATGAAAACAAAAACAGCCCCATATAACCCATTTGATTATCTTGAAACCCAGGAAGAAATCAATGACTATCTTACAGATGCTTTTATTGACGATGATCCCAGAGTTTTTCTCGCAGCTCTTGGTTATCTTGCAAAAAAAAAGGGGATTTCAGATATAGCCAGACAAACCGGCTTAAACCGTGAAAGCCTTTACAAAAGTTTTTCAGGAAAAGGGAATCCAAGATTTTCAACAGTTATTAAAGTCAGCAAGGCACTTGGTATCAAACTCAATGCTAAAATGATGTAAATTCACCTTAAGCTCTTTTGACAGAGTTTAAAAATCTTTTCAGAACCATATCTTGAAAAAGCACTCCCAGATAAATAAACAATTCTAAACATCAAGCAAATCATCTTCAATTTCAAAGGGTTTAAAAAGCTTTCCAAAATCAATATTTGAAATAACCTTGTTTTGATAATCCCTTTTAAGGGATTTGTGCCCTTCAACAAGATGCTTTGATTTAATTCCGCTTTTTATGGAAAGGGAGGTTTCAACAAATGCTGCAAGGTGATCAAACCCTTTTATCATTTTACCGTCTACTGGCAAAAATTCATTGTTATTGAAGCTTTCCATTTCTTTATCTGAATCAATAAACTTTACAATGCCGGTATCAGGATCAATTATTCTGTTTTTGAACTGATTATCAAGGAGATATCTTATTTCTTTATGCCATGCTTCCGGAAGAAGAGGTATAATTTCATTTTCAAGCTGAATTTTTTCATATTCAAGAATAATCTCATCAAGTCCTGGAACAGATGTTTTTACAGGTGAAATTATATCCCGGGTCAAAACTTCTGGAAGATCATGAAAAAATGCACAGTAAAAATTATTGTATTTTCTTTTATCGCAGAAATTTTGTTTCATGGAAAAAATATAGGATAAAAATGCAACTATAAGCATATGACCAAGAACTGAAGTTTTAGGTATTCTTGGTGACTGTGCCCAGCGTTTTTGAAGCCTTAACTGTCCGCATAAATCCAAAAATCCGTAAGATTTCTTTTTTAATGAAATTTTTTGGACGCCTATAAGATCGTAATGATCCTCAATTTCATTTTCAATGCTTTCCTTTGTTTTTTCAATTCCGTAAAAATCAGGACAGGTTTTGTAGATAATCTGAAATTCCCAGTTTGTGGCAAGATAATGTGCTGCCTTTAATATTCTTTTTTCATTTTTTGCATATTGCAAATCCTTAAAATAAAGCTCAAACCTTTCTTTAAAATCTTTGCCGGCCTCAAAAAGCTCGCACTCTAATTTATCAAAAACCCAGTTATTTAATTCTTTTCCCTTTTCCTGGACAAGCCTGTGAAAAACCATTGGTTTTATATCTGTAAGAACAGTCCTGTGCAAAAACTCAAAAATACTTCCCTCTATAAGTTTTATCCAGTCAATATGAGCATTTCTTGCATCTTCTTCCATTTTTGCAACAATATAGGCAATAACAGTTTTATGTGCCTGTTTATCAAGTTCTGTAAGCTCTACAGGCCTTACATGATCATTCCATCTTTGAATATTTGCTCCGTCAAAAAATCTGGTAATTATTTTTTCCATTTTATAAATCCCCTTGTGTAACCTTTGTGAAAAAAAAATATCATAATAAATTGCACAATTTTTATTGTTTGAGTAAGTTAAGCTTTTACATTTTATAAATGTGATAACATTACAGGAGAAAAAATGAGATTACAATTCAAATACCTTGCATTAACAGCAGCTTTTATTTTTTTAACGACATCTTTTGTATTTTCAGAAGAAGTTAACTGGAATGACTATAAATCAGGGTCAGCTCTTTCAGAACAGACAAATAAAAAAATGTATATTTATTTCTACTCAGAAAAATGCCCATGGTGTGTAAAAATGGAAAAGGACACATTTAAAAATATAGATGTTGCAAAATATTTGAATAAAAATTTTGTTCCTGTAAAAGTTAATGTTTACGAAGATCAAAATACTGCTGCAACATATGGAATAGGCCCTATTCCTGCAAATATTTTTATGGAATCTGATATAAAAACAGGAATTTACAAAAAACTTGGGTATATTCCGGCTGAAATGTTTATGAAAATTTTAGAAACCATACATCTTGAAAAGTATTAAAATGTTATTTGACTTAAGCAAGCTTGAACAGATTACAAAGTCTTCAAGCCACCCGAAAAAACCTGATATAAATGGTATAAAATCAGCAGCTACAGCTCTTTTAATTGGAAAAAATTCAGGTGATTCCATTCTTGGAATTTTAAAGGCTAAAAGTCTTAAATACCCATGGGGAAATCAGGTGGCATTTCCTGGGGGTATTGTTGATGAAACCGACAAGTCCTCTCTTCATGCTGTTTTAAGGGAAATTGATGAAGAACTTGGCCTTAAAAATGTCGAAATTACAGGTTCAATAGGACATTATATGACCATTAGAAATGTATGTATTGAAGTTTTTGCAGGTTTTTATGATGAAAATGAAAAGATTACTCCACTAGAAAGTGAAATTGCAAGAATTGTAAATATTCCTTTTTCAAATCTTTTTGATACCCATGTTAAAAAAAATTTTACAGGGAGACAGCCCGAACTAGAAGAGCTTTTATATCCGGTTGAAGACCTTACAATCTGGGGAGTAACTGCAAGGGCAATTCATCATTTTCTGGAAATTTCAATGCCTATTTTCTGTAAAAATCCAAAAACTCTAGAGATTTATTGATCTTTCTTCTTTTAAAAATTCTCATTGAAATGGAAAAAACAATATAAAAAGACATTAATGACAAGGCAGCAGGGATTTTAATTACAAGACTTGTATACTCAGTATTTAATGCTGCAAAAATTCCAGAGAGCCCGAAAAAAAAAACAATAACCATAAAAACAATAAGAAAAATACATAATCCTTCGGAATCATACCATGGATAATTTATTTTTCCTGAAAAATTTTTTTCTTCTATTTTCATAATTTTTTTCTATTTTAATTTATTGACTCAACAAAAAAACAATACTATATATTGTAATAAATAATTAAAAACATCGATATATTGTATATAGATATTTTTAAAACCCCTTCAGAACAAGGAGAATAACATTGTTTGAAAAAATTAGAAAGAGAGATAACAGGGTTGTTGAATTTGACCCTTCAAAAATTACAAATGCCATAAAAAAGGCAGGGGAAGCAACTGGTGAATTTACAGAAAAAGAAGCCAAAAAACTTACATTAAGAGTATTAAGTCTTGCCCATGAAATGAGACTTGGACCTGAACCATATGTTGAAGATATTCAGGATATAGTAGAAAGAGTTCTTTTAGACTCACCCTATTATATAACTGCCAAGGCATATATAATTTACCGTGAACAGCACAGCCAGATAAGAAACCTTGCAACAAAGCAAAATATTGACCTGGTTGACAATTATCTGAAAAAAATGGACTGGAAAATAAAAGAAAACAGCAACATGAGCTATTCTCTCCAGGGCCTTAACAACTACATTTCTTCAGACATTACATCGGAATACTGGCTCAGCAGAATTTATCCTCCTGAAATAAGACAGGCACACAAAGGCGGAGATATTCATATTCATGATTTAAGTCTTTTATCTGTTTATTGTGTCGGCTGGGATCTTCAGGATCTTCTTATGGAAGGATTTAAAGGGGTTGCCGGAAAAATTGAATCAGCACCTCCAAAGCATTTCAGATCTGCACTTGGACAGCTTGTAAACTTTTTCTATACTCTTCAGGGTGAAGCAGCAGGAGCCCAGGCAGTATCAAACTTTGATACTCTTCTTGCTCCTTTTATAAGATATGACAAACTTTCATTCAAAGATATAAAGCAGGCTCTTCAGGAATTTGTATTCAACATCAATATTCCAACAAGGGTTGGATTCCAGACACCTTTTACAAATATTACAATGGACCTTAATCCTCCATCAATACTAAAGGATACTCCGGCAATAATAGGCGGAGTTCCCCAAAAGGAAACATATGGTGATTTCCAGGCTGAAATGGATCTTTTGAACAAGGCTTTTGCAGAAGTAATGATGGCAGGTGATGCAAGAGGAAGAGTTTTCACATTTCCAATTCCAACCTACAATGTTACAAAGGACTTTGACTGGGACAATGAAACCCTTGATCCTGTGTGGACAATGACAGGGAAATACGGGATTCCATATTTCTCAAACTTTATCAACTCTGATATGGACCCTGAAGATGCAAGGTCAATGTGCTGCCGTCTTAGACTTGACAACAGGGAACTAAGAAAAAGAGGCGGCGGACTTTTTGGAGCAAACCCGCTTACAGGTTCAATAGGTGTTGTTACAATAAACCTTCCAAGGGTTGCACATCTTTCCGATACTAAAAATGATTTCAAGAAGAAACTTGATGAACTTATTGAGCTTTCCAAACAAAGCCTTGTAATCAAAAGAAAAGTACTTGAAAAATTCACAGAAGGTAACCTTTATCCATATTCCAAGTTCTACCTGCGAAATATCAAGGAAAAAACCGGTGTATACTGGAAAAACCACTTTTCAACAATTGGAATAAACGGCATGAACGAGGCCTGTCTTAATTTTATAGGTGAAGACATAGGTTCCAAAAACGGACAGGCTTTTGCCATTGAAATAATGGACTATATAAGAAGTAAAATGGAAGAAATCCAGGAAGAAACAGGTGATATTTTCAACCTGGAAGCAACTCCTGCAGAAGGAACTTCATACAGGCTTGCACTTAAAGACAAGGAAAAATATCCAAAAATCATCTGTGCAAACGAAGCAGACTTTAAAAACGGAAAAGCACCATTTTATACAAACTCTTCCCAGCTTCCTGTAAACTACACAGACGATATATTTGAGGCTCTTTCCCTTCAGGATGAACTTCAGACAAGATATACAGGCGGAACAGTTTTTCATCTTTTCCTTGGAGAAGAAATTACAGATCCTGAGTCAACAAAAACACTTGTAAGAAAAATTGCTGAAAACTTCAAACTTCCTTATTTTACACTTTCTCCGACTTTCAGCGTATGTCCTTCCCATGGATATATTCCAGGAGAGCATTACACTTGTCCAAAATGCGGCGAAGAAACAGAGGTTTATTCAAGGGTTGTAGGTTATCTTCGTCCTGTTCAGCAGTGGAATGATGGAAAACTTACAGAATTTGGAAAAAGAAAAGTATTTAATATAGCCTCATGACTCAAATAAATTTTTAAAGAAAAAGTCCTTTCCTTCATCTTTAAGAAAAGGACTTTTTCTTAAATAAGGCTGATTTTTATAAATAGTGACCGGGCAAAAACGAAAATTTTGTTTCAGCTGCAGAAGATGAAAAATTTAACCTTAAAGACACATTAAGTATTTTAAGGATTAAAATTTGAATCTGACTTTAGAATGGACAAAAAGACAGTTTTCGTTCACCACTAAATAAGGAAATTAAAAATGCTTGCAGGCGGTTTTCAAAAAAATTCATTAATAGATTTTCCTGGAAAAATTTCTTCTGTTATATTTACAAAAGGCTGTAATTTTAAATGCCCTTACTGCCACAATCCAGAACTTATTCCTTTTGAAAAAGATAATTCTGTTATTGATATAAACGAATTTTTTTTATTTTTAAAATCAAGGAAAAATTTTATTGATGCCGTTGTTATAACAGGCGGAGAACCTACACTTCAAAACGATCTTTATGAATTTGCACAAAAAATCAAGGAACTTGGATTTCTTATCAAATTAGACACAAACGGAAGCAGGCCAAAAATTCTTGAAAAACTTTTAAAAGAAAAAATTATTGATCTTGTTGCAATGGATATAAAAACACCATTTAATAATTACATAAATCTTACATCTGAAAAAAATATAGAGGAAAATCTAAGGCAGTCAGTTGACTTAATAATTAATTCCAATTCAGACTATTATTTCAGAACAACCTGTGCAAAGCCTTTTGTAACAAAAGAAAATTTTTTAAAAATCATCAAAGAAATAAAAGGTGCAAAAAAATATGTTCTTCAAAAATTCATACTGAAAAAAGTTTATAAACCTGATTTTTTTAAAGGTATTGAGCAGTTTTCTGAAGAGGACTTCATGTTTTTGAAAAATGAGGCCAAAAATTATGTGAAAATATGCAAAGCAGGTTAAATTTTATATTGAGTCCATTTATCAAGAACAGCTTCAAGTTCTTTTATATCAACTGGCTTTGATACAAAATCATCCATTCCAAAATCCCTGCATTTTTTTCTTTCATCTTCTCCAAAATGGGCTGTAAGTGCAATTATTGGAGGAATTTTATCTTTTCCGCACTCTCCCCTTTTTATTCTTGTTGAAGCTTCATAACCGTCCATTTCAGGCATCTGGCAATCCATAAAAACAAGATTATAGTCTTTTTCCACAAGTGCTTCAATGCACTGCTTTCCATTTGAAACAAAATCAGCATCAAGACCAAGTTTTTTTAGATACCTTGAAAAAATATCCTGATTTACAGGATTATCTTCTGCAACAAGAATTTTTGCATTTGACTTTTTAAACTCTTTTTTTTCTGGTTCCTGATTTTTAACGGGCAAAATATTATTATCATCAAAACAAAAAACCTTTTTAAAGGGAATAAGAATTTCGAATAAGGAACCTTTACCCTGACTGCTGTAAGCTCTCATATCACCATCCATCATTTTTGTAAGCTGGAATGATATGGCAAGCCCAAGTCCTAGGCCACTGTATTCTCTGGTATATGAGCTGTCAATCTGCTCAAAGGGCTTAAAAAGGGATTTGAGCTTTCCAGAAGGGATTCCTATACCTGAATCTTCTATGGAAAACTTAATATAAACATCCTGGTTATTGGTATTTTCTGATTTTACAATAAGTTTGACAAAGCCTTTTTGTGTATACTTAAAAGCATTATCAATTATATTCAAAAGGATTTGTTTTAACCTTGAACAATCTCCGTTCAAATATTCAGGAAGAGCCGGATCTATGTTAAATTCAAATAAAAGACCTTTGCTCTCAGCCTTTTCCAATGCTTTTTGCTTAATAGCTTCCAAAAGCTTATCTAGATTAAAATCAATATTTTCAATTTCCATTTTGCCGGAATCAATTTTGGAAAAATCCAAAATATCACAAACAATAGTTAAAAGGTTTTCTGCACTATTCCTAATAATTTCAATATATTCTCTTTGTTCAGCATTAAGCCCTGACTCAAGGGCAATGCTTGACATTCCAATAACTCCATTAAGAGGGGTTCTCAACTCATGGCTCATATTGGCAAGAAAAAGACTTTTTGCAAAATTTGCCTTTTTTGCAGTTTCTGCCTCAATAAGTGCCTCATCAAGCCTTACCCTGTCAGTTATATCGTCAATTCTTATAACAGCTCCCGTAAATTCATGATTTGAGACAGGATAAATAATTATATCCTCTACATATTCCTTTCCATCTATCAGAGAAGTACGCCTTTCGATTTTTTCAACTGTTGAAAGTGTAATTGCGTTTTTTATTTTTGCTATCACACAATCAAGTTCTGGAAAAAGATCATTCAACTTAAGACCATTTGCCTGTTTTGCCAAAATTTTGGTACGCAGTTCAGCTTTTTTATTCCAAAGTCTTACAACCATATCAAGATCAACTGAAATAATAACAGAAGGCATTGAATTGATGATATTTTCAACAAATTTCCATGCACTTATTATTTTTTCTTCTACCTCTTTTCTTTTTGTAATATCAATTACAGATATTATTCCTGAAGGTTTTCCCATATAATTTATTGAGTTGCCTTCAATATATGCCCATCTTTTTTCACCGCTTTTACATTTTATCAAAGCTTCATAACCTGAATATGCAAAAAGATTTTTCTGTCTTTTTAAGCCTCTTTCACGAATCAGTTCCAAAAACTGCCCATCGGCAATTTCCCAGAAAAACATATTTTTAAGCTCATCAAGGCTGTATCCACACATTTGAATTGCAGCAGGATTTGCATAAACCCATTTGTTCTCATTATAAACCATAATTCCCATTGAGGTTGAGTTTGCTAAAAGCTTGAATTTTTCTTCGCTTTCCCTTAAAAAATTCTCTCTTTTTTTTATCTGGCAAGACATTTCATGGAATGCCTCTGTAATTAAAAAAAACTCCTTTTGGTAAAAATTCTTAAATCTGTAGTCATAATTACCTCCAGATACTGCCCCAATGCCGTTTATCATTTCATTTAAAGGTTTTCTTAAAAAACTTTGAATAAACAGATAAATAAAAAAAATAAGGTTCAAGGTAATAAATACAACGGCTGCTGTTATTGAAAAAATAGTTTTTCTGATTGATGAAAAATAATCTTTTTTTGATAATCCAAGCCTGATCTTACCCAAAATTGAATCCTGATATTCAATATTTCCTTCAAACATGACAAGTTTATCAACATTTTCAAGACTTGCTTTATAAATAACTTTTTTTTCAGCAAGATCATATATCCAAAGCCCTGCAACAGGAGAACTTTTAAAAAAATTATCAGCTGTTTTAAAAATGGATTCCTCATCGTAAATCCAAAGAGGCCTCTCAAGACTTTTTTCAATATAGTGAAAATACTCCCTGACTTTTTTTTCCATTTCCCTGTCTATATGAGCAGAAAGAAAAAAGTAAAGGCATATGATAATAACAAGAGTAGTTGCAGCTACGAAAGAAAGTATAAAAAAAAGAAGCCCTGAAGTTATGCTAATACTTCTGCCTTCAGAGGGTAAGAATTTTTTAAAATTCAAGTCAGCCCCCATAAAAATAGTCAATTAGATAAAAGAATGGAATGAAATAAGAAAAATAATACTACATCAGACTCCAATTTAAAAACTCAAAAATAATTTTGTGATAAAATAAATTTGTAATTATTCAGCTAAAAATGGGAACAGCTGCTGCTTTTCTGAAAAATTAAAAGCCCCAAAATAAAAAAATTCAGTTGACTAAAAACAATATTTGGCTAATATACCAAATATAATTATCCAATTTAAGGAGTCTCACTTTGGAAAACCACAAAAAAGAAATTTATGAATCAAGAGCAAAAATTATCAAGGCAATGGCACACCCGACAAGGCTTTGGATAATAGATGAGCTTTATTATGGAGAAAAGTGCGTATGTGAATTTGTAGATAGAATTGATGCTGATTTTTCTACAATATCAAAACATCTTCTTGTTTTAAAAAATGCAGGAATTGTTGATTTTGAAAAAAAAGGAAAACAGGTTTACTACAGGCTTAAAGTTCCATGTATATTGCAGTTTATGGGTTGTGTTGAGGCTGTGATTAAATCTGAATCAAAAATTATTCAAAAAATAATCTGATTTTTTTTAAAAAACATTTGGCAATTCAACCAAATAAATATTGGGGGTTTTATGGAATGGAAAACTGAATGGAAACCGCTTGCTTCAATAATAAGCGTTTTCCTTGTATTTTTTTATCTTCCTGTGGGCATTGATCGTTTTGACAATGCAATAATGGAAGCACTTTATCTTACAAAATGGTATGCAAGGGAACATGTTCTTTTATGCCTTGTTCCTGCATTTTTCATTGCAGGTGCAATTGCTGTTTTTGTAAGTCAGGCATCTGTTATGAAATATCTTGGAGCAAAGGCAAATAAAATTCTTGCTTATGGAGTTGCTTCTGTTTCAGGAACAATTTTAGCTGTTTGTTCATGCACAATACTCCCTCTTTTCTCAGGAATCTACAAAATGGGGGCAGGACTTGGACCTGCAACTGCTTTTTTATATTCAGGCCCTGCAATAAATGTTCTTGCGATTATTCTTACTGCAAGGGTTTTAGGCCCTGAACTTGGAATTGCAAGGGCAGTTGGTGCAATATTTTTCAGCATAATAATCGGCCTTTTGATGCAGTTTATTTTCAGAAAAGAGGAACAGGAAAAAATTGATGCACAAATGGTCATGCCCGAAGAAGAAACAAAAAGAAAACTATGGCAGGACAGTCTTTATTTTGCATCAATGGTTGGTATCCTTGTATTTGCAAACTGGGGAAAACCTGCTGAAAATTCAGGAATCTGGGCTGCAATTTACAATCTTAAATGGATAATTACTTCAGGATTTGCCCTGTGTTTTGCGTTTATGCTCTGGAAATGGTTTGAAATGGCTTTCTGGAAAATAGGTTTGACTGCTGTTATTGTCACAGCTTTTGCATTTATTTTTCCAAAAGATCCGCTAATTGCATTTACAGCCGGTGCAATAGGCTTAAGCGTTTTTACAAGTACAGACAAAGGTGAAACAAAAGAATGGTTCAGTTCATCATGGGATTTTGCAAAACAGATTATGCCTCTTCTTTTGTTTGGAGTTTTAATTGCAGGATTTTTACTTGGAAGAGTTGGAAATGAAGGCCTTATTCCATCAACCTGGGTTTCTTCAGCAGTGGGCGGAAATTCAATTGCTGCAAACTTTTTTGCATCATTTGCAGGTGCTTTTATGTATTTTGCAACCTTAACAGAAGTTCCTATTTTGCAGGGACTTATAGGTAATGGAATGGGAAAAGGACCTGCACTTGCACTTTTACTTGCAGGACCTGCATTAAGTCTTCCAAACATGCTTGTAATAAGAAGTGTCCTTGGAAACAAAAAAACAGCTGTTTTTGTTGGACTTGTAATAATAATGGCAACAATAAGCGGAATTATTTACGGTTCAATTTTTGGATAAAAACATAATTTACGGAGGAAATAATATGAAAATACAGGTTTTGGGCACTGGATGTGCAAAATGCGAAAAACTTGCAGAAAACGCAAAAAAAGCGGCCGAAGAATCAGGAATATCATGTGAAGTTGAAAAAATAACAGACATGAAACAGATTATGGCAATGGGAGTTATGATGACCCCGGCTCTTGCAGTTGATGGAAAAGTAAAAGTTGTCGGGAAAATCCCCTCTCCAGATGAAATAAAAAAATTAATTAAATAAAGAATAACCGCTTAACCTCATTTAAACATGAGGTTAAGTTTTTTCAGCAGCCAATAAAAAGGAATAACAATGAGGATTAAATATCTGTTTTTTACATTTATTACTTTTCTGACTTTCACAGGCACATCTTTTCTTTTCCAGAATTCTTCTACAAATGCAAACACTCAGTCAATATCTGAAAACACAAAAATAATTATTTATTATTTCCATGGAAACATGAGGTGCAAATCCTGCAAAACAATTGAAAATTATACAAAAAAAGCAGTTAATACTAAATATCAGGATGAAATTAAAAAAGGACTTGTTGAAATCAAAACTGTCAATGTTGAAAAAGGCGGAAACAGTCATTTCATTAAAGATTATCAGCTCGTATCAAGATCTGTTGTTATATCAAAAGTTGAAAAGGGAGAAGAAAAAGAATGGAAAAGGCTTGATAAAGTGTGGTCTCTTTTAAAAAATGAAGCAAAATTTTTTGAGTATATACAAACAAATATTGAATCATTAATAAAAGGAAAAGCCTGATGCCTGAACTTTTCATTCCACTTGCAACAGCTCTCTGGCTTGGAATTCTCACGTCCATAAGTCCATGTCCGCTTGCAACAAACATAGCTGCAATTTCCTATGTCGGCAGAAGAGTTGACAGACCTTCAAGTGTTTTTTACTCGGGAGTTTTATACACAGCCGGAAGAATGCTTACCTATCTTGTGCTTGGAACAGTTCTTGTTTCAAGCATACTTTCAGTTCCAATGACTGCTTTTTATCTTCAGAAATATATGAATATGGTTCTTGGACCTGTGCTTATTCTTGTTGGGCTTATTCTCCTTGATATAATTTCATTTTCAATTGGAGGAGGAATAAGTGAAGCTCTTCAGAAAAAAGCTGATTCTCTTGGAATCTGGGGAGCAGGATTTCTTGGAATTTTATTTGCACTTTCATTTTGTCCAACTTCTGCAGCACTTTTTTTCGGGTCTCTTCTTCCCATTGCACTTAAACATCAGTCAGGAATTGTTCTTCCGGGAATTTATGGATTGCAACCGGTCTTCCTGTTATAGTTTTTGCAGTTTTAATCGGACTTGGAGCAAACAGGGTTGCAAAGGCATATGACAAAATAGTTGTTTTTGAAAAATGGGCCAGAAAAATCACAGCTGTAATATTTATTGGTGTTGGTATTTATTATTCACTTGTAAATATTTTTGGTATGAACTTTTAAAAAAAACGAGGATTAAAAAATGGACAAATCAATTTTAGAAAAAGCATTTGAATTTCACGGACACATTTGCTGGGCAAGTGCAGCCGGCGTAAGAGTCGGCCTTGCTGCATTAAGGGAGCTTGGCGTTGAAAGAACCGGGAATTCAAGTGAACTTCACTGTTTTGTGGAAATTGGTGAAAATCACGGGGCACAATGCTTTGCAGACGGAATTCAGTATTCAACAGGATGCACTCTTGGAAAAGGAAATATTGAAAAAACAGGCTACGGCAAACTTGCAATAACCCTTGTGGACAAAAAAAAAGAAAAAGCTGTAAGGGTTTCATACAAGCCCGGAAGACACAAAATGATTGCAGAATCTTCATTTATGACAAAACGGGGTCAGGGAATTCCTCCAACAAAAATTCCTGAAAAAGAAGCATGGGAAATGGCAGATTTAATCTGGGATGCTCCTGAAGACGAAGTTTTAATAATTGAACCTGTAATAGATTTTCCATGGGAGGATGATTTTGGAGAAATTATGGGTCTTATGCCTTGTGATCAATGCGGTGAAATGGTTTCAAAGGTGTATTTAAGAGTTGTTGGAGAAAAACATATGTGTATTCCATGTTCGGGATATGAGAGATAAAATAAATGGATGAGCTTACTTTTTTAATTACGCTCTTTTCCTTTGGCCTCAGTTTTTTGTTCGCACTTGGAGGTGTGGGTGCTGCTGTTGCCCTTGTTCCTGTATTTACATGGATTGGAGTTCCCCTTGAGGCTGCAAGACCAACCGGACTTTTTGTAAACACAATCAGCATGACAGGGGCAAGCTATTCAAATATCAAAGAAAAACGCCTTGATTTTAAAATAGGACTTCCCATAATTATTGCATCAGCTCTAACAGCTCCACTTGGTGCTTTTGCCGGAACAATAATTCCTAAAAAAGCGGTTTTAATTGTTTTTGTTCTTTTTCTTATTTTTTCAGGAACAATGCTTTTATTTTTCAAAGGCTCAAAATTTGAAGGTCAATACAGAGATGACAGTCCTTTAGCAGCTCCGGGTTTAATCGGAGCAATGGCAGGATTTCTGTCAGGTCTTCTCGGCGTTGGAGGAGGAGGACTTATTTCTCCCTTAATGATAATGATAGGTTTTAATCCAAAAAAAATTGTTGCAGTTACAGCATTTGCTGTTCCATTTTCTTCTTTGCTTGGATTTATAACTTATGCTGCCATGGGAACAATTGACTTTAAAATATTATTGTTTGCAGGAATTGCCGCCTATGCCGGAGGATATGCTGGAACTGTATTCATGCAGAAAAAAATGAAGCCTGAATCTGTTAAAAAATTTCTTGGATTTGTGCTTATTATTATTGCTGCAAAGCTGTGCATAAATATGCTTTAATCTTTATATCAAAAAAATCATGGTCTTAAACAAATTTCTTACAATAATCATATACTTTTTTAACAAATTTAAATCAGTATATGATTATTCTTTTTTCATCGAAGGCCGGCCTTATCCACAAACAGGAGGGAACATGAATCCACCTGAAAAAAGCCGTTTTAAAACATATGAAATTGAAAATGGTATTGTGCTTGAATGGTATGACTGCAAAAAAAACCTATCAGACATTGGAGGATTCATATTTCTTATTATCTGGCTTTGTGGCTGGGCTGTGGGCGAACTTTTTGCTTTTAGTGCAATTATTTCTGATCGTCCTGATCCTGGAGCTAAAATATTTCTAATTATATGGTTATCCTTATGGACATTTGCAGGAATAGGTGCTTTTTTGGGACTTATAAACATTTTAAGGCCTTCTGTTCCATCGAAATTAATTTTTTACAATGACCACAGAGTTAAATTTGTTCAGGGAACATATAAAAAAACTTATTTAGACAGCGACGGCGGCAAAACTTCAGTAAATGTCCGAAAAGGAAGGAATTTCAAAATTTTTGAAAAAGATTTGATTACCAATGTAAAATTAGAAAGAATCGGTGAACGGCAAAAACTCTCATTTGATTATGAATCAAAAAGAATAGAAATTGGAAAAGGCCTTGAAGAATCTGAACGGGAATGGCTTTTTGAAAAATTGAAGAGCTGAACTTCTTCATGCAATCAACGCTTTTTTATGCTTCCTGATTTATAGATGTTACTCGCTCCCAAGGTCATTTTCTTGTTCATAAAGTCCTTATTTGACAGCTTTATCAGCTTGCAATAGTTATTTAAAATCTTAATTTATTATAAATTGTAATTGGCCGAAAACGAGAATTTTTTGTTCAGTTCAAGAAAGATAAAAAATTTAACCTTTAGGATACATTTAGTATTTTGAGGATTAAATTTTGAATCTGATGCAAAAATGGACAAAAAAGGCCGTTTTCGTTCAGCAACTAAATATACGACGTTCCAAAGCTTGAGTTTTGGAACAAGCTGCAAACCAAAACTTTGTAAAAACAGAAGTCTTACACTTATAATGAGAAAAAGACTTTCACACAAAAATATTCAGTCAAATCCAAAGGCTTGTTATATGTTTATTGAAAAAGTTTCCGGATATAGAGGAAAGTGTTTTTTTCTTACTAAAAAAATTGGATATATTTCAGACCTAAATTGAGCGATTTTCAAGTTTGCTACATATAACGGCAAATTATATCAGGATATACTTTTGCTATGCGTGATGCAATTTAGGTCAGAATTAATCCTCATTATACTTTTGTTGACAAAAAACACCTTGCTATCTTATAAAAAATCAATAACTGAAAAAAACAGCAATTGTTTATATGCAGGATATCCAAATATAATATTGTAATGAATCCTGCATTATATTTTTTACACTAAAGACCCATAAAATTCAGCCGGAATGCTGTCAGGACAAAATATGAAACATGCCTGCTTAAAAATTGCAGCACTCATGGTTTTTTTTATTTTCTGCATACCAGTTCTCATTTTTTCTGAAGAAAAACCAATTAATACGGAGGCTGAGTTCCCTCCCATCATAGAACTCAGCCTAACCGAAGCCATCCATCTGGCCCTAAGGCAAAACCGCACAATTGAAAGTGCTTATCTCTCAAGAATAATGGAAAAATTTCAACTGGGCCAGGAAATGACACGCTTCTACCCAAACATTGACATCAGTCCCCAGGCCAGCACAAATACAGCAGGAACTGTAACAGACTACGAGTCTAGCGGCCCGGATACCACAAGATCCCGAACAAACAATGCAGGCATGTCCATTATCAGTACGGTCAGTCAGAAAATTCCCACAGGAGGTGAAATAACCTTTGCCTGGGAAAACGGTTTTGAAAGCAATTATCAAAAAACAGACACAACTTCCGGTGAAGCACAAAAAGGGCTTTCAAAATGGTCTGTCGGATTTAGTCAGCCTCTGCTGAAAGACGGAGGACTTGACTACAACACGGCTCCACTCAGACGTGCAGCCATGCAGGAAGAAAATAATATCCGCTCCCTCAGAGACACCCTGATAAGTACAATTTCAGGAGTAATTCAGGATTATAGAAACCTTTTATCTCTTTATCAGGACATGGAAGTTCAGGAGAGTGCCCTTGACAAGGCCAGGGAACAGCTTGATGTCACCCGTACCATGATTGAAACCGGAAGACGGGCATCAAACGAAATCCTTCAGTCCGAAGCCAACCTTACCCGTCAGGAACTGGCGTTTGAGGAGGCAAAGGCACAGATGGATGATGCTCACCTTGCACTCCTCCAACGGCTTCAAATCAGTGGCGGCACCACACTTGTTCCAACTGAAAAAATCATATACAAGCCAATAGAACCTGTTTTTGAAGAATGCCTTGAACTTGCACTTGAACGCGATAATTCATACCTCTCTGCCCTGACATCCCTGGAAATGGCAAAAATGAATTTGTCCGATGCCAAAAATCAAAGGCTGTGGAATCTTGATCTTGAAGGAGGCTACAATAACGGCTGGAATCACAAAAAAAACGATACTTCCTACCGTCAGGAAGACTGGTGGCTGGGCCTCAATCTGAAAATTCCCATTCCCATCTATGGGGATCAAAAATACAGCAGAGAAATGCCCCTGCTTTCCGCACGAATACAGCTCCGTAAAGCCAATATGCAATTACTCACTGCCAGAGAATCCCTTGAAAACAATATCCGCAATGCCGTAAGGCAGGTGTCTTCCAGCTTAAGACGGGTTGAACTGGCTTCAAAAACCCTGGAATTCTCCGAAAAAAACTTCCTTGTAAGTGAACTTCAGTTTAAACTTGGAAAAATTTCCAATGCGGATTTTATCCGGGAGCAGGACAAACTCCGTGATGACAAACTGGCTGAAATAAGAGCCATCATGACTTACCAGAACAGCCTTACCAGACTCGATGCCCTGCTTGCCACCACACTGGATACCTGGAACATCGCCTTTATAACTGAACGTGCAGACCTTGAAGCCGAATATCTCGGCGGAAAAACATGGATGCTTGACAAATCGATGAACTCCGAGGACATACAATGAATATAAAACCTGATTTTCAAAAAGATTTTCACCAAAGCGTTCTGGATAACATGAAAGACGGCGTAATGGCTCTGAACTTTCAGGGGAAAATTACTCTTTTCAACCCTGCGGCTGCTGCCATTCTAGGACTCGATGCCGCCTTTGTACGTGAGCATACTTTTGCCCAGGTCTTTATTGCCGCAGAACAAGATAACGATGACTTTAATCAGATGGTTCTGGATGCTGTCACCCGTAAAAAAGTGGGACAAAGGAAAACTGTTGATTTTATCCGTCCCGACGGCAGAAAAATGACATTAAGCCTTTCCTCGTCCTGGCTGCACCGAGAAGAAGAAAAAGAATCTACCGGTGTTGTGGTGGTTTTTTCTGACATTACCGAACTTACAATTCTTCAGGAACAGGAAAGGGAGAATTCCAGAAAACTTGCAAAAGCATATGAAGAAATAGAGGCCAGCAACCTCAGACTTACAGGGCTTCTTAAAAAAGTACAGATGGTCAGGGGCTTTGCTACAGCTGGAATCATCCTTTTTTTTGTTGGACTTGGATATTTTTATTTTCAGGGTTTTTCAAACATGTCTTCCTCTGCAAAGGAAATGAGGCCTGCACAAATGGTATCAGAAGGAAATCAGAGCAGCCATACTGTCAGTACCAGCCCTGTTTCCTCAAGTATCTCCCTTTCAGGCCGGCTCCAGCCAATAGAGGAAATCATGCTTACAGCCCCTTTTGATGCAAGAATCCTTGAACGCCGCTTTTCCTTTGGTCAGGTGGTGGAAAAGGGAGATCTTCTTCTGCGGCTTGATACTTCTGAAACAAAAATAAAACTTAGGGAAGCAAAAAGCAGCTATATCAAAACACTGCAAAATTATGAAGAACTGATATCATGGGAAAAAAGCACTGAAATGGCAAGAGCCAGACGCAGTCTTCAACGTGCAGAAAGTACCCTTGAAAACAATATCCGTCAGCTTGATGAATCCGTACTCCTCTTTGAAAAGGGTATCATTCCTGCACAGGAGCTTAACAGTGCAAAACAGCAGGTTGAAACCAGCCGTATGGATCTTATATCCAGCAAGGAAGAAATGGCTTCCACCAGTAAAAAAGCCAGCCCTGAAAACATTAGTATTGCTAAAATGGAGCTGGACAATGCCAGAATCAGGCTGAATGAACTTAAGTCTCTCATTTCCCAGGCGGAAGTAAGGGCTCCTGTATCAGGTGTGGTAATTCAGCCTGTTACAGAAGAAAACAAAAAACAGTCCCTGGATCAGGGTGCCAGAGTGCAGGCAGGCTCAGCACTTCTTGCACTAGGAGATCTCAGCGGACTCAAGGTGTTTTCCCGTGTAGATGAAGTGGAAATTGGAAGGCTGTCACTTAATCAGAAAGTAAGGGCAAACGGAGATGCCTTTCCCGGCATCATGCTGGATGGGTATCTTTCCCATATTTCAGCCCAGGCCACCTCAGGAAACGGCATGGAAGCACCGGGTTTTGAAGTACAGGTAACACTTCCTGAACTCAGCAAAGATGCAAGTTCAGCAATAAGGGTTGGAATGAGTGCAGACCTTGAAATCCTTGTATATAACAATCCAAAAGCTTTAATGGTTCCACTTTCCCTTGTCCGCCCCATGGGCGATCATGCCATGGTCCGGATTATAAAAAATGACGGCAGTATGGAAGAAAAAAAGGTAACAACCGGAATAACAACCCTGGGTTTTGTTGAAATCCTTTCAGGACTTGAACCAGGAGATAAGCTCGGGGAATGGACGCCATGAGCCTTTTGAAACTTGAAAACATAAAAAAATCTTTTGCACTTGGACCTGTACAGGTACACGTTCTCAAAGGTGTGAGCTTTGAAGTGAATACTGGAGAAATGCTTGCCATAACAGGTACTTCAGGCAGCGGGAAATCTACCCTTATGAACATCATAGGTTTTCTTGACCAGCCCGATTCAGGCCGTTATCTTCTTGAGGGCAGAGAAACTTCTGAACTGTCAGACAGCGAACTTTCCGGCATACGAAATCAGAAAATCGGTTTTGTTTTCCAGCAGTTCAATCTTCTCGGCAAGCTCACGGCCCTTGAAAATGTATGCCTTCCCCTGGTTTACAGGGGCATTCCTGAAAAGGAACAAAAGCCCATGGCCATGGAAATACTGGAAAAAGTCGGGATGGAAGACAGAGCCGGTCACAAGCCAATGGAACTTTCAGGAGGACAGCAGCAGAGAGTGGCTATAGCACGTGCTCTGGTGGGCAGCCCTTCCATTCTCCTTGCAGATGAACCTACAGGTGCACTTGATACCCGTGTGGGTCAGGAAATAATGAATCTTTTTCTTGAGCTGAACGCTGCAAGGCATATAACCACACTCATCATCACCCATGACCCACGTATTGCAGCTCAGTGTCCGAAAACCGTACGTATGCAGGACGGCTGTGTTGCCGGAACGGAGGAAAGCCCATGATCCTGAAGGCTAATCTCAGGGAAGCAGGACGTTCCCTTATATCTTCACGTCAGCGTTCCATCCTTGCACTGCTTGGAATTGTCATAGGAATTGCTTCTGTCATTGCTTTGGTTTCCATCGGCACCCTTGTTCAACGGGAAAGCATGCGTCAATTCATGGAAATGGGAACTGACATTCTGTCCATACAGGCCGAACAAAGCCGGGGAGAAGGATCACCCAAGGGTTTCAGACTGCAAGATATTCTCAAAATACCCGAAACTCTTCCTTCCATAGCTACAACAGCCCCTTATGCCTCATCCTATGGAGAACTTAGAAAAGATGGAAAACGCATGAACATTACAGCCCTTGGGGTTACAGAATCCTTTTTTAACATGAACAGGCTGTCAATGGCAGAAGGACGATTTATTTCAGATCTTGACGGCATCTCAGCCCATGCCTGCCTGAGCAGTAATCTTGCCGCCAGACTTAAATCCAATGGTATTGCCACAGCTCCGGGGAGTGAATTGTATTACAATAATAGAAAAATAACCGTGCTGGGTACCATGGAAGCCGTAGCCTTGGGCGGCATGAGACCCTATGAAATCCAGGAAGGCCTTCTCATGCCCCTTCCTGCTGTACTGAGAATGTCATCTCAAACCATCATCACTGCTTTCATGGGCCGACTTTCTCCGGACTTTACCACAGGACATGGAACACAGGAGCTCAAAACCTATTTCTCAACTCTTACTGAAAAAATTAATTTGCGCATCATAAGTCCTGAAGAAATGATCGCCCAAATGGAACGTCAGTTCCGCATGTTCACTCTGCTTCTTGGAGCCATCGGCAGTATATCCCTCATTGTGGGCGGTGTAGGTGTTATGAATGTCATGCTGGTCTCAGTTACGGAAAGAAAACGTGAAATAGGAATACGCAGAGCTTTGGGAGCCAGGCAAAAAGACATCCAGTGGCAGTTTTTAATAGAATCCATTCTGCTTTCCCTGGTTGGCGGTCTTGTGGGAAGTTTTATCGGCGTGGCAACATCATGGGGCATTGCCAAATTTTCAGGATGGCAGTTTGAAATCGTCCATGGAGCACTGATCCTTGGTGTGGGCGTATCTGTTGTTATTGGTATCTTTTTCGGCTATTACCCGGCACGGCAGGCAGCTGCACTAAACCCTATTCAGGCCCTGCGTACAGACTGATATCCAGGGAAATAATACTGCAGGACTTCAATCCACTTGCCCATAAAAAATACGGCCAGAAGATTCTGTCCCAATAAAAACACCAACTGACTTTATAAAAATATGGAAAAAAACATGACAAACGTCACCCATTTCCCTCCTGATGTTGAAAGCCTTCTCAAGCTGATGGAACAGATCTGCCACGATCTTGTCTGGAACCGGTATGACCGCGTAGAAACCCTTTTTGACCTGACCCGAAGCACAATTTGTCCTGAACCAATCGCAAGCCTTGCAGAATCCTTCGGCATGATGCTGGTCAAAATCGAGGCACGTGAATTTCAGATGGAAGAAATGGTTAAAAACCTTAAAGAAACAAGCAAAGCACTGGAAATCTCACGCAGACAGCTCATTAAAGAAAACGAAGGCCTTAAAAAAGGGCTTATGGAACGATTTTCCCCCAAACGCATTGTGGGACAAAGCCAGCCCATGCGCCAGATACTGGATCAGACTGAACGCATAGCAGACACATCCGTTAATGTGCTCATCACAGGGGAAACAGGAACAGGAAAGGAACTGATTGCCAAAGCACTTCATTATAACTCCATCCGCAAAGCCAGGCCCTTTATCGCCATCAACTGCTCTGCAATCCCGGAAAGTCTGTTTGAAAGTGAGCTTTTCGGCATTGAAAAAGGCATAGCCACTGGAGTGAATATGAGAAAGGGCCTTGTTGAACAGGCTGGCGGCGGCACCCTCTTTCTAGATGAGATCGGGGATATGCCATTGAACATTCAAGCCAAAATCCTGAGGGTACTCGAGGAACGTGAAATCAAAAGGGTAGGCGGATCTGCAGTTATTCCCGTGGATCTGAGAGTCGTTGCGGCCACCCACCGTAATCTCAAGGCCGAAGCAAAGGCCGGACGCTTCAGAGAGGATCTTTTCTTCCGTCTCAATGTTATATCTCTTGCTCTCCCTCCCCTTAGAGAGCGGCCCGGTGATATTGTGCTGCTGCTTCAACGTTTTCTGGATCTGCACTGCCGTCAGATGAACCGGCCTCTTCTCAAGATAAACAAAGAAGCCATGGACTGTCTGCTGAACTACCCCTGGCCTGGAAATGTCCGGGAGCTTGAAAATGAGGTGGAAAGGCTTGTGGCACTGTCCTATTCCAAAACCATCAGAGTGGAAGATCTGTCTTTACATATCCGCCCGGAAAAGTCCGTTACGAAAAACAATGAAACAACTGAAAATAAAAAAAACAAGCAGTATTTATCCGGCAATGACAGTAAAAATAAGTCTTTAGAAAAAATTTTCACCCTTAAAGAAAACGAAAAAGCACTGATTGAAAAAACCCTTGAAGCCGCAGGCGGCAACAAAACCAAGGCAGCCAGAATGCTTGGCATCAGCAGGGAGGGCTTGAGAAAAAAAATGATAAAGCTTTTCAATGGAAACGGATCATAGGCTTCAGAGGCACAGAAACTGAACTCCCTGAACAGCAAACCGCTGTCCGCTGAAAATAAGGCGGACAGAGAATCGCTGTTTTTCCCATGACTTGAAATATTACCTCTGCCAAATTCACGTGCCTAAAATGTCTTTGTACCCAAAGATCAGGCTCATGCATATATTCCACAATTCAAAAAATAATCAGATAAACCATTGTTTTTTTATGGAATAATCCGAAACGAGCTGCCACTGGAATTTAATGATTTGGTGTTAAATGAATTCAAAGAAGCAGGCTGGGAATTTTTGTATTTCACAGCAACCTGGTCACCGTACATATATACCTTTTCAACACTGTAACCATTGCTGCTGTAACATAATGGAACCTTGTAAGCGATGGTGAATGCAGGATCAGGTATATTTCCGGTCATCCCAACGGCATCCAGATCCTGACGGATACAGGCATACTGATCAGCCAGAGCATCTTTGGGCGGGGGATAGATAAATTGAAATACTGATGCTGTAATGAGTCCCCCCAGAAAAAAAACAATGGCCCGGAAATTTTTTTTTAGCTTCATAATACCCTCCATAATTTTAGTGTAATACCAGTTTTTTTTTATGATTCTATCATCTCTAAACCCAATTAAAATGCAGACATGAGCCACAGACTTCTATTTCGAATCCTGCTTCAATAAAACAAGAAAGGAAAAAAACAAAATTCACTGTCCAACTCGCACAAGGCGGACATGGAGGCTTTCATTCTTGCTGTAGCCGTAGCCATTACCGTAATCAAAATTGAAGCCCCACACAATAGTTTTATAACCTCCATAGTACGTAGAAGACCATAACCTGTAAGCACCGGAAAAAACACTTTTGTAATATGGGCCAAGGGTTTTCAACTCATCAAGAATCGGGAGCCGAAAACCCCCCGGACAAGTAATTTTTACTGCATTATCCCATGTTCCTTCCCAAGCTGTTCCGCTGCAGCCGGAACCTGTCCAGCTCTGACCATAGGCACAACGCTGCCACTCCAGCTTTGTGCCTATGTCCCGAATGACAGAACCCTTGCTTCCGGCTACCTCCTGAAACCGGGATGGTGCTTCCTGTGCCGCCTGCACCTCTCCTGCTGCAAAAAAAAATACCAGCAGTCCCAGAAAAATCACCTGATTTTTTCTTACACCCCTTTTATTAAACATTCTTTTAATCATTGCCTTTTCCTTTTTAAAATCTTTCGCAATATTTTCATTACAATCAAAATATTTGGTGACAAGCATTTATAAACAATTACATGGAGCATGGAAACCGACAAACCTTAATGCAATCGACATGCCATAAACACTTTTGATATTCAGTGACAATACTAAACACAGAGAACATAAAACGCCAACTTTTTCAGCCAACAAAAATGCCATATGCCAATAAATCTGCCATGCAAAACAAGATTATTTAGTATTTTACATTTGGTACGTATTTTGTATTATTTTCTCGATATGAAACAGGCTTTTATTTCATCAGCGAAGAGATCAGGGTTAAAAACAGGGTATCATACAAAAAAATAAGACAAAAATGATATTTCAAAAACTCTTACTGGAGAAAAACATGAACTTCTCACGGCCGTACGCGACATCCATGATAAATATTTTCAGTTAAAAAAATATTATTATTTATTGCATGATGATAAATAAAGATAACATAAACATTTTTTATTAAAACAGGACAACTAACTTGATAAACACCCTTAAACCCTTATGGCTGATAGTTTTGCTTATTATTTCGGCATCTCTTCTCCTGCTGGCCTCGGATCTTGGTCAGCGCAGAGCACCAGCGAGGAACCCGGCAAAGCACTATCCCGACATTGCAATCTTCCAGATAACCTCCACTTTTCTACTAGATGCACATGTGCAGGGCATTGTGGATCGGCTGGGAGAAAAAGGATTTATCGCACCGGACCGTAAAAATCTCAAAATTTATAACCCTCAGGGGGATATGCCAACGGCCAACGCCATTGCAAGGGAAATCGCAAACAGCCCTTTTGACATGGTCATCACCTCCAGTACCCTGGCACTTCAGACCTTTGCCAACGCCAATACAGCCACACAAAAACCCCATATATTCGGTGCAGTTACCAACCCCTACACCACAGGCGTGGGAATTTCCGGACCGGAACCAAACCAGCATCCGTTCTACCTTGCCGGTATCGGTACCTTTCAGCCGGTTCAGGAAGCAATCAACATAGCACGTGAGATGCACCCAAAACTCAAACGCATTGGCGTAGTGTGGAATCCTTCGGAACAATCTTCAGAATCCTGCCTCATTGAAGCAAGAACGGCAGTTAAGGATCTGGATATCCAGCTTATGGAAGGTATTGCCGCCAACACATCAGAAGTTTATGAAGCCGCCCAATCCCTCATTGCCAAGGGAGCACAAGCCATCTGGATCGGTGGAGACGTGGTGGCAACGGCCTCAATTGGTCTTATTGTAAAACTGGCTGTGCAGGCTGGCATTCCTGTATTCACAAACGACCCCCTGGATGTGCAAAAGGGTGCAGTCTTCGGCCTTGGGGCCGACTACCGGACTGTTGGAAAACTTACTGCAGACATGGCCATTTCTGTACTTGAAGGACAGTCTCCTGGCTCATTGCGGATTGAAAACGTGGTTCCCCAGCTTCTTGAAATAAACAATGATGTCCTCAGGCTTTACCCAAAATGGCAGATGACAACAAGGCTTCGGGATATTCTCATTAAACAGCAGGAAACCAGTCAGACTGGGGAAAAAACAGCTGACACACGTAAAGGGCCCTTTCGCATCCGCATGGTTCTCTACAGTGAAACCGAATTTTCCGAACGCTCCAAAGAGGGCTATCTGGAAGGTCTCATGAAAGCAGGACTCCATCCTGACCGGGATTACGAGATGCGGATTTTCAATGCACAGGGCGACATGGCAACCCTTTCCAGCATCATGCTCTCCATTCAGGCTGATCAGCCGGATCTGGTGATGGTTGTTTCAACACCTGCACTTCAGGCAGCACTGAGGCAGGTGGCACAAACCTGCCCCGTAGTCTTTACCGGTGTCGGTGATGCTGTAAAGGCCGGAGCAGGCAAGAGTGAAACAAAACACCACCCAAATGTTACAGGCATTACCACCCGATCGCCCTTTCGCGGCATGGCTGCAACCATCAAAGAGACCCTGCCAGGGACAAAACGGGTAGGCACCCTTTTCACACCTGCGGAAATCAACAGTGAACTCTACACAACCTCATTTGAGGAGGCCCTCAGAGACCAGGATATTGAACTTGTATCCATACCTGTCACAGCCCCTTCGGACATACCCCAGGCTGCAGACGAACTGACCCACCAGAACATAGCGGCAGTGGCACAGATTGCAGACAACCTGACCAGACCCGGTTTTGCACTCATCGCACGCAGGGCAGATGGAAAAAATCTTCCAGTCTATGTCTTTGACAGCGACCAGATAAAGGAAGGTGCTACCCTTGCACTGGCCCGGGACTACCATGATGCGGCACTTGAAGCTGCTGAAATGGCAGTGCGGATTTTGAACGGCGAAAAACCAGCAGTCATTCCCTTTAGAAACGCCAGTATGGAGGCTCTGATTCTCAACCCGGATCTGGTCCAACGCTACGGGCTTTCCATAGGCGAGGCCATGAGGAAGAAAGCAGCACTGTATCCGCCGCAGCACAATAGAAAGGATAAACAATGAAGCTGACCTTTGAAAACAA
>JAVERC010000085.1:0-6796 GCA_034007295.1 Desulforegulaceae bacterium | reverse complement strand
TTTCCGAACGGATTGTGATTTAATAAATACATTACCCTTTGAAGAATCATTTGATACTTATGGAACAGGCTCTGGAACTTTCCTAACCTGCTGGGGAAAAATAACTTCAAATACATATCCTTATATTTCAACTACTAATAGTTCTTCTCCTGGCTCAATGTATATGTACACAGCTTCTGGAGCTTATAATTATATTGTAACACCTGAATTTGACGTGTCAATACCGATAAATTCACTTTCAGCGTTCTTTAAATTATATAAAACAGGTGCTGCATACAATATTACTGTTGGAGTAATGTCTGACCCTACTGATGCAACAACATTTGATTCTATAACAAATTTATCCCCAACATCAACCAGTACTTGGCAAATATTTGGAGTAGATTTCACAAACTATACAGGTATAGGTCAGCATATCGCATTTAAAGTTCAAGGATATGGAGCAACAAATTCAATGTATATTGATGATTTAATGATTAATACTACTCCATCATGTTCAATCCCAACTGGGCTTACTGATTATGACTCTCTTGCAACACCAAATTCTATTACATTGGATTGGGATGGAACTGATGATGCAAATGTTTTGTCGTGGATTGTAGAATATAAACCAATAGATGAAACAACATGGCAAAGTGAGGATGCATTCGCTCATCCATTTGTTTTAACAGGACTTCAATCAAGCATAGTTTACCAAGTTAGATTGTATGCAATTTGTTCAAGTGGTGATACAACTTATGCAACAAACACAATAAACGTTGGAATGCCATGTGAAGCAATAACAACTATTCCATGGAATGAAGGATTTGAAGGAGTTTGGTTTGTAGCTTATGGATTAAATACAGGAACTCACCCATGGTGTTGGACAAATATTAATGGAGGAACTCAAGCAAGTGGAGTTTGGAGAAAAACCACAACTTCTTCATATGTACATTCTGGCACTGGTGCTCTTCAAATGTATAGTGGCTCTACCTCAGCTGGATTATCTGGCGATTGGATGATTTCACCTCCAATTTCTTTAACAGGAAATGAAAGATTACGTTTCTGGGCAAAAGGATACTCAACTTATACAGACATTCTTTCCGTTAAGATATTTGATGTAACAACAAATGGAGTAGTAGATGCAGAAGCAGATACAAGTTTATTTATTGACATTATGCCAAATACAATTATACCTGCAAGTGATTGGACAGAATATGAAGTTAACTTAAATCAATATTTTGGAGATTACCAAATTGCATTTGTTAGGAACACTACTGGTGGGTATTATTTGAATATTGATGATATTTCAATTACTGAAATACCTGCATGTGCACGTCCAACAGATGTTACAGTAAATTATGTTACAAACTCAGAAATGCAAATTTCATGGATTCCTGGAAATGTAGGAGATGCATCTTGGTATTTATATTATAAAACTTTAGCTGCAACAGATTATGATTCAGTTTTAGTTACTTCTAATACAAGTTACACACTCCAAACCCTTGATACAAATACTACATATAATATATACTTGAAAACAATTTGCGCAACTGAATTATCTGAAGCAACAAATATTATATCTGTAACTACATCACCTTGTCAATCAATAACAACTATTCCTTGGTCAGAATCATTTGACACTTATAGTACAGGAACAGGAACTTTCCCAACATGTTGGATAAAAGCTTCAACTAATACATCTTATCCATATATTAGCACTACTAATAACTCAGCACCTGGCTCGATGTATTTTTATGCTTCTTCTGGCTATAATTTAGCTTTGACTCCAAGTATAGACCCAACTATTGCTATAAATACTTTGAGAGCAAACTTTAAGTTAAGAAAAACATCTGCTTCTTATAATATTTCTGTTGGAGTAATGTCAAATCCTAATGATATTTCTACTTTTAATGAAATAGTCAATCTTTCACCATCAGCAACAAGTGTTTGGGAAGACTTTGAAGTTAGCTTTGCTCCATATCAAGGACAAGGAACTTATATTGGCTTTAAGGTTACATATTCAGGCTCCTCAAATTATATGTATCTTGATGATCTTGTTGTTTCAGAAATTCCTGGATGTGCAAAACCAACTCAAATATTAGCTTCAAATATTAATCTAAATGATGCTGAAATTAGTTGGACACCAGGGAACTCAACTGATGTTGCGTGGTGGTTATATTATAAACCAACAATGGCGACAATTTATGATTCAATATATGTTACTACAAATCCTTATACTATGCTTAATCTTCTTGAAAATACTAGTTATGATATTTATTTAGTAACTGACTGTGGAGATCAATTATCAGAACCAAGTGATGTATACTCATTCCGCACACCTTGTGTTCCAATTACATCTCTACCATTAACTGAGAGCTTTGATTATTATGGTACTTCTGCAGGTACATTCCCTCCTTGCTGGGCTCGTCCTGTACTTAACACAACCACACCTTATCCTTCTATAGTTACTGCTTATTCAACTAGTTCACCTGCAAGTTTAAGATTCCAATCAGCGTCAGCAACAGCACCTACATATGCAATTACACCTCAAATAGATTTTGATATAAATACCTTAAAGGTTAAATTTATGCTTAAGGCAGAAAGTACAACATCTTCTGGAACAATGGAAGTAGGAGTTATGTCAGATAACACAAATTTATCAACTTTTGAAGTAGTTGATACAATTACACCAACTTCCACAGCATTCACAGAATATGAGGTTTCATTTGAGAATACTACAATAAACGGAATAGGTAATCATATAGCGTTTAGACATATTACAAATTCATCTGTTTATTATTATTGGTTGGATGATGTAGTCGTAGATGTAAACTCAATCTGTGACGCACCTGATTCTCTTCAAGTTTCAATGATAACTCAAACTACTGCAGATATATCATTTTCACCTTCTGATCTAACTGACACTCAATGGAAACTTTTCTATAGAGCAATAGGAGATCTTACTTGGATAGATTATGATTTAACTACAACCAATTATCAACTAACAGGACTTACCGCTAATACAGTATATGAATTATTCGTTAGAACCTTATGTAGTGATGCAACATATTCAGATGCTGGTTCAATTATTACATTCCGTACTGCTTGTGAAGGAATTACAACTATGCCTTACACTGAAAACTTTGATACTTACGGAACAGGAACAGCTGCTACATCTTATCCTACTTGTTGGTCAAGAAACGTAACTACATACTCTACTGCAAACTATCCTTATATTTCAACTACTAATTACTCTTCTCCAGGAGCAATGTATTTTTATGCATATAATAATACTAGAACAGTTGCGGTATCTAATCCAATAGATGCAAGTATTCCTTTAAATACTTTAACTGTTGAATTTAAAATGAGATATTCAACATTAGATAATAATGGAATTCAAGTTGGAGTTATGTCTGACCCTAATGACTTTACAACCTTTGTCCCAGTTGGTACTCCTCAAACTATATCCGAAACAAATGTTTGGGAAGATAAAGTGGTTATGTTAACAGATTATTCTGGTAGTGGTCAATTTATTGCTTTAGCTGCAATAGCACCAGCAAGTGAATATGCAAGAGCTTATGTTGATAACTTTGTTGTTGATTATACTCCAAACTGTCCTGACGTTTATGGATTAGCAGTTGGAGCTGCTTCTACAACTTCAGTTAATGTAAATTGGGATAATTCAGGAGATGAGGGAGATGGATTTAATATTGCCTATGCTTCAAACTTAGCAGCACCATTTGACCCAACTACAGCAACAATTATTCCTATCCCAACTGGAACAACTTTACCATATATATTACCTGGATTTAATCCTGGAGATTCTGTATGGGTGGCTGTTCAAAGAGGTTGTTTAGGAAATTGGACTGATGCTCAAAAAGTAATTCTTCCTACTTCATCAAATCTACTTCCATTTAGTTTCGATTTCGAAGATAGTACTATTTATAATACTTGGACTATTAACAACGGAACTCAAACAAATAAATGGTTTATAGGGCCTCTTGGTGCTAATGGTACTGGAAACGGACTATATATTTCTTCAGATAATGGAGTTACTGCAGGATATACTAATACTACATCTGTAGTTATGGTATCAACTTTAATTGAATTTGATAATTCTCCTGAATTTGCTCTATCCTTTGATTGGAAAGCTGGAGGAGAAGGCACTACCACATTATACGACTATATAGCAGTATATGTATTGCCTGTTGGCGAGCCTGTTGTTGCAGGAACTCTACCTTCAGAAACATATAGAGTTTCCCCTAAGTTAAATTTACAAAGTACATGGCAAACTGAAAATATCTCTTTAGGTTCAGAATATTCAAATTCAATTCAACAAGTTGTTTTTGCTTGGAGAAATGATGGCTCGGGAGGAATTCAACCTGGAGGAATGATAGATAATATTAATGTAGTTGGACTTACTTGTCCAAGTACTACTGATTTAGTTGCTTCTAATATCACAACAACAAGTGCCGATATTAGTTGGAGTTCCAATCTAAGTTCTGTTACTGATTGGTGGATTTATTGGAAAGAAGCAACAGCTACAGATTGGGTTGATTCATTAAATATTTCACAAAATCCATACACTCTAAGTAATCTATTACCAAATACTCCTTATCAAGTTAGAATAATCAATAATTGCGGAACAGAACTTTCTCTTCCAATGAATATTCTTAATTTCCGTACAGCATGTGATATTATTTCTACATTGCCATACATAGAAAACTTTGATACTTATGGAGGAACAGGTTCTGCTTATTTCCCTTCTTGTTGGGAAAAAATAACTACTTACTCAACATACCCATACCTTCAAACAACAAATCATAGTGCTCCAGCATCATTATACTTCTATGCTTCATCTGGAACTTATAATATTGCAGTATTGCCAGAAATTGATGCTTCAATTCCAATTAATACTTTGATGGCAACATTCTGGATGAGAACAGGAAATACTACAAGTAATCTAATTGTTGGAGTTATGGACTCAATTGATGCTACTTCATTTACTCCAATTGATACAGTTCAACCTTCTGCATCTTCTACATGGGAAGAATTTGAAGTTAACTTAGCTTCATATACTGGAACTGGTCAATTTATTGCATTCAAATCTCAATATAACACAACAACTAACTATTTATATATTGATGATGTATATATTGATTATATACCTACTTGTCCTCGTCCAAATACACCTACCGCTTCAAATGAAACTCCAAACTCAATTGAAATATCATGGGTTGATCCAAACAGCACTAACACTGCTTGGTATATTTATCATAGGGTTGAAGGAACCACAGATTGGGACTCATCTTATGTTACAACTTCTCCTGCTGTTATTTCAGGGCTAACACCAATGACTGTATATGAATTTAGAATGGCTACAGATTGTGGTACAGAAATTTCAAGATACACTTCAACTATTACCCACTCTACTGCATGTGATATTGTAATAAATATTCCTTGGATTGAAAACTTTGACTCATACGGAACAGCTTCTGGCACTTTTGCTCCTTGCTGGTCTCGTCCAGTGATTAATACTTATTCAAGTACTGATTACCCATCACTTGTTTCTCTTTATTCATATTCAGCACCTGCAAGTATCAAATTCCAATCAGCTTCTACATCTGAACCAACTTATGCAATAACTCCTGCATTTGCAGCAGATATAAATTCATTAAAAGTAACTTTCTGGCTTAAGAGAGAAGGCGTTTCATCTGGTTCTATGCAAGTGGGAGTAATGTCAAGCAGTTCAGATACATCAACATTTGAACTTGTGGAAACAATAACTCCAACAGTTTCTGATTGGCTTCCATATGAGATTCATTTCGATAGCACAATTTTATCTGGACCAAATAACTACATTGCCTTTAGACATGTAACTACTTCATACATCTGGTATTATTGGTTAGATAGTGTAATTGTTGATTACCTACCATCTTCTTGTGCAGCTCCAACTGATTTAGTAGTTAATGCTCTTAATACTTCTGCTTCTATTACTTGGACTCCAAGTGGTAGTGAAGTCTCTTGGGAAGTTAAACTTAATTCTGGTGGAACTCCTGAAATAGTAGGCTCTCCTTCTAAAACATTCACTAATCTTACTCCTAATACAAACTATACTGCTTTTGTTAGGTCTAATTGTGGTGATGGCACTTCTTCGGCTTGGATTTCTGCTCCATTTACTACCTCCAATGTTCAGACTCCTCCTGTAGTTTCTACAACAGTTCCTAATGCTCAGATCACTCAAACTACAGCAGTGTTTAACGCTAGCTTCGTTCAAGGCTCTGACCCTATTCTTACTCGTGGTTTTGACTATAAGAAAGCAACGGATGCTAACTGGACTAATGTTAGCGTAACTGACGAAACCAATCCTTTCACTTATAGTGCTACTGAACTTACTCCTAATACTCAATACATGGTAAGAGGGTTTGTTTCTACTGCTACTGAAGGTGTTGTTGCTGGCGATACTGCTACATTTACTACTTTAGCTGTTGTCCCTCCAACTGTTACTACCGATACTGCTGTTATAGTTAATAATACCAATAAGACTGCTGTATTTAATGGTACTACTGCTCAAGGAACTGATGCAATTATTGCTCGTGGATTTGAATATAAAATATTAGATAACGATTGGTCAACTGCTGTTGATTTAACTGCCACTGGCTCTGCTAATATTACTGTTACTGCTACTGGTTTAACAGTAAATGAATATCAAGTTCGTGCTTATGCAGAAACAGCTGAAGGTGGCAAAACTTATGGTAATGTTGTTGATTTCACAATTGAATCAAGCATTAATTCTATCGACACTGATAATCTC
>JAVERC010000084.1:0-6804 GCA_034007295.1 Desulforegulaceae bacterium | reverse complement strand
AGCACTTGTAGAGTCAGTTAAGGAAAAATACGGCACCCTTGATATTTTAGTAAACAATGCAGCTGCAAATCCGTTTTTCGGAAATATGATAGATGCAGAGGAATGGGCCTGGGACAAGATTTTTGATGTAAACCTTAAAGGCCCTTTTTTTACAATAGTAGAATTTGCAAAACTCATGAAAGAAAACGGGGGCGGAAGCATAGTAAATGTTTCTTCTGTAAACGGAATCAGGCCGGCACCTTTTCAGGGAATTTATTCTGTTTCAAAGTCAGCTCTTATTGCTCTTACCAAGGCTTTTGCAAAAGAGCTTGCACCTTATAAAATAAGGGTAAATGCACTTCTTCCCGGACTTACAGATACAAAATTTGCAAGTGCACTTACAAAAGATGAAGGCCTTAAAAGTATGATAGTATCTCAAATTCCACTTGGAAGGGTTGCAGACCCCGAAGATATGGCAGGAGCAGTTTTATATCTTGTTTCAGATGCTGCATCATATACAACTGGTTCTCTTCTTGTGTGTGACGGCGGTATGATTGCATAACGGGGTTTTGAAAAAAATTTATTTTTTGCAGGCAGTGTGGTTTTACTCCACTGCCTGCTGATCTTTGGTTTTTTTTACATGGTTTAAATAAAGAAAAATAAAAGTACCAATAATCATTATTGCAAATCCGGTTGGAAAAGCCGACTTAAGTCCCCTTAAATCCATGATTATTCCTGCAAGAAGAGAACCAGCAAGCATTCCAAGGGAGTGGGCAACAGTAAGAAGTGACATTACACCTCCCATTGCATTTTCATTTTTTCCGTGAATTACAGCAAGAGCCATTATTGAAGGCATTGAAATACCTCCTCCAAGTCCAAAAATTGTTACAGCTCCAAGTATGGAATAAAACCCGGTTCCAAATCCTGTTAAAAGAAGACCAATGGCACAGATAATTCCGCCTGTAAAAACAAGAACTTTTTTGTTCATTTTGTCTGAAAGATATCCAATTGGAGCGTGCATTATTCCGCTTGTAAAAACTCCGCTCATTACAAGGATTCCTATTAGTGTGGAATTCATGCTGAATTTCTGGTCTGCGTAAACAGGAAGAAAACACCAGATAATTCCAATGCAGGTTGTATATGAAAATCTGAAAACTGCAAGGCCTGCAAAGACTTTGTTTTTGATTAGTTTTCTAAATTTGTATGGTTTGTATGCTTTATTGCGGATACTTTCGTCAGATGTTTTAGGCAGAAAAATAACAGAAAGAAAAAAAGCAAAAAGAGCAAACATACCCATTGAAAGAAAGGCATACTCAAGTGAAAATTTGTCGTTTATAAACCCTCCAAGAAGAGGGCCAAGGCTTAAACTTGTAAACATGGAAATATTGAAAATTCCCATTGTTATTCCTTCTTTTCCATCTTTTGTAAGGTCTCCGACATATGCCTGAATAACAGGAAGAAGCATTGCAGATGCTGCTCCGTGAAGAAATCTTATGAAAATAAGTCCTGGTACTGTATTTGTAAAAATAAAAGCGATTGAAACAAGAAAATAGGCAAAAAGTCCTGTTGTAATAAAGGGTTTTCTTCCGTGCTTATCTGAAAGTTTTCCAAAAAGGGGTAAAAGAAATGTTCTTGAAAGGGAAAATGCACCAAATATAAGTCCTATGTAAAATCCGCTTGCACCAAGATTTTTGGCATAAACAGGAAGTAAAGGGACAACAATTCCAACTCCTGTAATATTTGCAAAAACCGCAAGAAAAAGGGTTGTAAAAATTTTTTTTTCCATAAAAATCCGTTTTAAATCATTAAAAAAATTTCAGGCCCTGCAGATAGCAGAGCCTGATCAGAGTGCTATGTTATAGTTTTTTTCTGTAAAAAGAAACTTCTTATTTTTCAGGAAATGTTATTGATAATTGAGATTATAGGACAAAGTTACGCTTCATAAATAATTCTCCTGTTCTTTTGGGTTATAATAAAGCCTTTTTCTATAAAAATAAACTGCTTATATAACCAAGTTTATCGGCAATAAGGACAATTCCAAGAAGAATTAAAAATATTCCTGCAAAAATATTTAAAAATTTTATGAATTTTCTGGTTTTTTGCATAAAGCTCAAAAGAAAATGAATAAAAAATGAAAGAACAAAAAAAGGAATTGCAAGCCCTAAAGAATAAATCAAAAGAAGATATCCCCCCTGGGCCATTGTTTCCTGTGAGCCTGCAATTACAAGAATACTTCCAAGAATCGGGCCTATACAGGGAGTCCACCCCGCTGCAAAGGCATTTCCGGCAAAAAATGCTCCAAGCATGTGAACAGGTTTTTGTTTTAAATGTATTCTTTTTTCCATTTGAAGGAATTTGATCTGAAAAAGTCCTGTTAAATGGACACCTAAAATTATAATAACAATTCCTCCGATAATTCTTAAATAATTTCCAAATTTTGAAAAAAGACCTCCTGCAGCTGTTGCAGAAAAGCCCATGAGAACAAACACAAGGGTAAACCCAAGAATAAACATTGAAGTTGAAATTATTATCTGTCTTTTAAGGGACGAATCCTTTTGGCGGTCAAGAAGTTCTTCAACAGAAACTCCTGTTATAAAAGAAAAATATGCCGGTAAAAGTGGTATTATACAGGGAGAAAAAAAAGATAAAAGACCTGCTCCAAGTGCTGCTGACATACTTACTGACTGTTCAAACATTATAATCTGCTCCGGTATTGTAAAAAATTGAAAATTATACAGCTTCGGTTTTTCTGCTTCTCAGGCTCCTGCCAGGGAAGCAGAAAAATATTCAGTTTATTTAAAATATAAATCTTTTTTAATGAGCCTGCACGTAAGCCGGGGTTACAATTATTTTCCGCTTAATTCAACTCCTCTGTCATGGGCTGCAAAAAGTGCTTTCTCAACAATTTTTTCAAAGTTTTCAGCCATGAATTTATTTAGGGCGGCCTCTGTTGTTCCACCCTTTGATGTAACCTTTTGTCTTAAAATATCGGGAGATTCACATGTTTTTTCCATGAGTGCAATTGAGCCTTTGGCTGTCTGAAATACAAGCTCAAAAGCATCTTCCCTTGAAAAACCAAGCTTTATTGCTGCATTTACAAGCGATTCAATAAAATAGAAAAAATATGCAGGACCCGACCCTGAAACTGCTGTAACTGAATTCATCATATTTTCTTCAACAATTATTGATTTTCCCATGGAATTTACAATTGTTTCAGCTGTTTCAACATCTTTTTTTCCGGCATTTTTACCTTTGCAAACTGCACTCATACCCATGCCGGCAAGAGAAGGAGTATTTGGCATAACCCGAATAACAGGGAAGTTTTTTGCATTTTCTTCACTTGTAAAAGAATAAATAATATTTTCAATAAATTCTGTTGTTATTCCGGCAGCAATGGAGATAATAAGTTTTTTACTGGAAAAATCTGTTTTTTCAAAAGCATCTTTCAAGACTTCACCCATTACCTGGGGTTTTACAGCAAGAATAATTATGTCTGACTTTTCAATCACCTCATGGTTTGACAAGCAGGGGTGTATTCTGAATTTTTCATGGAAATATTTTTTGCGGTCATTGCTTATATCATTTATAAAAATAAAATTATTTTCAGCTATTTTTTTTTCAAGCATTGAAGAAGCTATTGCTTCTGCCATGTTTCCAGCCCCGATAAAACCTGTTTTAAAAAGCATTTTTCCCCTTTCTTTAATAAGTATTAAATTTTTTCTTTAAATATCTTAAATCACCAATAATTTAAACTTAAATTGTTAACTTAAGATTATGAAAAAGAAAAATAGCTGCTGAACAGAAACGGCCTTTTTGCCAATCTCTGTAGCAGATTCAAAAATTAATTTTCAAAATATTCAATGTATCCTAAATGTGAAATTTATCATCAGTGTCTTGACACTGAACAAAAAATTTCGGTTTTGGTCAATTTTTAAAGAATTAAACATTTAGTAATTTTTAAAAAACTTGAATTTTAGCTTGGTCTTAATTTGTGTTTTATTTTAATCATCTTAAGATTTTTTATAATTAACCTTGTTTAGTCTTGACATAAATAAAAAGGATTAATAAATAACCCTCGTTATTCTAATTAAAAAATTGAGTCAGGTAATTTTTAAAAGTGCTGTTTTGTAACTTAAAGAGCGGAGCTATATAAGGCTGTTTGTAAATTTGAAAAATTTATTTCGTAAAATTATTCAATAAAAAAAGATATTTCAAAAATATTAAAACATGGTGGATCTAAATAAGGTTCAATTAAATATTATTTTTTTTTAACAGAGGATAAATTTACAAATAAAATTGTTTATAAAGGCTTTTAAAAATTATGAAAAAATTTAATAAAGAACTTATTTGTGCTTATATTTTTGGTGTTTTTGCAATACTTACCGGGCTTGTAATTTTAATATTTGGTGAGATCGGCAGAGGAATTGGGGATACGATTTATCAGTTCAAAGGGTTTGAAAGACTTTATGGATTTTATCCAATTGTAATAGGTGCTTTTATTGTTTGGGCTTTTCGTGTGAAGCATTCAAAAGATAAAGATCATAATTGATTTGTTGGGAATGGGTCTTTTCAGTCATTTTAAATAAGGATTTGTATATAAATGGAAAAAGATAAAACTAGCAAAAGTATTGATAAAATAATCAATAAATATGATTTGGCTGAGGATTTCTTGATTTCAACTGCTTATGGTGATGGTGGATCAGATAATCCTTTCCCAAGGCTAGACAGGGCTGCTATAAACCAGCAAAGCAGTGAACATGGTGCAACTCTTTCCAGGTATGCAATTTGGGCCAATACAGTGAGAGATAATATTGTTAAAGCTGTAGATTTATTAAAAGACAATCCTCAAGAATCAGTAAATCTTCTTATGAGATCATGTAACAGCCTGTCTGCATTCAGTGATATTCAAGCTTTATTTGATCCTTTGGAGCATGGCAAGATAAATTCAGAACCCCTAAAATTAAAGCTTATTTTTTAAGGT
Source organism: Desulforegulaceae bacterium (assembly GCA_034007295.1). GTDB lineage: Bacteria > Desulfobacterota > Desulfobacteria > Desulfobacterales > JACKCP01 > JACKCP01. The sequence goes on along the minus strand of JAVERC010000084.1, from coordinate 1,844 downwards.
GATGAATTTTCTTTTAAAAAAGATAAGTCCCCGGAATTCTGTATGATGGGTTTCTATCAGGATTGAAGTTTGAAAAGAAAGTAGATGAGCATAATACAGGAAAATGTAAAAAATTTGCCGCAAATATTTAGATGAATATCAAGGATTCAATGAAAGAGTATATATCAAAAATCTTAAAAGATGGTGAATCTGAAAAGGTGGAGTTCAAAGTTTCTTTTGGTAAAGAAACAATAGAATCCTTATGTGCCTTTGCAAATAGTAAAGGAGGCAGTGTTTTTATCGGTATTGATGATAAAGGCAATGTAAAAGGGGCTCAGTCAAATCAGGAAAGTATTCAAAAATGGATAAATCAGATAAAAAGCTCAACTTATCCATCAATAATACCGGACTCTGAAGTATATACTCTGGAAAATAAAACAATAATTAGTTTGTCGATTATTTCATATCCGGTAAAACCTGTTAGCTTCAAAGGAAAATATTACAAAAGAAAACACAATTCCAATCACCTTATGGATTTAGCTGAAATAGCAAATGAACATTTAAAAACAGTAAACCTTAGCTGGGATTTTGCTACCGATCCAGTTCATGGAATAGAAGATATTTCTCTGGATAAAGTAAATATCTTCATTGAAAAGTTAAATACTTTAAGAGATTTTCCTATAGATGATGATCCTTTGATTGTTTTAAAAAAATTTGAGCTATTAAGACAGGGAGCTGTTTCGTTTGGCTGTTATCTTCTGTTTAACAAAGATGAATTGATTACAACTACAATTGATGCAGGTCGTTTTGATTCTGAAATTATAATTAAGGACAATAAAACAATTCGGGGAGATCTTTTTTCTGAAATAGAAGAATGTATTCTATTTATCAGAAAGCATATAAGTAAAGTCTTTATAATAAAAGATAGGCCAGAGCGTGAAGAAGTCTGGGAGTACCCTCCAGAAGCAATAAGAGAAATTGTGATAAATATGATAGTCCACAGGGATTATAGAGCTTCAGGTGATTCAACATTAAAAATTTATGATGATAGAATAGAATTCTTTAATCCCGGGCCTTTGTCTGAAGGAGTAAAGCTTGAAGATATTCTATCTGGAAAAACTGCATCTAATCCAAGAAATAAGCAGATAGCCTCCGTTTTTAAAGAGGCCGGTGTTATAGAAAAATATGGATCCGGTATAAAAAGAGTAAGGGCGGCGATGGAAAAATATGGTGCTCCTCAACCAATTTTTGAAATTATTGGTAATTATTTTAAAGTAACTTTATTTCCAATAAATTTTTCCGGTAAAAACGGCGGAGTAAACGGCGGAGTAAATGGCGGAGTAAATGGCGGAGTAAATGAAGTTTTAAATTTTATAAAAGTAACTCCCGGGAAAAATACAAAAGAGATAAAAAATAAGTTGGATCTCTCACAGCGAACTATAGAAAGATATATAAAAGAACTGAAAAGTGAAGGAAAAATCGAGTTTAGGGGAGCTCCGAAAACAGGTGGCTACTATATTATCCCTGAAAAAGATTTAAAATAGATCAGAAATTTTCAGCAAGTATTTATTCGTATAGATTAATGTAATCGTGGCAGATGTTTTTTGAAGTTTTGAACTCACATTAAAGTTTGAATAAAAGGCCGGATAGATGATAAAGATGAAACTTAGATCTGTCTTCAATAAAAAAATAAAGTGATTGTTGATTTGTCAAGATTAAAGATTTGACCCTCAACTCACAATAATTTAAACTTAAATTGTTAACTTAAGATTATGAAAAAGAAAAATAGCTGCTGAACAGAAACGGCCTTTTTGCCAATCTCTGTAGCAGATTCAAAAATTAATTTTCAAAATATTCAATGTATC